>CAZVBW010000061.1:0-26630 GCA_964625505.1 uncultured Phycisphaeraceae bacterium
TGTCCCCTTCACCATCGCAGGATCAGCGACTAGGCGGAGAATGCGATTGCCCTGCCGAGTTGGTCGTCGCCATTGAAGAGGACGAGACCGGGACAATCTTCATCACCATTTACTGGAATACCTGACCATGCCTGCGACCGCAAGCCCGACCGTGCCCTACACGATGGCCCTTCCTGACGGGCGGAACGTCTACGTTGAACTCCCCGAAGAGATGACCGGTCAAGACCGTGATGGCTCACTGACCTTCAAGCCGGCGGGGGTAAGGCGGCTCGACGAGATACGGGCGGTCGCCACACGCGACTTCGCCCCCCCGAGTCCCGGCTTCGTCCAGTCGGCCCGCTCCGCCCTCGGCCTCACCCAGAAACAGCTGGCGCAGAAGCTCGGCCGCAGCGAGATCACCGTCAAGCGGTGGGAGGGTGGAACACTCCGGCCGGGGGATGAGGCGATGAAGGGGTTGCGGCGGCTGCTCAGCCGAGCGGCAAAGCGGGGCGTGGTGTTGGGGTAGGTGTACAGCGTCAGGCCCGCCCGATACGGTCCGCTCGCGGGGCCCCGGCAGCGTCGCCGGGGCCTCAACAGTACCTCCCGTGGAGCCGCCGATGGACCGACTGACCACCCCCACGCAACCCTCAACCCCGCCGCCCGACGACCTCGCCGCCGGCGGCCTGCACGACCTGCAGCAGCTGCTGGCCCACCCGGAGTTCGGGCTCGGGGTCGGACTCCTCGCCGACCTGCGAGACCGACTGGACCGGCTGATCGACGACGGAGGGACGATCCACCTGGGGGACCGAGAAGCATTCGCCCTGGCGGCGGCGGCTGACCTCGGGCTGGGCCTGCTCGACCGGCTGGGGGCCGGCAGGGGAGATGAGGGGGCCGCGTCGTGAACAGCCAGCACCTGCACCCCGGAGGCGAGTGGATCATCCGCCGGAACCGGGGCCGGCACCGCGTCCGCTCGCACGTCCGGTGTTCCGTCTGCGGCACGCGACTTCGGCCCGCTACCCGCTACGTCGAACATCGGTCGAGACACTCGCGGGCGGCCGCCACTGAGTGTCTGCATGTTGAGTGCGCCCCGGCGGAGCAGCGGGCGAGGATCGCCCCGATTGCGGGCGGCGCGGCGACACTGCCGATAGGGGACGAAGCGGGCGGCACCTTCTCCCAAAAAGGGAATGAGAGGTTCCGGCCCGACCGGGACTACTAACTACTGCGGGCTGCCTCCGCGACGGACCCCCCCTCCCACACAACCCAATCCGCTGGATCGGCATCCGTCAGCCGCCAGCGATCGACCCCCGGAATGGCAGCTCCGGGGGTCTTTTTCATTGGAGTTGCCTGTGCCCGAACCTCGATTCTCGCTGATCCCCACCGAAATCATGCAACTGCTGTCGGACCTCGACCGTCGGTATCACGCCGTCCTGATGGTCCTCGGCGCACACACGTCCCAGCCCCGCAAGCGAAGTGACGGGACCCGAGAGCCTGGCCGCCAATGCTTCATGGGCCAGGCCAAGCTGGCGGCCGAGGCCGGGATCGCGCGGCAGCGTTGGAACACGCTCATCCGCGAGCTGGTCAAGCTAGGGGTTGTCGTCGATGGGGGCCGCGGGAAGAGGCGGACCAAGACGATCCGCTGGCCCGACCATATCGACGTCGAGGCAGTCCGCCGGCGGCTATGTGTCCGCAAACGCGGACAGGTCGATGTGTCCGCAAACGTGGACAGTAACTGTCCGCAAACGTGGACAGTAACTGTCCGCAAACGCGGACACGTATGTGTCCGCATTTGCGGACAGGCATAGAGGGTTCTAGTAGAGGGAGAGGAGAGAGGGTGGAGCCCCCCCCTCCCAAGGCACCCCCCAAACCAGCCAGCCCGCCTGCGGCGGCGGACGAACGAACCACCCCAGTAGACGACGAGGACGACCTGATCCGAGAGTGGGCCTGCTCCAGCCTGGACGCCATGCGGGCGTACATCCAGCTCGGTGGCGACGCCCGGCACTATGGCGATCGCGATGAAGCCGAACTCAACGGGGTCCGACCGACGAACCTGGACTGGCGTCAGGCCCCCGGCTTCTCGGTGCAGGACCCGAAGCCGGAGAACTGGACCTGGCCCCAGCTCGCCGGCTACTACTGGTACCTGGTGAGCTGGTGGCGGAGCCAGCGACCCCACCTCGGCACCCCCCTCACCCAGCCAAACTGGAAACGACTGCTCGGCGCGTTGGACCAGACCGGCCGGACCAAGTCGCAGGTCTTCGAGTCCATCCGCCGGACGATCGAATGCTTTGACATCATCCGGTACCTGTGCCGCCCGAAGGGCGACGGCGACGGCATCGCAGTGACTCTCGACGAGCGGACGCTGACCGACGTGATGGTCAACACGAAGCTCGCTCACATCAACAGCTTGACCCAGGAGGAGCTCGACGAGCTCGAGGCCAAGGCCAACGAATGGGCGGCCCGGTAGCAGCCGGGAGATTCACGGGAAGCATTGCGCAACCCGCGGCCCCAACCACGGGTAGAACCTAGTGACCGACGGGCATCGGTCACCTCAGGGGCCCAGCAGTCAATCCGGCTGCTGGGCTTTTCCACGTTGGTCCAACCGAAAGCGCCACTAGATCGGCTCTTGGTGTCGATCTTCCGGCGTGGCCACCTCCGACGATTTACCCCATCCATTCCGCGTACCGCCGGGGGCCGGCCCCGCCGAGGCCGACAAGGTTCGTGACCGGATCGGCGAGGTGCTCCAGCGGCACGAGGCACTGATCTGGAAGACCGTCCGTGCCATCGCCGGGCCGCATCACCAGCAGGCTGACCTTGAGGACATGGTGCAGGAGGTGCGGATGAAGCTGGTGGTGGCGACGCTGCCCAGGTATCGGGGCGAGCCAGCTCCGGCTCAGGTGTATTGCTTTCTTCGTACGTCGGTTCGATGGATCGTGTTGGGTTTGGTGCGGTCACCGCGATTCCGCCTCACGGATCGGCCATGTCAGCTTGATCGGGCGGACCAGCTGTTCGGCAACCCCAACAGTGATCCGGCCGACCGGACGCCTGACATGGCAGACGCCATCCGTAAGAACCTTGAATCGATCCTGTCGCCGGCAGTCGCCGAGACTGCCGCATCAGTCGCCGAGCACCCAGGCACGAAGGGTGCCGAGGCCGAGCGGCTCACCGGACACAGCCTCGCGAAGATCAGCCGCGCCCGGCAGATGCTCGCCGAATGGATTCGCGAGCAGGGAATCGACGACCTGACCCCGGACGATATCGCGAGGTTTCAGCGTCGGGGCCGCACTCGAAAACCAAAAGCGCAACCAAAACCCCCATCCGCGGGAAATATCTCATGAGTGGCCGACACGTCCCCCGAGCCTAATCATCCGTTCCGAACGCCAGCAGGAGCGTCGCCCGCCGAGGCTGAGGCGGTCCGGCGGCGGATTGGCGAGCTGCTGGTCCAGTTCGATGACCTCATTTACAAGTACGTCTACCGGGTGGCCGGCGAGCGGCAGCGGGCCGACATCGACGACCTCGTCCAGGAGGCAAGGCTTCGGCTGGCGATGTACCACCTGCCCAACTTCCGGGGAGAGGTGACATTTGCTCGACTGTGGGGATACTTGCAACGAGCGTGCTACTACTCCGCCCACAAGGCAGTAACGCAGCAACGTCGATTAGATCGGGAGCAACTCCCTCCGGGCGTCGATCAAGTGGACCCGGCGATCTTGGCCGGCGTCCTGGTCGATCCCCACGTCGATCCGGCCGACCGAATCCCGGAGGCGGCCGCCGCGATAATCGACCATCTGGATCGAGTGCTCGGCCAAGTGTCGGCCCGGGTGGCTGCCGCCCTCATCGCCGACCACGACATCACCCACGACGCCGCGGCGGCAGCCGCCGGTTGTCACCCAGCGACGATGACGCGGGCCCGGCGTCAGCTGAGGGAGTGGCTTACCGGGCAAGATTTAATCGATCTGACCAGCGAGCGGCTCGCCGCGTTGCCCGTCAGCATCCGCGGCCGCCGCCGGCGGGGGGCCGGATGACCGTAACCCCCGAGACATATGACCCCCCCGCCCTCTCGCTGCGGACCCTCACGATCGACCAGTTGAGGAACCTGTCCATCCGCGACCTCCATCGGATGCGAATCGATCCCCTTCAGGGGAATGAAAAGGACACCTACCGCGGCCGGCGGCTGGTCCAGCAGCGGGCCGACGCCGACAACCAGGACACTCCAATGCAGATTGCAATCGGCTCGGATGAGCCATCGATCATCGTTCCAGTGTATGACCTGGATGGCTCGCCTTGGCCGATGCTGACCGCGGCTGACGCTTCTATCAGTTTCGCCCGGCACGGTGATGCGGCCGCCTCGGTCGCCGCCGTCGATCTGGCCGATGTCGATGCTGCCCATCAGCCGGGCGGGATCATCTGGCATGCCGAGGCGGGTGGCTACCGGATCGATCTGCCGCCGGCAGCCGCGGCAGCCGGTGCGCTCGGTGGAGTGGTCGTGCTGTCCGGGCTGGGTCATCAGGGCAGGTGGTCGTACGCGCTGGTCACCTCACCCGACCAGACGATCAGTGGGAAGATCGACACCTTGCTTGGCCGGTCCGCCCTGCCGGCCGGGGCCACCTCCGACCCCTACGACCCGTCGGCCTCTTCCATCCGCCTCGTCCGCGGTGTCGACTACACAGGGTCTAGCTCAATCGCGATCAGCGGTGATGCCTGGCCGGATGTGACCACTGCCGAATCTCTCACGCTCACGGCCACCTCCACACAGACCGGCGACGAAGGCATCGACGTGACCCCCGTCGCCGCGGCCGCTGACCGGGTACTCATCCCCCTCCCGGATGAACTCACCGGAGCATTGGACCTCGGCCGCCGCGCGTACGTTGGCTCGTTGGATGCCGTCATTGATGGTGAGCCAGTCCGGCTGGCTGACCTATCTATCGAGGTCGTGAGCTGATGGCGTCGCGTCCCCCGGTGATGAGGTTGGGGCGGGTCGGTCGGCGGCCAACGGCGGGGCCGCGCGGGGGCCGACGCCAAGACACCCGTCCCTCTGCAAGCCGCCGCGGATACGACGTCAACTGGCGACGACTCCGCAAGGCGTTCCTTCAACAGCACCCGCTCTGCCGTCGGTGCGAGGCGCGGGGCCAGGTCCAGCCCGCCGAGCAAGTCCACCACACCATCCCGATCAGCCAAGACCCATCCCAACGCCTGGACTGGGGCAACCTCGAACCCCTCTGCTCCGCCTGCCACACCGCCCACCACGCCAAGGACCCCCAATGATCGTCGCCCTGCTCTCCCTCATCGTTCTTCTGCTCATCGTCGGTGTCGCGATTGATGCCACCTCGGTGGCCCTCTACGCGATAGAGGCCAAGCGGATCAAGGCCGAGCGTGCTGAACTCACCCGGCAGCTCGGTGGGTCGGCGGGCCGTCAGTGCTGCCGCACAAGCGGTAAGCCGGAGGTGCCGGCGAATTCGCGGAATCCTGCCTCAGGGGCCCAAAAGTGTTCAAAAGTCGCCGCCTAAAGACCTACACGCACCGCACCCTTTTCACGCCGTCAGGTTTTAGGGGGTGGGGGGCCGGCTGGTCAGCCCCTGCCGCCCTCGAGAGAACCGACCCCCGCTAGCCCCTCTATCCAACCCCAACCCCGCACGACCTGAGCAGGAGCATCCATGCAGGAACTCAACCACATCACCCCATCGCTTCGCCCCCACGCCCGGCCCATCGCTGAGCTGACCAAGGACCCGGAGAACGTCCGGCTGCACGGGGTCCGCAACCTGGAGGCCATCGTCGGGAGCCTTCGCAAGTTCGGCCAGCAACGCCCGATCCTCGTGGACGCCGAGGGCAAGGTCATCGCCGGCAACGGCACACTGGCCGGCGCGGTCGAGATTGGGTGGGAGCAGATCGCGGTCACCGAGTCGGACCTCACCGGGTCGGCGGCGACCGGGTACGCGATCGCGGACAACCAAACAGCGACCTTGGCCGAGTGGGATCGGGAAGCACTCGCCCGTCAGCTGGAATCGCTCCGCGACGAAGACGCCGACCTCGCCCTTGCCACGGGCCACACCCTTGACGAGGTCGCCGCCCTCATTAGTGAGGCTCAGGGCCGGCCCCAGCTACCGCCCGACGCCTCGGGCAAGGTCTACACCGAGTCGGTCGCGGCCGAGGTTAAGACGGTCACCTGCCCCAAGTGCGAAACCGAGGTGCCGGTGTGACGCACCCCTACACCCGAACCCTCAACGAAGCATGGGCCGACCACCTCGCCCCCCGCGAGCCCGACGCCCCCACGGTCATCAGCACATTCGCCGGCTGCGGCGGGTCGTCGCTGGGCTACAGCATGGCCGGGTTCCGCGAACTGCTGGCCGTCGAGTACGACCCCGACGCGGTGGCGTCGTTCAAGATCAACTTCCCCCACGTTCCGGTGCTCGGCGATATCACTCAGATCGAGGCCGAGCAGGTTCTAGAGGTCAGCGGCCTGCAGGTGGGTGAGCTTGATGTATTCGATGGTTCACCACCTTGCCAGGGCTTCAGCATGGCAGGCAGGCGACAAGCTGGCGACCCGCGTAATCAGCTGTTCACCCACTACGTGCGGCTAGTGCGAGACCTGCAGCCGCGAGTCATGGTGATGGAGAATGTCACCGGAATGGTGGCGGGCAAGATGAAGCTCACCTTTGTCGCGTGCCTGCGTGACCTCAAGGCGGCGGGCTACCGGGTATCCGCTCGGGTGCTCAATGCAGCCTACTACGGGGTTCCCCAAGCTCGTCGCCGGCTCATCTTCATCGGTGTCAGGAATGACCTCGACATCACGCCGACGCACCCCGCCCCGTACTCGCGACCGATCCCCTGCCGCGAAGCAATCAGCGACGTGGTGAATGATCCGGCCGAGGTCGCCATGCTCCGTAAAGCGGCCGAGAAGAACGTGAGCTTCATCGATTGGGAGAACGTGCCCATCGGCAAAAATCGGCACGCCTACCTCGGCAAGAGCGGGTTCAACTGCCTGAAGTTCAACCCCCAAAAGCCGGCCAACACGATCCGCAAGAACGACGGCGTCCTCGGAATGCATGGGGCGATGCACTGGGCGGAGAAACGTCGGTTCACGGTCCGCGAGTTTGCGAGGTTCGGCAGCTTTTCAGATCAGTTCCGGTTCGCTGGCGACTACCCCCAGCAGGTCGCCCGCATCGGCAACTCGGTCCCCCCACTCCTGATGCGGGCCATCGCGCGGCATATCCGCGAAGCCATTCTTCAGCCACAGCAGCTGGCGGAGGCCACATAGATGGGCGCTCGCGGCCCCCAGCCAACACCCACCGCAATCAAAGAGGCCCGAGGTACAGCGCGTCCGGACCGAAGCGCTCGTAATGAAGCCAAACCCGTCGGCAAGCCGACCTGCCCCAGCTGGCTTCCCAAGGACGCAAAGCGGGAGTTCCGCAGACTCGTGAAGCTCCTCGATGAACTCGGCTTGATCGGAATGATCGATGGCAACCTACTCACCCGATACGCCAGCACATGGCACCGCTGGCGACAGGCAGTCCAGATGGTCGAACGTTCCGGCGAAGTCGTGCCGCTGAAGCATGAGGATGGAACCCTTAAGTATCTGCAGCCGAATCCGTACGTGTCGATCGCTCGGCAGTTGGCCGACCAACTGCACAAAATGGAAGCGGCTCTTGGCATGTCCCCCTCCGCTCGCTCCCGGATTGAGGTGCAGCTGACGACGCCGCAGCAGGACGCGGGCAAAGGTCGATTCTTTAATGATGGTCCCCCGCTGAAGTTCACAGGCACTTGATGTCGCTCAGCCCCGCCGAGCTTGAGCAATGGTGCAGGGAGTTGATCCCGAACTATGACCCGTGGGCGTCCGCTGCCGAGGGCGATCGGTTCGATATCGATGAGGCGATGAGGGTCGTCGCGTTCGTGCTGGAGTGCCTGACATTCACGGAGGCCGAGTGGGCCGGCAAGCCTTTCCAGCTTGAGCCGTGGCAGGTCGCCATGCTGGGGAACTTGTTCGGCTGGAAAAGGTCCAACGGGACCCGTAGGTATCGCAAGTGCCTGCTCTTCACCCCACGGAAGGCCGGCAAGTCCGAGATTGCCGCGGCGGTGGGGCTGATCTTGCTATTCATCGATGGCGAGACATCACCCAAGATCGTGTCCGCCGCCGCCAATGCCGAACAGGCCGGATACGTCTTCGGAGCTGCGAAAAAGATGGTAGAGGCGGAGTCCGAGCTGATCGGCCGAGCCGAGGTGATGAGCCGGTCGATCAACCTGCTCGCCGGTGGCAACTACCGCGTCATCAATGCGAAAGCCAATACCAAACACGGGGGCAACCTCTCGGGTGCGTTGATCGACGAACTCCACGCCATCGGCGACGCCGCCCTTATCGATGCCCTCACCACGTCGATGGGAAGCCGCCGGCAACCGCTGGTCCTCTACACCACGACTGCCGGCGATGATCCGCATGGTGTATGTGCCGAGGTCCACGACTATGCCTGCAAGGTTCGCTCCGGCATCGTGAGCGATCGTGAGTTCCTGCCCATCGTCTATCAGGCCGAACAGGACGACGACTACGGCAGCGTCGAGACGTGGCGAAAGGCCCAACCCAACCTCGGGGTGACTGTCCCGGTCGAGGTATATGAGCAGGAGTATGCCGAGGCCTTGGCGGTCCCTCGCAAGATGACGACGTTCCGCCAATACCGCCTGAACCAATTCGTCTCCGGTGCGTCCGCCTGGCTCGACTTTGATCGATGGGTCGCGTGCCCGCCGCGGCGGCCGGAGAAGCTACTGGACGGCCAAGAGTGCTACGGAGGGCTCGACGTCTCCGCCTGGTCGGACTTCACCGCCCTCACCCTGCAGTTCCCCTCCGAAGCTGGCGACGGCAAGTTGCAGCACGATGTGCTGAGTTGGTTCTGGCTGCCGGAGGATCGGCTCGCCGAGGCGGAGAAAGCTGCAGGCGTGCCGCTGCGAGCTTGGGCCGATGATCCCGCCTGCAACCTTGAGTTGTTCCCCGGTGACTACATCGATCCGGATCAGCTATGGCGGCGGATCGTCGAAATCAGTGAGCGGTTCAACGTCCGAGAGATCGCTTACGACCCGGCATATGCCCGCCTGCTGGCCGTCCACCTCCAAGGTGCGGGGCTGGACGTCTTTGAGTTCTGGCAGCGGGCGACGATGTTCAATCCCGTGTGTCGGTACTTAGAGGCCGCGGTGCTCGATGGTCGGCTCCGGCATGGCGGAAACCCGATCCTCGATTGGATGGCGTCGAATGCGCGCGTCATTGAGAACGCCGACGGCTTGATCCGCCTGGCCAAACCGAAGGGGCCGGCCAAGATCGACGGAATGGTCGCTCTCGCGATGTCGCTCGGTACCCACTGCAAACAGCGACCTCACCCCGAGGGTGAGGGGCTTTCGTATGTCCCCCAGGCACTGATGTTCTAAGTATCGCCGCCGATCCGTTGATCGGCCGCATCGGCCCCGTTGGGCCCCGGAGATTCCTATGCGATTGATCCCCCAGTTCCTCCGCCGGCGACAAGCCGACGCCCACGAGTCCCGCAGCATCCAGCAGCTCGCCAGTCAGTCTATCTATAGCAGCGGCCTGCACATGCTCAGCCAGTACGGCAGCGAGGACACCGGAATCACGGTGACGCCCGAGACCGCGATTCAGGCCGCCTCGGTCTGGTCATGTGTCTCCCGCATCGCCCGCGACCTCTCATCCTGTCCGGTGCATGTCATCGATCGGCAGACAGGGGGCCGGGTCCAAAATCACCCCATCGCGATGCTGCTGGAGCAGCCCAACGACGTGCAGACCGCCCCGGCGTTCTGGATGCAGTTTCTCGTCAATCTGCTGCTCTATGGCTGGGGCGGGGCCGCCATTGAGCCCGGCGGCGGCCGCTACCCCGCCGGCCTCCTGCCGCTGATGACCCGCGACATCCAGCCGGGCCGGCAGCAGGGCCAGGCGTTCTATCGGCATTCCCCGAGTGGAACCACCCTACGCCCGGATCAGCTGGTGGCCGTAGCTTATATGAGCCGTGACGGGTTGACGGGTACTAGCCCGATCGCTGCGGGCAGCCGGGCCGTCGGTACCGACATCGCACTGTCCAGCTTCGCCGCACGGTTCTTCAAGCAGGGTGCCGCACTGCGGCTGTGGGCTGATCTACCGGTGTTTAAGGATCAAGATGCCCACCAGCAGGCAATCGGCCAGATCAAGGACGCCATTCAAGGCATGGAGTCGGCCCACGGGGTCGGCGGCTACCCCGGCGTGAAACTGACGCAGATCGGCAGCAGCCCCCGTGACGCTCAGGCAGTGGAGGCCCGGCAGTTTCAGCTGGGCGAGGTCGCAAGGCTGTTCAACATGCCCATCGGGCTGCTCGATGCGAGCGAATCCAAATACAACGGCCTCTTGGCTCAGTACGAAGACTACGCCAAGGCAACGCTTCGGCCCTGGGCAGTCTTGGTGCTTGCGGAGATGACCCGCAAGCTATTCCCCCCCAGCGAGCTGCCGCGGTTCAAGCTCGCGTGGAACTTCGATGCAATCCTCGAAGCGGACATCGTCAGCCGGGCGGAGGCCGTGACCAAGCTGGTTGCGGGCGGAATCATCACCCCCAATGAAGGCCGGCAGCGGTTCCGGTATCAGTCGGTCGAGGGTGGGGATTCGCTTCTCAGCCCGCTCAACATGCTGCCGGCCGAGCAGCGGAGCATCGCCCCGGCCGAGACTCGCGGCTGCCCGCCCCAGCTCCCGGCCCCCGATCCGGAGCCGGCCGACGATGATCGGGTTCTGTCGCTGGTCGCCAGCATCGCCAGCTCCCTGGCGACGAAAGAATCCAATGCGGCCCGCCGGGCCGCCAAGTCGGGCCCGGCCGAGTTCCGCAGCTGGTGCAGCCAGTTCTGGCCGGACCACGCCGCCCACATCGCCGAGCGACTCCCCATCCTCTCTCCGGAACGAGCCAAGCAGGCTGCGGCCGAGGCCCGCGACGCGATGTCAGCTGCCGCCGAGGCCGGGACGCTGGAGGAGCTGCTCGAGGGCTGGCAGGGCCAGCGGCTCGAACAGCTGAAAAAATCTTGCACCCTGCCAGATTGAAAATGAGAGGTTGAGGCGTTTGGTGACGAACTTCCAACGTGAGGGAACTTCGATCCGCCAGCCTGAACCTGTCGACCCCCGATGACGAGCATCCCCGCCGTCTGGTGGGCACAGCCATCGTCTATGACCAGGTCGGTCAGGTGCTCGACTTTCGCGAGGTCATCCGACGGGGTGCGTTCACGACCGCGATCCAGCAGGCCGGCAACATCCGGCTTCTGTTTGAGCATCGAGCGACCAATCTGCTGGCCAGCACGCAGAACCAAACCCTGCAGCTCATCGACAGCCCAGAGGGGCTCAAGTTCGTCGGCGAGGCCGCGGAGACATCCGTCGGCGACGACGTGCTCTCCCTCGTGCGAGCCGGCGAACTCCGCGGCTGCTCATTCTCAATGGTCGTGGATCGAGACGGCGGTGAGTCTTATCAGTTGATCGACGGCGAGCCGACCCGTGTCATCACCCGGATCAAGCGGATCGATGAGCTGACCCTTACCTCAGACCCGTTCTATCTGGGCACGACGGTCGAACAGCGGAGTGTGGACCCCGAAGCCATCGCCGCGGCCGCCGCACTTTCCCAGCAGCACCACAACGAACTTCAGACCCGCGAGCAGCGTTTGCGGCGGGTCCGCGCGGCTGTGTAGCCGCAACCCCGCCAGCCCCCGGAGCCGTTGCTGTCCAGCAGGCACATCGCATCGATTCCCCCCGATCAAAAGGATCAAACATGAGTTGGCAGAAACGAAAGCAACAGGCGGAAGAACGGTCCAAAGTGGCCGACCAGATGAAGACCCTCGCCGAGACCGCCGACGGTCGCAAGTTCAGCGACGATGAGCAGAAGCAGTTCGACGATCTGGAGCAGCGGTGCCAGTCCCTAACCGCTTCCATCGAGCAATACGATCGCCTGCTCGCCGCCATCGGCGACGCCACCCAAAACGCCCCGGACCAGCCCGAGCAGCGGAGCGGCCAGCCTGGTCGCGAGGACGTCCCCCCCGGCAGCAACAGCTTGGGCGTTCCGGAGCGGGACATGCGGAGCTACTCCCTCCTCAAGGTCATCCGTTCACAGGTGGAGCACCGATCGCTCGATGGCATTGAGCGAGAGCTGTCTGACGAGATTTCCCGCCAGGCCAACAAGTCCCCCGAGGGTGTGTATGTCCCGCACAGCATCATCGTGGAGCGCCGGGACCTCACCAGTGCCACCGGCTCGGGTGCCATTGGGACCACCACGGCTCCGACGCTCATCGAGATGCTCCGTGCGAAGGCCCTGGTCACCCGCCTGGGTGCCCGGATCATGGGTGGCCTCGTCGGCGATTTCTCTATCCCCAAGCAGACCGGTGGTGCGACTTCGTACTGGGTCACCGAAGGTAACGCCCCCACCGAATCCGACCAGACCATCGGTCAGGTCGGCCTCGCCCCGAGCACCGTTGGCGCGTTCACAGATATGTCGCGGAAGTTCGTCAAGCAGAGCAGCGTGGACGCCGAGCAGTTCGTGCGATCCGATCTGGCGACGGTCATCGCACTCGCCATCGACGCGGCGGTGCTCAACGGCAGCGGCGTCGGCTCTGAGCCGACCGGCATCCTCCAGGACAACAATGTCTCGACGGTCGCCATCGACACCAATGGCGGTGCCGCAAGCCACGCGAAGATCGTCGAGCTGGAGACGACCGTCGCCGCGGGCAACGCTGACTTCGGTGGTCTCCACTACGTCACGTCCGCCGCCGGCCGAGGTGCCCTCAAGACGACCCCCAAGGTCGCCGAGCAGGCGACATACCTGTGGTCTGAATCCAACCAGCTGAACGGGTATCCGGCCCACGCCACCAACCTGATCCCGACCGACCTGACGAAGGGCACGGGCGAGGACTTGTCTGCCGTCATCTTCGGCAACTGGGCCGATGTCATCGTCGGCATGTGGGGCGGGCTCGACATCCTCGTCGATCCGTATACCGGGGGCAACGCGGGCAACGTCCGCGTGAACGCTCTCCAGGACGTGGACATCGCCCTCCGGCACGCGGAATCTTTCGCCAAGATCGTCGATCTGGTCACCTCCTAAACCCTTGGCTCAGCCGACCCCGCCACACCCGGCGGGGCCCGGCTTTCCCATGATGAAGATTCGTCTCCGTAGCCCGCAACTCATCGGACGCCGAAGCTATAGCGCCGGCGAAGTGGTTGACGTGCTTGAACCGACTGCGAAGCGGCTGCTCGTAGACGGCCACGCCGAGGTTCCCAAGCCGAAACGTGAGCAGGCTACACGCCGCCGCAAGACCACGCCGGAGGTGCCCGGAAAGTGACCCCCTACGTCGTCCTGTCCCCGCCGGCCGAGCAGCCGCTCAACGTCGTTGAGTTGAAGGCCCATCTCCGCATCATCGACGATGATGGCGGTCAGGATGTGCTGCTGGCCAACCTCATCGGCGCGGCGACTCAAGCTATCGAACGGACAATCAACCGGGCGATGGTGCAGCGGACGCTGCGGGCGACGCTCGACCAGTTCCCCGTAGATGGCCGGCCGATCCTGCTACCGATGCCGCCAGCAATCTCGGTGTCGGCAGTGCAGTACATCGACTCCGCCAGCCAACAGCAAACCATCGTTCCGGCCGACTATCGAGTGGATGTCGCCAGTCAACCCGCCCGCCTTCACCCTACTTCCTCGGCTTGGCCCGAGGCAAAGCGGATGACCGGTTCGGTGTCCGCCGATTACATCGCGGGGTACGGGACGGCTGACGATGTTCCCCTCGATCTTCGGCATGCAGTGCTGCTGCTCGCTGCCCATTGGCACGAGCATTCAGAAGCGGCCTCTGCCCTTTCACTCCACGAGACGCCACAAGCGTTCAACTTCCTCGTCGACAACTACAGGGTCCCCCAGGTATGAGGGCCGGTCGCCTCCGAACCCTGGTCGAGGTCCGCCGGCCCGTCACGGCCCCCCTCGACGCCTACGGCGACGCGGCCGGAGACGGCTTCCAGCGTGTGTGCTTTACCTACGTCTCCCTTGTGCCGCAGCGAGCAACCGAGCGACTTCAGGCCGGCCAAATCACCATATCAACCCCTATCAAGGTGGCCACCCGATACCGGCCGGACATCAACAGCCAGTGCTATCTGTTCGTCCCCTCCAGCGGCCGCCGGCTCGACATCCAATCGGTCATCAACGTGGCCGAGCGGAATCGCGAACTTGAGCTGGTCTGCATCGAGCATGAGGGGGGTGACTCGTGAGCATGGAACTCAACGGACTCGATGGCATGCTCGCCGGCCTCCAACACATGGAGACCAAGGGTGCAGCTCGTGCCGCCCGCCGCGGGATCAACGCCGGTGGGCAGGTGGCGGTTGAGGCCGCCCGCGATGAAGCACCGCAGGACTCGGGAACGCTCGCCAAGTCCATCGGCAAACGTGTTGACCGGACCAAGGATCGGAGTTCCTACTACGCCCGCGTCGGCCCCCGCAAAGGCTACGAAGGCACGGACGAAGACGGCAACCCCCGCAAGCCCCAACGCTACGCACACTTGGTCCACGAGGGTCACATCGCCTCGGACGGAGGCTATGTGCCCGGCGACCCATTCATCGAGCGAGCGGTGGCCCAATCTGAACAGCAGATTGCAGACACCATCGCAAACAAGGTGGGCGACTCGATCATCGACGAGGCTCGCAAAGCGGCCGGAGGAACGCGATGACCAAAGCGATCCGCCACCGGCTCGTCAACGACCCGAGCGTCTCCGCGATCATCGGCGATCGATGCTTTGATCTGGTTGTTCCACAGGGCCAGGCCCTGCCCGCGATCATCTACCAAGTTGTCGCGTCAACCGATGACCTCACGCAGTCCGGCCCCACGAACCTCTATATCTCGACCCTACGGCTGACCTGTCTCGCCAACGGCCGCGAAGCCGTCGAACAACTCGCCGCCGCAGCAACAGCCGCCATCAATGGCCAACGCTGGACCGCAGAAGGCGAGTCCATCTTGGGTGTCCATGTTCAGAACTTCGCCGACCTTCCCCATCAGGCCCAGCAGGGCCGAAATCACAACGTCCGCGGAAAACTGTTGACCGTGTGGGTCACAAGTAAAACCGCAGAGTGGTACCCCCAGGAGCTATCAACTATGCCTTCAGACGCAACCCCCGGTTACGGCGCTTCCATCGGCTACACGGACCTCGTCGTCGGTGGCGATTACAGCGGGTCGAGCTATACCGCCCTTGCCCAGGTTGGTGACGTGCCGATGCCCGAGTCCGATGTCGAAGAGGTGGAAATCTCTAACCAGGATTCGCCCACCGGTGCCTCCGGCCTGCCGGTGGCCGAGTTCCTCCCCACCTGGATCACCCCCGGCGAGATCGAATTGGAGCTTGTGTACACGAAGGCGCAGTTCGCAACGTTGAACGGCCTGAATGGTGTGTCAAAGCACTGGAAGGTCACTCTTTCCGATGGCAGTTCCGGTGAGTTCAACGGCTGGGTGAAGAAGCCGCAGGTGACCTCGGAACTCAAGGGCAAGGTCATCGCCAAGACGTCGATCCGCGCGACCGGTGAGGTCGGCTTCGCCCCGGCCGCCTAATCCCGGCCAGTACCCACCGCCCCTATAGAAGCACCCCATGCAATTGCTAACCGCTGACGCCATCCTCGCCGCCGATGACCTGACCGCCGAGGTCGTAGAGGTCCCGGAGTGGGGCGGGTCTGTCCGGGTCCGCGCGATGACCGGTGACGAGCGGCAAACGTTCGAAGAGGCGATGCTTGCGGCCGACGAAGCCGGCCAGAAGGCTGTGCCGCAGTTCCGTTCTCGATTGGCCGCACTTTGCATCGTTGACGAGCAGGGAAATCGCCTGTTCAGCGACGAGCAGGTCGAGGCCCTCGGGGGCAAGTCTGCCGCCGCACTTGATCGTGTCTGCGAGGTCGCCAGCCGCATCAATGGCCTCCGGCCGGAGGACATCGAGGAACTGGCGGGAAACTCCGAAGCCGGCCCGGACGCCGGCAGCAGTTCGAGCTAGCGCTTCTGCTCGGCGTCCCGCACCCGGACCACCTCCTGCGAGTGCTCACGTCCCGGCAGGTGGCTGAATGGCAGGCATTCTTGAGCTTGGAGCCGCGGGGTGACGTGCGGCAGGACATCCGGATGGCTCGGTTGTGCCAAGCAGTGATGGCCGCAGCCGGCCAAGAGAACGCCCGGATGGAGCCGTGGCTGCTGGAATGGGGCGAGCCGCCGCCCCCGCCAACGCCCGAAGAGGTGCAGGCCAAGCTGAAAGCCATGTTCTCCGCCATGGCGACTCAGAAGCGATAGATCCACATGGCAACAATCGCTCGCCTATCCGCCCTCCTGACGCTTAACAACCGGGGCTATATCTCCGGGATGCGGCAGTCTCGCGGGCACGCCCGAGCCTTCGGCCGGGAATCTGTAGAGTCGGGTCGGCAGGTCCGGGCCGCGGCCAGCGTCGCGGTCGCCTCTGCTCGGCGGATTGCGATCGGGTTTGGTGCCTTGGCCGGCATCGGTGGTGTGGCCGGAGGGTTCGGGCTCGGGCTCCGGCTCGCGGCCGACGCCGAGCAGGCCGAGGCCGCGTTCAGCACGTTGCTTCGTTCCCGCGATGCTGCCCGGACGCTTCTATCTGATCTGGAGGGCTTCGCCGCCTCCACGCCCTTTCAACTCCCGGAACTTCGCAACGCCGCCCGCTCACTCGTCGCCTTCGGCATCCCCCAGCAGCAGGTGCTGCAGACCATGCGGGCCATCGGTGACGTGGCCGCCGGCACGAACCAACGAATCGGAGACCTCGCTGAAATCTATGGCAAGGCCCGGGTGCAAGGCCGGCTCTTCCAAGAGGACATCAACCAACTCACGGGCCGCGGCATCCCCATCATCACCCTGCTCGCTCGCCAGTTCGGCGTGGCCGAATCTGAAGTGCGAGGCCTCGTCAGTGAGGGCCGAGTCGGCTTCCCCGCCATCGAGCAAGCCTTCCGGCAAATGACCGGAGCCGGCGGCCAGTTCAGCGGGATGATGGAGAAACAATCCCGCACCGCCAGCGGCCTCGTGTCCACCCTCCGGGACAACCTCGGCCAGGAACTCAAAAGCTGGGGTGAGGGCCTCATGCGTGGCCTTGAGGTCCGCCGCCGGCTGGAGCAGACCATCGGCCTGATCCAGCGATATGGGCCGGCACTGCGTGAGTCGGCAGCGGCAGGGGTGGAGTTCGCCCAAGCACATCTTGAGACCGCCCGCAACCTCGTCTATCTGACTGCTGGCGTGGTTGGCGTGACCAAGGCCTATGCAGCCAGCCGGGCTGCAGTTCTCGGCTCGGCCGCAGCCTATCGGGTGCTGGTTGCATCCATGAACGCCACGGCCGCCTCGCAAGCCCTCCTGCTAGTCCGTACCCGCGGCATCATCGGGGTGATGATCCTGGCCCGCGGTGCTGCATTGAGGCTGGCGGCCGCTTCGTGGGCACTTATCAGCTCGTGGGGCGCTTTGGCTCTGGCCGTCGGCTCGGTCGCCGCGGTCTTCATCAAGGCCCGCGTGGAGGGCATCTCGTATAGCGAGGCAGCACTCCGAATCACCGACTCGCTCCGCCAGATGATCGGGATGCAGGAGCGCGCTAGCTTGACGCTGGAGCGGGCATATTCCAACGCCTACCGCTCCGCCCGCGAACTCGGCCTGGCACGCGATCAACTCCGGGACGCCCGCGGCCTCCAGGCTCAGGCCGAAGCCCAGCAGGAGGTCAACCGGGCACTCCGGCTGCATCTCGACAACTTGCGTGAGCAGCAGCGGATCGAGTCCGAGCAGGACATCAACAACACTGCCGGCAGCGAGCGGATCATGCAGCGGCTGCGGGGCCAGCTCGCGGCCGGCCAAGCTCGCATCGAGCAAATCCGGGAGCACCAGCAGGCGACCCGCCAGCAGGCCCAGCAGAAACGGGCGACCGCCGACGCAAGCCGGGAGCAGGCGAGGCAGCTGCGGCAGACCGTCCAGTCAATGATCGATGAGGTCGAAGCCCTGGGCCGCAGCGAGTCATATCTCCGCCGGCAGCGGCTTGAGCGCCTCGGGGCAACCGCGACAACGATCCGGCACGCCCAGGCGATGGGCCAGCTCGTCGAATCCTATAGAGCACTCAGCTCGATCACCGACCCCATCGACCGCTTCAATCAGGCGCTGCACCTGCTTAACCGCCAGCTGCTGTCGATCCCAGGCAGGCCGGGAAACATCGGATATGCGGAGTATGCGGAGCGGGTCGCTGAGGCCCGGCAGGCACTGCACGCCGCACTCGCCGGTGATGGTGCAGACGATCCCGTTGCCGCGTTCGATGGACAGGTCCAGCGGCTCCGCCAGTTGTATCGCAATGGCCACGTCGATCATGCCCAGTTCGTCGCGGCAATCAGTAGCCAGCAAAACCGGTTGCGGCAGGCCCTGCAGCTAACCGACTCGGCCGACGCCCTCCAGCAGGCCCGCGACCGCATCGCCCAGCTTCGGGCCGCCTACTCCCGCGGCGCGATCGACGGCCCGACAGCCCGCCGACTGCAGGAGCAGGCACGACAAACGCTTCTCGGGGCCCTCGGAATCACCGAGACTCAATCGCCGCTGCAGCGATATGAAACTCGCCTGACCGCTCTAAACAACGCCCTCGGCATCGGAGCCATCAACTGGGCCGAGTACGGCCGACAGGTCAGGGCAGCCAAGCAACAACTCCAAGGCGTGAACGACACGAGCCGCGAGCGGTTCACGCTGACAGCCGCCGGCGGAGCCGATGCCCAGCTTGCCCGGCTCGACGCTGCGGCGGAGGCCCGTGCCCAGCGAGGCGGCGGGATCGATCGTCGCCTCGGCCGACTGCCCGACCTCGCCGCACAGCAGCTTGAGCAGAATCGGCAGCAGGTCAGCGTGCTCCGGCGGATGGAAACCAATCAACTCCGGCCACTTGCGGAGGTTGAGCTTTGAGCGTCGTCAAAGTATCGAAGCATAGCAGCCGAGCCCGCCGGACCAAGGACGGACCGGAACTATACGAGCAGTGGCTCGTTATCTGCGATGATATGGCCGATGGCGCCGAGGTTGCCATCGGCGGGGCCGGCCTGCCGATCTATGGCGCGGCCAAGGCGATGAGCGGCAAGGTCATCTATGCTCGGGACTTCTCGGCCAACCCCAAGGATTCGCAGGCTGGCCCGAGGGTGTTTGTCGTCGATGTCACCTATCGGGGGGCCCAGGGGGCCGAGGACCAGGAGCTTGAGAATCCGCTTGCGCGGCCGCCCCGGTATAGCTACCCCGACGATCCGACTGACGAAAGCTATGCAATTGACGTAGAGGGCGAGCCCGTCACAAACTCCGCCGGCGTCCCGCCGCAGACGCTGCCCACCCGCCTCGGTGGTGACGGGTTGATCCGTGTCCGCCGGAACGTCGCCGCGTTCAACGACCAGGCCGCAGCCAGCTACCGACGGAAGATCAACAGCGGCAGCGTGACGATCAATGGCGTCGCCTATAACGCTCGGAAACTCCTAATCAAGTCGTGGACGGCTGATGGCCCCCACCAGGATGGCGGCGTTACATACTGGACCGAGACGATCGATGTGGTGAAGCGGACCGACGGCTGGGACCTGATCTACCCCGATCAAGGACGTAGCCAGCTCGAAGACAACGGCAACCGCATCCCGATCCGCGATGCCCAGGGCCGGCAGGTCGAAGATGACTGGCCGCTGGACGGTGCGGGTGCAGCCAAAGCGGCCGCCACCGACACCCCCGCCAACCTGACGCGCAAACCCTATGAAGCTGTGGCGTTCCCAGCCTTCTGATCTATGCCTGGACTGACCCCCCGATCAATCGATCGAACCCGCCGGTCGGTACAGTGGACCGAGGCCCAACGCCGCCGCGTAGACGCCCCGAGTGGCCACGAGTCAGCCGCGAGCGACGACCGGGCTATCGTGCGTCTGGCCGCGGCGGGGGCCGCAGACGGCCTCTATGAAGCTGTAGAGGTCCTGTGGGAGGATTCGGCCGATGACTGGGCCGACATACCCGGCGGCCGGACGTGGGGCGGCGACGCCAGCGATGCCCTTCCCGAGCTGGTGGAGGCCTCGCGGGCTACAGGTTTAGAGGCCGCCGGCGGAATCTATGAGGCGTTCATCCCCCCGCTCGCCGATGGCCTCCGCTGGGTGTTCGTTGCCAGCGGTGCGGCCGAGTCCGGGTTCTGGGCAAGGCTCGGGGCCGCATCCCCGATCGGCGATAACCGATGGGTCTACCCGTGGGAACGAGTGGGCTACCAATCCGCCGGCACGTTCAAGACAGAGCCCACCAGCCCCACCAGCGGCAGCGCATACAACACGATCGAAGCCGGCAACACCCTCACCGGCGTCCAAGGTAACGGCGTTGACACATCCGCCGGCCCAGACCTCGCCCCGATCGGCCCCGGTGCAGTGGTCTATCTCCGGCCGGTGATTGACTGCGATGACCTATCACTCCGCTATGTGTTCGAGGTTGCGAATCACGTTGGCCCGTGCCCTTAGCGTTCTGCATCGGCCGATACCTGCCGCCTGTCGGGAGTCGGCGGGCCTGGAGCTCGGGCGATGACAGCCGTCCCTTCAACCGGCTCCCAAGCCCGATAAACCCAACCCCACTTGAGGGAACTACTGAGCGGCCTGATGCTTCGCCGATCCAAGCCGTCGTCGCAGATCTGCCTAGCCGCTTCGGCTTGCCTGGCCACCCACTGCAACGCTTCCTCTGACTCCGGGGAATCCCCCATTAGAACTCGCTCGACCAGACAATTGCAAGTGCTCCCATCCGAGAGCTGCAGATTCTCTACGATATATGCCTCTTCCAAAACGCTATCGAGTGGTTCGATCATCGATGCAATGTAGTCTGTGCTTTGAAACCCGCAACAGTATCGAAGCTGCAAAGAGGGTTCAGCAATCGACTCGGCTTTTTCCTCTTTGGTGCTTCTAAAGATGCACTTGCTCGTGGTGCCACGGGGTGAAGATCAGCTCGCCCAGCGGCGGGTACTTAACAGGCAGCAAGTCGTAGCGGTAGGGGTGCCCGCCAACAGCGGCTGCCGTTAGCCCAAGCAACCCTTGATCCTCCGCGTAGTGGATGGCCTGCTTCAGGTAGACCCTCACCACGAACAGTGGCGGTAAGCCCATCCGACCCGCCGTGCCCCACCAGTCGAAGAGGTCCCGCTTGCCTTTGCTGGAGTTGCACGACCGGCAGGCCCAGACCGCGTTGTCCCCGGCATCAGCACCACCGGCAGCCGACGCCACCACGTGGTCAATGGCTAGATGCTCAACCCCGCCGCAGTAGATGCACTGTTGCGGCAGCTTCATCCGAATCTTCTGATCCCGCATCAGCGACCGGGGCGACATGCTGCCGGCCGACATCTCCCGGTAGATGCGGGAGCGGATCATGTAGTGAACTCGGCCGTAGCCGCTGTCCCCGTCGTGCAACGCCTTCTCCGCCATCGCGAGGTTCCCGTAGGCCCAGGCGAGGTGCTGGCGGAGCGATGGATCGGCCGGCGGGGGCATGGTCTACTTGGTGGCTTCGTAGACCGCTTCGCCGGCAGCGAGCGTATAGCCGCCGACCACTAGCTCGCAGAGCCAGCCCCACAGCGGCCCCCAAAGCGGCACACTAAAACAGGCGAGAAGAAACGCCGCAGCAATAAGTGGTTGAAGAATCCGGAGGTTCATCACCTCAGTCTACGGCCACCTCTTGACCGACGCAACCAAATACCTAACGTGCGGCCATGGCCGGCCGGATCAACCGTGAGCACCCCCGCCACTGGGAGCACATCGAGCGGGAGGCGATTCACCGTGGCCAGCAGGAAGGTAAGCGGGACCAGCGGCAGCGGACCCGTCAGGTGATCGTCAAGCTCGCCCAGGAGGTCCGGCGTGGTGAGCACGCGGATACGTCGCCGCTGGGGCTGCTGCGGGAGTTGCTGCGGCGGTTGAGGCGATGAGCCGGCCCCAACGACACCCGCCGACCACGAGGGCCGGCGGGCACTTCCGGGAGCGAGTTGATGGGGGGGACTCTAGGACGGGTCCGCCGACGGTCAAGCGGTGGGCGGAGAATGATCGGAGGTGCCAGCCCCACGGCCAGCCGATGCCTCCGCCGCCCGGCTGATGCTGTACCCCCCTTGTACCCCCTTGCCCCCCTGCTACAGTGCCCGGCTCGCCCTGCTCCGGGCTGTACCCCCTCGAAAAGGGGTACAGAATGGGGTACAGGCGAGGGGGTACGGAAAGGGGTACAACACCCAGAACCGTAACCTGCTACGAAATCATGACTTACGTCTACTCGGGGCGTAGCGCAGCTTGGTAGCGCGCCATACTGGGGGTGTGGAGGTCGCAGGTTCAAATCCTGTCGCCCCGATTGTTTGCCGGTTCCATCCCTGCGACGACCACGCTGACGGGCCAGTCCAGCTGTGATTCCCAGCGTGCTCATCACCACCGATCGGGGCATGGGTCCGGTCGAGCCGGTAAGCCCTGCCGCCGCTTGACGCCGTCGGCTTGGGGTGCCGCCAACTGCCGAGCCGAAGGTCCGCGGTCGCCCGGGGGCCTGACGGCCGACTGGCCGGGCCGGTCATGGTCCGGGTGCTTGGGACCCGCCTTAAGAGAGCACGCCAATGTCCGGTGGGCTGCGAAGCTGCGTCGGCCGACCGGTGGAGCTTTTTCGGGGTGTGGATGTTTTGTGTCCGCCTGTTGACGGCCGTGGAGGACGAACCCGACGTGACAGGGGGTTGCATCGCGGGGCCGAGCGGGTAAACTTAGGGCGTCCAAATGTTGGGCGTCCCAAATTTGGGCCCCAGGCTCCCCGGTGTTCCTTATGCCCAGTTCTCCGATCACCATGCAGCAGATCGCCGATCGGGCCGGCGTGTCGGCCCAGACGGTCGCCAACGTGCTGCAGGGCCGGACCCGCGGCACCTGGGCCAGCACCGCCAAGCGCTCGGAGAAGATCCGCCGTATCGCCAGCGACCTGGGCTACCGGCCCAACGCCGCGGCCCGGGCCACCGCCTCGGGCCGCTTCAATGCCGCCTGCCTCGTGTCCTCGACCCAAGGCCACCGCTCGACGATGTTCCACGGGCTGGTCCGCGGGGCTCATGATGAACTGGCCCAGCGGCAGATGCACCTGACCGTCGCCATCGTCGACGACGAGAAGCTGACCGACGAACGTTTTGTGCCCAAGGCCCTAAAGGAGTGGACCGCCGACGGCCTGCTGCTCAACTACACCCACGACATCCCCGGCGCCCTGACCGACCTGATCGACCGCTACCGCATCCCCTCGGTCTGGATCAACTCCCAGCAGCCGGCCGACTGCGTCTACTTCGACGACCACGCCGCCGGCCGGCAGTTGACCGAATACCTGCTGGGCCTGGGCCACCGCCGGATCGCCTTCGTGTCCTACGGCCAGAAGCCGCACTACAGCACCACCGCCCGCCGCGGCGGCTACGACGCGGCGATGACCGACGCGGGCCTGACGCCCCGGTTCATCCACCGCCGGTTCGTCAAGCCCACCGGCCATGACCCCGGCGAGGACACGGTGGCCCTCTCCGCCGGCTGGCTTGCCGAGCCGGACCGCCCGACCGCGGTGCTGGCCTACAGCCAGATCGAGGCCGTCCCCACCCTCGTCGCCGCCGCCCAGATGGGCCTCAAGTTGCCCGACGACCTGTCGATCACCACGTTCGGCGACTCGGTCAACGAGCCCATGGGCATGCGGCTGACCCGGATGTGGACCAGCCACGGCGACCTGGCCCGCGTGGCGGTCCCGATGCTCATGGACAAGATCGACGCACCGGCCCGGCCGCTGGAGCCGCGCGTCGTGCCACTGCAGTTCTGGAAAGGCCGGTCGTGTGCACCGGCCCGGGTTTGATTTCTCTCTGTTTTCCGATCGGAAGGTTCCCCATGCCACGCCACACCCTTGCCCTCACCCTGACCCTCACCGCCGGCCTCGGGCTTGCCCAGGCCGCGTCCGCGACCGTCATCAGCGCCAACTTCGTTCGCGGTGACAGGCCCACCAATCACATGGCCGACACGGACGTTGCCGGCGTTCAGGCTGTCGATAACTGGAACAATGTGTTGGTCACTCAATCCGGCCCAACCGCCTCGGCGTCCGACCTCAACGACAGCGACGGCAACAGCACCACGCTGGATGTATCGCTCGTCTACGACTTCGCTGGCAACGCCAACAACGGCACCAACGGCAACACGAAGATGATGAGCAGCTTCGTCGACGCGGACGGAGATCTGCTCGACATCGACAGCGACCCTCTCACGCCCAGTGTCCCGGGCGGTATCACCTTCAGCCAGGTGCCCACCGATCTGGCCACCACCGGCTACGACCTGCTGGTCTACTTCGACCGCCCCGGCGATGTGAGTCTCACCGCCGACATCACCGTCGGTCTTACGACGTTTTACGCGACCGAGCGGGCATCGGATTTCGGCATCGATCAGACGTTCGACCGCGTCACCAACATCGATGAGAACACCCGCGAAGTCGGAAACTACGTCATCTTCCAGAACCTCAACGCCACTAGCTTCCTCCTCAACGGCAACGGCTCCGGGGGCGGCGACCGGCTGGCGATCACGGGCGTGCAGTTCGTCGAAATCCCCGAGCCCGCGTCGCTGGCGCTGCTGGGTGCCGGTGGGCTGTGCCTGCTGGGTCGGCGCCGATCGGCCTGAGCACCCGATTCCTCCGCGGTGGGTCGGTTGATGCCGGCCTGCCGTTTTTGAGCCCCGTCCCCACGCCCGCTCGGGAGTGCCGCGTCATGTCACATCACAAGCCCGCCTTTACCCTCATCGAGTTGCTCGTGGTGATCAGCATCATCGCGCTGCTGATCGCGCTGCTGCTGCCGGCCCTGAACCGGGCGCGGCTGGCCGCCCGGGACACCGGCTGCCGAAGCCACATGCGCCAGCTGGGCGTCTGGGGCTACAACGAAGCGGTCGACACCGGCGTCATCCCGCACAATGGCTACGAGGGGACCCCCGACGACAAGTGGTACGGCGCCCAGCCGGGCGACAGCTCGCTGAATCTATTCCCCGGGCGGTGGTACACCCGCCACCCCAGCTACCTCAGCCGCTCGGACGGCGAGGCCTCCGGGGCGTACAGCAGGGTCGCGACCAATCGCTACCGAATCAGCGAGTCGAGCGTGCTGCACTGCCCGCAGCTGCTGGCCAACATCGATCTGTGGTGGTGGGAAGGGCTGTCCTCGCACTACACGCTCAACGCTTACATGGGCGGCATCCGCCAGGCCGGGACGCGGGAGGGCCCGCTGGTTCCCACGCTGGACACGCTCAGCAGCTCGGCGTGGTGGTTCAGCGACGGCGATGGCTGGCCGGCCGCGGGCGAGTTCAGCATCCACGACACCTACAGCCTGCACAACCCGCAGTACGCGCTGATCTCGGGCAAGCAGATGCCCTGGTCGATGGAGTTCAAGGGCCAGATGCCGACCTTCGCGGACGACGCGGGCAACTTCCTGTTCGGCGACGGGCACGTGGAACTGGTCACCCGCCAGGAGATCCTGGACCTGGACGACGCCCCGCAACCGACCGCCGAGCCGGACCTGATCGCTTTCAACGGCCAGTGGAGCTGGGACTGGCGATGACCCCCAAGCCCCGTCCCTGCCCCCCGGTCGTGCCCCGCAATGCCCCCGGACGTACCCCCGGACGTGCCCCCGGACATGCCCCCGCGATGCGACGTAAGAAGCCCCGCCGCCAGCGGGCCGACCGTGACCTGACACCCCCCTTTCCCCCCGCCGCCCCGCGACGCGGCGGCTGTTGCCGAGGACCTGAACCATGACCTTGCACACCCCCCGCCTGATGCTGCTCGCGATGCTGATCGTGGGCCTGGCCTCGCACCAACCTGCTCGGGCGCAGGACTCCCAGACCCGCGACCGCGACTGGGTGAGCATCACCTACCCCAACGCCGGGATCGTCGGCCAGACCGCCGAGCTGCAGCTGCAGGTCGATGGGGATGCGATCGAGCAGGACCTGAGGCTGCGGGTGGACCCGCACTGGTTTGAGGGTCGCCAGCGGCGGGCCGGCGGGCCGCGGAGCCGGGTGTACGACCTGCCCGCGGGCCAGGACACGTCGCTGGACGTGCAGATGCGGGTCCCCGACCGCGAGGGGATCACGGCGGTGCAGTACGTGATTTACGCCGGGCCCAGCGGCAACTGGGCCGACAAGATGCACTCGGCCGAAGCGGGCTTCCGGGTCTCGCGGGACGGCGAGGTGGCGGGCGGTGCGGCGGCCGACGCCGAGCCGGCGTCGCCGTCGGAGCCCCAGCCGTCGCCGGATCGCGCGTCCGGGGGCGTGCAGACCCACGAGTCGCAGTGGATCACCGTGCGACACCCGGCCGCCGCGGTGCCCGGCGAGCAGGTGCAGCTGCAGCTTCACGTCGACGGCGACGCCATCGAGCAGGACGGCCGGTTGCGGGTGGACACGCACTGGTTTGAAGGCCGGCAACGCCGCGCCGGCGGGCCCCGCAGCGGGCTGATCCCGCTGACCGCCGGGCAGGACCTGGAGCGAACCATCACGTTGCGGGTCCCCGACCGCGACGGGATCGCGGCGCTGGCCTACATCATTTACGCCGGGCCCAGCGGCGACTACGCCGACCGGACCCACCACACGTCGGTGGGCTTGCCGGTCCGCGCTGCCTCGGACCAGGACGCCGCCGAGCCGACACCGGCCCCGCCGCCGCAGCGCCCGCAGCCCCAGGCCCAGCCCG
>CAZVBW010000062.1:0-10312 GCA_964625505.1 uncultured Phycisphaeraceae bacterium
ACTACGAGCTGCGGCGGGCGATCCGCGTGCAGCAGCTCGCGGGGATGCGGCCCGGCGAGCTGCTGGCGATGCAGGTCCGGTGGCTGCACCCGCACCCGTCGGGCAGCTGGTCCTTCAAGCCGACGTGGACCAAGACGCAGCTCAAGCTCGGGTTCCGCCGCGAGATCCCGATTGGGCCGCACGCCCAGGAGCAGCTGCGGGCGCAGGCGTCGAACATGGGTGACGAGCACGGGCTGTTCGGCTCGACCGTGCCGCGGCTGGGTGATGCGGCCGACCATCGTCCGATCTGGCGGTGGAAGACGGTCGGCGGCTACTACCAGGCGGTGCGTCGTGCCTGGAAGAAGGCGGGCGTGAAAAGCTGGCACCCGAACCAGCTGCGGCACAGCACGCTGACCAAGGCGACGAACGTCGCCGGCATCGACACCGCCGCATCCATCGGCGGGCACTCGGACCCGAGGACGACACGCAAGCACTACTTCCACGGCCAAGCCGAACCGGCGAGGCTCTGGGCGGAGGAACACGGATGACGATGCAACCCAACGAAGCCCCGGCCCCGGACCACCCTGCGCCTCACGTGCAGACGGTGCCGCATGATCACACGCACAAGACAAGCGAACGCTGGCAGATCGTGGAGCCGGATCGGATCGAGCTGATCCAGGCCGCGAACAGCTTCATCGATGCGATGGTCTGGAAAACCACGCAGCGCGAGGTCTCGCTGCCAGCCCCTGATCTGACGGACCTCGAACGTGTGACTTACCAGGATGCGCTGCGGATGCTGGGTCGGGAGTTCCGCGGCGGCCCACGCTGCGAACGGTCGCACGTCGTGCAGTCGGACATGGAGAAATCACGCCTCGGAACATGACATTTAGCTGCGGTAGCTAAGTGTTCAGGACCACATATTGGGGTCGGTTGGCCCCGGATACACCACGAGAGGATTTGCGATGAACCCTGAAACTCAAGCCATCGGGAACTTTGAAAACATGGCCGACGCCGAAGCGGCCGGCTATACGGTCGAGCTGTCCCAGGCGGAAGCCGCCGATCTGGCCACGGTTCCACGTAAGGAGCGTCGCCGTCGCCTGGCTGAACTGCGAAGCCGCAAGACCCCCAGGCAGAACCGCCGGAAGAAACGCAAGCGTAAATGACCTGACCTTCCAACCCCAGCGGGGCCTGGCTGTTTGAGTTTGCCGCTCACCAGGCCCCGCTTTTTAAGGATTTTACATGACCCCCGTTACCTCTCCGCCGCTCTCCACGCCTGATTCTATCGCATCCGATGCCCGCGTCGCCAACGCTCGCCGGCTGATCGAACGCGATCAGCTCGAGACACCCGAACGCATCGCCGCCGCGGTCGAAAAAATGGCCCGCGATTTGGGCATCGCAGAACGCCCGGCCAGGTGGCCCGCCGCCGGTGAGCGATGGAAGCTCAACACCTCCGGCGGCGTGTACCTGGTCGACGTAATCTGCACGGTCGACGTGTACGGCGTGGCCGGCATCGATGGCCGGATCGCCGAACTGGTCAGCTGCACCGATCAGGTGCTGAAGCTCGACGTAGGCGATGTCGGGACCTGGCCGGCCTCGCAACTGGAGGCGGTCTGATGTCGAGCCTTCGCTTTTATTTCTGGTGGCTCTGGTGGCTCTGGTGGCTCGACCATCGCAGCGTCATCAGTCGGCACTCTTCCCAGCTCGCTTCGGCCTCGGCCGGGGCGGGCTGTTTCGTCGGGGAGGCGGTCGCGTCGTGATGAGCTGCCCCCGGCCTGGTCAGCTCGTGCTGATCCATTACAACAAGCGGGCCGCAGCGGGGATGCCCTATCACGGCTGCCTGGCTCGGGTGGTCGTGGTCTGCCGCGGCCGGCCGCGGAACCACGGCGTGAAGCTGGTCGACCGTCAGCTGCTGCCGATCGGCGACTTGATCGGCGTCCCGGCTGGCAACCTTCGGCCGGCGGGTGATGCAGACTTCCGTCGGCCGCCTTTAGGGTGATCGATCACGACACGGATCGGCCTGGTCGGCCGCGGCGGTGCAGACGTGACGGACCAGGCGGCGCAGCCTGGCGTTGCGTCGCTGCAGCTCGCGGCGGTCAGACCATAGCCGGCGGGCGAGGTCCGCCAGCCGCAGCTCACGGCTCGGCACGAGGCGCAGCGGCGAATCCAAGATCCCGTTGGATTCTTGGATCGTGGCCCGCGCGGCGTGTGAATCGAAGAGGCCTGGCATCTGCAACTATATCGGTCGGGCGACGGCTTGCCGCAGTTGGCCCAGGGCGGCGTTGAGCTCGTGGACGATCTGGCCCGGCGTCAGCTCGTGGCCGATGACCGCGGCGATCTCCGCGGGGTTGCAGCCGTCGGCCTCGTGCAGCATGACGATGGTCCGCGTCCGCCGCGGCAGCCGCCGCAGCTCCTGCATGAGGTGCTGCCTGATGATCCGGTCCGGCGGGTTGGGAGCGGTGGCCATGCCGCTACATCGGCACGGCCGCGGCCGCGGCGTGACTGATCACTGGTCGCTGACCCAATGCCCGCAGCATCCGCCCTGACGCATCCGCCGGCGTTCCTGGTCCACGTCGTAGCCGGCCAGCTGGGCCGGGCGGTAGCGGGCGATGAGCCGTCGCTGATGCTCGTCGGTGACCCAGAGCCAGTCGCCGTCGGCTTTATACGCCGCTCGCTTATAGGCGTCGACGTAGCCGGGCGGCCGCCGGCCGCTGCGTTCCAATGCTTCGAGCTTGGCGATGCGGTACTTCATGCCGGCGTGCCCTCGCAGTCGCCGTCGTCGCAGTCAGGCGATCCGGACACGCAGTCATTTCCATCTTGGCAGCAACCGTTGTTGTGGAAGATCACCTTGCCGCTGACGGTGCCTGTCGCGCTGCCGCCGAGCACGGTGCCGATCGTCGTCGGACAGTCGGCCTCGCAGCACTGCTTGGACCGGCTGCCGGTCGCCGGCGATTTACAAGCCACGAAGCGACGCTTGTTCGTAGACGTGCTGAAGGTGCTGCCGTCGCAGATGCCCAGGTCGATCCGATAGCCGGTGTTGTTGTCGCGGTAACGCAGCGAGATGTAGCGGTGGGTGTAGTCACGGCCCCCAACGGTGATCGTGGCCGGCAGTGCCTCGGACCATCCGAACGCGTCATGGTTGCCCTCGAAGCTTGAATCCGTCGGGCTGATTTCCAAATCCAACTGATTGCCGCTCAACGATCCGCTGGTTCCGCCCCAGGCATCGATGATCTTCTGATCATCGGCATCGGGCGGGTAGGCGGCGGTGTCGAGTGACCAGCTGCAGGCATCAACGATGCCATAGGTGCCGCGGTTAAAACAGCAGCCACCTGAATCGGTGCTGATCGTGAATGGGTCAATGCAGGGTGTGACCGGCCCGCAGCACGGGCAGTCGGAGGCTGCCGAGCCGTCGGGGATCACCAGCACGCTGCCGCTGCCGTTGAACTGCAGGACGCCGTCTTTGTAGAGCAGTTTGGGCATGGTCAGCTCGTGCAGTCCTCGCCGCTGACGACATCGGTCCAGCCCGATTCGGTATCAGCCGCGGGCACATAGATCGTGCGGGTCTTGATCTGCAGGGCGAGCGTTGCCGGGTCGACCTGGACGGCGGTCACCACGGTGACTGCAGTCATCGTGATGCTGGTCGTTCCGGCCGACTCGACGGTGCCGTGGCCGCGGCCGTCGATCTTCAGGTTGTTGAGCTGGAACTGCAGCGTGCCGTTGCCGCCCTTGCTTGCGCCCGCCAGGTAGGGATTCGTGACTTGGCCGGTCGACTGCGGCGGTTGGTGTTTCAGCTCGACCGTGGCACCGTTGACTTCCACGCCTAGCCAGACGTCGCCAGCTGCCAGGACCTCGTCGAGGTAGCCGGGGTCGGCCCCGTCGGAGGCGGCGACCAGCTCGTCGGTGCCTTCGACGTCGATCGGGTTGCCTGGGATGATGCCGGTGATGTGGCCGGCCTGGTCGTAGGTGATCGTGCGGGGTATCAGCTGCTCGCCACTCTTGACGAGCGTCGTGTCGTTGCCGACTGACGGGGCCAGCTCGCCTGCGTCGCGGTGTTCGATGGTGACCAGCTCGTAAGGAATCCCGCCAGGGTTCTCAACGTCCTGCGTGGTGATCTGCGTCCAGTCGTCGCCCTCGAACTCGTAGATCTGGCGCTGGTCATCGATGACCAGCGTGCCGCGGAAAACCCAGCGGTCGCCGAGCTTCCAGACGATTGCGTAGCTTGTCTCGGACTCGGGCGGGACCGCGATGACTTCGCTGCCGTTGAGTTCGATCAGCGAGGGCTGGGCGGCCGGGTCGTTATCGTCCCACACCAGCCCGCCGGTCTTGACCGCCGGCGAGCCGTTGACCATGGTCCATTCGGTCGCGGTGTAAATGCCGTTGGTGCCGCCGCCGGTGAGCCGGGCCAGACGGGTCGGCGGTGGGATCCGCTCACGCCGGCCGCTGCTGGGCTTGGCCGCTGGCCGCGGCTGCCGCTCGGTCCACTCGACGGAGCGCTTCACGCGGTTGATCGCTTTGGGGGTCAGGCCTGGCATGATTAAAAACTCGGGAAGTTGACCGCCTGGTACGGCTTGCGGGTGATCGAGGTCGCCGCGTCGGTGGCGTTGGCCAGGGCGGCCCCAGCCCCATCGAGCGGCCAGTCGTCGGCGACTTCGTTTCCGTCGCCGTCGAGGATGGCCACGCGGTTGCCGTTGTCGTCGAGCTCGCTGCGTCCCTGGTCGGCGTAGACCAGGTCCCACTGGTCGGCGTTCTTGGCGATGTCGATCTGCTCGGTGTAGAAGGTGAAGCCGTTCTCGATGAACGGCCCGTCGGCGGTCCAGCTTTGAATCAGCAGCGTCCTTGCGCCGTAGCTGTTGCCGTCGATGGTCTCGATTCCGTTGTTGATCTTTCGCCGGAAGGTGTGGGCACCGACGTCGTCGAAGCTCGAAACGTTGCGGCGGATGCGGATCCGGCCGTCGCCGGCCCGGCGGGTCGGCAGGTTTTCCGGGGGGACGCCGGCGGAGTTGGTGATCGGCAGGCCGTCGACGTCGACGGCGAACTGCTCGTCGACCGGGTCGTCGGGATAGCTGTACTTGCTCGGCCGCAGCAGCGGGTTTTCGATGTCGCTGTCGGTTTCGCTGCTGCTGGCATCCTCGCGGAAGATCACCTGCACGTTGAACACGACCGGCCCGGCCTTGGAGTCGCGCGGGTCGGCGGTGATGTCGCGGGCCTTGATCGTTTTGCCCAGCACCGTGCGGGTGTCGCCGTAGCTCGGGACCGCCTTCGTCCCGTCGTCGGCCGACAGGGCGACCTCGGCCCCGTCGGTCAGGTCGTCGCAGATCACCAGCCAGGTCTCGGTCAGCTCCGGGCCGTCCTTCGTGCGGCGTGCCCTGCTGCTGTGCTTGTGGACGCGGGTCACGCTCATGCCAGGTCCACCTCCACGATCGGCCGCTGCTGGATCTGCTCGATACGGCGGAGGGTGGCGACGGTCTGCCGGCTCTGTTCCAGGTCCTGCTCGGCCAGTTCGGGCAGCCGGCCCAGGCGGTTGTCCAGGCCGCCGCCGCGCTGGGCCTGGGCTTCGGCTCGAGCGTCGAGCCGGGCCAGCTGAACATCAGCCGCCGACGTCGTCAGCGTGAAGCGTTCGCGGCCGCCGACCTGTTCCAGCTCACGCCGGGCGGCCCGGACCTGGCGGCGGTACTGGCCCCAGCTGATCGCCCCGATGTCCAGCGCATCGCTCAACGTCGACAGGCGGTTCTCGTACTGCTCAAGGGGCGACTTGATCTCGGTGATGCCGAGGCTGCCGAGCAGGCTCTGCCGGGCCTGCTCTTTCAGGCGGTCGTAGGTGCCGCGGTCGATGATGCCGCGCTCGGCCGCGGCGTTGAGCTGGTCCAGTCGATCACGGGTCCGCTCCAGGTCATCGCCGGCGTCGTCGAGGTTCAGGGCGTCCCGCAGTTGCTGCTGGCTGCCGGCGATGGCGGCGGCGTATTGTGCCGCATCGAGCGTGCCCGCTCGCATCAGCTCGCGGAGGCGGCGGGTCTGGCGGTCGAAGGCGGCGACGGGGTCGGCCGCGTCATCGCCGGCCAGGGACTGCATGAGCTGCTCGCGTGCCTGGCTCAACATCGCACTGTACTGGTCGACGCTGATCGGGCTGGCGTTGCCAATCTCCAACAGCCGGCGGTTGAGGTTGAGGATGATCGCGTCGAAGCGTTCGAGCGGGTCCGCGATGTCGGCCAGACCCCGGAAGGCTTGGACCTGCTCGGCGATGGCCTGAGCGTGGGCGATGGTGGCCTCGGTCGCGCCTAGCTGCTGCAGGCGGTACCTGCGCAGCTGGGCCTCGCTGAACCCGAGCGTCCGGGCCTCGTCCTGCAGCTGCTGGACCACGTCGCGGATCCGGTTTGTCTGCTCCTGGCTCGCGGTGGCCGCGGCCTGCTGCTGGGTTGCCTGCCGGCGTGCGGCTTCGTGCTGCTCGCGCATCTGCCGCAGCCTGGCCTCGCCCTGCGTGAGGTCATCCTGGAACCGGCCGATGATCGTGCTGGAGCGCGTGGCGTTGCCGGTCAGCCGCGTCTCGGCGGCGTCCAGGGCTTCCAGGTTGTCGATGCGTTCACGCAGGACACGGTTGATCTGCCGCTGGGCCTCGATCGCGGCCTCGGCCCCGTCGGCGTTGCGGAGGGCGGCCTGGGCTTCTTCGAGCTTCTTGCCGCTGTTGCTGTAGGCGGCGTTGGCCCGCTGCACGGTCAGGGCGGCCCGCTCACTCATGCCGATCAGCCGGCGAAGGCTGTCGACGATGTCGAGCGTCGCGTCGCTGTAGCTGGTCCCTTCGATGCGCGACTTGACGAAGGCGGCGGTGATGCCGCCGATCGCGACGGCGGCCAGGCCGAAGGCCGCGGTGCTGCTGAAGATGGCGGCCTTGATGCCGATCATGCCCTTTTTGGTCAGCAGCATCGCGGCCATCAGCGGCTTGTGCCGGGCCAGGTACAGGCCCGAGGCGACGTTGACCAGGCTGATGCCCGCGGCGTACGTCCGCATCGCCGCGGCGGTGGCCAGCGTCGTCGTCTTCAGGACAGGCAGCGCCTTGGCCGTGGCGTAGATGCCGGCGGTCAGGTAGGCGAGGTTCTTCGCGGTGCTCGCGTTCTCGATGGTCCATGCCTTCGCGTCGGCGGCGGCACCACGGACGGCCGGTCCGTAGCGTTGAATCGCCTCGATGGTCTGGCCGATCCGCCGGCGGACCTGCAGGCCCTGCATGATGCCTTCGCCCCACGCCTTCAGCTCCTGGCCGAGGTTGTCGCGGAGCGTGCTGACCAGGCCGGCGGCGGTCTGGCTCTGCTTGCTCATCATCCCGTTGAACTGGCCCCCCTTGGCGGTCATGGCGGCGAAGGCCTGCTCGATCTGCGGGAAACCGACGTGGCCCTGGGTGACCAGGCCGCGGACCTCGGACTCGGCGACGCCGAACTGGCGGGCCAGCAGCGTGATGATCGGGATGCCCCGGCCGGTCAGCTGATTGATGTCTTCCATGAACAGCCGGCCCTGGACGCGAGCCTTGCCGTAAATCTCCGCGATCTCGCCGATGCGCTGGTTCGTGCCGGCGGCCACGTCGCCGATGTTGCGGAGTGTCGGCAGTACCCGATCCTGGGTAACGCCGAACGCGACCAGCGACCGGGCGGCGTTGCGCAGCTCGGGCAGCTGGAACGGCGTGGCCGCGGCGAAGCCGTCGAGGTCCCGCAGCAGGTTGCGGGCCGCGTCGCGGCTCCGCAGCAGCGTGCTGAACGCCGCCTCGGCCTGCTCCGCGTCGGCGGCGAGTTTGAGGCCAAGGCCGAAGCCCGCGGCGGTTCCGCCGATGCCGACCAGGGCACCGAAGCCGATGGCAATCCGCTTGGCCGAGGCCACGGCGACGCGGCTCATCGCCTGGACATCCCTGCCGGCGTTGCGGCTGTCCCGGCCGAAGCCGCGGGCGTGGCCGCGGCTGCGCTGCATCCCCGCGACGTAGCCGCGGTTGTTCAGCGTCAGCAGGGCTTGCAGGCGGGCGATGGTGGCCATGGGTCAGGATTTCTTTCTGTTTGCGAGTTGCCCGAAGAGGCTTTTCAGCTTGTCTTGAACCACTTCCGGGGTCGGCGGCGGGGGCGGTTCGTTAAAGTCCAGCAGCCAGTGGTCCATGCGGGCGTCCTTGGCTCCGGCTCCGGCCATCACCGCCTGGCAGAGCCGGGCCATGCGGATGTCGTCGCGCACGTCGCCGCGGGGTTCGAGGCTGAGGAACGCCTGCCACTCGGCGACCTGCTGGCTGGTCAGTTGCCGCAGCAGATGGTCGGGGTGGGCGACGCCCAGCAGCAGGGCTAGCTCGAAGAGCTGCCGGCGTCGGGGCCGGCGTCGGAGTTTCCCGCGAGGTCCTGCACGTCCTGGGCGGTCAGCCGGTTGAGCCGGCTGGCCACGTCGACGACGCGATCCAACGCGGCGGCCGACTTGGCCCCGAGCTTCCCGACTTGCTCATCGCTGAACAGCCGCTTCCCTTTGTCGTCGACCAGGGTCAGGGCGGCGAGCCGCGATCGGAACTGTGGCATGACATTGCGGCCGTCGTCATCGGCGGCGAGCATCGCTTCCTCGAAGCTCTGACGCTCGTCGCCGGTCATGACGCGGACCGCGACGGTGCCGCCCCATTCCGGGACATCGACGGTTTCAGTTTGCAGGTCATCGGCGGCGAGGATCGCTTCGGCGGTCAGTAGTGACATGGGTGGTTTCCTATGGGGTCCGGGGTCCGGGCTTCCGGCACTTCCGGGGGGTGGGGGTTAGGCGGCCGGGGTGAAGGCGACTTCGCCGGTGGCTCGGATGCTGGTCTTGGCGTTGACCTTGCCTTTGAGCTCGCTGGTCACGCTCGGCTTTTTGATCCAGCCATCGAACTCGGCGGTGGATCCGTCGGCCAGCTCGACCTCCCAGTGCTTGGTGACGCCGTTCAGGCCGTTGAGCGTGTTGAACGCGTCCTTGGTGTAGAGCAGCTCCAGCTCGATCTCGCCGGGGTTCGCCCAGGTCGGCATGAACTCGCTGACCGGTCGGCCCGAGGCCCCGATCGGGCTGTCCTGGTTGCTGATCTCGACCTCGTCGATGTCCAGCTCGGGCAGCGGCACGTCCATCACCTGGGCGAGGGACGTGTAGCTTGCGCCGCTGTAGTCGCCGCCGGCGATGATGTCGGTGTACTTGATCGAGGCTCCGTAGCCGGGGGTTGCTTCTGATGGCATGGTGGGTTCTCCGTTAAAGGTTTCAGGGGTTTCCGGGGGCGGGGGTGGACCATGCGACGCGCACGGTCAGCTGTTTGCCGCGGACGCGATGGTCGCGGCCGGGTTGGTTCTGGTAGGGCAAGTCGTCGATGCTCTCGACGGTGGCCAGGTGGACCTGCTCGCCTTCGGCGGTCCAGCGTTTGCCGTTGATCGCGTGGATCACCTTGTCGGTGAGCTGCTCGACGGCCTGCCGGCCGTCGGCCAGGCAGGTCAGCCGCAGCTGCTGCAGGTAGAAGCCGTCGGGGCCGTCCTGGGTCAGGTCGTCGCTGCCGCCGGTGGCCTGGTAGATCACCGCCGGCAGCGGCTGGTCCTGTGGCACGACCAGGTCGAACACGGCATCGCCGATGATGGCGGTCACCGCGGGATCGTTGATCAGCTTGTGGCGGATGGCCTTGATCATCTTCGGCCCCCCGCGGCTTTCTGGGCCTCCTGGATGATGGCCTGGCCGAGCTTGTCGGCCATGGCTTTCTTGATCCGGCCGTCTTCGGTTTCCAGCGGCTGCTCGATGAAGGGCGTGCCGGGCACGTACGAGCCGTCGGCGGCGATGAAGCCGTTGTGCGCGAGGTGCGCGTACCGCGCTGCCTCGGTCCCCTTCCGGGGGCCGATCCTGGCGTAGTAGCTCTTGCGGTCCTTCGTGCGGTCGACCTTCTTGCCGATGCTCTTGGCGAGCCGGCCGGTGTCGCGTGGTGCGGCTTCGCGGATCGCTTTGACGGCGACCTGCGCCCCGGCGTTAATGCCGCGGCGGGCGGCTCGAGCGGCACCTCTGGATTCCAGGTGATCGAGGCTATCGATCATGTCGTCCAGGCCCTTGATGGTCATGTTCGGTGCGCTCATGCCGGCACCTGCTCTTTCAGCTCGAGCTTGATGATCCGGTGGTGCTCGTGCTGGTCGATGACGGCCACAATCTCAAAGCTGCGGTCGCCGTAAACCAGCCGATCAGCGGTGTGGATCGTCAGACCCGGTGCGTAGCGGATGTAGGCCCGCCAGGTCGCCTCGGCGTGGATCTGCTGCGCCCTGGCCCGCTCGGTGCCGCTTACCTGCGAGAGGTCGGCGTAGACCTCGGCCGGGCGGAGCCCGAGCGGGGCGTGGACCGGGTC
>CAZVBW010000062.1:10322-22576 GCA_964625505.1 uncultured Phycisphaeraceae bacterium
TAGACCTCGGCGACCAGGCCCCAGTCCGGGACCTGCTCGCCGTAGGCGTTGATCGTCGGCGTGTTGCGTTCGAGCCGGCAGGCGTGGCGGGGTGCGAACTTCACGAGCCGATCTCCATCGTGCGGTTTTGGGCGATGATCGCGCCGACCGCGTAGGGGGCTTCGTTGAGGTTCAGGCTCGTCGCTGCGGCCGGCAGGTCGTAGTAGTGGGCGGCCAGCAGTTTCACTGCGGCCTTGAGGTCGTGCGGCACGTCGGCCGCCACGCCGTAACCGGCCTGGAACTCGACGCTGACGGCTCCGAGCTGTCGGCGGGTCGTGGGCCAGCATTTGCCGTAGGCGGGCGACACGCGGCCCACCAGGCGATCTAAGTTGGCGTGGTAGTCTTCCGGAGGCAGGGTTTGCTGCTGACCGTTGTCGTCGATGTACCGGATCGCGACGATGACTGCGGCTGGCGGCCGCAGCAGGTGAATGACCGGCGGGAACTCATCGAGGGTCAGCCGCAGCGTGCGGGTGACCATCGCGGTATTGGTCTCGTGCTCGAGCAGCTGCACGGCCGCCTCGATGTGCTGGGCCAGCATCGCATCGTGGCTGCCGTCGTCGCCAGCCAGGCGCAGGTGATCCTTCAGCTCCGCGACGGTGACGGGCAGCTCGGCCGGCGGGGTGATGGTGGTGACGCTGCGGCTCATTCGGGGTCGGTGGAGGTTTCGTTCTCGGTTTGCTTCGTGGCCTTTTCCTTCTTGGCCTTGGCGGCTTTGACCGGCTCGGCGTAGCCGGCTTCGATGAGGCGCGTGGCCTCGTCGTCTTTGAGGTCGATGATGTCGCCGGTGTTGCGGACGAAGCCGACGCCGGCCTGGCAGATGAGGATGCGGATTTTCATAGCGGCTCCGGGGTGGTGAGATATGAGAAGAACCGCCGGCCCTTTCGGGGGCCGGCAGGCGTTCGAGGAACTGATTAGCCGGAGGTTTTCAGGATTTTGAACGCCGACAGATCGGCGATGCGGCCGTCGTGGCGCGAGTCGATCTTGAAACCGACCAGGCCGTCGTCGGCAAACTTTTCGACCGCCCGGATGATCACCGGCGTGGTCACGTCTCGGACGATGTAGCGGCCGAAGTCGCCAGCGAGAACCACTCTGGAGCCGTCCGTCAGTTGGCCCATTTCGTTGTTCACGGTGTATCGGTAGCCGAGGATTTCATTCGGGGCACCGGCGGCACCGGCGGACCAGATGTAGCTGCCGCCGCCGTCCTTGAGCTTTCGGATCGCCGCGAGCGTGGTGTCGTGCATCATCAGCCCGAAGCCCGGCTCCATGCGGTAGGCCGCATCGACGCTGTGGATCAGGTCGAGCAGCTCGTCGTAGGTGATGGCGTTGTTGAATATCGCGGTTACCCCAACGCTGGCAGCGATGGCCACGCCCTGGGGCTGCGCGGTGCCGGTGCCGGTCGTGCTGTAGACGTTGAACGCTCGGCCGATGCGCTGTGCCGCCTTGCGGCGGATGTAGCCCTCGACATCGTAATCGGCGTCCTGGAGCAGCTCGTGGCTGACTTTGATCCAGTCCGAGCTGAACTTCATGGCCTTGAGGGTCACGTTGCCCAGCGTCGGGTTGGTTTCGTTCGCGTTGGTCACGGCCTCGCCGACCAGCCGGCCGGTGTTGGAGGTGTCGTCGCCGGTGGGCACGGTCATCTCATTGCCGTGCGTGGTGCGGATAATCTCGGCCCCGGCCTGGCGGACGCCGGCGTAGCTCTTCATCGCGTCGAAGAACGACGAGCTGAACGGCCGCGTGCCCACGACGCCCTGGCCGGACGTGGTCAGGGCACGGGTTTCTTCAACGGCGGGCAGGCCGCCGCGGAGGAACTGGTCGAACGACCGCTTCTCCATCTCGACCTTTTCATCGCGCTGCTCTTTGTCCAGGTCCAGGTCCTCACGGCCCGGACGCTGCGACGCTTGGCCGGGCTGCGGCTGGCTGCGCTGTTCGCCGTTGAGGGCGATCAGCTTGTCGTACCGCTCGATCGAGCGGCCGAGATCCTCGGCCCGCGTGTTCAGCTCGTCGAACTTGCCGGATTCCTCATCGTTGAGGGATCGCTTTTCTTCGTCGGCCTTGGTCAGCATGGTCTGCATGTCGTGCAGGACCTGCGTGCGCTCTTCGGCTTGCTTCTTGCGGGAAACCCAGCTGTCTGGGGTCTTGGACTTGTCGTTGTCATTTCCGGGGGCGGGGGTGGGCATGGGGTGTCTTTCGATCAGGGTGGTGAACGTTTGCCGCCCGCACGTTGCGGGTGGCTCGGTTCACGCTGCTGGTCGGCGACGGCCCCGTGGGCTGCGTGATGGGTCGGTTGTCTGCGGCGGCCTGTGTCAGGCGGCCGCCTGAAGCTTGCGTAGCTGCATCTTCCGCTCGGCCAGGGATGGCGAGCCGGCCAGCAGCTGCTTGGCCTGGGCGATCGCGGCGGGGTCAACGGACCGCGTCGCAATGCTGGTGTCCCCGTAGGCGGGGCGTTCGGTGATGGTGACCTCGTATAAATCGAGGTCGCTGATGTCTCGGTAGAGCTTGCCGTTCTCTCGGTTGAACCGCTGTTCACGGACGACGAAGCCGAAGCTCATGCCCTGGATGTCCTTGCGTTTGACCAGGGCCAGGGCGTCGTCGCCGGCTCGGGTCTCGGCCACGTCGATCTCGACGTGCAGGCCGTCCGATTGATCGGTGAGCTTCAGCGTGTCGTTGCTTCGCGAGGCCAGCAGGTTGCTGTGCTCGAAGCGGGCCTTGATGTCGCGCTTCTCGCCGAGGCTGCGTGCCAGCGCTCCGGGCTTGATCCGCTCGACAAAGTCGCCGAAGTCAGCCTCGGCGTTATATACGACCGCCACGCCCTTGAGGCGTCGCGGGTGATCTGCGCTGATGGCGCGGACTTCGAGCTGGACCGAGCGTTGTTCCATTATCGCGGACGTATGGGTTGCATCGCGTTCACTTCCGGGGGCCGGGGGGGGTTAGGCGGCGGCCTGCATACTGATGTTCTTCGGTCGATTCGCGGGCCAACTTTCGAGCAGCTCGTCCAATGTGCCGGCTTCCTGGGCGGCCAGCAGCTGGTCGCGGGCCTCGGCGGCCAGGGCGGTGGCCTGGTCTGCGCTCACGATCGGCAGCCGTTCCACCAGGTGGTCGACGTGGCCCTGCCCGAAAAACTCACTGGCCCATCCCCGGAACTCTTCCGGCTTCTTCGCGGCTCGGGTGGCGGCGTTGGCTTCCTTGATGGCGATGCCAGAGGCGATGGACTCGATCAGGATCTGCACGCGGTCATCGCGTTGTTCGGGGTCGGCCGGGCGGTCGGCTTGCGGGGTTCTTACTTCCGGGGCCGGGGGTGGGGCGGAGCGTTGATTGTTGGGCTTGCGGCCGTCGGCCGGGGCCATGTTCAGCGGCGACATCAAGGTGTCGCCGCCGTCGATCGGCGGCAGGTCGTGGTGTGCCCGCGCTTCGTTGGCGGTGAGGATCCCGGCCTGGACGCCCTTGGCGTCGGCCTCCATCCGGTCGGCCAGGCTGGACCGCACGACGGCGTCGAGGTTGAAACGGATTGTGTAACGGCTCTGCTCGGCCTCGCTGAACAGCTTGCGGCTGACCTCCTGCTCGATGGCGACCACGTGGGGGCGGAGGCAGGCCTGGGCGTAGTCGCGGTATTGGTTTTCGAGGTTGCCGTAGGTGGACTCCACCGGGTCGATGATCCCGACGGGCATGGCGAAGATGCGGGCGACTTCGCGGAGCTGGAACTGCCGCGACTCGGTCGCCTGGTTGTCCCGCATCGAGTAGTGCAGGCGGTGGACCTTCAGGCCGGGCAGTGCCAGGCGTTGATGCTGGTTGGCCGGGCCGCTGAACTGCTCTTTCAGCTGACGCCGCAGCTCGGTCAAGGCCTCGCCCTTCATCGGCGGCAGCTCGAAGGCGTTGGCGTCGAGGTGGCTGCCCTGGCTGAAGTAGCGGGCGGCGAAGTCGGCCAGGGCGATGCTCATGCCCACCGTCTGCGTGGCGAGCTGGATTGGGCCACGGCCGGCGATGCCGTCGAGGGCAAGGTAGGGCGTGTGCAGGACCTGGTCGGGCCGCATCACGCTGCCCGTGACCAGGTCCGTCGCGTAGAAGAGCTGGCCGTCGCGTCGGCCCGGCCGGGTGTCCCTGGCGAGCATCGGCAGGATCGCGGTCGGGATGCTGCCGGCCCGCTCGATCGCGGCATAGCCGTTGCCCCAGAGCAGCGTGTTCATGATGTACGCGGTCCAGAAGGCGACCGGCGTCTGATATTCGTTGGGGCTGCGCAGCAGCTGGGCGACCGGGTGATCGCCGACGCGCTTGCCGCTCTCTCGATCCAGCACGTGGACCGGAAGCGTCGCGATGTCGCGGCTGATCCGGCCGACGCAGGCCAGCACGGCCGAGGCGGTGATCGCGGTGTCGGGCGTGACGGTGACACCGGCGGCCTGGCCGTACTCACTGATCATGGCCAGCCCGCTGAAGATGTCGCCGTCGTCGAGCAGGCCGCGGCGCTCGAGGTTGTCGGGTTCGGGGTTGTTCCGTTTGAAAAGTTGCATGAGTCCCATCGTGTGCTCCGGGTTAAAACGTGATCAGCGGCGACTCTTCGTAGGCCGCGTCTTTGTCTTCCTTGGCTTGCTTGCAGTGCGTGCCCATGGCCATCGCCAACGCGGCGATGCCGTCGATCTTCCGGCCGCTGTTGCGCGGCTTCGTGGGCTTGAGCAGCCCGTCGCTGTTCTCGATCACCTCGACGTTGCCGGCCATCCAGTTCAGGATCGGGTGGCTGCCGTGGCGCAGCCGGCGGTCCATCACCGCGGACTCGAGGTAACGCAGGACCGGGTTCATCATGGTCGGCCGCTGCCAGAACTGGAACATCGGCAGGCCCTGCTCGCCCAGCTCGACGGCGAGCTGCGTCGCGCCGCTGGGGTCGTAGGCGATCTCTTTCAGCTCGTACTGGTCGGCCACCTCGGTGATGCGTTTGCGGATGTAGCTGTAGTCGATCACGTCGCCGGGCGTCAGCTCGATCAGCCCCTGCCTGGCCCACTCGCGGTAGGGCACGCCGGCGAGCCTTTCGAGTTCCTCGATGTTGTCCTCGGGCAGCCAGAACCACGCCTGCACGTCGTGCATCCGCCGGCCGTCGGTCGGGTCGATGCTCGGCATCTGGATCACAAACGCCGACAGGTCGATGGACGTCGAGAGGTCCAGCCCGCCGTAGGCTTCGCGGCCCAGCAGCTGCTCGGCCGGTGGCCGCTCGGGGCAGGCCATCCAGCGGTCATAGTCCAGCCACCGGCTGACCTGGCTGACCCACTGGTTCAACCGCAGCCGGCGGAAGTTCTGCATCCGGGCCGGCGAATCCTTGGCCCGCTCGTACTCGGTGGCCAGGTCCGCGGCGTCGATCGTCACGCCCAGATTCGGGTTTGCGTCTGCCCAAGCGTCGGGGTCGCCGGCGTCGGCGTCGGCCGCGGCCGCGGCGATGAAGGCGTAGGTCTCGGTATCGACGATGCTGCCCTGCAGGATCCCCTCGGCCCGCTCGTGCAGCTCGTAGCCGATGGACTCGCGGTCGTCGCCGGCGGTGGTCAGGATCAGCTGCAGCGGCTGACGCCGCGCGGCACCGGCGTAGGCCAGCGCGTCGTACAGCTCGCGGTTCGCCTGGCGGTGGATTTCGTCGAAGACGATGGCGTGCGCGTTGATGCCGTCGACGGCCGAGGGCTTGTTCGGCAGGACCGCGTAGAAGCCGTGTGCCCGCTCGAACAGCAGCCGCTTGACGTGCGGCCGGGCCTCGACCACGCGCTGCAGCTGCGGCGAGCGGTCCAGCATCTTCGAGGCCTCGCGGAAGATGATGCCCGCCTGCTCGCGTGTGGTGGCCACGCCGTAAAGCTCCGCGTCGGCCTCGCCGTCGGCGACCAGCAGGTAGAGGATCAACGCCGCGGCGAGCGTCGACTTGCCGTTCTTCTTGGCAATCTCGATCCACGCGAAGCGGAAGCGTCGCGTGCCGTCGGCCCGCATCCAGCCGAACAGCTGCACGATCATGTCGCGCTGCCATGCTTCCAGGACCAGCGGCATCCCCGCCGCCGGCTTGCGCGGGTCGGCGATCTTGCAGAAGGTTTCGATGAAGGCGATCACACGCTGCCCGGCCGACTCATCCATCACGCAGCCGTCGGCGACGGCCTGGCGGTCGCTCTCGGTGCGGATCCAATGCTCGGCGGTCGCGTTGCTCATCCGGTGAGTTTGAGGAAGCTGTCCAGGGCATCTTCACTGTCTGGCGTCTCGACGTGGATCCGTGTCCGGCTGCTCGGTGTCATGCCCAGCTCGGTCATCGCCTTCTGCATCTGCTGCATCGCTTTGTTCGCGATCGCGCACCACGGGTTTTGGATCGGGAAGCCGGTCCGGGCCTTAACGATCGGGCCGTGTTTCCTGAGCTGGTTCTCGGCATCGACCCATCGGCCCCACGCCACGCAGTAGGTGGCCAGCGCGGCCTTGTCGATCTTCGTGAGCAGGCCGGCGGCGTGCAGGTCCTTGGCGATGCGGTTCCACTCCCGCCGGGCCTCGCCCTGGACGTGCTGCGGACAGGTCGGCTTCGTATTCTTGGGCTTGGCTTCCTTCGCCCCGGAAGTCTTGCGCTTGCCGGGGTTGCCCTCGAAGTCTTTCACGGCTGTCGGCTTCGGCTTCCTCCCTCTCATTCTGCCTCCAACTCGCTGAAGCTCACGCCGTCGGACAGACGCACCGCGTCGCCGTCGGTGGCCTCGATCCAGCGGCGGACAATCACATCGACGTAGACCGGGTCCAGCTCCATCAGCCGGGCCTTGCGGCCGGTGCGGTGGGCACCGAGCAGCACGAAGCCGGCCCCGCCGAAGAGGTCCAGGACCGTGTCGCCTTCCTGGCTCGAATTGTGGATCGCGATCGTGGCCAGCTCGGTCGGCTTCGATGTCGGGTGGTCGCGGTTGGCCATCGGTCGATCGACCTGCCAGGCGTCGGTCGTGTCGGCCGGGCCGACGAGCTGCAGATCCTCGCCCTCGGCCAGGCGGATCAGCCGCGTCGATTTCCGGCGGGACTTCGGGGCCTTGGCCTGCACGAAGATTTCGCGGCCCTGGCCGTCGCTGACTCTCACGCCGCTGGCGATCTCGATCGAGCGTGTGCCATCGGCATCGACGCCGGTGATCCGCCAGAGATTCGATTGGCTGCGGTCGCCGTACCACCTGGGCCGGTGGCCGGCCTTGCCGCAGTAGAAGCACGGCTCGATCTGGTTCTGGTAGTCGCTCCAGCCCATGGTGATCTGCGATTTGATCCATACGATGTTCATCCGCTCGACCAGGCCCGCCGCGTCGATCGCATGTTCAAAGTCGCGGCGGGTCATCGGTGAATGCCAGACGTAAAAGCCGGCTTCATCCTTGGCGTGCTTCGCCGCCAACTTCATCGCTGGCACGAGCAGCTTCAGCAGATCATCGCCGTCCTGGTCGTCGGCCTGAATGGTCAGCTTGTCCGCGGTGCGGCCTTCATAGCTCACGCCGTAGGGCGGGTCGGTGATGACCAGGTCGGCCTTACCGTCTTTCATCAGCCTCGCGACATCGTCGGCGTTCGTGCTGTCGCCGCACATCACGACGTGATCGCCCAGAAGCCAGAAATCGCCGCGGCGGCTGATCGGTTGTTTCTTGCTTGGCGTCGCCGCCGGCTCGGGCGGGTCGGGGTCGAACGCTTCGAGCAGCTCGTCCAGCTCGCCCTGCTCAAAGCCGGTCAGGGCCAGGTCGATGCCCGCGTCCCGCAGCTCGTTCAGCTCGCCGCCGAGCAGCTCGCGATCCCATCCGCCCCGTTCGGTCAGTTTGTTGTCGGCCAGTACGTAGGCCCGCTGCTGCTCGTCGGTCAGGTGGTTCAGCTCGATCGTCGGGACCTGGTCCATGCCGATCTGCTTGGCCGCGGCGAGCCGGCCGTGGCCGGCGATGACCTGGTCATCTTCATCGATCAGGATCGGCACGACGAAGCCGAACGTCTGGATGTTGCGGGCGAGGTCATCGATCTGTTTCTTGTCGTGGGTCCGGGCGTTGCGGGCGTAGGGCTGAAGCTCGGCGGTCGGCCGGTAGGTAATCTGCAGTTCGGCGGGCGATTGATTCATGTGTCGGCTTTCTCTGACCCCCCCCTAGTTAATTTCGCGGGCGCAAAAATCGAGTTATCCTGTTGGGTCTAGGGCTGATGGGGTTTGAACATTTCGACCCCCCCTCCCTATGACTTGTCGCGGTGGTGCTCGATGTGGCACGGCTCGCACAATGCTTCGAGGTTCGACCAGTTCAAGCGAAGATCCGGGCGATCCGCGATCGTCTGGCGGTGGTGAACCTGCGTCGCCGCGGCGGTCCGGCTGGCGGCCGTGCATCGCTCGCACAGCGGATGCTCGGCGAGGAATGCTCGGCGGACCTTCTGCCAGGCCGCGTCGTAGCCTCGTGCTGACGAGCTGGCTCGTCGGTCGGGCCTCGGCTTTCGCTGGGTCGCCGCGGCGAGCTGGTAGGTGCGTGGCCGCTTAGGCATCGTCCGCTCGCCTCCCTCGTGCCCGGCTCTGTTCGAGTCGCTCGATACGTTCGCTGTTCGATCGGCCGCGGGCTTCGGCTTCGAGGATCCGCTCGGTGTTCGCTTCGCCGGCCGTGGCCGCGGCGTCGAGCTTCGCGTCCTGTCTGGCGACCCGCGTCGCCAGCCGCCAGGTCAGCCCTAGAACCGGTACGACCACTGCAATCGGCAGCAGCGTTTCAGGTCCCAGGACTTGCGTATCCATCACGCCGCCCGAAGCTGATCGACCAGCTCCCGCGTCTTCGGTGACTGGTGCTCCTTGAGCGTCTGCTTTGCCACGCCCCTGTACGGCGGTGGAATATTGCCCATCATCTTCGTGACGCTGTTCACGACTTCCTGCGTCTTGCCGATCACGCCCTTGACCTCGACGGCTTTGCGTCGCGCGAACACGCCAGCGATCACCGTCGCCAGGCCACCGCCAATCGAAAGGATCAAACCCCACGGGGCCGGTAGCAACGGGCTGACGGCCTTCGCTCCCGCGCCGGCCGCTCCGAGCTCGTCCGCCCAGGTCGCGTTTCCCTCGGCGGTCCCATCGCGGATCGCCTGCAGCTCGTCACGCCACTGTTTCAGGGCGGCGTCGGCCTCGGCCTTCTTCTTGATCGCCGCGGCCAGCTTCGGCTCGGCTTCGTCGATGACTTCTTGCAAAGTCTCGGCCAGGTCGCCGCTCGCGTGCTCGAGCTGGTCCTTGGCCGCGGCGATGAAGCTCTGCAGCTGCGGGATGCGTTCGTCGGCTTCGGCGGAGATCTCCGCCGCTCGGCCGGCCGCCTCCTGGGCGAACGCCAGGCGTTGATTGGGGCTGGTGTCGCAGCCGCCGAACATCAGCACGATCAGCATCCCGCCGATGATGCCGGCCAGAGCGAGTGCGCCGCTTAGGCCGCGCGTTTGCATAACGTCAAGCATTGTTTGTCCTCGATCGGGGTGACCGTGATCTGGCTGGTGACCGTGGCCGCTCGGCCAGGGATCGACTTGGGCAACGCCGGCAAGCGGGCTGCCAGTCGGTCGGCCTCCGCCGCTATCACGTCGCGTAGTGCTTCGTCGTCGCTCCCCTGGCCCAGCTGCCGCAGATCGCCCTGCTCCTTGACGCGGCGGAAGGCCGCACGCAGCGCCTTCTTCAGCTCGTCAGCCGAGACGTCGAGACGACGCATCAGCTCGGCGATCAGGGCGGAGTCCTGGATCTGCACCGTGGCCGGCGTGGTGGTCTCGCAGCCATCCGTTGGCAGGCCCTTGCTGACGATGCCGTTGAGCCGCACGACCTCATCGATCTGATGCGTGCTGCCGTTGGCCAGCTCGGCCTTGGCTGCGGTCAGCGCCTTCGCCTTCACCGCCCCGGCAAGAGCCACGGCCAACGTCGATCCGATTCCTGCGTTGGCTGTGCTCATGCTGGGGCGGCTTTCGTGCTCCCCCACCCGCGGGGTTGCGGGCGTCCAGGAGGGAGTGGGTTATCGGTCGGTCACAAGTGAAAAAACGCCGGCATCGCTGCTCGGCGGGGCGGTGGCATTCAGCTTCCCAAGCTGAATGTCGACGGTTCGAGCCCGTTCACCCGCTTTAACGGAATGATCGGCCCAAACGGTTTGGGTCTTAAGCACGGCAAAAAAGGAAGGACCCGAATCATGCCTGAAAGCGACAAAAAAGAGAACACCGGCTCCAGCGATGGCGGCGGTGAGACGCGCACTGCGGACAGCAAACCCAACCCCTACAGCAGCGACCCGCCCCCAAGTGGGGCGGGCAACGGGTCGAAGAAAGAAGGATGAACAACATCCCCCGCGAAATCGAACCGTACCGTGCCCAGCTGTTTGCGCTCTGCCGTGATCAACGCTACCACGCCATGCGCGAGACCTGGTGCAACCGGATCGGCCAGGTGCTGACCTGGCTCATCCTGCTGGGCACCTCCAGCGCCTTTGTCGCCGTCATCGACGACGCTTCGCGCGGCGGCTTGGCTTTGAAAGTGTCGCTGCTGCTAGCGACCGCGGCGGCGCTGTTCAACATGGTGGTCGATCCCCGCAGCCGGGCGTTGCGTCATCAAGAACTGGTCGCTGCCTATACCCAGCTCGAGGAGCGGGTTCGGCCGGCTGACCCGGACGACGCGGACCTGCTGCTCGAAACTCATCAGCAACGCAAGCGGATCGAGCAGGCCGACGGCGATCCGTACGTCATCGTTCACCTGCTCGCGCATAACCGCGAAGCAATCTCGCGTGGCCTCACGGACCACGTCGTGAAGATCCCGGCCTGGCGTCGCCTGGTCGGCTGGGTGGTGAAGTTCCGCGGCTACCAGGCCAAGCCTTGCGATCAATCTCAACAGGAGGCCAGCCCGCCGGCTGCCGCTGCATCGGCAGCATGAAACTTCAATGAATTGAAACAACCCCCCTCGACGTGTGAGGGGTGGCCGATACAATCGAGGCAGGACTGGGCAGATTTGGCAGCATCTCTGCCCGACCTTTGACGAAGCCCAAGTCCAGCCTCCACATTGAGCCGCACCGGCTGGTACCCGGTGCGGCGACTTCAGCCGGGACCCGCAGCTCGCGGGTCCCGGTTTTTTTTGCGCGCGGGACTTGACAACGCCGCCGCGCCGAGCGAAGCTCCGATCAGTCAAAGGTCGGAACCGAGGCCACCAACCTCCCCGACTGACATCCCAGCCCGCCGGGTTTCCGGCACGCACGATCGCGGCTCGTGGCCGCGGCTGTCCGATGCCTGACCTGGTCGAGCCGATAGGCTCGCCCCCCGGCGTGTGGCTTCGCGGCCCGCGGACTTCCGACGGGTCGCCCCACGGGAGCGGCAGCGTGTCGGCACACATCGATCTTCAACCCGCCCCCGGATCCTCGTCGGCCCCTGCTTGTGGCAGGGCCGGCGGGGTTTTTTCTTGCCCGCCGTCATTCCTCTCTTGCCGGCAACGTTGCCTAGCGGACAGGTCATCGGCGGGCAACCTGCACCAACCGCCGCGGCCCGTCGCGGCGGTTGGCTTTTCCGTTCCCGCGTCCTGGTCGGTGTTTCGAGGCCGCCGGCCTGGATGCTTTTCTCCACCCCAGCCTGCCGGTCGCTTCACGCGGCCGTCGGGCTTTTCATTTCACGCCGAGCCACGGACGGCCCGGCGATCCCCTCACCCCCCGTCAAGGATGATCGATGAGTGATCCCCCCCCGGAAGTCCCGTCACCCCCGGAACACCCGGAACAACCGGCCTCACCGGACACGCACACCGTCAGCGTCGATGCGATGGATCAGGTCCAGCAGCTGCTGCTCAAGCTCCCGCCTCACTACCGCGCGGACGTGCAGATGCGGCTCGATGCGGCGAGCGTTTACAAGACGGTGCTTGAAGGGTTCGCCAGGTACCGCCAGGCGGACCGCCCCCGCAAGCTCTCGATCTACCTGCTGACGGATCACCTGCTGGCTCACGGCGTGCCTCGGCAGGGCGGCTGCCTGCTGGTCGCCGATCCGGGTGGACGATCCGAGGTCGCGAATCTTCTTGGGGTCGGAGAGCGGGCCGCTTATGATGCCATCGAGTGGATGGACCGCTGTCCGCTGATCCGGCCGTCGGGTTCCCTTCCGGGCTTCCTCCTCATTTTTGGTTCGGTCGAGCAACTGTCACAGGGCGACGCACAAGGGCAGTTCTCGTTTCCGGCTGAAGCACCCGACGATCCCTCGTCGGGTGTTTTTGTTAGGGATCAGGCGGATGATCCGCCTGAATCCAGCGGCGCGAACGCGCCGCCCAACCCGGCGCGAACGCGCCG
>CAZVBW010000062.1:22735-26624 GCA_964625505.1 uncultured Phycisphaeraceae bacterium
GGGTCTCTCTATAGCAGCAGCAGCAGCAGAGAAAGAATTATCTGCTGCTGCTCAAGATTTTCACAGCGCGCAGAGGGCGGCGAAGCTCGGCTTCCTGCCGGACCCTAACACCGAACAGCCCGACCCGGACGTGCTGACGCTGCTCGCGGACAACGACGTGTTCGGCCAGCCGCTGCAGGTCCTGCCGCGGTGCTCCGAGCTGACCGCGACCATCGCCCGCGACGTGCTCGCCGTCTGCCGGCAGCAGGGCAAGGGACCGGGCGTCTTCATCAAGCGGCTCTCGGACCGGGTGCGGATCCGCCGGCGGAACCGGTTGGGCCAAGCTCGTGCATCGCGTCCGGCGGATCAGTCCGGCGATCAGCAGCGCGTCGACGACGCCTTAGCCGAGCTCGATCGCCTCGACGCGGAAGGCGGTGCCTCGTGAACGAACCACGACGCTACGTCTTGCGATGTGCCAGCGGTCCGGATGCGGGCCAGTACTTCGACGGCTTCGACTACAGCCTCAACTACGAGGGCGGCCGGCCGCGCTGGACCGACAACCCGTTCCGGTGCTGCTGCCTCAGCCGAATCCAGGCGGCGTACTACATCCGGCTGCTGCAGGGTCACCCGGTCAAGCCCGAGGCTGCGCCCGATGGCCCCGGCTCGAACATGCGGGAGATTGCCCAGGAACCCGATCAAGCGGCGGCGGCACTGGACCGTCTCGACGCGGAGCTGGCGGGGGTGAAGGATGCCTAGCGGCTCGATCCCCCTGTCGCACCTCACGCCCCAGCAGCAGGCCGCGCTGGCCCGCGAGGCGATGCTGGCGCTGCCGCACGACGTGGGCGAACACCTGGTCGACCTGGACCCGGGCCGAGCCGCCGCACTGCGGCGCTTCGTCGCGGCGATCCTGCCCCCGGAAGGGCGTGGGCCGGCCGCGCGGGATCTCGACGGTCAGCGGGTCGAGGCCATGATCGAGGCCCGCCGCCTGATCGACGGTGCCGCGGCAAGTCTGCGTGCGGCTGGCTCGATCATCCGGGCCAGCGGCCTGCACCAGGCCGACCACGACCTGGCTGACGACCTGGACGCCGACGCGGCCCAGATGAGCGTGTACCTGGCTGACCTCGACCAGCAGCTGGCCGGGGCCGACCCGGAAACGGGCGGAGGGCCGCTGTCATGAAGCCGTGTCGCCTGGGCTGTTCCAATGTCCGCCAGCGTGATCACATCTGCTGCCGTCCCTGCTGGCGACAGCTCCCGCCAGGCCTGCGGGACGACATCTACGCGGCCAAGTCGCGGTCGGAAAAGTTCGCTGCGGCGGTTGCGATCTACCGCTGGCTGATAGCTCAAGATCGGGAGGCACGCCGATGAGGATCGAGCTGGTCAAGACCCTGCCTGACTTCATCGCTCGGCTGCGGGCGGCGGTCGCGCCCGGCGGGCCCGGCCTGACCGGCCGGGTCATGCTCCGCGAAGCGCTGCGTCGCAACCTGATCACCGATGGGCCTCACACGGCGACCTGGCTGATCGAGGCGACCGCGTTCAGGCCCGACGCCCAGCTCTCGCTCACCATCGCCATCGGTCAGCGGTGGCTGCCCGAGCCGGGCAAGCCCGACCGCGACCCGCTGTTCCGCTCGAACCGCCAGGCCGCGGCCAAGCTGCGCCACGGCTTGGAACGCGCCTGCTGGCGGCTGGGTGTCGAGCTGGCCGCAAGCATGGCCATCTCGGCCGGCGAGATCCCGCAGTCGATCGAGACCGGCCGGTACGTCTTCGGGCCGATCATCGATCCGCCGGCTCCCCGCCTGTCGCAGCCGATCGGCGGTGCTGCATGAGTGGCCTGTGGATCCCCTTGGTCATCGCCATCGTCGCCGGCGTCGTCCTGGTTTACGACCTCGTCGCCGAGTGGCGCGATCACCGTGCAGCCAAACGCTCTCGAACCTCTAAACCCTCAACCTCGGAAACCCCCAACCCCACGGAGTGACATCCCATGCCCCAAGCTCTCGCCCCCGCCCCCGCCCCCGGAACCCCCGGAACCCTCGGAAGCAAAACAAAAAACAACGGCCGTGCCAAGTTCGCGCTCGAAGACGCCGACGGCAACACGATCAGCACCCACGCGAGCAAGTCGGCGGCTCAAGGTGCTCTGACCCGTCAGGCCGAGAAACGGTTGAGCCTGGTCGAGTTGCTGCCTGACGGCAAGCCGGTCAAGGCCCAGGTCAACGGCAGCAAGCCGTCTCGGCCGAGCAAAGCCAAGACTTCCGAAGTCGACGCTTCCGGGGGCGGGGCTACGGCCGGCCTGATCGACATGCTCCTCGAGCAGGCCGCGGACAAGCCCCTGCCCCAGCTGGTCCAGGCCGAAGGGAGCGGCGACGCGTGAGCTACGCGGCTTCCGCCTGGCTTGTGATCGACTCCTGGCTCTCGCGGTCCACGACCGCGATGCGGATGTCGCAATTGATGGCCTGGGCGTACGCCAGCAGGGTGTTCAGCGTCGGGTTGGGGCCATCAACAATCGAACCTTCGAGCCGGCTGATGTTCGATGCCGACATGCCGGTGGCCCTCGCCACGTCGGCTGCGGTCATGCCCCTGGCTCGCCTTGCCTCGATCAGGGTTTCGACGACAGACTCGATCCGGTCCATCCTGTCGAACGCCTCGCGGGCCTGGGCTTTGAGATCGTCCATGTCGGCCTCGACCTCGTCGGCGATGCGTTTCTCGCGGGCGGCGGCTTTGGGATCGAGTTGGATGCGTTGGCTGTTCATGGTGGGCTTCCGGGGTTGGCAGTCAGCGGCCGGTTTCAAACACGGTGACGATGCGGGCGGTGCGGCGGTCGATCTTGCGGTAGACCACGACCAGCTCGCGGCCTTCGTGGTTGCGGCCGAAGGCGATGGGCAGGCCGTTGCGGCGACTCACCCCGCGGCTGGCGGGATAGCAAACGATCCGCGTGACCTGGTCATGGTCGAGGCCTCTTTCCTCGGCCTGCTCCCATGCGTGATCGGTCCATTGGATCATCCAGTCGGGCATATCATAAATGATAACATGACCTGCAGCGGAAGCAAGCTAAAAACGGCTGGCATCGCGGCTTTTCTGTGGCATGGTTCCTCCCCCGCGGGTTGCCGGTGGCGTGCGCTGCCGCCGGCAACCCTGACCGCTTTTCCGAGACGTGACCTCGGGTCTGCGGCTGATCGCTTTATATGCGATCAGCGCGGCTCGTACAGCCGGCGGGCGCAGCGTGCGCCCGCCGGCCGCTCTCGTCTCGGTCCGGGTCCGCGGCTTGCTGCCGCGGATGGAAGGCGTCACGTCATCCCGGCCCGCTCATCTGTGCTAACGCAGGCAGGGAGGCCGGGAAGTTGACTGACGTGCCCGCCTACATCCCGCGACATCTGTTCTCCGCGCTGCAGCATCGGCCGCAGACCGTCGGTGATTTCATCGACGCCTACCTGGTCGGCTGGGGCGACTGGCACGGGGCCGAGGCCGAGTACCCCGTGCGCACCGACACGAATCGCACCACAGAGGCCAGCAACATGGCCTACGCCCTGGCGGATCTGCGTCGGACGATCGCGGCCGCGGCCGACGGCTCGCCCCGGCCGGTCGCGGGCCTGCCCGTCGCCGAGCTGCGGCCGTCTGACCTCCGCGCGATGCAGCAGCTGCAGATCGATAGCGGCCTTGCCCGCAGCTCAATCAACGCCCGCAAAAACCGCGTGCTGCGCTGGGTGCGGTGGATGGTCGAATATGAACACGCCGACGCGGCGATGATCGCCCGCCTGGAGGTGGTCAAGGGCATCAAGGCCTCGCGGCCTGGCGTGCGGACCACGGAGAAGGTCGAAGACGTGCCCGAGGCCGTGGTCGCGGCCACGCTCAAGGCCACGCGTGACTACGAGCTGCGGCGGGCGATCCGCGTGCAGCAGCTCGCGGGGATGCGGCCCGG
>CAZVBW010000063.1:0-25687 GCA_964625505.1 uncultured Phycisphaeraceae bacterium
GCCCGGTTACCACGCCGCAGTGGGGATTGTTAGAGGTGGCCTGAAGTGGCACTGCGCTCCAGAAAAGCCGACGCTGAGGCGCAGCCGAAGCGTCTGGTATCCCCCCGCGTCGGATCAGACCCCAAGCCTCACCCCCACCCACGCCTCCCCTACCCTCCCTCCATGCCCAGCTCCCCCTCCCGCGGCAAGCCGCTGGACCCCGGCCACTTCGGCCTCACCGCCGACGACCTGCCCCCGCTCGACGACGCCCCCGTCGACCCCCACTCCTGGTTCACCCCGGCGTCCCCCAAAGCCCACGCGTTCACGCGTGGGGAGGCCCCGGATGCCCTAACTCCTGCCTCGCCCCCCTCGCCCCCCCTCGAACTCGAAATCGGCTCCGGCAAGGGCACCTTCCTAGTTCAGCAGGCCCCCCTGCACCCCGACCGCCGATACCTCGGCGTCGAGTATGCCCGACCGTTCTGGAAATACGCCGCCGACCGGGTCCGCCGGCACGACCTGCCCAACGTCCGTGTCCTGCACACCGATGCCGCCGCCCTGGTCCGCAGCTACCTGCCCGAGGCCTGCATCACCCGGTGCCACATCTACTTCCCCGACCCCTGGCCTAAGGCCCGCCACCACAAACGCCGCCTCGTCGCCGAGCCGTTCCTCCGCCAGCTGCACCGCGTGCTCGAGCCCGGTGCCCATGTCCGCATCGCCACCGACCACGCCGACTACTTCGCCTGGATGCAGGACCACGCCGCCAAGGTCGCCGACCTGTACACCCGCCTGCCCTACGAGCCGCCCGACGCCGCCGGGACCAACGAACTCGCCGGGACCAACTTCGAACGCAAGTACCGCCGCGAAGGCCGAACCTTCCACGGCATGACCCTCCACAAACACTGACCCCGCCCCTCCCCGGCAGTGCCACTTCAGTGGCACTGCACCCCCCTGCAAGCCGACGCTGATCCGCCTCAGGCGGAGAAGCGTCTGGCATCCGCCCGCCCCCCTCACTCCGCGTCCAACGGCTCCCGCTTTCCCGCCTCCACCAGCGCCTCCACCCCAGCCTCATCCATCCAAGGCAGCCCCAGCAACTGCCGCCGAAGCCCCCCCGGCATCGCCTGCCCCCGACGCTCGTGACGCGGCCGGCTCTTCCACCGCCGGTACGTCCACAAATACTGCTCGGGCTTGAGCCGCACCGCCGCTTCCAACGCCCGCGTGTACCGCGCCGTGACGTAATACAGCGGGTCTTCCATCTCCGCCCAATCCCCGGGCCGGATCACATCCGTCAGGCCCACCCGATACCGCGGCCCCGCCCCCGAAGCCGCTTGCGGCTTGGCACGCCCCTCACGACCCCCATCCGCCACCCGATGCGCGTACCCGCACACCACCGGACACCCGTGGTGCAACGCCAACAACCCGATCGACTTGTACGCACTGGCCAGCCGCCCCAGAAACGGCACAAACACCCCTTTCTGCCCCGCGTCCTGATCCGCCGTGAAACCCAGCGCCCCGCCCCGGTCCAGGATCTGCTGCATCCGCTCCGACGCGTCCCACTTGGTCAGGATCCGCAGCCCCCGCCGCTGCCGAATCCCCAGCAGCCAGTCGTTGATCAGCCGGTTGTCCAGCGGCCGCGCCAAGACCTCACTCGGGAACCCCAACGTCGCGAGGAAATACCCCAGCAGCTCCCAGTTGCCCAAGTGACCCGTCACCAGGATCACCGGCCCCCCGCCGGCCATCAGCTCGATCCCCTCGCCCAACCGGTCAAGCTCCACCCGGTCCGGCCACCGCCGGTCGTTGATCAGCCTCGGCGTCAGACACACCTCCGCCGCCAGCTGCGCCAAGTGTTGCCGCGACTCGAGCGCCATCCGCTGCACCGCTTCCGGGGGCATGCCCGGGAACGACCGCCCAATTGCCCCCTCCGCCCGCCGTCGCCGCTTCTCATCCGCCCGGTGCCATAGCGTCGCAAACCCCCGCGCCCCCGCCAGACTCACCCCCGGCCCCGCCACCCCCAACACCACATCCACCCCGCGCGCCCCCACATACCCCGGTACCTCCCGCCATCGCGACACCTGCACCATCGACACACCGTAACCCCCGCCCGCAAAAGCCCACGCCTTCAGGCGTGGGCGGGTATTCAGGAACTTTCGCCTACCAACGCGGCACTCTCCCTCCCCTAGCCGCGGGTGAATACCCGCGGTCGGTGGGCCGTGCCGCAGCACCGACGCCGCCGCATGCTTGAGCGACCGCGGGTATGCACCCGCGGCTCGTGGACCGAAGGCGCTTATCGTCCCCGCGTTTACGTTGCGGCTCCCGCCGTCGACTCGGTGAAGCCGCGGGCGCAAGCCACCCGACCAATCGTCGCACCCGCTTCAATACTTGATCGCCAGCTCTGGGACGCCGACGTCGAAACGGTCGCGGGCGGTGTCGGTGTCGATCTGCTTGCGGTACAGCTCGCTGGCGGCGATGAGGTAGTCCAGCGCCTTGGCCAAGGCGCGGGCGTAGCGGGAGCTGGGTTGATCGGTCTCGCGGTGGGCTTGTTCAACGGCACCTTCCGGGGGGGCGCTGCCGCGCTGGAGGTCGCGGGCGAGTTGGATGATGCGGTCGTCGCGGCTGTAGAAGCGCTGGTCGACGAGGTACTTCTGCACCTTGTCTTCGGGGTACTCGGCGGCGAGCTCGGCGTATTGGTACATGCTCTTGGGGAACGTCTGGATCCGTGTCAGCAGGTTGCCAATGAACTCGCTGGGGTTGTCGTCATCCGGGTTGATCGTGTGCATCGCGATCATGGCCCGGCGGAGCAGGATGCGGAACAGCTGTTCGAGGTTGGCCTCGGCTTCGCCGGTCAGGGCGGTCAGGACGTGCTCGGTCAGGCCGGGCACCGACCCCGGGTGATCCGCCGCGCCGCTGGCGTAGACCTCTTTGAAGATGAAGATGTCCTGGAGGATCTTGGATTCGTTAGGCGGCTGGGTGGAGCCGTAGCGGGGCGGGTCGTCTTCGGACTTGGGCAGGGTGTGGGTGATGGGTTTGGTGAGGCGGTCCGCGGCGCGGTGGGTGAGGCTGCCCAGGACGTAGGCGAGCTTGCGTTGATCGAGCGGGCCCTGGGCGTAGCCGCCGTCGTAGGCACCGCGGCCGGCGTTGGGGTCGATTGATTCGCCGGCGGCGATGGCGTCGCGGGCCCCGGCGATGAGCTCGGCGGACCATTTGTCCGCGTGGCGGGTGATCGCGCCCAAATGGGCGTCCTCGCGATAAGTGTTGAGCACGGCGACGAGGTCGTCGTGTACCGCCGGGTGGTGGGCGGCCAGGCGAGTGGTGTCGTCGCAGACGGCGAGGTGGGCGATGTGATCGGACATTGGATGAAAGTCACAAGTCACAAGCGAAAAGTCAAAAGTGGGGAGCGGGAAGCCGGAAGCTGGAGGCGTGAAGCCAGAACCGCAGCCGCCGGCATCGGGTGTCCGGCTTCCCGGTTCTGGCTTTCGCGGGCCGGATCAGGTACACCATGGGGCCACGCTGCGGCTGTAGCAGGTGGGCAACCGTCCTCTCCCGGAAGCATGTCCACGCCTTGACGATCCGAGCCGTCATCCTTGGCCTGCTGCTGGGCCTGCTCATCGCGAGCGTCACGTACTTCAACGACGCGGTGATCAAACAGACGATGCTCATCGGCAACTTCCTGCCGGTGGCGGTTTTCGGCACGGTGGTGCTGGGGCTGATCACGGTCAACCCGCTGCTGCGGCTGGGCGGCGAGCGGTGGGCGCTCAGCGGCCCGGAGGTCGCGCTGGTCGCGGCGATCGCGCTGGCGGCGTGCGGCTGGCCGGGGTCCAACTGGTATCGGGTGTTCACCGCGATCACGGCGATGCCGTCGCACCTGCTCAAGTCCGCGCCAGACTGGCAGGCGGCGGGGCTGATGTCGTATGTGCCTGGCGGCGACGCGTCGCTGGCGCCGGGGCATGTGCTGGACCCGCTGGGGGCGGCCCAGGTGCTTGCAACGGGCGGCCAGCCGGGCACCGTCGCCGGCGAGGCGGCGGGGATGCTGACCGATCGCCAGCAGCTCATGCTGCAGAACCTCATCACGCAGCCGGCCCTGGACGCGCCGCAACAGGATGAATTGCTGCGGATGATCAACGGCCTGCTGGACGCCGGGGCGCTGGACAGCCCCGAGACCCAGACCCCGCTGCGGGACCGGGTGTCCGAGTCGGTACTGGCCGGGCAGGACCAAGCCGCCGACGCCGCGGCCCAGGCCCGGGCGCTGACCGACCATGCCGGCGAGCTGATCGACGCGGTCGAGCGGGACCTGCCCAGCGGGCTGAATCAGACGGTGACGCCGTCGGCCGGGGCGAGCGTGGCCGAGTCGATAGCGCGGATCGCTCCGCTGCGGGAGCGGCTCAGCGAATTGGACGCCGCAACGATGGACGTGCGGGCCGCGGGCCGTCAGCTGGACCGTGCGGCGTACCTGCTGCGGGAAGCCCAGGCGTCCGGGGAGCTGGCGGACCGCTGGCTGCTGGTGGAGGCGATGGACGGGGCGGTCGCGCCGCCGCCGCCGGGCGGTGGGCTGCTGGTGCTGGACGGTCGCAACGATCCTTACGTGCACGACCCCTTGCTGGCCGGGCAGGCGGACCAGAACGATCGCGGGGCGTTGGAGAAGGTGTCGGATGTGCCGTGGGCGGCGTGGTGGCCGACGATCCGGTTCTGGGGCGGTGCGGCGATTGTGCTGGCGTTGGGGTCGCTGTGCCTGGCGGTGATCGTGCACCCGCAGTGGAGCCGGCGGGAGCTGTTGGCCTACCCGGTGGCCCGGTTCACGCAGGAAGCGGTCGAGCGGCAACCCGGCCGTGCGCTGCCGGACGTGATGCGGGAGCGGCTGTTTTGGTACGGGGCGCTGGGCGTCTTCGCGCTGCACTTCTGGAACGGCGTGAGCGTGTGGACCGAGGGCAGCTGGCCGCTGATTCCGCTGCAGCTAAACCTGCAGGGGATCGCCGAGCTGTTCCCCAACGCCCGCCAGATCAACGGCGTGGGCGCGACGTACTTCAGCCCGATCCTGTACTTGAGCGTTGTCGCGTTTGCGTTTTTCCTGTCCACGTCGGTGTCCTTCAGCCTGGGCATTTCGATGGCGGCGTTCGCGGTGCTCGGGGTGATCCTCCTGAGCTATGGCGTGGCGCTGGAAAACGGTGCCTCGCGCAGCGGCCAGGGGGCGATGCTGCGGTTCGGGGCGTACGCCGGGCTGGCGGGGATGATCCTGTACACCGGCCGGCGGTACTACTTCAACGTGGTGACGGCGTCGCTGGGGATGAAGCGGGGCCAGGAGACGCCGGGCTACGCGGTCTGGGCGGCGCGGCTGTTGCTGGTGCTGCTGGTGCTGGCGGTGGTGCTGCTGCGCAGCGCCGGGCTGCACTGGGGCTGGTCGGTGGCCTTCGTGGCCCTGGCGATGCTGATGTGGCTGGTCATGGCGCGCGTGGTCGCCGAGACGGGGCTGTTTTTCATGCAGAGTTGGTGGATGCCGATGGGCGTGCTTCCGGCCCTGGTGGGCGAGGCCGCGATCGGGCCCACGGCGCTGCTGACCATTGGGGTGATGAGCATCCTGATCCTGGGCGACCCGCGTGAGGCGGTGATGCCGTACCTGACCAACGCCTTGCAGATCGCCGACCGCGGCGGGCGGGCCTCGCCTGGCAAGGTGGGGCCGTGGCTGGGGGTGATGGTGGTGGTCGGTCTGCTGGTGGCGGGGGTGGTGACCCTGGGCACGCAGTACAACCGGGGGATCAACCAGACCGATGGCTGGGCGAATGAGTCGCTGCCGTCGATGCCATTTGGCGACCTGGAGCAGGAGGTCTCGACGCTGGCGTCGGTGGGCCAGCTGGACGAGTCGGTCGGGGCCAGCGCCGCGGAGCGTTGGTCGTTGTTCGAGCCGGACCGCGAGGCGGTGGCCTGGCTGGGGCTGGGGGTGTTGCTGGTGGTGGGCGCGGCTTTGGCGCGGCTTCGGCTGCCGTGGTGGCCGATCCACCCGGTGCTGTTTGTCGTATGGGGGACGTACCCGATGTGGCGTTTTTCGTTCTCGCTGCTGCTGGGCTGGCTGGTGAAGGTGGCGGTCGTCCGGCTGGGCGGGGCCCGCAGCTACCGCACCGTCCGGCCGCTGATGATCGGGATCATCGCCGGCGAACTGCTGGCGGCGCTCACGTGGATTGTGGCCGGGGCGGCGTACTACCTGATCACGCAGGAACTGCCCGAGAGCGTGAACATCTTCCCGGGCTGACGAGGACCTTGATGGGCCAGGCATTGGATCAATGGATCGTCTGGCTGGGCCTGTCGCTGCGGCTGCCCGCCGAGTGGGAGCTGGTGGGCCATTCGCTGAGCCCGCGGAAGGGCCGGCTGATGTTTGCCGACCGGCGGCGGCAGCGGATGCAGGTCAACTGGACGGCCTGCCGGATCGCCCCGCCGATCGACAAGATGCTGGGCGACTACCGCGCCAAGGCCGAGGCCTCGGACCATTCGGCGTCGCTTGAAGACGTGGTGCTGGGGGCAGACGCCGGCGGCGACGGCGACTGGGACGCGGTGGTCCACACGCTCGACGATGGCCGATCGGTTGTGCGGACCGCCCGTTACAGCGAGCCGACCAAGCGGCTGATCGAGTTGGTCGTCAGCGACCCGACGGCCGATGGCGAAGCGCAGGCCATGGCCGAGGCGGTCACGTCCGCGATGCACATCAGCCCGGCCGACGGCGAGGCCGGTGACCCGCGCTGGCGGGCCTGGGGCATCGACGCGACGCCGCCGAGCGATGGCAGCGGCTGGTTCCCGGCCGCGGTGGAGGTGGTGCCCGGGCGGACGAGCCTGGAGTGGCACCGCGACCCGGGCGGCAAGCATCGACGAGACCGCGAGAACCCCGACGTGGTCCGCGTGACCCGCAGCGGCATGGCCCGTGCCTGGTTCAAGCACGACCTGGACAACCACCTGCGGACCACGCTGACCCGCGGCGAGCGGAAGCAGATCGGCGAGTCGCATGCCCAGCGGTACCGCGGCCGGCAGGCGGCGGTCGGCGAGACGGTCGAGCAGGCGGTGCGGCTGCGGCGGTGGCTGCGGCTGGCGCGGGTGCGGCAGGACTTGGTCTGGCATGAGCCGAGTGACAATGCCGTGTTCCAGATCACGACGCTCACCGGCAGGCGACGCCCGGTCGATCCGGCGGACGTGGTCGCGGGCCCGGCCCAGGCGGCCCCGCCGCTGGAGCAGCCCGGCCCCGGCGAGTACGAGAACGAGAAAGAGCAAGAGCTGCGGCTGATGGAGGTGGCCGCGTGATCGGGATCACCAAGGCCAAGCAGATGCCCGATGGTCGGCCGCCCGAGGGGGTCGGCGTGGACCAGCTGCTGGACGCGGTGCCGCTGCGGAATCAGGCGCTACGGGAGCAGCGGGTCGGCAACACGGTGACGCTGTGGGTCAAGGTCCGCCAGAACTGGATCACCCGCGGGCCGCTGTCGTGGTTCATGCCGTTCCGCGAGGAGCGGGGGATTGCGTTGGACCGGATCGGCACGCAGGTCTGGCGGTGGTGCGACGGCCGCGCGACGGTCGAGGACGTGGTGGAGCGGCTGGCGTCCGAGCACCAGCTGAGCTTCGGCGAGGCGCGGATGGCCACGCTCCAGTTTCTGCAGTGGCTGACGCAGCGGAATCTGGTGGCGGTGGCGTTGCCGGCCACAAATGACGATGATGCCCCCCCCGGAAGTGAGTCGGGCGAGACTCATGCCGATGACCGGCTGCCTGCCGGGACAGATTTTGAGACCGCATGAAGCCGATCGAAGCGAACAACCAGGTCAACCTCGGCTTCGCCCGCTGTGCGCGGCTGGCCTTGTCGGGCATGAGCTACCGCATGTTCCGGTCGCTGGTGACCATGTCGATCCTCGCGCTGGCGGTGGCGTTCCTGGTGCACATGATCGCCTTCGGGCTGCTGGCCAATCAGACCCAGCGGCAGGCGTACGACGAGCTGCAGGAGGACCGTGAGCTGGGCCGGCTGCTCACGCGGCTGACCGCGGCCGACGGCTCGGTGGCGATTGTCGACACGCTGGCCGACGATCGGCCCGATCGGCACGCGGAGTACGGGGCGTGGGCCGGTGCGGACCAGCAGCGGCTGGAGCAGGCTCGGCAGACGGCCAGCGACCTGGCCAGGATGCTGGCGTGGGTGGACGAGCAGTCCACGACGGATCAAGCGGTGCTCACCGGGGGGCTGCGAGGCCCGCAGCTGATCGAGCAGTGGGCCGACCCGCAGCGGGTCGAGCAACTGCTGGAACGGATCGATCAGATCGGCCGCAACGCCCCAATGGAAGACGACGCCCTGCGGGCGCTGCTGTTGGAGCGACGCGGCGAGCTGGCGGCCTTCACCCAGCGGGTGCAGCGGGGCCACGCCCGGGCCATCGCGTCGCTGATGCAGAGCTACGACCAGACGCCGGCGGTGCAGCTGCTGGCCGAGCCGCCGGCCGACCTGCGGCAGACCCTCGAGCAGTTGGGCTACCGCGTGAGCGATGAGCAGCTGACCGCGGCCGAGACCTTCGCAGACCGGCGGCTGCTGGCCGAGCTGATCGGGGCGCTGTCGCAGGAGTCGACGCTGCGGCAGGCCCTGGCGCGGGAAGCGGACCTGCCGCTCGAAGAGATTTCGCTGGACGCGGTGCTCAACTGGGTCGACGACCAGGAGTCGGCGGCCTGGCTGACGGGCGAGTTGCAGCAGGCGGCGGACCGGCAGGTGCAGCGGGATCGGCTCGAGGCGGGCGTGGTCCGCGGCCTGGAGGCGGACGCGGTCCTGGAACTGGCCGAGCGTCGGCAGCGCGATCAGAAGCTTGAGTCGGCGGTGGGTGATGAGATCCCGGCTGACCACGGCGGGCTGTTCGGTCTGCCCACGCGGACGCGGTGGCTGATCGCGCTGTCGTTCCTGGTCTGCGTGGTGGGCGTGGCCAACGCGATGCTGATGTCGGTGACCGAGCGGTTCACCGAGATCGCGACGATGAAGTGCCTCGGTGCGCTGGACAAGTTCGTGATGCTGATGTTCGTCATCGAGGCGGCGATTCAGGGCATCGTCGGCGGGCTGATCGGGCTGGTGCTGGGGATCGTGCTGGCGCTGCTGCGGGGGCTGGTCGAGTTCGGCACGCTGCTGGGCGAGGCCGGCGGGGCCCTGGGGCAGGTCGGGATCGCGGCGGTACTGTCGCTGCTGGTGGGGATGGTGCTCGCGACGGTGGCGGCGGTCGGGCCGTCGTTCGTGGCCGCCCGACTGGCGCCGATGGAGGCGATGCGGGTCGACTAGAAAGTTAAAAGTGAAAAGTGAGAAGTCAAAAGTGAGCGGTCTCGAAGAGCGGCGTCGTGTTGACGGCCGGCTCGATCTTCTCGCTTCAGGCTTGCGGCTTCTGGCCCCCGTTGATGGAGCACACGCTTGAGCACTGCAGTCGCCGAACCCAAAGCTGAACACAGCCCCGCCGCCGGCAGCAAGCCGGTCATTATCCGCACGCTCAACCTCGAGAAGCGGTACGGCGAGGGCGAGGCGGCGACGTACGCGCTGCGGGGGGTGGACAGCGAAATCTACCGCGGGGAGTTCATCTCGATCATGGGCCCGTCCGGATCGGGCAAGTCCACGTTCTTCAACATGATCGGGGCGCTGGACGGCCCGACCGCGGGCCGGATCCTCATCGACGAGGTCGACGTCGCGCAGCTGTCGGCCAACGAGCTGGCCTTCCTGCGCTGCCGCAAGATCGGCTACATCTTTCAGAGCTACAACCTCATCCGGTACATGACGGCGCTGGAGAACGTCACCGTGCCGATGGCGTTCGCCGGCGTTTCGCCCGAGGACGCGAGGCGGCGGGGGATGGACCTGCTGGACATGGTGGGCCTGGCCGACCGCTGGACGCACCGGCCGATCGAGATGTCCGGCGGTCAGCAGCAGCGCGTCGCCATCGCCCGCTCGATGTGCAACCAGCCCAAGATCCTGCTCGCCGACGAGCCCACCGCCAACCTGGACTTCAAGACCGGCCAAGCCATCCTGGACATCCTCGGACGCATCAACAAGGAACGCGGCGTCACCGTCGTGTGCTCGACCCACGACCACCGGCTGCTGGCGATCTGCGACCGCATCATGTGGATCCGCGACGGGCAAGTCGACCGCGTCGAGCGACGCGAGAACATCAAGATCAAGCTCGGCAAAGTGGGGGACGAGGACCTATGACCATCTTCCGCCCCCCCAACCGAACGTCACGCCCGCCACGCCGCTTGCGTGTGGTGGCCAGCGTGCTGACGCTCCTGCTTGCCGCACTGACGCCGCTGAACACGCAGGCCCAGACCGCCTTCGACCAGGACCTCCAGGCCCTGACCGCCGACCCGCACCGCCTCGCCGGGACCGCCGAGAACCAGCGGGCCGTCGAGTACATCACCCAGCGGCTCCAGGCCGCCGGCGTCGACGCCGTGCTGCCGCTGGACATGAGCATCTGGCAGGCCCGCACCGAGCAGGCCGAGCTGCAGATCGACGGCCAGACGCTCGAGCTGGCCCCGATGCGGCCCAACCTCATCGTGCAGCCCACGACGCCCGCCCAGGGCCTCACCGGCCCGCTGATCTACGCCGGACGCGGCCGCACCACCGACTACGGCACCCGCGACCCCTACGGCGCGATCGTCGTGCTCGACTACCAGTCGATGGACCGCTGGAAGAGCGCCCTGATGCTCGGTGCCTCGGCGGTCATCTTCCTCGACGACGGCCAGGGCACCTCGCCCGAGCCCAAGTTCACCAACGTCCCCATCAACGCCGTTCGCATGTACGCCCAGACCGGCGAGGACGGCACCGTCGACGGTGTGGACCTCACCCAGGACCGCGACGTGGTCACCCTGCACAGCGCCGTCACGTGGCGTCAGCGGACCGCCCGCAATGTCGTGGCCCTCATCGGCCCGGGAGCCGGTCAGGACCCGCTAACCCAGAGCAACGGCGCGGCCGAGACGCTCGTGCTCGCCGCTCCCATCGACAGCTTCGGCGAGGTCCCGACCCGCTCGCCCGGTGCCCGCAACGCCGCCAATGCCGCCGCGCTACTCGCCGCCGCCGACCGCCTGGTCCAGGATCGCCCGCGGCGCAATGTGCTGCTGATGTTCCTCAACCAGGAGGCGTACTACCACCAGGGCGCCCGCGAGGTTTACGAGGCGCTGCTGATGGAGCCGGACCTCCACGAGCAGCGCATCGAGCAGCACCGGCAGGAACTCCGGCTCACCCGCGACATGCTCGCGCTGCTGCGGGCCCACGGCCTGTTGTTCGGCGGCCAGCCCGAGGAGCAGCTGCTCGAGGCGCTCACCCGCGACGACGACGCCGAGGACGAGCTGATTCAGCGGGTCGCCGAGGCCCGTGAGCTGCTGGCCGAGGCCGCCGCCGACCAGGCCGAGTGGATGCGGGCGGACGTGAACCTGGACCTGCGGCGTCAACGGCTGGCGTGGCAGCGGATCGACGATCGGGCCGAGCTGCTGGCCGAGGGCGGGACGGTCAGCACGAGCCTGCAGGCGCTGGACGCGTGGGCTCCGACGGCCCAGGACGGCGCGGCCCATGACCTGCCCACCCAGGGCCTGGACGCCCCGCTGGACCCCGACGCGGTCACCGCCGAGGACCCGCTGGACCTCGAGCCCGGCGGCACGCTGGCCGACGGCATCGTCCCGCCGCCGGCCCCGACCACCCAGGCCCGTCCCCGCGTGGCCCAGAGCCCTACCGAGTCGACCCTCGACGAGCGGGCCCGCCGGCAGCTGACCGAGCGGTCGCTCATCTACGAGCGCAACCTGCTGGACTTCATTCTCCGCGCCGCCCACGGCCAGACCAGCGACCCCGCGTCGCTGGCCGATTTCGTGAGCGACCGCGCCGACCTGGCCCGCGGGGCCGGCGACGACGAGGCGATGCAGAGCCTGGTCGACGATGAACGCCGCAACGCCGTTGAGGCATTCGCCGGGTTCAACATGGCCGACGCCGGCGAGCTGTTTGGCGGTTGGGACGACAACGCCCAGCTGCGGGCCGACGCGACCCGCCGGCTGGGCGAAGACTATGGGCCGCTGGTGCAGCGCGTGCAACGGCAGGTCGAGACACGACTGGACCGCCGGCTCGCCGAGCTGTCGTTCCTGCTGCAGGTCGACCAGCAGCGGACCGCCCTGCGGGAGGCCACCTGGTCCGCCGGCGAGGACCCCGAGCCGCCGGCGATCGTGCTCCACGCCGTGTACAACCTCTCCGGGGGCACCGGCAGTTGGGGCCTGGTCGCCGGCGACTGGACGTGGCGTCTGTACCGCGGGAAGACCCCCGGCAGCGGCTCGGACGATCCGGGCTTCTACAGCCAGGTGCTTGCCGCCAGCCGCACCGCCGCCTACGCCGCCATGGAGGCCGAGGCCGACCGCAACCCCGATGACCCGGCCGCCGGAAGCCTCGCGGGCCTGTCGCTGCAGGTGCTCCAGGACGCGACCTACGGCGAGACCTTCGTGCCCGGGGCCTACGTCAGCAGCGGCGCGATCGCCGGCATGCACGAGGTGTACAACCTCAGCGCCATGACCGGCCACGACGCCCGGTCCCGCGACGGCCACCCCGCCGACACCGTCGACAACCTCGCGCTGGAGACGCTCGCCCGCCAGGCCGCCGCGGCCACCGAGCTGTTCGCCGCCATGTCCCGCTCGGCCGCCCTGTCGGGGATCGGCAGCCAGTTCCGCAACAAGCTCCGCAGCAAATACCCCCAGTGGGACGGTGAGCGATCTTCCGGCGACTTCGTCGCCCAACGCGTCACCGGCTCGCTTTCGGAAAACCGCCCCGCCCCCGGCGCGCTGGTCGCCCTCTGGGGCGCCGGCGGCAACGACTCGGCCACCGCCTGGCAGGCCCTCGAGCCCGCCACCCTGCCGCATTACAGCCCCGTCCTGCTCGCCAATGCCGACGGCAACGGCCGACTCCGCCTCATCGGGATGCACAGCGACATCTTCGCCCAGCCCGCCATCCTCGCCGCCCTCTACGACGACCGCGGCGGCGTCCGCGCCATCACCACCGAGGCCTCGCTCCGCCAACGTGTCACCAGCTCGATGCGGATCGACCTGTTCAGCGGAAGCGGCCACCAGATCCCGCTGGTCCCCGCCTTCGCCCTGCGGCCCGCCCAGCTGTCGATCCTCCAGGCCACAAGCGACACCGCCTTCCGCGACAACATGTCCCTGACCGGCCAGGGCGACGGCTTCACGTTCTTCTACTTCAGCGACATCATCGCCGACAACGACGTCAAGGTCTTCCAGCCCTTGGGGCCCGTTGCCCTGAACCCCGCGGTCGCCGGCGACGACTTCGAGACCCTCGGCTACCCCGCCACCGCCTTCGACAGCTCCGTCTGGCCGACCCGCACCATCGCGTCGGACATGTACGCCCTCAATGAATCGCGACTCTCGGCCTTGCGACGCCGCAGCGTCACCAGCCCCGACCTCGAACGGCTCCACGGCAACGCCGGCCGCAAGCTCGAACAGGCCGCCGAGGCCACCACCATCGCCGACCGCGAGGCCCTGCTCCGCCGATCCGCCGCCCTGTCCAGCCGCGCCTACCAGCCGCTCCGCTCGGCCATGGACGACCTGGTCCACTCGGTGGTCCTGCTGCTGCTGCTGGCCATCCCCTTCGCCTTCGCCATGGAACGTCTGCTGGTCTGCGCCACCAGCATCTACGGCCGCATCGCCGGATTCGTCGTCATCTTCCTGGTCACCTTCGGCCTGCTGTACTTCATGCACCCGGGCTTCGCCATCGCCTCCACCCCGGTGATCATCTTCCTCGCCTTCGCCATCATCCTGCTCTCGTCGCTGGTCATCTACATCGTCGTCCGCAAGTTCCGCACCGAGCTCAAGGCCATCCAGGGCCAGGGCGGCGGACACGACCTGGACTCCAACAAGGCCGGCACCATGCTCGCCGCGGTCAACATGGGCATGAGCACCATGCGCCGCCGGCCGACCCGAACGCTGCTGACCGCCATCACGACGGTGATGCTGACGTTCACCATCCTGTGCTTCGCCAGCTTTACCCGGCAGGTCGGCGTTCGAGCCACCTACCAGGGCCCCACCACCGCCACCATGCCCCAAGGCCTGCTGCTGCGGAACCTCGACTACAGCCCAATGCCGTCGGGCGTGCTGGACCTGCTGCACGGCCAGGGCGTGGCCGCGAACGCGGCCATCGAACAAGCCGCCGATGCTGCCAGTGACCCCGCCGTCGGCGAGGAGAACGCCGAGCCAACTTCCGGGGGCGGGGGCGGGTTGATGGCGTCGCACTGGTGGCTGGTCCCGGACACCAGCCAGGCCGGGTTGTCTTACAGCGTGGCCCGCCCCGCCGACGGTTACGCCCAGTCGGTCCGCGCGGTCATGGGGGTGGACCCGGAGCTGGTGGACCGCTGGTCGTCGCTCCGCGAGTCGTTCGGTCCGATGGACGATGGCCCGCTGCGCGAGGCGCTTGAGGGCCGGGGCGTGTTCCTGCCGCGGAATGTCGCGTTGGAGCTGGGCCTCGAAGCGGGCGACGAGCTGCGTATCGCCGGGATGCCCGCGACCTTCGCAGGCGTCATTGAGGCGGGGCCGCTGCAGCGGCTGCGGCACGTGGACGGGGAGTCGATCCTGCCGGTCGACTTCCAGGACGCCGCCGCGCTCGCCACCGAGGGCGCCGGTGGCAGTAACGCCCAAGACGAGGAGATGCTGCTGGCCAGCGAGGTCCAGCGCGACTTCGTCTACCTCTCGGCCAACCAGGTCGCCATCGCCGGCAACGGGCTGATCCGCTCGCTCGGCGGCGAGCTGCACATGCTCTCGGTCATCCCCAACCCCGAGGCCGAGCCCCGCGAGCTGGCCCGGGAGCTCGCCCAAGTGGTGGTCATGCCCGTCTGGGTCGCTGCCCCCGAGGGCGTCGAGCGGATGATCCTCACGCTGCTGACCGAGGTGTCCGGCGGGCTCCAGCTCGCCGTGCCCCTGCTGCTGGGCGGGCTGATCATTTTCGGCACCCTGCTGGGCTCGATCTCCGACCGCGAGAAGGAGATCTACACCTTCTCCGCCCTGGGCCTCTCGCCCGGCCACGTCGGCGTGCTCTTCTTCGCAGAGGCCGCGGTCTACGCCGTCGTCGGCGGCATGGGCGGCCAGCTGCTGGCCCAAGTCGTCGCGCTCGTCGCCGCCCAGCTCGCCCAGGCCGACCTGATCGACCCGCCCAACATCAACTACAGCTCGACCAACTCGCTGTTCGCCATCGGCGTGGTCATGCTCACCGTCCTCGTCTCCGCGGTCTACCCCGCCCTGCGCGCCAGCAAGTCCGCCAACCCCGGCCTCGCCCGGTCCTGGCAAATGCCCAAGCCCGAGGGCGACGACCTGAAGATGACTTTCCCCTTCACCGTCTCGGCCTACGACATGACCGGCGTGGCCAGCTTCCTCGTCGAGCACTTCAACCGACACGACGACGCGGGCCTGGGCAGCTTCGCCGTCCAGTCCGGCGGCACCAAGGTCTCCCGCTCGGACGACGGCAACCTCATGGTCGACGGCGAGTTCGCGCTCGCACCATTCGACCTGGGCGTCACCCAGCACCTGACCCTCATGGCTACCCCGTCGGAGATCCCCGGCGTGGATGAGGTCCAGGTCCACGCCCGCCGGCTGTCCGGGGCGACCGGCGACTGGTTCCGAGCCAACAAGGTCTTCGCCAAGGACCTCCGCCGGCAGTTCCTGCTGTGGCGGACGCTCTCGGCGGACATGATCGAGCACTACCGCATGCAGACGCTCGAGACCCTCGGCGAACAGGAAGCCGCCACCGCCGCCGCCCGCAGCGAAACTGCCCCACCGTCCGCCGACCCGCCGCCCGCTACCGGGGCTCCCGCCCCCGCGTGACGCGGCGTGCTCAACCCGCCACCGTCCGGCAGCCGATGCCGTTACCCTGCTCCCCCCTCACCTGATTGACTTTGGCCAAGAACTCCAACAAACCGAAGGGCGTCAAGTTCGACAAGGAACTCGAAGAGTTCCGGTCGCTCATGGAGCCGCCGGGCACGTTCGAGGACGGCTTTTCCTGGGTCGCCTTCTTCGGCGCCCTGTTCGTCGCGCTGCTGATGGTGCCCGGGTCGATCTACATGACCCTGCTCGCCGGGGCCGCGATCGGGCCCGCGGCCCAGTGGGTCACGCTGATCCTGTTCATCGAGGTCGCCCGCCGCGCGAACAAGCAGCTCAAGAACGCCGAGATCTTCACCCTGTTCTACATCTCCGGCGCGATCATGGTCACCGCGTCGCAGCTGCAGGGCGGGTTTCACGGCGGCCTCGGAGCCTTGTGGTCCCAGTTCTACGTCCAGTCCGACGCCGCCCGCGCCCAGGGCATCGCCGACCTGGTCCCAGCCTGGGTCGCCCCCGAGTCCGAGGAAGTGCTCGGCCGGCGCTCGCTGCTGCAGTGGGAGTGGGCCGCGCCCATTGGCCTGATCGCCTTCACCATGCTGCTGGGCCGGCTGGACAACATGATCCTGGGCTACGGCCTGTTCCGCCTGACCAGCGATATCGAGCGCCTGCCCTTCCCCATGGCCCCCGTCGGTGCCCAGGGCATCCTCGCGTTGTCCGAAGAACAGCAGGAGGAGTCCGGCCGCGGCGGCAGCGTCCCCGACGACGACGCCCCGACCAACGAAACGCCCGGCGCCAAGAACTGGCGATGGCGCGTATTCTCGATGGGCAGCGTCATGGGCTTGGCCTTCGGCGCGATCTATATCGGCCTGCCCACGGTCACCGGTGCGCTGCTGGGCACGCCCGTCGAGATCCTCCCGCTGCCGTTCGTCGACTTCACCACCGAGACCGGCCAGATCCTGCCCGCCGTGGCCGTCGCCGTCTCGCTCAACCTGGGCCAGGTCATCTGGGGCATGGTCCTGCCGTTCTGGGCGATGGTCGGCACCTTCATCGGTTTGCTGGTGACCTTCGTCGCCAACCCCGTGCTCTATGAGCAGGGCGTGCTCACCACCTGGAACGCCGGCGACCGGATGCAGGAGACGGTCTACAAGAACAACGTCGACTTCTACTTCTCGTTCTCCATCGGCGTCGCCCTCGTGATCGCCGTGGCCGGCTTCATCTCCGTGGGCAAAGCGTGGCTCGCCGCCCGCCGCGAGAAGCGCGATTCGCCCGAGACCTACGAGGGCTTCGAGGTCCCCGAGGGCCGCGGCGACATCCCGTGGTTCATGATCGTCCTCGTGTACATCGTCTCCTCGGCGCTGTACATCGGCGTGTCCGCCGGCCTGCTCGCCTGGACCAACGAGAACGATCAGGGCGTCTACATGCCGCTGATCGTCGTGATGTGCGGCTACGCGTTCTTCTACACCCCGCTGGTCAGCTACGTCACCGCCCGCCTCGAAGGCATCGCCGGCGAAGTGATCAACATCCCGTTCGTCAAAGAGGCCAGCTTCATCCTCTCGGGCTACCGCGGCGTGGCCGTGTGGTTCCTGCCCGTGCCGCTGCACAACTACGGCCAGATCACCGTCTTCTACCGGCAGTGCGAGCTCACCGGCACCAAGTTCTGGTCGATCTGGAAGGCCGAGCTGCTGCTCACGCCGATCATCCTCGTCGGCTCGCTGCTGTTCGCCCACTTCATCTGGCAGCTGGGCGCGATCCCCGGCCCGCTGTTCCCGTTCGCCCAGGAATGGTGGGAAGTCACCGCCGAGCAGCAGTCGCTGGTGTTCAGCTCGACCCTCGGCGGGTACACCGAGTTCGAACGCGCCTTCCGCGTGGACTACATCGCCTGGGGCTTTGGCATCGGCGCGGCCGTCTTCGCCGGGCTCGCCTGGGTCGGCGCCCCGATCTTCCTGACCTACGGCGTGGTCCGCGGCCTCAACCAGACCCTGCCCTACGTCGTCGTCGGCCAGTTCATCGGCGCCCTGATCGGGCGGTTCTACTTCCAGCGCAAGATGGGCCTGATGTGGCGGCAGTACATCCCCGTCGTCGCCGCGGGCTTCTCCTGCGGCATGGGACTGATCGGCACGCTGGGCATCGGCTTCACCTTCCTGGCCAAGAGCGTCTTCAAGCTGCCGTTCTGAGTCTCGCCGTTCAGCGGGTGCAGCGCAGCTGCCCCATCGGCGGACCGGCGGGCGCGGCTCCGCCGCAGCCGCTACACCAACCCGTCCGGCTGCCACCCCTGCCCACTAGACTCCCGCCGTGCCCAAGGCGGTGTTGTCAGTCCTGATCTTGCTGAGCCTCGCGATGTGGGGGGCCGGGGTGGCCGGGTCGTGCGTTTCCCGCCCTTCGGTTGAGCCGGTCGCCGCGGCCGACGGTGAGGCGGCAGCGACCGAGCCGGTGCCGGACCGCCGCGGCGAGCCGCTGCCGCAGCTGGTGGGCTTCAGTCTCAACGTCTACCACACGCACGACATCCAGCGCGAGCTGGCGGCGATCGACGAGCTGGCGGATTTGGGGTTCAACGCGGTGCAGATCGTCACCCCGATCTTCCAGAACAACGGCTCGGACGCCGCCCCCCGCCGGATCGAGGGCCCGGGCCACGGCCCGCCGCTTCACGACCTTGAGCTGTTGCTGCAGCGGGCGGACGCCCGCGGGATGACCGCGTCGCTGATGTTCCAGATCAACTTCCTCGCCCCACGCGGCAACGAGTGGCGGGGCCAGGCGGTGCCGCCGGACTGGGACGCCTGGTGGTCGGCGTACGAGCGGATCGCGCTGCAATACGCCGCCGTCGCCGAGCGGGCGAACGCCGACATCTTCGTCGTCGGCTGCGAGCTGCTCCGCACGCAGGAGCCCGAGCACCGTGTCCGCTGGGAGCGGCTGATCGAACGTATCCGCCGGGACTTTGGCGGCCGGCTGACCTACTCGACCACGTGGGACACCTTCGACGTCGTGCCGTTCTGGCCCGCGCTGGACCTGGTCGGCGTGTCCGGCTGGTGGAACATCACCCGCGCCGCCGATGACGCCGACGCTCCGACCGACGGCGAACTGGCCGCCCGGTGGGACCAGATCCTCCGCCAGCTCCGCGGCCTCGGCGAACGCGTGGACCGGCCGGTGCTGATCACCGAACTGGGCTACCCGTCGCTGCCGTGGGCGCTGCGGAACCCCTGGAACTACGTCGCCAGCGGCGACCAGCACGCCACGCCGCAGGTCCAGGCCCGCGGGTACCGCTCGTTCCTGCTCGCGTCTGGCGGCGTGCTGCAGCGCCCGGTCCGCCACGACCCGACCCCGCCCGCCACACGGTCCCGCATCAAGCCCCCGGCCGCGGAACGTGACAACCGCTTCCCCGTCGCCCGCGGCGGGGTGGCCGGCCACGACGGCTGGCTGGCCGGCGTGCTGTTCTACGAATGGGCCGCGTGGACCCCCGGCGGCCTGGACGACACCGGCTATAGCGTCCGCGGCAAACCGGCCTACCACGTGCTGCGGCGGTGGCTCGATGGCGAGTCGCCATGACGTGCACTTCGGCTAGTCAATTCTCATGGTCGAGATTCGTGGTAGGGCATCACGTGCATCATGCCCACTGGTTGGATCGATGCGGACCCGTGTGGCACGGGCACTCGTTGCCCGTGGTTGCCCCGCTTGGGCGTCGGCACCCGCCACGGGCAACGAGTGCCCGTGCCACACCGGCGGATGAAGGCAAAGCACACATCTTGATCATCTAGAAAGCCGGGCGGCCTCCGCGCGGCTTCGCCGCAGCCGCTGAACAGCAACTACGACCCCTCCGGCCAGAACACCCGCGGCGGGCGGTTCTCGCATGGCACCGGCGGCTTGTCGAACCCGTCCGCCCCGCCCCACCGCTGGTCCAGCGCACGACGCATCGGCTCCAACCGCGCCGCGTCCGCTGACAGGTCATGCTCCTCCCGCGGATCGCTGGCGAGGTCGAACAGCTGCTCCTCGCCGGTCCCGCAGTAGCGGATGTACTTCAAGTCGCCGCGGACCAGGTAGCGGTTCGCGTGGGCATTGAGGCACCCGCCGTAAACCGTCTCGCGAAACGCCGCAGGCTCCTGCTCGCCACGCATGAGCGGCACCAGCGACCGGCCGTCCAGGTGGTTCGGCACCTCGGCACCGGCCAGGTCCAGCACCGTGGGCATGATGTCTTCCCACGTCACCAGCGCATCGCAGCTGCCGGTCGGGACGTCGACGTTCTGCCCTGTCACGAACAGCGGCACGTGCGCCGATGCCTCGTACCCAAGGCTCTTGCGGAACAGGTGGTGGTCGCCGAGCATCTCGCCGTGGTCGGAACTGAAGAGAATCCACAGCGGCTCGCCGCGGCGGGGGTTGCGGTACTCGTTCCACCGTTCGAGCAGCCAGGCGACCTGGTCGTCGATGTGGTGGATCAGCCCGTAGTACCCGACGATCGCCCGGCGGATCTGCTCGGCGTCGAACGGCCCGGTGATCCCGACCGGGTCGTGCGTCGCGTTGTCCGCGGTCAGCTGCGGCACCCAGTCACCCAGCGTCGGGGCCAGTTCGTCCATGCCGATGTACCGGTCCCAGTAATCACGTGGCGGGACCAGCGGCGGGTGCGGCGCGGTGTAGGACAGGTGCATGAACCACGGCGCCTCCGGGTCCCGCCAACCGTCGAGAAAGTCCACACCCATCCGCGTCACCCAGTTGGTGTGGTGCAGGTACTCCTCGAGGTGCCACGGCCGGGCGTTACGGCCGTTGCCGTGGATACCGTGGTCGTTGCCCTTGGCGTAGACGCCCCGCTCGGCGAGCCAGTCGTGGTAGTCGTTCTCCCGCTGGTTGGGCGAGGTCGGCCGGTAGTTGCCCGAGTCGGACAGGACCATGTGGTCAAAGCCATACCGTTTGCGTTGCGGGTGCAGGTGCAGCTTGCCACACAGCTGGGTCTGGTAGCCGCGGGCCGAGAGCACACCCGGCAGCGTCGCCGGCGGGTCCCAGTCTGCGCCGTCGCGGTAGCCCCAGAGGCCGTGCGTGTCTGGGTGCAGCCCCGAGATCAGCGTCCGCCGGGCGGGGATACACACCGGGCAGGTCACGTAAGCCCGCGTAAAGTTGGTTCCCGACGCCGCGAGCGTGTCGAGGTTGGGCGTCTGCAACACGCGGTTGCCGTTGACCCCCAGCGTGTCGTGCCGCTGCTGGTCGGTCGTGATGAGCAGAATGTTGGGCGGGCGGTCGGGCATCGGGCCAAGCTAGCACTCTCGCTGTCGAAGTCGTAGCGGAGCGACAGGTTGTAAGTGAAGGCCGGCGTCGGAGGAAGCAACGTACCGGCTAAGAAGACTGGCACCAATCGCTTCGTGACAGTTCTTAAAGGACGTGACCCCCGGGACGGGACGGTCAACTAGCGGCGGCGACGCCGGCTCATCAGCAGAACGACCGCGGCCACGACGATCCCGCCCGTCGCCGGCTCGGGCACGGTCGCCATCACGAACGACCGGTCGCTGCTGATCCGCAGGTCATCAAACCACGCGTGCGAATCGACGTCCGGAGCGTTCTTGGGCTGGTTGCCGCCGTGAAAGGTCACAAAACGCAGCACGTCGATCTGGGCGACATCGTCGCCGAACGTGTCCTCGTCGCGGTACCGGATGTCGGTGCGGTTCAAGAACTCCTGGCCGTCGAGTGACAGGCGGAGGATGCCGTCGTTGTTGTTGTCCGTGTTGAGCTGGACGAAGCCGGCGACGTGGTGCCACGTCCCGCGGGTGAGGCTGGGCTGATCCGGGCTGCCGGCGACGCCGAGGTTGTCGCCAAACGTCCCGGGTTTGTCCATGTGGTAGATGTACGGGATTAAACTCCCGTCTTCCTTCCACATCTCTCGGACTGACCAGCCGTCCCCGACGGCGTCGTCCCCGCCGCTGGTCCACGCCCCGCCGTACAGGCCCGGCAGCTTGCCGCCGAGCTGCCAGTCGAAGTCGTTGAACGTTGGGCCATCGTCGGATGAGCCAAACCGCACGCGGAAGCTGTAGTGATACGCGTCGGCGGCGTCGACCGGGACGCTGAAGCTGTAGCCGTTGTCGGCCCCGGCCGCGCCGGTGCTGCTGTGGCCGTAGGACCCGGCGAGGTACCGCACCCGCAGCGCCTGGTTGTTCGGGTCGTCGGGGTCCACGGTCACGCGGGCGTTCCGATCCTTGAACCGGCTATTGACGTTGCGGCCAAAGATCTGCTGATCGCTGTAGCCGCCGACGAAGTCGGTCGGGGCGTTGTCGAAGTCGATGGCGAACTGCGACTGAGCCGCGGCGGGCGACGCGGCGGTGAGCAGGATCGGTAGTGCCATGAGGCGGTAGCGGAAGATCATGGGAACTCCGGGATGCGGGCGCACCGACCGCCGAGCCCCGACTCGGGCGGTCGATGAAGCCGGGTTTGCGGTTTAAGGGGAAAGGCCGGCGGGGAGTTCAGGCCCCGCCAGCTTGATCGGTTCTCGACCTCAGGCCCGCCGACGCCGCGGCAGGACCATCAGCCCGCCGGCGGCCAGCAGCGCCAGCGACGCGGGCTCGGGGATCGGGTCGAAGTCCACGATGATGTTGTCGAGGTTGACATCCATCGTGACACTGCCCTGACGGAAGCCCACGGCGTTGAAGTCGCTGGTCACCGGGGTGGTGTCGATAAAGGACACGCTGTCGATCGGGTCGGTCACGTCCTCGAAGAAGGACGCGCTCACCTGCAGGCCGGTGGCGACGCGCTCGAGTTCGAAGACCGCAGAAATCACCGAATCGTCGGTGACAATGGCACCGGTACTGCTGCTGGTGGCGAGGGTTCCAAAGTTCCTGCCCGGGTACGAGTCGGAGGCCGTGCCGTCATCTTCAAACACGGCAGTGGCCGATCCGGCCGTGCTGTCGGTGGACACCTTCGCCCAGTAGTTGGGACCGTCGGCGTCGCCGATTCCGCTGGTGGCATCCCAAAGGCCGAAACGGAAGGCACTGCCGTTGTTTTCGATATTATCGATGCTGAAGTCGAAGCTCAGCGTCAGGCTGTCACCTACATCGTCGAGGGTGACGGTTGAGTACGCTGCCGCCACGAAGCCGAAATCCTGGTCGTTCGACGACCCGTCATCGAGCCTGCCGGCGTTCCCGAGTTTGTCATCAGTGACCGCGGTGAAGCTGCTGCTGCCGCTGCTGAGCGTGACGTCGTACCCGGCCGTGCCCGAGACGCCGTCGCCGTCCGCGGTGTTGTCGGTCGCGTCGGTGTCGAGCGACTGAAAGTTGTCGGAAAACACGACCGCCGCGTCGGCGGACCCGACGGCGAGGGTCATCGGGGCGAGCAAGGCGATGAGGCGGTGGGGTTTGAACATGGCGTCTCCTTGGAGGTGGAATCAACTCGGATGCGGCGAAACATTCGCTCATTCTGATCATGACCCGGAATCGGCGGGTTACAACCCGCTGTTTTGGGGCGTCATACCCCTGGAAAATGTCAAGCGGCGGCACCGGCTTGTCGTCGCCGACGCGGCAGGATCATTACGCCACCGACGGCCAGCAGGGCCAGCGACGCGGGTTCGGGGATGGGGATCAAGTCGCCCGAGACGCGGACGTTGTCGATCAGGACGTTCGTGCCCGTGTCGCCGGTGAAGGACTGAAGCGAGACACTGTCCAGCAGGTTGTCCGATCCGTTGTCGCGGAAGTTCAGGCCCAACTCGCTCGCGACGACCGTCGTGCCATCGGCGACGTAGACGTCGTAGGTTCCCGCGGCCTCGTCGGTGACGTTGACCTGCAGCGTATAGAGCGTGCCGGTGCTGTAGGTGTCGTCGCCGGGGTCGAGGTTGCCGGCGGTCAGCCTCGGATCAAACCCCTCATTGCTGCTGCTCCCGCCGTCGCGGCCGCGGAGATTGACACGGCCGCCGGCGGTCGAGTTGTCGATGAAGTCCAGCGCGATCGAGTACTGGTCATCATCGGTGCCAGTGCCGGCAGTATCAAAGACCGACCCGTCGCTGATGAGGGCGAATGGGCCACCGCCGTCCGAGTCGTCCGTGATGGCGAGATAGTTGTTGCTCGTCCCCTCGCCGAACAGATTGCCGCTGTCCTGGTTGACCGTCAGGCCGGTGTTGTTGGGAACGAACACGTCCTCAACGTTGCCGGTCTCGGTCAAGGTGCCGGCGGACCGGCTGTTGAAGTCTTCAAGGGTGACAAACGCGCCGTCGGCGGAGGCGACGGTCAGCATCAGCGGGGCGATGAGCACGAGGGTGTGGTGGGGCCGAATCATGAGTTCTCTTGGTCGAACGAAGCTGAGATGGTTTCGTCAAGCTGTCATCACCGGGAACACCCCAATGATGAAGCAAAATCGGACGATCACAACCCGCTGTTTTGGGGCTTCATACCCCTGAAAAGTGTCAGGTCTCGGATGTTGGCCGTTCAATACGCGTCCATCGTGGTCCAGATCCGCATCTGGGCGTCGTCGTTAGCCCCGCTGAACGGGCCCGGATTGTGGTCCTCGACCGGCTCCTGGATCGCGGCGTAGGGCACCGAGTTGGACGAACCATCGATGCGGGTGCGGTTGAGGCCGTCGCCGTTGTGCCGTCCGCGAACAATTGACGGGGATGAGGTGCGGTCGGCGAGGATGGTGACGTTGCCGACCGACAGGTCCTGCAGGACGGGCATGCGGTTGGGCCAGCCGTCGGACCCCGACCAGTCGGCTCCGTCGGCCGGGCGGCTGGAGTAGTCGCTGCGGGTGCCCAGACTCGGGTCCGAGCGCGGGGGCCAGGGGTTCCAGTCCAGGTCGTAGATGCTGTCGGTCGGGCAGTAGTAACCCTCGGGCCCCGGCAGGATGCCGGAGACCCACAGCCGGCCGAACGCCATGATCCCGTCGATGCCGTTGTTTTTCTGGAAGTGGTTGTACAGCAGGTAGTTGAACTGCTTGACCCCCTCGTGGCCGATGGGCACCGCCCCGCGGTAGTCGCCGGCGTAGGTGAACGCGGCCAGGCCCAGTTGCCGCTGGTTGCTCATGCACACCGTCCGCCCGGGCGGCCTCGCGGCTGCGAGACAACGCGGGCATCAACAACGCGATCAGCAACGCGATGATGCTGATCACGACCAGCAACTCGATCAGCGTGAACGCTTTGAAGCGGGGGCGTGTCTGGCACATGACGACGAGGCGGTTTCGTTCCGGCTGAACAGCAGTGATGATCAAGCGGTGCTACGGATTGACGTCCAGATCGACCCAGACGCCGGACGTGCCGTCGTCGGTCAGCATCAGGTCGTTGTTGCTTGATCGGTGGGCGGGATCGACACGGGCGAGCGTGCCCGAGAAATGGTCCTCGGGCACCCAGTTCACCGAGCCATCGGAGTACGCGGCGTTGACGCCTTCCCAATCGTGGTTGCCCCAGGCGTTGTCAGATTGAACGGGGTCGGCGAAGAGGGCCACGCGGCCGACCCGCTGCAGACGCAGTGGGTCTGACGCCAGGCGGATGTCGCCCCCGGACCCGAGCCGGATGTAGCGAACGACCGGGCGCTGGTTGTAGCCGGATCGGACGTTGATGTTCGACCCGGCGGGCACGGCTTCGGGGGGCCACGGATTGCTTGGCGTGTCAAAGCCCCGCGCTTCGCCGCCAAAGTTGCTCGGGCAATACTGCCAGCGCGGCTCCTCCAGCAGCCCCGACTTCCACAGCCAGCCCATCTCGCCCCAATCCGGGTCGCCGCCGCCGGTGATGTAGCGGATGATGTACTGGGTCTGCTTCCACTTGTCGTTGTAGCCGACCGGGATGGCCCCGTTCCAGTCGGTGGCGTACTGCAACGCCGCGACGTTCATCCCGCGGAGGTTCGACAGGCACACCGACCGCCGGCTCATCTCGCGGCTGCGACCCAGCGCGGGCATCAACAACGCGATCAGCAGCGCGATGATGCTGATCACCACCAACAGCTCGACGAGGGTGAAA
>CAZVBW010000064.1:0-25213 GCA_964625505.1 uncultured Phycisphaeraceae bacterium
TGGACCACGACTACCTGCTCGCCGTCCTCGGGCCGTGAGAATGCGATTGCCCTGGTGCACGGTGGGGCGGTGGCGTGCTATCGTCCCCTTCCTGACGAGGTGCGGATGCCTGCCCCTGACGCCTTCCTTTCCGAGGAGCTCTACTACGCGACGCTCTTTCACGAGCTTGCCCACTCGACCGGCCACAGCAGCCGGCTCGATCGGGGTCTGGACACGAAGCTCGCTCCGTTCGGCTCAGCCGACTACTCCAAGGAGGAGCTCGTGGCCGAGATGGCCGCGGCGTTCCTCTGTGGACACACGGGGATCGACCCGGCAACGCTTGAGAATCAGGCGGCGTACCTGCAGGGGTGGATTAAGCGGCTCAAGGGGGACAAGCGGCTGGTCGTGCAGGCTGGAAGCCACGCGATGCAAGCCGCAAATCGCATCGACGACTCCCTTGGCACGCTGGCCGATCGCCATATGTAGGTTATGCAGCCCCCTCCAAGTAGGGGGCTTTACTATCGGCCGCTTAACAACCAACAATCTGCCACTAGGTGGAAGCTTCGAGACCAAGCATATAGGCGGGAAACCCTCCGCACCGATGCGGGTATCATGTGCATACCATTGGATCAACCCCACTAAAACGGCCAAATAAATGAGTGAGGCGGACCACCCTATGAAGATCTCAATGCACCCTAAACTACTTGCACAGCCGAGCGCCGACAGGACAAGCTATGATATTCCGACCACTCAACCTCTTCTCCACGGCTCTGCTGCATTGGCCCAGATACAGCAAGTATACCACCCTGAAGACTGGTACCTCCGTGAGGTGCAACCGGGCCGTTGGAAAACGCAATGCGTGTTTCGCATTGACCGACCTTTCGGGATCGCCAGAGAGCTCTCTTACGCACCTGCTTCTACGGTGACAGTGCTCCTGTCTCAAATCTCCGCAGCAATGCTTTGGGGGCATCTTATTAGTAGCAGTGCGGACGACCCGAAGGCGACGTACCAGCGGCTGGTTGATTGCGAGGGAGTCGCTGTTGCTAAGGAGACCACGAGATACCGGAAGCCACTGCGTCTTGGAATTGAGTATCAAGCCCAGTTGGTCGTTGAAAGGCTTCAGCATCATCGAGGGTCATGGTTCTCGGAGGAAGTCATCTGTGTTGATGGCTTTTTGGAATCTCGTCTTTTGACAGTTGTTGTCGATGATCTTGGTGGATGATGAAGATTCCGGTCCGTGAAGCAAAGCTGGCGGTGACCGTCGCTGCCCCGCTACTGCTAAGCGTAATCTTTGCTGCGATCAACGACCTCACGATCACGGCGGCTACTTCACCTCCGATCGCACGAGTTGATCTAAGATACATTGGCCTGCCAGCCATCTTCCTCATTCACCTCGTGCTCGATTGGTTGATAGCACTGGCCTCATTGAACGCCGACAACAATTCGACTACGGAAGAGGTGAACATCCTCAAGCCATTCGCGATAATCGTGTTAAGCATCGCACAGGCTTATGCAACGATCTGGGCGTTCGACGAGACTGCTATCGTGCCACTGTTCGTTTTTATGTCAATGGTTCTGATCGGTATCGGCCTTGAATTTACCAGAATGTTAAAGAGCCCCACACGCATCGAGTGGGGTGGACCGCCACTAGAATGGTACTTCCTTCTGTTCCGTGGCTACATTCTCCTGTGTGGGATTGTCGCTTCAATCGTATTTCTCCTGGCGGGCACAACGATCCACCTAGTGAGCGTATTGATCGTCTACCTGTTGATCAAGCTGATACGACTTCGTTTTCCAGCAAGTACTTTCGTGTTACGATAGCCGAATGATCTTAGAACCGGTGGTTTTCTGGCTTGGCCTACTCGCTCTGATAATGGTTTCAATTGGTTTGGGCCTCATCAAGTCTTCTACTGACACGTCAGGATGGCTGGCTGCTAACCATGGTGTTGGTTGGAAACTACTCACAATTTCGCTTGTCGGGACTATGCTTGGAGGAGCAATGTTCGTGGCGGTGGTGCTTATTGGTTTTGAAGAAGGGATCTTAGGCATTTACATTGGGTGCGCTTACTTGATGGGTTGCCTCCTCCTTGCGATGACGGCCCGGCGTGCAAGAAGGCTTTTACGCAGCAACGGCTCAGAGACTGTATTTCACTTGATCGAGCTTCAGCTGAGCACGCGGGTAACAAAGCTCTATGTTGGGATAAGCGCCTTACTGTTCACCGCCGCCATTGCGTCGCAACTTATCGCAATAGAGCAGTTTGTTCCAGGGCAACTCATCTCGGTTGACATCGGGATTCAGGTCCCATTACCCCTTCTCCTACTGCTTCTTGCTGCGGCGTTCTACACGGTACGCGGTGGACTCACTAAGGATATTTGGAGCGACGTCTTACAGACAATATACGTCGCGGTCGGGCTCAGCCTCATCACGCTTCAATTGGTTCAAGGAAGGCTTTGGAACTCAACAGATTCGCTATCGAGTTCATTCCTATCTGGTGGTAGCTTCGGCCCGATGCAGCTGGCGGCAGCAATTGTACTGTTGGTCCCAATGTTACTGGTACGACCTGATTTATGGCAAAGGACGTCTGCCGCGAAGACAACCCGCGACGCCCAAATCGCTTTTATCATTACCGGCGTAGTGATGCTGATTGCGTTCTCACTCTTCACAGCGATTGGCGTAATTGGCCGTTTGCAGGGGCTGAGTGGCGAGTCCACGTTGCTTCTTTCGGTGGCGCAACTTGCTGGCGCCAGCTCATTAGTGCAGACCCTCATCGTGTTGGCTTTCATGGGAGCTGTTCTTTCAAGTCTCGACACGCTCATGAACATTGCTGGTCTTGCGATTACTCGTATTGTTCGAGTTGGGCGTGACGCCAGAGAGAAGTATACAAGCTTAGTTATGCTGCGATTCTACACAGCTGGCGCAACAGTCTTGGCTGGATTGGGATATTTTTTGTTCGCTGATCTTGTTGATCTCTTAGCCCTGTCGCTTTCTTTTGTTATGGTTCTTGCCCCTCCAGTCTTAGACCTTCTATTCCGCGGGAGAGCTGATGAGCCAGGTGCTTTCTGGTCGATCGCTTTCGGTGCAGTTGTTCTCGTCGTGGCGGCGTTCGCGTGGTCTCCCCGTCTAGCGTTTATCCCCGCAGCCCTTCTTGGGTGGAGTGTCTACTATATCTTCGTAGCGATCCGGAGCATCAGGCGTTGATCGTCACTCCTAGCCATGTGGCAATGTCCTATAAGTACTGATCCTGTAGCAGCAGTTGGCTTTGTGAACGAGCGTAAAGAGGTAATATTTGTGAATCAACCAATTTTGGGAAACCTGATGCTATCTCCCACCCCCAAAGCCACTCCCCCCAACATCTTCTCCCACTGGTTCCAGATGATCGAGGGGCTTCAATTCTCCCCCTCCACCTTCTACGAGACCGTGGAGCAGCAGGTGAAGGAACGGGGCATCCCCAACGTCAAGATCAAGCAGGTGACCTGCTCTGAAGGCGGCACCTTCTCCGCCAAGCGCATCTACCTCCGCGTCAAGCGGAAGGAGATCATCTTCGACATCTGCGGTGCCCCGTTCGGCAAGGGGTTCTTCGTGTCGTGGTGGCTTGGCGAGAAGCCGCGGGGCATCATCCACCTGATCGCAAGCTATCTGGCGTACGTGCCGTTCGTTGGCATCGTCGTGAGCAGCATGTTCCAGAAGACCTACTTCAAGATAGACTCTATGCTCATGTTCCAGCAGTCGGTGCATGCTGCCGTGACCGAGGTGGTGGATGCGATTGTGTCGGAGCAGGGGTTGCGGCCACTCACCGAACTCCAGAAGACGCCAAAGATGAACCTGTAGGTGCTGCATGCAGTCGCTCGCGGAGCACCTTACCGCCCGCTTCTACGACTGGGAGATGCTCGGCCGAGGCTGGCAGGTCTACGAGGTGCCGCTCATGCCCGAGCCGCCGTTCCGGCCGTTCTTTGGGCATTACACAGATGGCTACCAGCCGGATGCTGTCGATGACGGACGGCAGCCGTCGCTTACGCGCGAGCTTCTCCGCGGGGCGGCGTCGCTGTTCCGGTCCAAGCCCACTCCCGAAGCACCACCAGACGACGAACCCGAGCTTCGCATCGATCGCCGCAGCGAAGTCCAGCGGATCGAGATCGTCGTGCCGGAGGGGGTGACGTATCCGCGGGAGCAGACGACGCAGTTCATCCTGAACCTTGCCCAGTGCCGGCATGTCGTCTGCCTAGAGTTCCTTGGTGCCGCGGGACGCGTCAGTACGGCACTCGTGGTGGATGAGTCGGACGTTCCTGCCGCGACGACACAGCTGCAGAGCCACTTTCCGGATGCCACCGTCGTACCTGTTGAGGATGATGCGCTCGTGCAGGCGTGGGAGCCGGACCACGACTTCCTCAGCCTTGAGCTTGGGCTCGCCCAGGAGTGCATGCTCCCGCTCCAGAGCTTCCATCGCCTGGACCCGGATCCCCTCAACGGCCTCATTGGCTGTCTTGGCTCGCTCGGGAGCGAGGAGTGGGGCATCGTGCAGGTCTACTTCTGCCCGCTGGAGCAGCCGTGGGCGGCGAGCATCAGGCGAGCAGTCACCTCACCGGACGGCAGCTCGTTCTTCGCGAACGATGCCGGCTTTGTTCGCAGTGCCGCAGACAAGATTTCCTCACCCCTCTATGGCGCGGTGATCCGTGTGGCGTCCCAGAGCAGCACGCCTGGTCGCGATCGGGAAATCGCCCGCTCCCTTGTTCAAGCACTGAAGGTCGCGGACGCTCCCGGTGGTAACGAGCTCATCCCGCTCCAGAACGACGCCTACGAGGACGATGACCAGCTCGCCTGCCTTATCTCCCGCGCCTCAATGCGGACGGGGATGCTCCTGTCCCTCGATGAGCTTCTGACGTTTGTCCACCTTCCCGGGGCATCGGTAGCGTCCCCAGCCCTGGTGCGGCAGGTGGAGAAGACGAAGCCGGCACCCGCAGTCTGTGCCTCTGGCGCAATCTGCCTTGGCGAGAACCAGCACCACGGCCAAGTGACGCCGGTGTACCAGACCCTCGCTCAGCGGGCACGGCACACTTACGTCCTGGGAGCGACCGGCTCGGGCAAATCGACGCTTCTCCTCTCGATGATCGCTCAGGACCTTGAAGCGGGCCGCGGCGTGGGCGTCCTTGATCCCCACGGCGACCTCATCGACGACGTGCTCGCTCGGGTCCCGGAGGAGCGCCTTGATGACGTGATTCTCCTCGACCTTGCAGACGAAGGCTACCCGGTCCCCTTCAACATCCTCCACGCCCATACGGACCTGGAGAAGAATCTGCTTGCCGGCGATCTTGCGGCAGCGTTCCGTCGGCTTGCCACCAGCTGGGGCGACCAGATGACGGCGGTGCTCTCGAACGCCATCTTGGCGATCCTTGAGAGCAAGCGGGGTGGGACGCTTGCCGACCTGCGTCGTTTCCTGGTGGAGAAGCGGTTCCGCGAGGAGTACCTGCAGAGCGTGGAGGATGAGGAGGTCCTCTACTACTGGCAGCACGAGTTCTCGCTCACGAGCGGGAAGCCGCAGGGCTCGGTGGTCACGAGGCTCAACACGTTTCTGCGACCAAAACCGATCCGGTACATGGTGGCCCACGGTGAGAACCGCCTCGACATGGCGGCGATGATGGACCACCGGAAGATCTTCCTTGCTCGGCTGCCGCAGGGGGCGATTGGCGAAGAGAACGCGCACTTGCTCGGGACACTTATCGTCTCGGCGTTTCATCGGGCGGCGCTGGCTCGGCAGGACCAAGCAGCGGAGAGCCGCACGCCCTTCTACCTCTACATCGACGAGTTCCACCACTTCATCACGCCCTCGATGTCCCAGGTGCTGTCGGGTGCTCGTAAGTACGCCCTTGCGTTGGTGCTGGCGCATCAGGAGCTGCGGCAGTTAGAGAGCCGGGATGCCGACGTGGCGAGTGCGGTGATGAGTAACCCGGCAACGCAGATCCTGTTCCGGCTGGGGGATCAGGATGCGAAGCGGATGGAGTCGCGGCTTGAGAGTTTCACCGCAAGTGACCTGGAGAGCCTGCCGGTGGGGCACGCGGTGGCGCGGGTGGAGCGTGCGACGTGGGACTTTAACTTGTCGGTACCGCTGCCCCCGGAAGTGGCTCCCGATGTGGCCGCCGCGCGGCGTGAGGCGGTCCGGGAACGGTCACGCAGCCGGTACGCCGTCCCGCGGGAAGAAGTGCAGGAGCGGCTGCGGCGGGCCCGGCCGCAGCACGAACCAGAGGAGGAGAAGCCGCGGCACCGGCGGAAGCGTAAAGCTCCCAGGAAAACGGAACCAGATGTGGGGCCGGTGGGGCGGGAGGTCCGGGCAGACGTACCGTCTCCACCACCCCCGAAGCCTGCTCCGCCAATCACCGCTTCAACACCGAAGCCGACGAGCAAGCCGAAGGAACCGAGTCAGGGACGCGGCGGGCTCAAGCACAAGGCAATCCAGCGGCTCATCAAGCAGTGGGCCGAGGGGATGGGCTACCGGGCCGAGCGTGAAAAGACAATCCTTGATGGCCGGGGGGCGGTAGATGTGCTGCTCACCAAGGGAGATGTGACGCTCGCGTGTGAGATCTCAGTGACCACGCCGACTAAGCACGAACTGCAGAACCTCACCAAGTGCTTTCAAGCAGGCTTCGATCAGGTGGTGATGGTGAGCGAGGACCCGGACCACCTAGAGGCGATCCGGGAGCGGACCTTGGAGGTGCTTGATAACGCCCGAGTGGAGCACGTACGCTTCCTGCTCCCCCAGCAGCTGTTCCGATTCATCGAGGAGATGGAGGAGCAGGCGGTGGAACCTGCGAGCGAGATCAGGGGGTACAAGGTGAGCATCAACCGGGCGGAGCTTGATGCGGGAAGTCGGGCGGCGAGGATGACCTCGGTGAAGCGGACGATTGCGAGGGCAAGTGTGCGGCGGAAGTCTCGACCCTAGGTACTACCAACGTTGACCGCTTCGTATCAGGTCAGTTGCTTTCCGTCGAAATGGTTACCGAGAGCGACGCGACCCACTGCACCATGTACCTGATGAGCCATGGGGCGTGCATCAGACCTCAAATCAGTCGTGAATTGATAAAACTTCGGAGACAGCGGTGGAAGTAGAACAGCCGGAACTCTTCCGCCGCCAGAGGCGATGCTGCGTCCTCGCCACCAATCACGAGAAGGGATACATCTTCCCCTGATCGGTACGCCTACAAGGGACATGGACCGGGACAAGCGTGCCTCACCTTCGATCTCTCCACCACACCTCTTGCAGTGAAATCGCGGTGACGCATCTTCAAAGCAAGTGTAGCAGACAGGCTAGACGGAGAACAGAATAGCTTGATTAGGCTTCGCAGCTCGCTTAGGCGTCCTCACAGAGCTGGTCGACAACTCCGGGACTTCGCGGTCGGTGAACGACGGCTGACGGTTTTCGTCCTAGCCCGGTTGATGCTCTAGCGAGTGTCTGCTAAACTACATCCAATGGAAGTACTCGCTGCGAAAGTAGAATCAATAATTGCTCTTGACTTGCTGGTCGTGAAGAGTAAAGATATCGATAGAAGTCGAGCCTTCTACGAGGAATTGGGATTAAGTTTTGTCCGCGAGAAGCACGGCAGTGGTCCCTATCACCACATCTCCCAGGATCTTGGAGTTCCTTTTGAACTTTACCCCACGAAAAGCAAGGTTGAAAACCATGTTGCGTTGGGATTTTCTGTCAATTGCATTGAGAGCACTCGTGATCGCCTGTTGAGCTGCGGTTTCGTTTGTTCTGAAATCGAATTTAGTGGTAGGCGTAAATCGATGGTTGCTCGTGATCCGGACGACAACAGAATTGAGATTAAAAACCTTGCACGATGAGAAGATGCTGGTTGTCGGTTCTGGATGCGCTGGTCTAACGCTTTCCTTATCAGCGAAGAAGTGTTTGCAGCACGTGCAGATTGTCGATCGGAGAAGTGTACTTTGTACTTCACGGAGAGTGGTCGGAATCCAACCGAGGGTCGTCCCAATATTGCAGGAGCTCGGGTTAGAGATTGCACTTTCTCCGCATGTACATGTGCTTCACGGCAATCGCATTTACTCTGGTGGCAACCTTGTGGAAGAAGTTTCATTTGTCGATGAGGCGAGTGGTAAATCGCCGCTCATCATTAGGCAGGGGATTCTTGAGCGTCTTCTTTTGGAAGAAGCTGAGCGCCAAGGTCAAAGTGTCGATTTAGGTGTTAGTGCTGAGGGCTTCGTTGCCGATGGCAGTGTCTCGGTAAAGCTTTCGGGGCGAGGCCGTGCAGAAGTAAAAGATCCCAGGGTTGTCGTAGCCTGCGATGGTGCGCAGTCGGGGATGAGGAAAGCAATGGAGATCCCATTCGAAAATCAGATCTATGGCGAGAATAGTTTTATGTGTGACTGGGAGCTCGGGGACGCATTTGACGATCGTTATATGCACTTCTTCGTTGCTGATTCTGAGCGTTTAGTGATCCTCCCGCAGTCAATCCCAGGATTATTCCGAGTAAGCGGCTGTTTTGATCAAAGAGTAATCTCGGACTCAATTGATGAGCTGGTCAGGTTGTTCTCCCGAATCGTTGGTCGTGAGCCCCCTGGGCGTGCAATTGACCACTTCAGCTTCTACAAGCAATCCGTTGGGATCGCTAAGGTGTTCGGACGATTTAATGGCTTTCTTTGCGGTGATGCGGCACATTCTTTTCCCCCAAATGGCGCTCAAGGCATCAACTGCGCCATTGAAGGTGCTTATCATCTCGGCTCGGGTCTGGCGCAGAACCTTACTGTAGAAGAGTTGCAGATAACCTACAGCAGGCTTCGGCCTATTATGAAGAAGCGGCTGGACGAAGCTAAGGCCGCCAAAGCCACGTACGTTGCTGGAAAGGTTGAGCAGATCGATAAGCAAGTGGAAGAGGATCGTATACGTCGTGTAGAGCTGTAGGGATTCGGCCATGTTGGGTGGAGGTATGACCAAATGCTGTGGATGAGCGAATGAAAAAGGCGGCGTACTTTGGGGCTGTTGACGCAGTCCCGTCCCCGAACACCGAGGAGTACGCCACCATGAAGCAAGCTACCGATTCACCGTTCTGTTTTCCAACCGCAGCCGATCCGTCGGTCGATGATCCGCTGACTGACGTGATCCGCCGGGGGGCTCGAACTCTGCTGGCCCAGGCCGTTGAAGCCGAGGTCGAGCAGTGGATCGCCGACCGCGTGCATCTCACCGACGGGCAAGGCCACCGGCAGGTGGTCCGCAATGGCTACGCCCGCCCCCGGAACATTGTCACCGGCATCGGGCCGGTCGAAGTCACCCGGCCACGGGTACACGACCGACGCCCCGACGGCGAACGTGAAGCGTTCGCGTCCAAGATTCTCCCGCCGTACCTGCGCAAGGCCAAGAGCGTCGAGGAGTTGGTCCCGTGGCTCTACCTCAAGGGAGTGAGCACCGGCGACTTCGGCGAGGCGCTTCAGGCGTTGCTCGGCCCGAACTGTCCGGGCCTCTCGGCGACCACCGTCACCCGGCTCAAGCAGACCTGGGAGGCCGAGTACCGCGACTGGTCGCAGCGTGACCTGTCCGACCAACGCTACGTCTATGTGTGGGCCGACGGCGTCCACTTCAACGTCCGGCTCGAAGAAGACCGCACCTGCATCCTTGTTCTGATGGGCGCGACGGCCGAGGGCAAGAAGGAACTGATCGCGGTCCAGGACGGCTACCGCGAGAGCGAACAATCGTGGAAGAGCCTGCTGCTGGATGTGAAGCAACGCGGGCTGGCGGTCGATCCCAAGCTCGCCGTGGGCGACGGGGCACTCGGCTTCTGGAAGGCCTTGCCGCAGGTGTTCGCATCAACGCGTCCGCAGCGGTGCTGGGTTCACAAGACCGCCAACGTCCTGGACAAGCTGCCCAAACGCCTCCAGCCCGGGGCGAAGGACAAGCTGCACCAGGTCTGGATGGCCCCGACCCGCAAGGCCGCCCACGAAGCGTTCGACCACTTCGTCGAGACCTACGAGGCGAAGTACCCCAGGGCCGCCGGTTGTCTCGAAAAGGATCGCGACGAGCTGCTGACGTTCTATGACTTCCCCGCCGAGCACTGGGTCCACCTGCGAACGACCAACCCCATCGAATCGACCTTCGCCAGCGTCCGCCTGCGGACCGACAAGACCAAGGGCTGCGGCTCTCGCCTGGCCACCCTCACGATGGTCTTCAAACTCGCCCGCTCCGCCGAGCGACGCTGGCGACGGCTCAACGGCCACGAACTCATCGGCGATCTCATCGCCGGCATCACCTTCACCGACGGAGTCCAATCACGCGCCGCATGATCGAAGGCCCATCCACTGAAATTGACAATACTTCTGTTGGGTGTTGGAGTTGAGATTGCTTAGTCTCTGTACGTTTGGTTCAGGCAAGATTATGATCACGGGACTTCAAACTATGCGGATATATTCGTCGAGGCGGTAGTGCCGCTGTGGAAGCCGTTATCTCTAGAGCACTCCCACTCCACCCGTAGCGCATTTCGTGCTTGTTAGGCATTGCGCTTTTTCGGCGTCGTCGGTAGCTTGCTGGGGGTTGATCTTTCCCACCAGACAGGAGCCACGGATGGGCGCTGCTTACTCTCAAGACTTGCGGGATCGGGTGATCGGCGCCCGGGATCGCGGCATGGCCACCAGCGTCATCGCACGCACCTTCAACGTCAGTGCGCCGTGGGTCCGGCGTGTCATGCAGCGCCGACGCGAACACGGCGAGACCACGCCCCGGGCCTGCGGCGGCTGCACCCACACCAAGATCGATCACGCCCGGCTGCGTGAGCTGGTCGAGCAGACGCCCGACGCCACGCTGGCCGAGCTGCGGCGGGACTTGGGCCACGGCAGCCTCTCGGGCATCGACGCGGCGCTGCGTCGGATGAAGCTGTCGCTTAAAAAAAGACGGTCTACGCCGCGGAGCAGGATCGGCCCGATGTGGCCCGCAAACGCCGACGCTGGAAGCGCAGACAGGCCCAGCGGCGCCGCCGCGTGAAGCGACGCGGGCCCACCGTCCCGCGTCGGCGTTGGATATTCATCGACGAGACCTGGGCCAAGACGAACATGACGCGGCTGCGGGGCCGATCGCCCAAGGGCCAGCGGCTGATCGAGAAGACGCCGCACGGCCACTGGAAGACCACGACGCCGATCGCCGCGTTGGGCCCCGGCGGGGTGCTGTGCTCGACGGTGGTGGACGGCGCGGTCAACGCCGACGTGTTCGAGGCCTTCGTCCAGCAGGTGCTGGTGCCGAAGCTGCGGCCCGGGGACCTTGTGGTGATGGACAACCTCTCGAGCCACAAGCGGGCGTTGATCCACGGCGTGGGGGCGCGGCTGCTGTTCCTGCCGCCGTACTCGCCGGACCTGAACCCTATCGAGATGGTGTTCGCCAAGATCAAGCAGCGGCTGCGCTCGCTGGCCTGCCGCACCCGCGAGGCGTTGTGGGACGCCATGCAGTCGGTGCTTGATCAGGTCACCGCAACGGACGCCAGAAACTGCATCCGGCACTGCGGCTACACGCTACAGGTGGGGTAGGGATGCTCTAGTGTTTGTGTAGTCGTTCCTGCGTTTCAAGCACCGGCATTTTGGCCCAGCCTCGCGATTTCCGCTCGTAGTTGGCTGCTAGCACCTACCTACGCTCGAGGTGGGACAGCACCTAGCCTCCTGTCCCGTGTCGTTCCTCTATACGCGCTACCAACTCCGACGGACGTACACGGACCGCGGTGCAGATCTTGAAGAGGGTCGGCAGCGTGATGGCGTTCTTGTCTCGCTCCAACATGCTGATGTAGGTGCGGTGCAAGCCTGTCTTGAAGGCGAGCTCCTCTTGAGTGAGCTTCGCCTCCAGCCGCACTCTCCGTAGCTCATCACCGCCCACCGGGTGAAGCTAGAGGGACTTGCCTGCGGCGTCGTCAGAGTATACTCTACATACAGAAGAAACTCTGCAAGACCGGCTGGAGTGCTCTGCTCCAGTGGCTGAGGCCGGCAAAGCCTTGCGCGACCCCTCTGCCTGTGACACCATGAAGCCCGATGAAGGACATTTCGACCAGCAACTTCGGGTTGCTCATCGCCTACGCTCTACCCGGCTACATCGTGGTCTGGGGAATTGGCAGCGTCTTGCAGCCGGAGGGCATCTGCACTGGGCCGGGATGTTCAAGCGTGGCCTCGCTGGTCGGCTTCATGACCACCACAGTGGCCGCGGTTGCCGCGGGAATGGCTGTCAGTGCGGTCCGCTACGTCCTGATCGACTCGATCCACTCGGCCCTTGGTCTGCGGCGGCCACCGGCAGATGGCACCGCCCTCCAGCACAACCATGCGGCCGTCACGACCTCTATCGAGCAGCATTACCGCTACTACCAGTTCCACGCCAACATGCTGATCGCCGGGGCCATCGCGTACGCGGCCCACCTCTACACCCTGTACACCTTCCCCGGTCTGCTGGAACTGCTGCTTGTTGGTCTCGCTGGCACGTTCTGGCTCGCCGCCCGGGACAACCTTTCCAAGTACTACCACGACATCGCCACCATCCGCTCCCCCTACACCAATGGAGTTCACGCCATGAGTAACGGGAAACACCACGACGATCCCAAGCCACCGCGTCAGCCGCAGCAGTCGCAGACGCGTGACTGGGTGCGTCCGCGACAGCACCCGCCCGCCGACGAGCCCCGCGAGCAGCGGAAGCCCGACGCGGCCCGCGGCTAATCCACAACAACTCGAACCCCACTACCAAACGGCGGCGGGGTTCTTTAAGCTGGCCAATTGAGGAGCACCACGGGGACACACAGATGGCTCGCCACAGCACGAACGGCAACGGTCGCCCCCAGAAGCCACGCAAGCCCCGGAAGCCGGTCGGCATCTGGATCAGGGTGAGTACCGAGGACCAAGCCCAGGGGGACAGCCCCCAGCACCACGAGCACCGGGCCCGCTGCTACGCCGAGTCGAAGGACTGGGAGGTGGTCACCGTCTACCACCTGGAGGGTGTGAGCGGCAAGAACGTCGGCGAGCATGCCGAGACGAAGCGGATGCTCGCAGATGTGGCGGCCGGGCGGATCGAAGGTCTCATCTTCTCGAAGCTCGCTCGGCTGGCCCGGAGCACCAAGCAGCTGCTGGAGTTCGCCGACCGCTTCAAGGACGCGGATGCGGACCTTGTGAGCCTGCAGGAGTCGATCGACACTTCCACCCCGGCCGGCCGGCTCTTCTACACCATGATCGCCGCGATGGCCCAGTGGGAGCGTGAGGAGATCGCCGAGCGGGTAGCGGCGTCTGTGCCGGTGCGGGCGAAGCTCGGCAAGCCCCTCGGCGGCCAGGCACCTTTCGGTTACCAGTGGGTGGATAAGAAGCTCATCCCGCACCCCGAGGAGGCACCGGTGCGGGTGCGGATTCATGAACTCTTCCGCGAGCACCGCCGGAAGAAGACGGTGGCCCGGCTCATGACCGAAGCCGGGTACCGAACCAGGCGAGGCAAGCCCTTCACGGACACCACCATCGACCGGCTGCTCCGCGATCCCACGGCCAAGGGGCTGCGGCGCTCCAACTACACCGCCCACGATGGCGGCACCCGCTGGGGCTACAAGCCCGAGGAGGAGTGGGTCTGGACGGAGGTGGAGCCGATCATGCCAGCTGAGCTCTGGGACGAGTGCCAGGCGATCCTTGATGCCCAGTACCGCCCGCACAAGAAGCCGTCGAAAAAGACGGTCCACCTGTTCGCGGGCCTCTTGTACTGCCAGTGCGGCAAGCGGATGTATGTGCCCAGCCGCTCGGATAAGTACACCTGCTACAGCTGCCGCAACAAGGTGGCGATCGACGACCTGGAGCACATCTTCGTGGAGCAGCTGAAGGGATTCCTGCTCTCCCCCGATGAGGTCGATGCGTACGTCGAGGAGGCGAACCAGACGCTCCGGGAGCGGGAACAGTCTGCGGACGCCCTCACCGCTGAACTCCAGAAGGTGGAGAGCCAGATCGACCGGCTATTCGCCCTGCACAACGAGGGGCAGCTCCCGACCGAGGGCTTCAACGACCGCTACCAGCCACTCTACGACCGGCAGCAAGCCCTGCAGCAGCAACTCGCCGAGGCCCAGGCCACCCTCGACATCCTGCGGGTGGACACCCTCACGAGCGAGCACATCCTCGCCGAGGGCCAATCTCTCGCGGACCGCTGGCCCAAGCTCAACCGGGACGAGAAACGCCGGCTGGTCGAAGACTTGGTGGAGGAGATTACCGCCGGCGAGGAGGAGGTGAGCTTCCGGCTCATCTACTTTCCCTCCACCACCACCCTTCAAAACGTAGCAAATGGGCAACGAATCCATCACGCTTCGTGCTCAGACACAGCCTGCCCACGCCTGAAGGCGTGGGCTTTCAGGGCAAGGTCAACGGCCTCGCCCCGTCGGTGGCGCGGGTGATGAACATCGGGGCGTCGATGCCGGTCTGGTCGCGGTAGGCCTCGCCGATGGACTGCATGAGGTGGTCGGCGGCGTGGGCGCGGCAGAGGGTGACGGTGCAGCCGCCGAAGCCGCCGCCGGTCATCCGCGAGCCGATGACGCCGCCGTCGCTGCCTGCCCCGCGGTGGTCCATCGCGAGGTCGACCAGCAGGTTCAGCTCGTCGGTGCTGACCTCGAAGTCGTCTCGGAGCGAGGCGTGGGACTGGAACATCAGCTCGCCGACGGTCGGCCAGTCGTGTCTTCGCATGGCGTCGGCGGCCTGCAGCGTGCGAGCGTTCTCGCCGACCACGTGGCGGGCGCGGTGGTAGACCTCGCCGGACATTTTGTCGCGGTGCGGGGCGAGGTCTTCAACGGTGGCCACGTCACGCAGGGCGTCGACGCCGATGATGCGGGCGGCCTCCTCGCACTGGGCGCGGCGCTGGCCGTAGGCGTCGCCGTGCTCGTGCGGGGCGTCGGTGTCGATGATGAGCACGACCACGCCCGGATCGTCCAGCGGCACGGGCGTGTGGCTCTGGTCCCGGCAGTCGATGAGCATGGCGTGGTCGGCCCGGCCGGTCGCGCTGATGAGCTGGTCCATGATGCCGCACATCACGCCGACGAACCGGTGGTCCGACGCCTGGCACAGCAGCGACTTCTCGACCGGGCCCAGCTCATGCCCGGCCGCCTGCTCCAGCAGCGTGGCGAACGCCAGCTCGATGCTCGCGCTGCTGGACAGCCCGCCGCCCTGGGGCACGTTGGAATCGATCAGCACGTCCAACCCGGTCGGCAGCCCGATTCCGCGCTGGGCAAAGCCCGCGAGGATGCCCCGGAAGTAGTTGGTCCACTTGGGCCAGCCCGGCTCGACCGGCTGATCCAGGTCCACGTCCAACCGCCCCGCCGCCCCGGTGGACGCGGCGACGAGCCGGCGGTCCTCCCGCGGCCGGGCTACGGCAATCGTCTGCCGCTGGATCGCCAGGGGCATGACGAAGCCGTCGTTGTAGTCGGTGTGCTCGCCGATGAGGTTGACCCGGCCCGGCCCCACGGCGGCGAGGCTTGGGGGGTGGTCGAACGTCTCGGCAAAACGATCGGCGGTGCGCTGCAGGTGCGCCTGCACATCGGCGGGGTCGGCCATGCGGGGCATCCTAGAAAGCCCCCGCCACCCCGTGGGACGCGTCGGTAGGATGAGACGCGCCCCTTGGCCACGCCACGTTAGCTCAGTTGGCCAGAGCAGCGGTTTTGTAAACCGCAGGTCGTCGGTTCGAGTCCGACACGTGGCTTCCCCCCCCCGGAAGTTGGGTCCGGCGCGACCGCGGCCGCTGCCAATCCGCTTTTGATCTGGAGTCTTGCGATGCAGGCGTTGGTGCTCGAGCCGGACCTTGAACTGAACCTGCGGGACATCGAGCTGGACGAGCCGGTGGGCCCGACGGACGTGCGGATCAAGCTGCACACGGTGGGGATATGCGGCAGTGATGTGCACTACGTGCAGCACGGTCGGATCGGGCCGTTCGTGGTCGAGTCGCCGATGGTGCTGGGGCACGAGGCGTCGGGGACGGTGGTCCAAGTCGGTGAGGCGGTGCAGGGTTTGGCCGAGGGGGACCGGGTGTGCATGGAGCCGGGCGTGCCGGACGCGGGGAGCCGGGCGACGCGGCTGGGGCTTTACAACCTGGACCCGTCGGTGCGGTTCTGGGCGACGCCGCCGGTGCACGGGGTGTTGCGGCCGGAGGTGGTGCACCCGGCGGCGTTCACGTTCAAGCTGCCCGAGGGCGTGAGCATGGCCGAGGGGGCGATGGTCGAGCCGCTGGCGGTGGGGATGCACGCGGCGAACAAGGCGAAGATCAAGCCCGGGGACACGGCGGTGGTGACCGGTGCCGGGCCGATCGGGCTGGTGACTGCGCTGGCGGCGATCGCCGGGGGCTGCGGCAAGGTGCTGCTCAGCGACGTGCAGGCGGCGAAGCTGGAACTGGCGGGTTCGCTGCACCGGGCGATCGAGCCGGTGAACGTGGCGGAAGGTTCGCTGGTGGATGCGGTGAAGTCGGCGACCGAGGGTTGGGGGGCGGACCTGGTGCTGGAGTGCTCGGGCAACGAGCGGGCGGCGGCGGGCGTGTTCGAGCTGCTGTGCCCGTCGGGGTGTGCAGTGTTTGTGGGCATGCCCGGCGGGCCGATCGCGTACGACGTGGTCGCGGCGCAGGTCAAGGAGGCGCGGGTGGAGCACGTATTCCGCTACGCCCACGTGTACCCCCGGGCGCTGTCGCTGATGGCCGCCGGGACGCTGGACGTCAAGCCGCTGATCACCGACCGGTTCGACTTTGGCCAGAGCATCGAGGCGTTCGGCTTCGCGGCGAAGATGCCGGCCACGAGCGTGAAGGCGCAGATCCAGCTGCCGCAGTAGGCGGGCGGCGACCTTGCCCCCTCGGGCGATGAACGTGCCACACGCTTGTACGGTCAAGAACCGCGTCCGCTATAAGCACTGCATGCCCGACACCCACACCGCGCTCGACCCCGTCACCATCCCCGGCAGCGACACGCCGCAGAACCCCTTGGCGCTGGGCTGCTGGGCGTTCGGCGGGGGCCAGTGGGGCGGCCAGGACGACGACGCCTCGATGCAGACCATGGCCGCGGCGCTCCACGCGGGGCTGGACCATTTCGATACCGCCGCGGCCTACGGCGGGGGCCACAGCGAGACGCTCGTCGGGCAGTTTCTCGCCCAGGATGACCGGCTGAGCAAGGTCTACCTCGCGACCAAGGGCAATGGCTCGGACCCGCAGGCGATCCGCAAGCAGCTGCATTCGAGCCTCGAGCGACTCGGGGTCGACGCGGTCGACCTTTATTACCTGCACTGGCCCAAGACGGGTGCCGACCTGACGGGCATCGTCAGCGAGCTGGTGTCCGCCCGGGAGGAGGGGCTGATCCGCGGCATCGGCGTGAGCAACTTCTCGGTCGCCCAGCTCAAAGAGGTCCAGCAGGTCACGAAAATTGACGCCCACCAGTTCGGCTACAACCTGATCTGGCGGTTCGCCGAGCGGGACGTGCTGCCCTACTGCCACGAGCAGGGTATCGCGTGCGTGACGTATTCATCGATCGCCCAGGGCGTGCTGACCGGTAAGTTTGGGCCCGACCCGCAGTTCCCCGAGGGGGATCAGCGGCCCAACACCACCATCTTTAAAGACGACGTCTGGCCGCACGTCTACAAGGCGGTCGAGCAGCTCAAGGGCCTGGCCGACGAGGTCGGCCGACCGCTGACGCACCTCGCCATCCAGTGGGTCGCCCGGCAACCCGGCGTGACGTCGGTCCTGCTGGGCGCCCGCACCCCCGAGCAGGCCCGCGAAAACGCCGCGGCCGGCCAAGGCCTGATCGACGACGCGGTCCTGGATCGCATGACCGCGATCTGTGACGCGTTGATGCCCAAGATCCCGGATACCGGCAACATCTTTCAGTACAACCCTTAAACGCAAAAACCGGCGTAGGACGGGCGTCCCGCCCGCCAACCAGACCGAAGGTTTAGATCGCAGACATCGTCGTTTGCCAGACGGGCGGGACGCCCGTTCTACGCTAGACCGCCTCGCACGCCGCGAGCAGCTGTTCGATATCGAACCCAACCACGCCGAGGCTTTCGTCGGCCGCGCCGTAGTAGACGTAGAACATTCCGCTGCGGCGGATCACCGCCGTGGGGAAGACCACGTTGTCGACGAACCCGCTTTTTTCGAAGTCTTCGGCGGGGCCCATGATCGAGTCGTGGGTCATGGCCACGACTTTCTCCGGGTTGTCCTTGTCCAGCAGCAAGACGCCCGCCGAGTACGCCCCAACCCGGCCGCGGTCCTTGGGCGGGGCGGCGCCGTGGAAGATCGTCATCCAGCCGCGATCGGTCTTGATCGGGGGCGACCCGCCGCCGACGCGGTCGCCGTAGATGCCGTCGCAGTCGCCGCCGCCCATCAGCTGCTTGTGGCCGCCCCAGTGGACCAGGTCCGGGCTGCGGGCGATCCACATCTCCGGCCGGGTCAGCGGCATCGACGGCATCGGCCGGTGGATCGCGAAGTAGTCCCCCACGATTTTCTCGGGCAGCAGGACCACGTCCTTATTGTCCGGGCAGAAGATCACGCCGTGCCGCTTGAAGCTGGTAAAGCCCGTCGTGGACATCAGCTGCGTGGTAATTCCATGCGGCGAAACCCCGACGTACGTGATATAGAACGTCCCGCCGATCTTCGTGATCCGCGGGTCCTCGATGCCGTAGGTTTCGTACTCGGTTTCGGGCAGGATGATCTGGCCCTGGCCGGAGCTGAGGTCGATGGTCTTGCCGTCGTGGCTGTGGAACACCCGCAGGTGCGAGATGAACCGCAGCCGGGTCAGCCCGCCGCAGTTGGATTGATAGAGCCGCGGGTCGGACGGGTCGATCTTGTCTTCGTCGAGCCAATCGATGACGACGCCGCCGTCCTCGTAGCGGGGCGAGGCGACCTGGCCGTCGCGCTGCTCGGTGGCCTGTTCGACGACGCGGGCCAGCAGCAGCACCCCGCCGTCGAACTCGACCGCCCCGGGGTTGAACACGCCGACGACCTCGAGGTTGTCCTGACTGGGCTGCAGGTCCGACGGGCGGAGCATGCACTGGGTGAACTGACGCTCGAGCATGCGGTCTCCTCTGGTGGTCTCCCGCAGCGCCCGCACGACACTGCTGGCTCGACTTCCGGGGGGAACTTCCGGGGGCGGGGGAACCTTAAGCGGGCAGCACGCGCAGGTACAACGCCAGCCACGCTTTGCCGAGCACCGACGCGATCGCATCGTCGGTCCAGCCACGGCCCGCGAGCACGTCGGCAAGCCGGCGGATGTCGCGGTACCGCCGCACCTCGGCAGGCGTGTGGTCGTTGCCAAAGCCGCCGTCCATGTCGGTGCCCAGGGCCACGGCGTCGGGCCGGCCGGCGAGCTGGGTGAGGTGGTCCAGGTGGTCGGCGACATCGTCGAGCGTCACCCCCGGACCCCCCGGACCCCCCCCCGGAAGCTGCCCCGCCGTCGCCGCGTCGGCCTCGGTGTAGCCGCGTTTGAGAAAGGCGTTGAAGAGCGGCAGGCCGACGACGCCGCCGCGGTCGAAGATCGCCCGCGCCTGCGCGTCGGTCAGCATCCGCTGCGGGTGGACCTGGTCGTTGTCGGGCACCAGCGCCCGGCACGTGTTGTGGCTCGCATACACCGGCCCCGGGAAGGCATCGAGTGCCTGGGCGAAGCTCCGGTCTGAGAGGTGCGACAGGTCCAGCGGCATCCCGAGCCGATGCATCTGAGCCAGCAGCGCGCGGCCCTCGTCGGTGAGCGGGCCGTCGATGTCGTGCGTGTTGGAGGGGTCGGTGCTGGGGGTGCCGTGGGCGTGTCGGCTTTGGCCGAAGTGGGCGAGCATCGCGGTGCACAGCCCGAGCTTTCGCCAGTACGGCAGCTGCTCGGGCGTGACGACCGGGTCGGTGCCCTCGAGCGTGAGGATCAGGCCCAGGCGATCCGTGCGGCCGGCGGCGTGGTCCCGCCAGTGCCGCGTCAGGTCGGGCGCGGTGCGGAGCATCACGACATGACCCATCGCCTCGAGCCGCTGGTAGTACGCCAGCTGGCCCCGCGCCGCGGCGTAGGCCATCTCCGCCGTCGGCCAGTCACTCTGGGCCCGCTTGGTCAGGCTCGCCACCGGCACCCACGGCTTGTGCCGCGCCAGCAGCGTCGTCACCACCACCGCTGCCCCCGCCGCCCGCAGCTCCGGCAGCGTCAGCGTCGCCTCGCCGACCGGCAGATCCTCCGCGTCCCGCCCCCCCCGGTCCGCCGCCCGCAACTCCTCCAGCGGCAACGTCTGGTCGCGGCCCAGGCACATCGCGTTGAGCGCGATATCCAGGTGCCCATCAAAGATCGCCGCAGGTGTCTGACTCATCACTCAAAGCCCCCGCCGCCAAAGCCCACGCCTTCAGGCGTGGGCAGGCCCCCGATGCTCCCGTCCAGCACCCCCACCCGCCGCAAAAACCCCACCGCCTTCTCCGGCCACCCCGCCACGTCCGCCAACGCCTCATGCCCCCCGCCCCCATCACCCAGCCCCAGCCCGTGCGGCCCGTGCGGGTAGACGACCAGCTCGCTCGCCACCCCCGCCGCCCTGCACGCCGCGTGGTAGACCTCGCTGTGCCTCGGCGGCACCCCCGCATCCTCCGCCGTGTGCCACAAAAACGCGGGCGGCGACCCCGCCGTCACGTGCAGCTGCGGCGACAACCGCTCCCGCCACGCGACGTCGTCGGCCCGCTCACCCAGCAGCGTCCGCATCGACCCGAGGTGTGGCATATCCGCGAAATCAACCACCGGGTACCCCAGCACGACCGCGTCGGGTTTGCCCCCCCCGGAAAAGCTCCCGGACGCCTCCGCCAGATCATCCCGCTCATCCCCCGCCTCCCCATGCCGCGTCGCAAGCGTCGCCGCCAGGTGCCCCCCCGCCGAGAAGCCGACCACCACGACCGCCGACCGCCCGCCGGTGTGCCGACGCAGCACCCGCACCGCCCGCTGCGCGTCGTGAAGCGGCTCGGGGTGGCCGTGCCCGGGCCCGCACCGGTACCGAAGCACCGCCCCGTGACAGCCGTGCTGGCCAAACCGCTCGGCCACCGGCTCCGCCTCATGCCCCGCGTGCACCCGATACCCCCCGCCCGGCAGCACCAACACCACCGGCCGCCCATCGCCCATCGCCCCCGCCGGATGCGTCCGCCACCGCAGCGGCGGCCGCTCATCGTCGGGCACCTGCTCATCGGGCCACAACGCTAGGGTCTCCCACCGCGACTCATCCATACACCACCTCCCGCGCCTCGTCCCGGTGATCCTCGAACCACGCGATCGTCCGATGCAGCCCGTCCTCGAGCTCGACCGCCGGGGCCCACCCCAGCACCTCCCGCGCCCGCTCCACGCTCAGACACCGCCGCGGCTGACCGTCAGGCTTGGTGGCGTCCCAGGTGATCCTGCCCTCGAACCCCGTCAGTTCCACGATCAGCTCCACCAGCGCCTTGATCGTGATCTCCCGCCCCGTCCCCAGGTTGATCGGCGACGGATCGTCCACCCGCTCCGCCGCCGCGATGATCCCCGCCGCCGCGTCCTCGACATACAAAAACTCCCGCGAAGCCGACCCGGTCCCCCAACACGTGATCGATTCATCACCCGCCTCCCGCGCCTCGACGCACTTGCGGATCAGCGCCGGGATCACGTGCGACGCGTGCCGGTCGAAGTTGTCGTGTGGCCCGTACAGGTTCACCGGCACCACCACCGCCGAGTCCAGCCCGTACTCCCGCTTGTACCCGTCGAGCATCACGAACAGCGACTTCTTCGCGACGCCGTACGGGGCGTTGGTCTCCTCGGGGTAACCGTCCCAGATCGCCTCCTCCCGGAACGGCACCGCCGCAAACTTCGGGTACGCGCACACCGTCCCGGTCTGCACAAACTTGCCGATCCCCCGCGCCCGCGCCTGCTCGATCAGGTGCAGCCCCATCGCCGCGTTCGCGAAAAAAAACCGCCCCGGATGGTCCCGGTTGGCGCCGATCCCCCCCACCTCTGCCGCCAGATGGATCACCACGTCCGGCCGCGCCGCGTCGTACATCCGCTCCACCGCCGACTGATCCGTCAGATCAAAATCCGCCCGCCGCGGCACAAACAGTCGGTCCCCCACCACCCCCCGCCCCCTCAACCGCTCGCACACGAACCGCCCCAAAAACCCCGCGCCACCGGTCACACAGACCCGCGATGTTTCCCAATCGATCCGGCTCATCAGAGCAGCGTAGCTGCGGGTGCGTACCCAGGCGATGTATCATGTGCCCCATGAGTCTCTTCGATACTGTCCCTGCCACGTTCGACGACGCGGTGCAGATGCTGGCTAGAGTCCACGGTGAGGGGATGGAGCATCCCGTTCGGATCTATTGGATTCCCGACCCCAATCGGCAGCAGGTACGACTTGTAGAGGTGAGTAACGATTTCCCCGCATACGGCCCGGCTGTGCCGATCGCCTTAGGTCAAAGTCGAACTTTCCCGTACTCGAGTTCCGTTGCACTCGCAACCGAAGACGACTGGAAGGCTATCCGCGATGGCCGTACGCCATTCCCGGAAGATTGGAATGTTGGAGACGCCAAGCAGGTGTGGCCACGATGATGGAATGGGAGGCATATCTCCACCAGGCTCAATCTGATTTTCGTGTTTACCAACGACTCGCCGCGGCTCCGGAGGCTGAGGTACCCTCGTGTCACTCACTGCACTACCTCCAGATGTCGACAGAAAAGGTCGCCAAAGCGGCGATGATCAAGTTCGGCGTGGATTTCAATCGGTACAGCCATGTGGCCTTCAGCACGCTTCCCCATCGCCTTCAAGGACTTGGGATTGGTACCCAGCTTGGCTGGCCCAGTGAGCGAGCTTTTGTAGCCGCCGTTCGCTCAAGCCGTCCGCTGCTGCGCGGCATCGACGAGTTGCAGCCGGCTGTCGGTGCTCAACGGCCAGGCGGTGGACCGTCTGCGGGCCCGAACGTCGAATACCCGTGGATTGAGCGGCCAGACAATGTCACGCCGCGATGGCGGATTCCCGCCCATTTCGACTTTGACGTCTCGAATATGCTTCGGGGGCCACAAGGGCGGACGGCACTGGTGCTTGTGCAGCAGCTCTTGGATCGACTGCCGGAGATCGCCTAGAGGTGCCCGCCCCCCCCATCACCATCGATCCCCTCCCGCCGTTCGACGCGACCGTCAGCCTCCCCGGCTCCAAGAGCCTGACCAACCGGGCGCTGCTGCTCGCCGCGCTCGCCGAGGGCGCGTCCGTGCTCGAAGGCGTGCTCCTGGCCGACGACACCCGCGTCATGCTCGACGCCCTGCAGCAGCTGGGAGTCCGCATCGACCTCGACGAAGCCGACCACCGCGCGACCGTCCACGGTGTCGCCGGTCGCTGGCCTAACGACAACGTCAAGCTCCACCTCGGCAACGCCGGCACCGCCACCCGCTTCCTCACCGCCGCCTGCTGCCTGGGCCACGGCACCTACGAAATCGACGGCGTTGCCCGCATGCGCCAGCGACCCATCGACCAGCTCGTCGAGCCGCTCCGCGAACTCGGTGCCGACATCACCTACCTCGGCGACGCCGGCTACCCCCCGCTCCGCATTCAGGCCGACGGCCTCGAAGGCGGCCCGCTCACCCTCGGCCCCACCCTCTCCAGCCAGTTCATCTCCGCCCTGCTCCAGGTCGCCCCCCGCACCGCCCGCGGCATCACCCTCACCTTCGATGGCCCGGTCACCTCCCTGCCCTACGTCCAGATGACCCTTTCGCTCATGGAGCACTTCGGCGTCGAATACCAGCAGCGCAACCACTACGAGGCCGTCCGCGTCAGCCGCGCCGTCTACCGCCGACGTCCCGTCACCATCGAGCCCGACGCCTCCAACGCCAGCTACTTCCTCGCCGCCGCCGCCGCCGTACCCGGCTCCACCTGCACCGTTCAAGGCCTCGGCGGGTCCAGCGTCCAGGGCGACGCCGCCTTCGTGGACGTCCTCGGCCGGATGGGCTGCCACGTCGAGCAGCGCGACCTGTCCACCACCGTCTCCACCACCCCCGGCCACCGCCTCAAGGCCGTCGACATCGACCTCAACGACATGCCCGACACCGCCCAAACCCTCGCCCCCCTGAGCCTCTTCGCCGACGGCACCACCCACATCCGCAACGTCGGCAACCTCCGCATCAAAGAGACCGACCGCATGGCCGCCCTCCAAACCGAGCTCACCAAGCTCGGGGCACAGGTCCGCGTCACCGGCGACGACCTCAGCATCACCCCCCCGCCAAACAATCAGATCACCCCCGCCGCCATCGACACCTACGACGACCACCGCATGGCCATGGGCTTCGCCATGGCCGGCCTACCCCAGGGCAGCGTCACCATCAACGACCCCGACTGCGTCAACAAAACCTTCCCCGACTTCTTCGACACCCTCGCCACCCTCCGCCCCCCCCCGCAAGCTTCTCCCCCCGTTTAGCGGGCGTGGCGCAGCTACCCCTTCCCTCGGCGAAGCCGACAGCTGATCCGCCTCAGGCGGAAAAGCGTCGGATCGGCCCGCCGTAGCCTCCTTTCGCCAAGACCCGCCGCGCCCCCGCCCTCCCCCGTTTAGCGGGTGCAGCGCAGCTGCCCCTTTGTCCGCTCACGCCCCCGACGATCCCACCGACTCCGCAACCGCCCCCTCCACCCCCACCCACGCCGCATCCCCGAACAGGTGCCGCCCGACCCACCGCACCCGTGCCGCCGCTCTCGCCGCCCGCCGCGGCGGCATCGCCGCCAGCATCCGCCGCGTGTGATGCCGATACGTCGCCGCATCCAGCATCAGCGTCAACGGCGTCGCCAGCCCCGACGCCGCCGCCGCCCGCTTGAGCAGCCGGCGGTGCTTCGCGTCCAGCCCCGCCTCGTTCGCCGCCCGCTTGAACAGCCACGCCGGCCGCGGCCGGTCGTGACGCGTCCTAAACCAACGCCACCACGACGCCGTGCCCACCAGCAGCAACAGCCCCCCCGCCCCCGCCAGGGCCCACCAGCTGCTCAGCAGCTGCGACTCGCCCAGCTGCTGACTCACGTCAGACGGCCGCACCGGCGACAGCCGCGCGGCCTGAGCCAGCACCACCGCCGCCCCCAGGCTCAGCCCCTTCACCACCGGCAACTCCCCCGCCGGTGTCTGGCTTCCCATCAGCCGATCGCTGCCCGCCCCGCCGTCCCGCGCCTCCACCGCCCGCTTGCCACACAAACTCACCACCGCCCGCCGCGCCGCGTCCCGCACCACCCGCGCCGGGTCGTGAGCCGCCAGCCGCCGCACCTCCCGCAGCAGCGCCGCCGCCCCCACCCGCACCACCACCCACAG
>CAZVBW010000065.1:0-21468 GCA_964625505.1 uncultured Phycisphaeraceae bacterium
GGTGCGGGCGTGGGCGGGGTCGGTGGGCGGCGGCGTCGAGCTGGCGGCGGACACGGCGGTCCGCGGGCAGGCGTCGTCGGCGGACCCGGCGCAGCGGGCCGACCGGGTGGTGCGGCTGGAACTGGCAGACCCGGCGGGGGCGTTGGGGACGCTGCTGCCGGCGGTGGGCGAGCAGCTGCAGCGGCTGGAGCTGCACCGGCCGACGTTGGAGGACGTGTTTTTCGCGCGGACCGGGCGGGGATTGGAGCCGGGGACCGACGCCGGTGGTGGTGAGGGTGAGTCTTGATCCGGTGGTCCGCCTGCGGCTGGGCGGCCGGCCTGCGAAGCGGCGGGACCGGCAGTGGGCGGGGGCGGTCGGTGCGATGAGCTTGGCCGCACGAGCGCGAAGGGTCGGGGGGGCAGCGCGGGGCGGGGTGCGGCGTCAATGCGTATCGCGTGCAGCGGGCGGGCATGCACATCTCGTCGTTGGTCGGCTTGGGCGGGCACGGGGGCGTTGTGGCGTCGGTGGTGCCCGGCCGTAGACTCACCGCCATGTCAGGCCGAGTTTGGATCGACGAGGACAACGCGCACTTTTACGACCAGCACCCGCCGGAAGACATGACGGTGGCGGGGCTGCAGCGGCTGGTGGACGGCTACTGCGAGGGGACGAACGTGGGCGGGGTGGTCTTCTGTGCGAATGTGCAGCGGGCCCTGTTCGATTCGCGGGTGTGGGAGCCGCTGTGGCACGGGTACGACCCGGAGGCGGCGGCGGGGGCGGAGCATCAGCCGCAGTTCGCGAACCTGCCGGAGCCGGCCCGGGGGCTGGTCCCGGACACGCGGGGGCGGTACTGGGTCCACAACCTCTGGCTGCTGAAGCAGCGCGGCATCGATCACCTGGCGGTCTGGCTGGAGCGGACGCGGCATCACGGGCGGTCGGCCTGGCTGTCGATGCGGATGAACGACTGCCATCTGAATCACGACCCGGCGGCCTTTTGGCACAGCTCGCTCTGGAAGGATCGGCCGGACCTGAGGCGGTGCCCGCAGCCGCGGGACGGCGACTGGTTTGAGGGGGCGTTCGACTACGAGCAGCCGGAGGTCCGCGAGCACCACGTGTCGCTGATCGCGGAGCTGTGCGAGCGGTATGAGATGGACGGGCTGCTGCTGGACTGGGTGCGGTGGGTGCGGCACCTTCGGCCCGGCCGGGAGCGGGCGGGGGCGGGGGCGTTGACGGCGGTGATGCGGCGGGCCCGGGAGCTGACGCGGCGGGCGGGTGAGCGGCGGGGTCGGCCGATGGAGTTGGGGGTGCGGCTGCCGACGGACCCGCAGGCGTGTCTGGACCTGGGCTACGACGTGATCACGTGGGGGCGGGAGCGGCTGGTGGACCGGGTGGTGCTGGCGCCGTTTTTGGAGCAGGCCGCGTTCGACTGGCCTGTGCGGATGTGGCGGTCGCTGCTGGGTGAGCACGTCGCGGTGGTCTGCCAGACCGACGCGTCGATGCGGCCGTTCCCGGAGCACGGGCCCGGGGGTCTGGTGAGGGATTATCAGCTGCTGGCGGGCTCTGCGGCGTCGGCGTACGAGGATGGGGCGGACGGGGTGTACCTGTTCAACGAGTGCTACCGGGAGTCGCCGGGGGACGAGGCGGCGGCGGCGGACCCGGGGCTGCTGGACGTGCTGTGGAAGACGGTGGGGGACCCGGATGCGGTGCGGGAGGCGCCGCGTCGGCAGGCGGTGAGCTACCACCAGATCGTCGGGCCCGGCCGCGGAACGGCGGCGGCGCTGCCGGTCCCGCTGAGCAAGCCGGCGGGGCATTGGGAGTTTGCCCGGCACGGCAAGACGATCAGCCTGGCGATCCCGCTGGGGGGCCAGCCGTGTGGGCCCGGGATGCGGGTGTCGCTGGTGCTGGGGCTGGACGCCGCGTCGCCGCCTTCTCCCGCGGGCTGGCGGGTCTGGCTCAACGGGCATCGGCTCGACGGCGAAGCTGCGGTCAGTCATGGCGAGCCTGATCACCCGGTGCCGCAGGTGGCGCATCACCTGTTCAGTTGGCCGGTTGCACGCGAAGGGCTCGAACCGCAGGACAATGTTCTGGAGCTGCTGGTGCCCGACGGGACGGCGGGTCGGGTGGTGTGGGTCGAGCTCCGGGTGGGTCGGCCGATGAGCTAGCGGATCGCTAGCCTGAGCCGCATGGCCCGCAAGCGACCCAACATCCTGTTCATCATGTCCGACGACCACGCGGCGCACGCCATCTCGGCGTACGGCAGCGTGATCAACCGCACGCCCCATATGGACCGCATCGCTCAGGGCGGCCTGCGGCTGGATAACTGCTACTGCACCAACTCGATCTGCACGCCGAGCCGGGCGACGATCCTCACCGGGCAATACGGCCACGTCACCGGCGTCCGCGAGTGGCAGCCGCTGGACAACCGCCGGCCGGTCCAGGTGCAGAAGCTGCTCAAAGCCGCGGGGTATTGCACCGCGATCTTCGGCAAGTGGCACCTGGGCAACGGCACGACGACCAGTATCTACGAGGACGATAATCAGAAGCCCGGCGCGGTCCCGACCGACCCCGCGGGCTTCGACGACTGGGCGACCCTGCCGGGCCAAGGCGACTACTTCGACCCGACCTTCAACACGCCTGACGGCCGGAAGCAGGTCACCGGCTACGTCAGCGACGTCATCACCGACATGTCGCTGGACTGGCTCGGCGACCACGGCGACGGCGAGGACCCGTGGTTTCTGTGCGTGCATCACAAGGCGCCGCACCGTGAGTGGGAGCCGGGCCCGGCGTACGAACACCTCTACGAAGACGAGCACATCCCCCAGCCCGATACGATCGACGACGACTACGCGACCCGCCCCGCCGCCGAGGCGGCCAGGATGCGGATCCTCGGCGACCTGCAGAGAAAGGACGTCAAGGCGGATCCCCCGGAAGGCCTGGAAGGGGCCCAGCTGAAGGACTGGTACTACCAACGGTACATCAAGGACTACCTCCGCTGCGTCGCGAGCGTCGATGCGTCCGTCGGCCGGCTGCTGGACCACCTGGACCAGACCGGGCAGGCCCAAGACACCATCGTGATCTATACATCTGATCAGGGATTTTTTCTGGGTGACCACGGCTGGTACGACAAGCGGTTTATCTATGACCATTCGCTGCGGATGCCGTTTCTGATCCGCTACCCCGCGGGGCTCCCGGCTGGCGAATCGCGTGACGCGATGCTGACCAATCTGGACTTCGCGCCGACGCTGCTCGAGCTGGCCGATGTCGAAGTCCCCGCGGAGATGCAGGGCGTCGGGGGCAAGTCGATGCTTGAAGGTGATCCGCCAGACGACTGGCAGCAGATCATGTACTACCGCTACTGGAACCACGGCGGCCACAATGTCTGTGCCCACTACGGGGTCCGGACGCACACGCACAAGCTCATCTACTTCTATACACCCGACTATGCGGCCGGCGGCACAAGCGAAGGTACTTCCGGCAACCTCAAAGAGCCGGTGATCGCCCCGTACTGGGAACTGTTCGACCTGCGGCAGGACCCCAGCGAGCTGAGGAACGTGCACGGCGATCCGGCATACGCGGAGGTGCAGGCCCAGCTGCACAAACAGCTGGACCGGCTGCAGCAGCACTACGGCGACGAGCCGCTGCACTGACCCGGCCCCGGCGGCCGACTACGGCTGCAGCGGGATCAGCGTGACCCCGCCGCCGAGGGTGCCGACGACCGCGTGACCTTCGGCCAGCTGCACCGGCCCGAGCACCGAGCCGTGCGTGAGGTGGTTGTCCAGCAGGCTGCCCGTGGCCAGGTCCAGCACCAGCAACTCGCCGGTCGCCGTTGCGGCGAAGACCCGTCCGCCCCGGACCGTGGGCGGGCCGGCGAGCCAGCCACCGCTCGAGCCCGGATCGCCCGACAGCGCCCGGGACCACACCAACGCTCCGTCTTGAGCATCGACACATACCAACTGGTCACCCATTGTGCTGACCAGCAGGTCGGCGTTCGCATCGGCCGCCACGCGTGAGCCTTGGAACACGTGCATCGACGCGACGCGGCCGACACCGGTGATCTGCTCGGCCAGCAGCGCGTTAGCGGTTGGCGGTGCGCCGCCGCCCCAGCCCACCGAGGCATCGGCCGCCGCGGCGTCCATGCCGTGTTGACTGTTGCGGCGGACCGCCGGGTCCAGCCACGGTGCTTCGACGCGGTGCAAGGTCCGGCCAGCTTCCGCGGTTGTCGCCGAAGCGACCCGCACCGCTTCGCCATGGTTGCCGGACGAATCGTCGTACCGGGCGGTGAAATAGACGTGGTCATCGACCACGCTGGGCGCTGACGTCGATCGGTCATGAACCGCCAGAATCGTTTGCCCGCTCCCGGCGTCAAATGCGTATCGCGTGCCCGAAAAGCTGACCATGTGGACCCGCCCATCGACGACCACCGGGGCCGTGACGGCCTCGCCGTCGACCCAGCGTTGCCAGACGATCCCGCCGTCGGAGAGGTCCATCGCCGCGAGGACGTGAGTCGGGGTGTAGGTCGCCCGAAGGCCGGCGGGGACGCCGGTGAGCTGAACCGCCGGGTAGCCGGTGACGGGGTACGTGGTGTAGACCAGGCCCCCGGCGATGGTCGGCGAACTCACCAGCGGATCGCCCAGCCAGCGGCTCCAGCGCTGCGAGCCGCTTTGCGTGTCCAGCGCAAAGATGGTGCACGACTCGGTGTTGATCACGACGGTGTCGCCCGCCGCCGCCGCCGCCGAGGGGCCGTTGTCGCTGAGGTTGGCCGACCAGAGGGTGGTCCCGGTCGCGGCATCGACGGCGTGGTAGGTCATGCCGCCAAAGCCCCCGCCGACGAAGACGCGACCGTTGTGCAGCAGCGGCGGGGCGGATTGGCCGCCCATGACCGCCGCCGGCGGGTTGATGACGCGTGTCGTGCCGAGGGTTCTGGCGTTGAGCAGCTCGTTGCCGCGGGAGACCTGGCCGCTCGCGTGGTCCTGTGGTGGAGTCGCGGCGGTGGGTGCGTTCGTGGCGAGGACCACCGGGGTCAGGTCGATGACCGGAGCTCCCGGCGTCATCGAGAGCGTCTGCACCTGCATCGGCGGCAGCGGCGTCATCGTGACGGCCTGCGTGCTGGCGAAGCCGCCGCCCATGTAGCCCCCGAACCCGCTGACCACGCGGTGGATGCTGTACACCCCAGCCCCGGCGACCACCAGCACCAACGCCGCGATGCCGACGAAGAAAATCCAACGCGGCGGTCTGCCGGCCGCTCGTGGTGTGGGCTGGGCGGCGGGAGCTGGATCCGCTTCAACTTTCGGCGGCTCGGCGGCTTTCCGTTGCGCGGCGAGTTGCTCTCGCTGGTCCTGATTTTCAAGCCACTCTCGAACGCGCATGGGATGTTCCGGAAGAGGTTTTTGTGCGGCGGGTCCAATATCAGGATAACGCGACGGCCGGCAAAGCCGTCATATTGGGTGAGCAGCGGGCGTCGGTCCGATGCTGACTTTGATGGTTCGGCGGGTGGACCCATGACAGATATGTCGCTGATCAACTCCGCCGACGACGCGGCTCAAACCATCTGGCTGATCGTTGGGGGCATTGCCTGCTTCATCGGCCTGGCGGTCGCGTTTTTCGGCTACCGCCTGCTGCGGCCGACGCTGGCGATGCTCGGCCTGCTGATCGGGGCGGCGCTGGGCGGAGCGATCGCGATGCACCTGCAGTGGCAGCCGGTGGAGGTGGGGGTACCCGCGGCGGCGGTGATCGGCGCCCTGGCAGGCGGGGCGGCGGGGTTGCTTTACCGCGTGGGGCTGTTTCTGCTGGGCGGCACATCCGGCGTGCTGCTGGCCGCGATGGGGATGTCGGTCTTCGCACCGGGCCTGCAGCCGATGTGGATGCTCGCAGCCTTGGCGGCCGCGGCACTGATCGGCGGGTCGCTGGTGCTCTGGCTTCAGCGGGTGGTGGTCATCCTCGCCAGCGGGTTGGTCGGCGGGCTGCTCGCCGCGGTGGGCGGGGCGATCGCCCTGGGCTATCTCCAGCCGCCGACGGTTGACACGCAGTGGCTTGAGCAGGCCATCCAGCTACCGGCGGCGACGCAGCCGATGGGCTCGGACATGCCGGGTCTGGGGGGCTTGGCCGACATCGCTGAGCGTACCGACGACGCGGAGCTGCCCACCACGCTACCGAGCTTTGGCCCGGCGGGCGAGCTGGTCCCGCAGATGCCGGACCTCCGGGACGTGTTGGGCTCGACGGGCCTTGATGCGAGCGGCTGGGTGGAGCCGCTGCGCGACTGGGCGCTCGCCGCGCTGGGTCCGCCGGTCGGCTGGATCGGGCTCGGGATCGCCGCGGCGGGTGTGGCCGTGCAGTGGTTCGGCACCGCCCGGCGCAAGAAGCGCGGCTGACGGCAGCGGGGCCGACAGCCGCGACGTTTGATCGTGATGGGCGGGTGGGGTTGTTAGTCCTTCAGTTCTTCGAGACGGTTTTGCGCCTCGCGTTTGCCCATGCCGCGGATGGACGCGAGCTTCTCGCGCTGCGCCGCGCGGGGCGTGGTCTCGCCCTTCTCCCACTTGTAGATGCTCAGCTGCGAGACGCCGACGAGCTTGGCGTAGTCCGCCGCCGACAGCCCGAGCTTCTCACGATGGCTGCGGAGCCACTTGGGCGAGAAGCGGACCTGCGAATCGCCGTCGCCCGTTGAGGCGGAGGACGAAGCCGCCTTGCTGCGGGGCCGACCACGCTTCGCACCGCCGCCGCTTTGGACCTGCTTCTCGAGCTGGTCGACCTGCTTCTGCAGGCTCTTGATCTGCTTGGCCTGCTCGGACTGGGTCTTTCCGCTGTCGTCCAGCTGCTTGCGGACTTCCTTGGAAGCGAGGCGGGCGATTTCATCCTTCAGGACGTTGGCGAGGTTGGCCATCTGGCTCGGACTCCTATATAGACGTAGAAACCGCGGGACTCCGGTCCTGCGGTCGCCAGAGCTTAACAGTCTGCGGGTGCAATGCAAACGAGCCCCTATGCATCGGTCTCTACAAGCTTCGCAACCTTGGAATGTTGAGCACACCGCAGTGGCTACCCTGCGGTGATGAGCGACGACTCGGACGCCCCGCCGCCGCCGGACGCATCCCACTGGCGGCGGCGGGTGCATCAGATCATCTTCGAGGCGGACACCCCGCTGGGCAAGTTTTTCGATATCGCGCTGTTTGTCGCGATCGTGCTGAGTGTCTCGGCGGTGATGCTCGAGACGGTCAGCCACATCGACGCGGAGTACCACACGACGCTGCGGGCGGCGGAGTGGGTGTTCACCGTGCTGTTCACGATCGAGTACATCCTTCGGCTGCTGTGTGTCAAGAAGCCGATGCGGTACGCGCTGAGTTTCTACGGAATCGTGGATTTGCTCTCGATTCTCCCGACCTGGAGTCTGCTGCTCATGCCCGACGCGGGGGCGCAGTCGGTGCTGGTCATCCGGACGCTGCGGCTGCTGCGGATCTTCCGCGTGTTCAAGCTGACCTACTTCCTGACCGAGGGTTCGGCGCTCTGGAGTGCGCTCTGGCAATCGCGGGCCAAGATCACCGTTTTCATCATGACCGTCGTGATCGTCGTCTCGATCATGGGTGCGGCGATGCACCTGGTCGAGGGGTCGACCAACCCCGGCTTCGATTCGATCCCGCAAAGCATGTACTGGGCGATCGTGACCATGGCCACCGTCGGCTACGGCGACATCGTGCCCCACACGCCGCTGGGCAAGACGCTCGCCGCGGCCATCATCATGTTCGGCTATTCGCTGATCATCGTGCCCACCGGCATCGTCACCGCCGAGATCAGCCAGCAGACGATCCAGCGGGTGGTCGGCGGGCCCCGCCGGGTCTGCGACCGCTGCGGCCGCGCCGACCACCTGTCCGACGCGTCGTTCTGTCGGCACTGCGGCAACGCGCTGCCCGCCGGTCAGCCCGAGGGTGACCCGGGCTGATCAGCCGTCTCGGCGGGGGCGGGACCGCAGCTGCTTGACCTTGGACCGACGCTTCTTCGCATCCAGTCGACGCTGCACCGCGCCGCGGCTGGGGCGGGTGGCCCGCCGGACCCGCGGACGGACCAGCGCCTGCACCAGCACGGTCCGCAACCGTTCCAGGCAGATTTGCCGGTTGCGGTGCTGGCTGCGTGTCTCCTGGCAGTGGATCACCAGACGGTCGGTCGCGAGGTATCGGCCGGCCTGCTGCTTGAGCCGCCCGAACGCGGCGGGGGGCATCGCCGCCGCCAGCGCGTCGAGCGGGACGCTCAGCGTGGCGTGGGTGTTGGTCTTGTTGACATTCTGCCCGCCGGGCCCGCCGCTTCGGCTGAAGGTGAACTGCAGCGCGCTGTCGGGCACGACGACGCCGGGTGCGACGGCGGTGCCGCCGGGTTCGGACTGGGCCTGCCGTGGGTCCACGTGCAGACTGTAAAGGCTCGGGCTGTCTGGGCCGGTGCGGGACCGGTACGCTGAGAGGATGAAGTGGCTGTGGTGCTCGAGCGTGGCTTGCATGATGGCTCTGCCGGGCTGGGCGGCCCGGGCGCAGCTGCAGGTGAGCGTGCAGACCCAGGCGGCCGAGTACCTGAGTCACCGCGGGCAGCCGTTTGGCCGGGAGATCCCGCTGGTGGATTCGACCGCGCAGGACGTGCTGTACCCGGTCAACATCAACAACCACTGGGGCTACATCAACCAGTTCGGTCAGCTCTCGGTCGCGCCGCAATTCGACTGGTGCGACTGGTTCTACGAAGGCTTTGCCCGCTTCATGGACGGCGGGCGGACCGGGCTGATCACGGGCAATGGCTCGGTCTACATCCCGGCGAGGTTCGCGTGGATGGACCGCGTCTCGGAGGGCTACGTGATCGTCAGCGACGGCGAGCGGTTTGGCGTGACGCACAAGTCCGGGCGGGTGGTGGTGCCGATGCGGCTGGACGGGGCGCTTCGGTTCCGCGAGGGACGGGCGGCGGTGCAGGTCGGCGATCTGGTGGGCTTCATCGACGTCCGTGGGCAGCCGGTGATCCGCCCGCGATTTGCCCAGGCCCGCAGCTTCTCACAGGGGCTCGCGGCGGTGCGGTTCCCGGATGATCCCGATGGCCGGGCGGGGCACGTGGCGTTCATCAATGTGACCGGGCAGGTCGCGTGGAGCGGGCGGGGTACCACGGTGCGTGAGCTCGGCGACTTCGGCGACGGGCTGGCCGCGTTTCGCAACGCCGATGATCGCTGGGGCTACATGGGCCGGGATTTCGACCCGGCCATCGCGGCCCGGTTTGACGAGGCCCGGGCCTTCGTCGGCGGGCTGGCGGGGGTGCGTGTCGGTGAGCATTGGGGTTTCATCGATCGCAGCGGTCGGATGGCGGTCCAGCCCAGGTGGGACGCGGTCGATGACTTCGACGACACGCTGGCGCTTGTCCGCAGCGGCGAGACGTGGGGCTTCATCGACCGCACCGGACGGGTGGCCATCACGCCCCGCTACAGCTTTGCGTTGCCTTTCTTCCGCGACTACGCGGCGGTCGAGCGGGCCCCGAGCTTTGGCTACCTGGGGGTGGACGGATCGCCGCTGTATGACCCGGTCGATGCGTCGTCGGGCTTTGTGAACCTGACGGCGCGGGAGCGGGCCCGCATCGAGGTCGAACCGGAGTTGGTCTTCAACCGTCGCGTGCCGCCGCCGCGACTCCGCGAACAGGCCGCCGTGCCGTACCTGCCGGACCATCTGTACGAGCACCGGTTGCCCGCCGCCGAGTAGCGGATCAGTGCCCCCCCGGCGGGAACGCTGCGCCGGCGTAAACGTCCACTCGGATCGCCCGGCCCCGGTGCGTCACCGTCGGCTGGCGGCCGCCGATGACCTCGGCGTGCCGCGGCCGCTTGACCACCACCCGTCGGATGCCCCTGCCACCGCAAGCCAGCGCCGCGTCGAGCAGCGCCTGGGCATCGTCGTCCGCCCCGGTGACCGCCCGCAGCGCCCGCATCGCCCCACGCTCGGCGGCCTTGCGACCCAGCGGGAACATCGGGTCGATGCAGATCACGGCCGGCCGCGTCGCCTCGTCGTGGCCCGGTGCCTCACCGTGGTCCGCGAACCGCCGCAGCAGGTCGATGGCGTTGCCGTGGATGAGCTGGATGCGCCCGGCGATCTGCGACCGCACTCGTGCCGCGTTGTCCAGCGATTCACGCAACACCGCATGAACCTGCGGCACCCGCTCGATCGCGATCACCCGGCAGCCGTGCGACGCCAGCAGCCAGGCGTCCTGCCCGTACCCCGCGGTCGCGTCGACCACGACCGGCCGATACGGGTCGCCTTTGCGGATGCCCACCGCCTTGAGCAGCGGGGCCTGCAGCGAGCGTCCCGGCCCGCTGGTGGTGTCCAGGAGCAGCAGGTCGGCCGGCGTCAGCGGCTCGGGGGGCGGCGAGCTCAACCGGCCGCTTGGGCCTCTTCGGTCTGGCGTTCGTAGCGGGCCCGGTTGGTGCGGTTGTCCATCAGGACCAGCACGCGCTCCAGGTGCTGGTGCGGGACGATCCGCTCCAGCGCCCGGCGGGCCTGGCCCATGTGGGTCCGCCGCGAGAGGTGCACCAGCACGACCGCCTCGGCCTCGCTGCGCTCCAGCAGCTGGACCAGGTGCTCGGCGTGGAGGTGCTTGCCGATGTTGGCCCGGCCGTGATCGACCTCGTCCAGGAACGTGCACTCGGTGATGAGGACCTTGGACTTGAGCACGTCGGGCCGGTCGAAGTGTTCGCCCCAGCCGGTGTCGCCGGTGTAGCAGACCAGCGGGATCTCGAGCGTCTGGGTGATCTGTTCGCCGGCCTGCTTAAGTTCGACGAGCCGCTCCTGGGGCAGGCCTTGCAACTCGTCCTTGAGCTTGCTCCGCAACTCGACGACGCAGTAGCCCAGCGACGGCACGGTGTGGTTGGTTTCGAACGCCCGCAGGACCATGTTGCCCTTGAGCGGGACCTGCTCGTCCGGGGCCAGTGGTGAAACAGTGTGCGGCGTCCGCTGATGCTCGACGGGGACCCACGCCTTGAGCATCGCCTCCAGGGGTTCGGCCAGCTTGGGGTGACAGACCACCACGCCGGGCTCCATGCCCTGAAAATGCCGCTGCGAGAAGTAGTAGGGCAGGGCGGCGGTGTGGTCCATGTGGCCGTGCGACAAGGCCACGATCTGAGCCGGCAGGACCGCGCGGGGGCAGGTGCCCATGTCGAAGGCGAGGTCCAGCTCCGGGACGTGCACGACGGTGTGTTCGCCGGCGATGGATGAGCCCTGGACGCGGAACGGCGGCACGTACAGAAAGCCCAGCGGGGGTTGTCGGGGCGGCTCCTTGGGGATCATCGGCGACAGCATAAGCCAGCCGTGACGGCGTGGATGGCCTACCTTGGGCTGCGGGGACGCCCATGCCGGACGGTTCGGACAATCAGGTGCATCAACTGCGAGAGCGGGTGGCCCAGCTGGAGCAGCAGCTTCAGGAAACCCGGAAGCGTGAAGCGCTGTCGACGCTGGTCGGCCAGGCGGTCGAGCAACTGCCGCTGGTGCTGTGGGTCGTGGACTCGGACCTGCGGTACACGCTGTCGACCGGGGGGGGGTTGAGTTCGCTGGGGATCACCCCGGGTGAGGCGGTCGGGCTGCGGCTGGACGAGGCGGTGCCCGTCAGCGAGCGGGTGCTCAAGCTGCACCGGCGGGCACTGGCGGGGGATGTGGTGCGGTACGAAGACCAGGTGAGCGGGCGGTGGTTCGAGGCGGTGCTTCAGCCGATCCGCGACGTGAGCGGCGACGTGACCGCCTGTGCGGGCATGGCGGTGGACGTGACCGACCGGTGGCAGGCCCAGCAGCGGCTGGAGCAGTTGACCCAGCAGCTGGAGCGGGAGGTCATGCGTCGGACCGCCGAGGCCCGCGATCAGACGGATCGGTTGGAGCGGCTGTTGGACGCGATCGTCGAGGGCGTGGTGATGACCGACGCCGAGGGCGAGGTGGTGCATCTGAACCGGGCGGGCCGGCAGATCGTCGGCCGCGCGACGGAGGGGATGCGGCCGGCGGAGTACGCCGTGCAGTACATCATCCGCGATGAGCGGGGTGAGTTTCTACCGATGGATCGGACGCCGCTGGGCCGGGCGTTGCAGGGCAAGCCTGCCCCGCTGCAGCTGTTCCAGACGCAGTGGGCTGGCGAGTCGCGGGTGCAGTGGCTTGAGGCCACGGGCGTCACCCTCCGCAACCCGGCGGGGCAGATCACCGGCGCGGTCAGCGTCTTCCGGGATGTCACGGCTCAGCGGCAGCAGCGGCGGCAGATGCTGTTGCTCGATTCGGCAATGAGCCAGGTGCAGGAGGCCGTGCTGATCACGGACGCCGACCTGGACCGGCCCGGGCCGCGGATCGTCTTCTGCAACAACGCGTTTACGCAGATGAGCGGGTACGATCGCGATGAGATCATCGGCAGGAACCCGCGGATTCTGCAGGGCCAGCGGACCGATCGGCCCGTCCTCGACAGCCTGAAGTCGGCGTTGCAGCGGGGCGAGCGTTGGGAAGGTGAGACGACCAACTACCGCAAGGACGGCACGCCGTACCTGGTGGAGTGGGACGTGACGCCGGTCCGCGATGCGCAGGATGAGGTGACGCACTTCATCTCGATCCAGCGGGACATCACCCGTCGGCGGGCGGCCGAGGCGGCACTGCGGGAGCAGGAGGCGGCTCTCGCGCATGCGACGCGGGTGCAGCTGATGGGCCAGATGACCTCGGCGATGGCGCACGAACTCAGCCAGCCGCTGCAGGTGGTGGTCACGTACAGCGGCTCGGTCTGGGCGACGCTGGAGCAGCGGGGCGTGCTCGATGAGGAGCTGCGGGAGTTGCTGACTCAGGTCCGCGAGCAGGGCGCGTGGGCGGGCAACGTGCTCAAAGGCCTCAAGCGTTTTGCCGAGCGGCGTGACGTGGAGAAGCGGTGGTCCGATGTCCTGGAGCTGACCCGGCAGGCGGCGGCGATGTGCGGCCCGGTGGCCAGGAAGCAGCGTGTGCGACTGGAACTGGACCTGCCGCCGAAGCGGACGATGCACTGGTGCGACCCGGTGCAGCTGCAGCAGGTGGTGGTCAACCTGCTGCACAACGCGATCGAGGCGACGCCCCGGGACGGCGGGTCGGCGCGGTCGGTGCAGATCCGCGTGCGGAAGCAGCCCGAGCAGCTGCGGATCAGCGTGGTGGACGGTGGCGAGGGGCTCAGTGCCGAGGCGAGGCGTCGGATGTTCGAGTGGTATTTCACGACCAAGAAGCACGGCACAGGCATGGGCCTGGCGATCTGCCGGTCGATCGTGGAGGCCCACGGCGGGCGGGTCTGGGCCGAGGACGGCCGGCCGCGCGGGACCCGGCTGGAGGTGAGCCTGCCGATTGGGCGTGGGGACCGGATTTAGGTCGGGCGATCAACCGACCACCAGGTTCACCAGCCGGCCCTTGACGATCACGACCTTGCGAACGGTCTTGCCCGCGAGGTGCTCGGCGACGTTGTCCGCCGTACACGCCGCCGACTCGATCGTCTGGTCGTCGGCATCGGCGGGGACCGTCACCTTGCCCCGCAGCTTGCCGTTGACCTGCACCGGCAGCTCGACAGTGTCCGAGACCAGCAGCGACGGGTCGTGCGTGGGCCAGTCGGCGTCGGCCACGCTGCCCTGGTGACCCAGGCGGTGCCAGAGCTCTTCGGCGGTGTGCGGGGCGAACGGTGCGAGCAGCCGGACTAGTGCTTCGGCCGCCTCGCGGGGCACCCGGTCCAGCGACACCAGCGTGTTGTTGAACTCGATCATCGCCGCGATCGCGACGTTGAACGACAGGGACTGCATCGACTGGGAAACCTTTGCGATCGTCTGGTGCAGCTGCCGCCGAAGCTCGTCCGATGCCGGGGCATCTTCGACCAGCAGCCCGTCCGCCCCGTCGTCGTCGGCGACCAGGTTGCGCCACACCCGCTGCAGGAACCGGTGCACGCCGACGATGTCCTGCGTGTTCCACGGCTTGGACGCGTCCAGCGGGCCGAGGTACATCTCGTAAAGCCGCAGCGTGTCGGCGCCGTACTCGGCAATGACGTCGTCGGGGGCGACGGCGTTCTTGAGGCTCTTGCCCATCTTGCCGTACGAGCGCGTCACCGGGTCGCCCTGGAAGCGGTACACCTCGCCGTCCTGCTCGACCTCTTCGGCCGGGACGTACACACCCCGGCTGTCGGTGTACGCGTACGCTTGGATGTAGCCCTGGCTGAACAGCCGGCCAAACGGCTCGGGCGTGCTGACGTGGCCCAGGTCGTAGAGCACCTTGTGCCAGAAGCGGGCGTAGAGCAGGTGCAGCACCGCGTGTTCGACGCCGCCGACGTAGAGGTCGACGCCGCCGGCGGGGGCGGGCGACAGATGGCCGCCCGCACCAGACGCTTCGTCGCTTCGCTGCTCAGCGTCGGCTTCACGATGCATCCAGTATTGCTCGGCGGCTTGGCCGACGAACCGCTGGTGGTTGTGCGGGTCCAGGTAGCGCAGGTAATACCAGCACGAGCCGGCCCACTGGGGCATCGTGTTCAGCTCGCGGCGGTACCGCTTGCCGTCCAGCTGGACGTACTGCCACTCGTCGCCCGCGCGGGCCAGCGGCGGCCGCGGCTCGGCGTCCGGGTCGTCGATCGGCTCGGGGCGGAAGTCGGTCATCTCCGGCAGGTTCACCGGCAGGTCGGCCTCGGGGACCGAGCGGGTCCGGCCGGTGGGTCGGCCCGCGTCGTCGAGCTCGTGCAGGATGGGGAACGGCTCGCCCCAGTACCGCTGGCGGGAGAACAACCAGTCGCGAAGCTTGGTCTGCACCTGACGTCGGCCGCTGCCGGTGTTCTCGAGCCAGTCGATCATGCGGGCCTTCGCCTCGGCGGTGGGCATGCCGTTGAGGAAGCCGGAGTTGATGGCCGTGCCCGGGCCGGTGGTCGCGGTACCCGTCGGCTCGCCTTGATTGGGTGGCGTGTCGGAGCGCTGCACCACCTGGACGACCGGCAGGTCGTGCAATGCCGCAAAGTCGAAGTCGCGCTGGTCGTGGGCGGGCACGGCCATGATCGCGCCGGTGCCGTAGCCCATCATCACGTAGTCGGCGATCCAGATCGGGACTTTCTGCTCGTTGACCGGGTTGATGGCGTAGCCGCCGGTGAAGACGCCCGTCTTGCCCGCCGACGCGTTGCGGTCTCGGTCGCTGACGCCGGACAGGCCGTCGCGATAAGCCTGCACGGCCGGCCGCTGCAGGTCGGTGGTGACCACGTCGACCAGCGGGTGCTCGGGGGCGAGGACCATGTAGGTCGCGCCAAAGAGCGTGTCGGGCCGGGTGGTGAAGACGCGGAGGGTGTCGTCATCCGACGCTTCGCTGCGCTCAGCAGTCGGCTTCTGGATCGCAAAGTCGACGAACGCGCCTTCGCTTCGGCCGATCCAGTTGCGCTGCAACAGCTTGATCGGCTCGGGCCAGTCGAGCATGTCCAGGTCGTCAAGCAGCCGATCCGCGAACGCGGTGATCCGCAGCATCCACTGCTTCAGCGGTCGCCGGGACACCGGATGATTGCCGCGCTCCGAGCGGCCATCGGCGGTGACTTCCTCGTTGGCGAGCACCGTGCCCAGGGCGGGGCACCAGTTGACTTCCACCTCGGCCAGATACGCCAGGCGGTATTCGTCGAGCAGGTGCCGCTGCTGCTCGGGGTCCAGCTCGTGCCACTTCCGCACGCCGATCGGGGTGCCGGTGATCGATTCGAGGTCTTCGTCGCTGCCCGACAGCCGCAGGCCGCCGTTGAAGTCCAGCAGGTAGTCCTCGCCCTCGAGCTTGCGGACCAGCTCGCTGATCGGCCGAGCGGCTTTGGCGGCGGGGTCGAAGTAGCTCTCGTACAGCTGGATGAAGATCCACTGCGTCCACCGGTAGTACGTCGGGTCGGTGGTGCTGATCGTCCGCGACCAGTCGTAGCCCAGGCCCAGGCGCTTGAGCTGGCCGACCATGTTCTGGACGTTCTGCCGGGTCGTGTCGGCGGGGTGGACGTTGTGCTCGATCGCGAACTGCTCGGCGGGCAGGCCGAAGGCGTCGAAGCCCATCGGGTGCAGCACGTTTTTCCCGGTCATCCGCAGGTAGCGGGCGGCGATGTCGGTCGCGATGTAGCCCAGCGGATGGCCCACGTGCAGCCCGACGCCCGAGGGGTACGGGAACATGTCCAGGACGTAGAACGGCGGGGCGGCGGGGTCGAGCTTGCCGTTGGCCGGCTCGCCGGGGTTGGGCGTGCGGAACGTCTCGTGCTCGGCCCAGTAGGCCTGCCACTTGGGCTCGATGGACTGCGGGTTGTAGGCCATGGATGCAGAGTACCGCCGCGACCCGCGGATTCGGCTGCGCGTCTTGTGCGGCGTGGCGATCAATCAATTGTGGCGCTGACCAGTCCGCGGGTCGTCGCCGTCGGGTGCACGCGGTATCCGCTCACGCTCTCGCGGATGGCGGAGGTGTGCGGGTTGCGATAAAGGAACACGAGCGGCGCCTGATCAGCGACGGCCTGCTGGATCGCGCGGTATTGCACCGCCCGCTCGGCCTGATCGGTGCTGGTGGCCGCCGCGTCGATCATGTCGTCGACGTCCGGGCTCGCGAAACCCTGCTGGTTGTAGATGCCGCGTGAGTGAAACGACTGCCGCATCAGCTCGTCCGGGTCGACCTGACCGATGAGGCCGACCAGCGTCGCCTGGAAGCCGCCGCGGTTCAGCCGGTCGTAGAACACCGCCGCCTCGACGCCGCGGACCTGGACATCGATGCCCGCGTCGGCCAGCTGCTGCTTGACCATTTCCGCGGCGCGGACTTGATCGGTCTGATCGGCGTCGACAATCAGCTCGAAGCTCACGCCATCGCCGTGGCCCGCGTCGGCCAGCAACTGACGGGCCCGCTGCACGTCCCGCCGCGGGTAGACCGGATCATCGGCCGCGGCCCAGTGCCCGGCGGGCATCGGGCCGCCGGGGATCGGCTCGGACCGGCCGAACTTGATCGCTTGGTTCAGCGCGTCGCGATCGACCGACCACGCCACCGCCCGCCTGACCGCCGGGTCATCCAGCGGCGCGGCTTGCGTGTTGAGCCCCAGGTACTCCCAGAAGGTCCCCGGGGTCTGCACCAGCGTCACGCCCTGGGCCCGCTCGAGGATCGCCGCATCAGAACTGGACACCTCGTGCAGCACGTGCACCTCGCCGCTGCGGATCGCCGCGGACCGGGCGGTCGGGTCGGTGATGACCCGGTAGGTCAGGTTCGGCGTGCGAGGCAGTCCCTCGCGGTGGTAGCCGTCGAACGCGGAAAGCTGCATCGCCGAGCCGGTGCGGTGCTCGACCAGCTGGTACGGCCCGCTGCCGGCCACGGTGGCGGACAGGTCGCCGCCGGCCTCGTCGAGCACGGCCGGGTCCACGATGGCGTTCATCGGGTGGGCCAGGTGCGTCAGCAGCGCGGCGTCCGGTCGGCTGAGCCGCAGGACCACCGTCCGCTCGTCCGGCGTCTGGATGTCCTCGATGCTGCTTAAGTGCCCGGCTCGCGAGCCGGCACCGCGGATCCGCGCCAGCGACGCCTCGACCGCCGCGGCATCGACGGGGTTGCCGCTATGGAATGTCGCATCTTCGACCAGCGTGAGCGTCAGCGTTCGGCCGTCCTCGGACCACGCCCATGATTCCGCAAGGTCCGCGGCGAGCCCGATGTTCTGCACGTCGTCGTCGTAGCGGAGCAGGGAGCTGTAGAGGTTCTCGATCATCCGCATCGACCCGGCGTCGGTGACGATGTGCGGGTCCAGCGACTGGGCGTCGCCGCCGACCGCGACGATGAGCGTGTCGGTCTGCAGGTCCGCGGTGCGGTTAACGTCGGAACAGGCCTGCAGGCCCAGGCAGGCGATCAGCAGCGGGATGAGCAAGCGCATCATCCGGTTATACAGCTGCAGACCGAGCCCCGCATGGACACGCGAGGCTCAGCGGCGGCTACAGCTTCGGGTCCGGGCGGGTGATCGCGTCGGGGCCGCGCTTCTCGGGGACCGGCGGCGGCGTGGTGTGCTGCTCGGGGAAGCCGGCGGGGTCGGCGATGCGTTGCCGGTCGCGGGCGACGACGGCAGGCGACTGCAGATACAGCACGATCAGCTGCGTCAGCTGCACCAGCGAGCCGATGTGCGTCCGCTCGTACCCGTGCGAGCCATCGACGCCGAAGCACAGCAGGGCGGTGCGGATGTCGTTGCCCGCCTCGACGGCCGACGCGGCGTCCGAGCGGTAGTACCGGAACACGTCGCGGCCGTGGGTGATCTCGTGATCGCGGGCCAGCCTTAGCAGCCGACGCACGAGGTGGTAGTCAAACGGCCCGGACGAGTCCATCATCGGGATGGTCACGTCATACTCGCTGGAGTTCTGGATCGGCGCGTTGACCGCGTTATCCACGCTGACCAGTTCGGCGATGTCCTCATTGAGCACGCCCGCCGCGCCGGTGCCGACCTCCTCGAAGATCGTGAACAGCGCGTGGCTGGTGATCGGCAGCTCGACCTTGGCGTCGCGGAGGTGTTTGAGTGCGGTGAGCAGCGCGGCGACGCCGGCCTTGTCGTCCAGGTGACGCGAGACGATGTAGCCGTTGTCCAGGAACTCGGGCTGAGGGTCGATGGCGATGAAGTCGCCGACGCGGAAGCCCGCGTTGAACAGCTCCTCCTGATTGCGGGACAGGTCGTCGATCCGCACCTCGACCTGGTCCCAAGAGACCGGCTGGGTGTCGATCTGCTCGTTGTAGGCGTGGCCCGAGCTGAGCAGCGGCATGATCGTGCCCCGCTGGTGGCCCCAGTCGGTGAAGATCGTGACGCGGGCGCCCTCGGCGAACCGGCTGGACCACGTGCCGATCGGGGCGCAGGCGAGTCGGCCATTGGGCTTGAGCTGGGTGACCATGCCGCCGAGCGTGTCCAGGTGGGCGACCACGGCCCGCTGGGGTTGTTGCTGCTCGCCGGCGATGGTGGCCCGGATCGCGCCGCGGCGGGTGACCTGAGGGTCATGGCCCAGGTCACCGAGCATCGCGCAGACCTTGCGGGAGATGCTGTCGGTGTACCCCGCGGGGCTGGGGGTCAGCAGCAGTTCCCAGAGCGTGTCCTTGAGAAACTTCTCGTCGACGTGCGGGCGGACCATCGCGGGCATCTGTTCATGACCCGTATCGTCTTCGGCCCGCGGGCGTGCCGTCGTCGACGCTTGACCGCTGTAGCGGATCGAGGAGGGCGTGGGGCGGAAGTGCACGTCGGGCTGATGCATTTGGGGGTGTTGTAGCAGCCGCCGCACCGCTGGCGCGCCCGAAGCGCTGATCGGGGTCAGGCCTCAATCCTTCCGGGCCTGCCGCGATTTGGGCACGCTTTGAGGGAACAGCAGGTCGACGAATCGCTCTGCGGTGGGTTGCGGCTCGTGGTTGGCCAGCCCGGGGCGCTCGTTGGCCTCAATAATCACGTAGTCGGGCCGGTCCACCCGCGGGACGATGAAGTCCATGCCGACCACGGGGATGTCCAGCGCCTTGGCACCGGTCACCGCGGCCTGGGCGAGCGTCGGGTGCAGCTTGGAGGTCACGTCGTGGATCGTCCCGCCGGTGTGCAGGTTCGCGGTCTTGCGGAGCGTCAGGCTCTCATCGGCGGGCAGGACATCGTCGGGTTCGTGGCCGCCCTCACGGATGCAGCGGATCGTCTCGTCGTCCATCGGCACGTGCGACTCGCCGCCGGTCGCCGCCATCCGCCGACGGTTGTACCGGTCGATCAACTCGCGGACCGTGCGCCCGTCCATCCCGACGATCGTCGCGGGCCGGCGCGTCGCCGCGGCCACGACCTGTCCGTCGATCACGATCACCCGCAGGTCGTCGCCCTCGACGTACTGCTCGAGCAGCACCCGCTCGCAGTACGTCTGGGCGGTGCGGATCGCATCCAGCAGGTCGGCCTTTCGTCGCACGTCCACCGCCACGCCCTGGCCCTGCTCGCCGCGGGCCGGCTTGACCACGACCGACTGGTGCTTGGCTTGGAACGCGCGGTCGGCCCCGGCGTTACCAGCGACCTGCTGCTTGGGCACCCGCAGCCCCGCACGCTCCAACACCCGCCGCGTGACCTGCTTGTCGTCGCAGCGGCTCATGGCCACCGCCGTGGTCAGCTCCGAGAGCGACTCGCGACAGACGATCCTTCGCCCGCCCAGCGACAGCTCAAAAAACCCGCCCTCGGGGTCCAGCACCGTCACCTGCACGCCTCGCTTGCGGGCCTCGTCGGTGATGATCTTCGCGTAGACGTTGAGCCCCTCGTCGACCTGCGTGGGGACGAAATACTTCTCGTTGATCGGGTTCTTGTGCTTGACGCAGAACGCCGGGATCCGCTCGAAGCCCAGCTTCTCGTACAGCGCGATCGCCTCGGTGTTGTTGTGCAGCACCGACAGGTCCACGTACTCCCGGCCGCGGGCCAGGTGGTACTCCACCACGTTGCGCACCAGCGTCTCGCCCAGGCCCGGCCGAACGGCCTGCGGGTCCACAGCGAGACACCAGAAGCTCGCGCCGTTCTCCGGGTCGGCAAAGGCCTCGGCATGGTCGACGCCGCAGATCGAGCCCAGCACGCTGCCATCGGTTTCATCGACCGCGACGAAGTAGCTGCACGTCCGCGAGGCATTGGTATCGACCATGAACTGCGGCTCGACGCGGACCATGCCGCGGGCGGCGTAGATCCGGTTGGCTTCCTGGGCCTCGTCGATGCTGGTGACACGGCGGATCACCACGCCCGCCAGGCCGCGGTCGCTGGGCTGGTACCGGTCGGCCCAGAGCCGGTACGTGTGCGACGGGTCCAGAAACAACCGGTCCGGTGCCAGGCTGAGCACCACGTGCGGGTCGCGCAGGTACAGCGCGATATCTCGCCGGCCGGCCCGCTCCCGGCAAAGCTCATCGACCAGCGCTTCGCTGTCTTGAAAGGTGTGGCCAAACAGCAGCCGGCCCCAGCCCATGTCGACAATGGCCCGCTCGCGCATCTGTGCCACGTCCGGCTCGGACGGGCGTTGCCATGGCGTCATCGACGGGCCGGACCGGCGCTTCAGCCGGAGGCTCGAGGGGGCGTGAGTGGTGGAAGCCATAGGCGGTCGCTTGATGATCGAGCAGGCCGGGACACCATCTTAGACGCCGCAGATGCTGCAGATGCTGATGCCCGGGTCTGATCCGGGTCGGATGCAGGGCTTGCAGCACGTGCTGTCGGCGACGCGGTGGGCGATAATGCAGCCCATGGCGAATGCAGCGTGGACGACGCCCGAGCTCGCGATGCTCGTGTGGCAAAGCCCCGGCTGGTTGTGGGCGTTGCCCTTGGCGGCCGCGCTGCCGGTGGTGGCGCACCTGCTGGTTCGGCGGCGGGCGACCGCGATGCCGCTGCCGACGGTGCGGCTGCTGGCGCGGGCTCACGCCCGGGTCCGCCGGTCGGTGCGGTGGCGGGATCGGCTGCTGATGCTGCTGCGGCTGGCGGTGGTGGTGGCGGTTGTGCTGGCGTTCGCCGGGCCGCTTTGGGGGCCCGGCGGGGCCCGCGGGCAGGCTTCGACTGCCGGCCCGGTGCAGGCCGGG
>CAZVBW010000065.1:21548-24447 GCA_964625505.1 uncultured Phycisphaeraceae bacterium
GGGCGCGGTGTGGCGGGCGATCCAGGACCAAGCCGACCGCTGGCTGGCCGAGCAGGTGGGGGCGGTGCTGCTGGTCCCGGTCGATGGCCGGCCGCGTCCGCTGCTGCCCGAGGCCGCGCGGGACCCGGGGGTGTTGCGGCCGCGGCTGGCAGCGCTGGGGCCCGACGACGGGGCCGGACAGTGGGAGGCGGCGCTGACGGCCGCGGGTCGGGCCGGCTGGTCGTCGCAGATGCCGGCGGTGTTGATGACCGACCGGGCGGGGTCGGCGGAAGCGAGCAGGGCCGGGTTTGGCGGACGGGTGCATCTGCTCGAGGGGCCAAGCCGCAACGTCGCTGTGCGGTCCGAGTCGGTGACGCGGCTGGGGCCGGGGCTGCGGGTGGTGCGGGCGACGGTGCACAACTTCGGCGACGCTGCGGTCACGGTCGCGGTGCGTCTGAACCGGGAGGCCGGGCCAGACCTGCGGCGCTGGGACACGCTGGCGGTTGCGCCGCGGGGCGAGCTGACGCTCGAGCACCGGCTGGTCGCCGAGGGTGAAGCGACGGCGGACACGCTGGTCTGGCGGCTGGAGGTGCCCGCCGACGTCGCGAACGCGGTGCGTTGGGATGACGAGGTCGCGGTGGTGGTGCCGGCCGAGCGGTTGCAGCGGGTCGCGGTGCTCGATCTTGGCGGTGACTCGCTTGACGCGATGGTGCGGGACCGCCTGCTGGCGGCGCTGCGGCCGACCGATGCGGGGGTAACGGGGCTGCAGACGCGCGTGGTGCCGGCGGGCGCTGAAGCGGACGTGGCGTTGGCGGTGGACGAGGTGCTGGTGTTGCTGGGCAACGCCGACCCGGCGGGGCCTGGAGGGCCGTCAGCGGCGGTGCGTGAGGCGGTGCGGCGGCATTGGCAGGCGGGCGGTCCGGTGGTGTGGCTGCCCGACGCGCGGGGTGGGGGGTTGGAGCAAGTCTCGGGCGTCTTTGAGGGCGTGGGGCGGGGGGCGGCGAGCGACCCGCGGCGGCACCCGATCCTCGATGGCTTCGAGGCCGGCGGCGAGGCTCTGCTGGCGTTGCTGCCCGCTGGGACGGCTTTAGCGGGGCAGATGGGGCGGGTGGTGGGCGGGGTGCCGGTCTTGCGGGGGCCAGACGGGTTGCCGCTGGTGGTCGTGGTTGACGACGGGGTGTCGCGGCTGGCGGTGCTGGACCCGGCGCTCAGTGGGACCCAAGGCGGCTTCGCGGCGGGGCCGGGGTGGGTGGTGCTTTGGGACGGGTTGATCCGCTGGGCCGCTGGTCGCCGCGGCGATCGCGATGCGAGTGCATCGGTGCAGCAGCTGCCGCTGTCGGAGAGTGACTTGACGGGGCACCGGGGCGCTGCTGGCGGGGTCACTGCCGAGAGCGCGGTCCAGCTTTTGGGGGTGGACGCGGGCGTGGCGGCGGCCCCCCGGTTGGGTGATCCTGAAGCTTTGCGGCTGTGGCCGTGGCTGTTGACCGTCGCTGCACTGTGTGCGGTTGCCGAGGCCACGCTGGCCCGTGGTCGGCGGGCAGCGCTGGCGGTTGCGAACCGCCAGCCGGGTGCTGCCGAGCGGGTGGTGTGGCGGTCTCGAAGCGGGAAGGCGGCGGCATGGTCACCATCGTGAGCGGATACGCGTACACCTGGCCCATCGGCGTGGGCCCGGCGCTGGCGGTGGGGCTGCTGCTGGCGGCGTGGGCGGCGTGGCTGTACAGCGGCCGGAGGTGGGCCGCGGCGATGGCGGTGCCGCTGCTGTTGCGGCTGCTCGGCTCGGCGGTGCTGGTCTGGCTGCTGTGCGGCCCCGAGCGCGTGACCCGTGAGGCGGTGGCCCGGCCAACGGTGCCGACGGTGCAGGTGGTAATGGATCGGTCCGCCAGCATGGCGGCGGAGCATTGGGACCAGGCGAGTCGTCTGGCCGCGGCTGTCGACGCGGTGCAGCGGGAAGCGACCGGTGCGTTGGGGACGGCCCAGCTGCAGGTGCTGATCTTCGCGGAAGCCGTCGATCGGCTGTCGGGTCTGTCGGCGTTGTCGGCGGTGCGGGCCGACGGCGTGGCGACGGACCTGGCGGTGGCGACCGCGGTCACTGGCGAAGCCGACGCGGTGGTGCTTCTGAGCGATGGGCATCCACAGCCGGCCGGGGCGCTGCCGGACCTGACCCGCCTGGCAGCGGGCCCGCCGATCTTCGGCGTCACGCTAGGCCGGACATCGACCGCCGACGGGAGGCCCACGCTCCGGGGCTGGGCGGATGCAGACGTGCTGTGGGACGACCAGCCGACGACGCTGCGGGCGCTGGTCCAGGTGCCCGAGGGTGGCGGGGACTGGGCGCTGGAGCTTTGGCACGAGCAGCGGATGCTCGAGCGGCAGCGTCTGGCGGGCACGCAGGCGGGCGAGATCGCCGTCGAACAGCGGGTCACGCCGCCGCGTCGGCTGGACGCGGGCGATGTGGAGATTCATCATTACCGCTGGCGGCTGCGGCCGCTGAACGCGCGGGCGGCGGTCGATCAGGGGCCCGGCGATGTGGCACCGGACGCCCAAGCCGATGTATTCGTTCAGGTGACACGGAGGCGGTTGAACGTGCTGCTGCTCGAGGGTCAGCCTTATTGGGACACCCAGGCGCTGGCGCGGCTGCTGCGGGCGGACCCGCAGGTCGCGTTGTCGACGGTACACGCGGGTCGGCAAGGCGGGCCGGTGGTGCGACTGGCGGCGGGGCAGACCGCGGAGCTTCTGGCGGGCGGGCGGCTGAACCCCCTGGCACTGGAGCGTGTGGACATGGTGGTCCTCGGCGGCCAGGTGGAGCGGCTGATGGACCCGGCGGGGGCCGCGGCGCTGGTGGCGTGGGTGCGGCGGGGCGGGGCGGTGGTGATGACGCGTGGCCGACCGGCCCAAGCCCGCGGCGGGGCGGGGCGGCAACCGG
>CAZVBW010000066.1:0-23731 GCA_964625505.1 uncultured Phycisphaeraceae bacterium
GGTCGATGGTCTGCAGGATCGAGTCGATCTGCAGCTGGTTGGCTTCCTTCTCTTCCTCGGACAGGCCGGCCTCGTTGGCGGACTGCCCCACGAGCGACTGGACCTCCAGCAGCAGGCCGTTGATCTCCTGCAGGCCGCCCTCGGCGATGTTCACGACCTGGTCGGCGCGCTCGGCGTTGCCGATCGCGGCGCTGATCGCGGTCTTCTGGCTGCGCATGTTCTCGCTGGCGATCAGACCCGCCGGGTCGTCGCCGCCGCGGTTGATGCGGTAACCGGTGGACAGGCGCTCGAGGCTCTGGGACAACGCATCGTTGTTCTGGTTGAAGATGCGTTGGCTCAGCATCGAGCTGACGTTGGTGTTGATCCGACTCATGGCAGTTGCCTCCAATGGCAGTCCGGGCAGCCACCCCTGGCTTGCCCCTGGTTGATGACCCGGCCCGGACACCCGAGCACGCGGCATGGTTTGCATCGGGCCGGATCACCCGACGCTGAGGGCCTGCTGCTCGTGAAAGTGTGTCGGTCGCGCCGACCCGCCGTACAGCCGGCGCAACCGTCACAACCGGACCCGCTTCGCCGGGTGGGGCGGGTTACAGGACGTGGACGGGGGCGGGGTTATCAGGACGCGGGGGGAGGCCCTGCCCCCGCGGACCTCGGTATGGTGGTGGCGATGGGACCTGTCCTCGTTTGCGGGGTGCCGACGCTGTTGTTTCTGGCGGTGGTCCTCGGGGTGACGTGGTACATCGGCTCGGGCATCAGGCCAGACCCGCGCCGCCGGCCGGACCAGCCCAACTGCGGCCGCTGCGGGTATTCGGTCCTCGCCGCGACGAGCTTGCGGTGCAGCGAGTGCGGGTCGGACTTCCGGCGTGTAGGGATCCGCACCGGGGTCGCCGAGAGAACGGCGCGGCTGGTCGTGTTAAGCGTGATGTGGACGAGCGTCGTAGCGACGGTCGGAGTCATCACGGTCTGGGGCCTGATTCCCTTGTTGCTGCCGGAGGTGCAGCACGTTCGTCGAACCTTGCAAGCCACGGGCAGCCGAGTCACCGGGATCGTCGGGTTTGACGCCGAGCAGCACGGTCGGCGGTGGGTCTGGCCATGGCAGCATGTCGACCGGGAGCGCATCGGCACGGTGAGGTTCGACATCGACGCGTCGACTGGCGAGGTGCTGCGTCTGGTCGACAGGCTGGATGAGCCTGGTGTGCAGGTGGTGTCGCCTGCCGCGTTGGCCGGCCCGCGGTCAAGTCTGGATGAGGCGTTGCTTGACGAGTGGCTGATCGCTGCAGGGATCGACCCACAGAGCCCGACTTCTCAACAGGAAAAGGTGCGGGTCATGACCCTGTTGGAACGTCGCTTTCCCGCTGCGGCTATCGGGCCGGTGCGGGTCGACCTGGGCTACGGCTTTAACTACTCGCAGCATCATCAACAGAGCAGCGGGCGCTACCAACCCATCTACATACCCGCAGCGGCCTCGCTGGTGTGGCTGATCATCTGGCTGGTCGGACTCTGGCGCATCGCCCGGCCACCAGCGGACCATTTGCGTATGCCAAAGCGGGAAGCCGCGGATGTGAATCCGTCGGCCTCGACCGCAGCAACCGACCCCTGAGCCGACGGGTTCACACCCGCGGCTCGGACCGGATCACGCCGCCTTCCTCCTTCACCCTTCGTCCTTCACCCTTACGCCCCGAGTCGCCCTTCCAGGTCGCGGATGCGGTCGGTCTGGTCGCGGGCGTTCTGGCGGAGGCGGCGCATCTGCAGCAGGCTCTTGACGCGAGTGATGAGTTCGAGCTTGTTGACCGGCTTGCTGAGAAACTCGTCGGTGCCCGACTCGACGCCGCGTTCGATGTCGCCCAGTTCGTTGAGGGCGGTGACCATCATCACGGGGATGTCGCGGGTGTGCGGGTCGTCTTTGAGCTTGCGGCAGACCTCGAAGCCGGACATCCGCGGCATCATCACGTCCAGCAGCACCAGGTCCGGGGCGGGCTGGCCGGGGTCTTCGATGCGGTCGATCGCCTCGACGCCGTCCTCGGCGGTGTCCACCTCGACGGGCAGCGACTCGAGGTAGGCCTGGAGCAGCTCGACGTTCTGGGCGTTGTCGTCGACGATCAGCACGCGGGAGCCGGCGATGTCGGGGTCGGCGGGGCTGACCGCGGCGGCGGCGGCCGGGCTCGGGGATGTCGCCGTGGAATCGGCCCGGGCCGTGACCGGGGGGGCGTCGGCGTGAGATTCCGGGATATCGCTCATCGGCGTGGGCTCGTGGGAGCGGGCGGCAGGGCTTGGGCCAGCGTCGCCAGCAGGGGGTCGGGGGGGTCTGGACGGTTCAGCCGGCGGGCCAGGTCGTGCAGGTCATCCGGGGCGTCCACGTCGTGCCACGCCGGCAGGTCGATCAGCCTCAGGCCCGCCCCGCGGGCCGCGGCGTGGGTCTGATCGTACACCCGCTCGCTGCCCCAGTCGATCCGACGCAGCAGGGTGGGCAGCCGCCGCGAGGCCGACAGCGTCCAATATCCCCCGTCGTCCACCGGCCCCACCGCGGCGTGGGCCCCGGCCCGGCCCGCCGCCACCGCCCACGCCGCCCGCAAGTGCTCGGCCGGCACGTCCGGGCTGTCCACCCCCAGCCACACCGCGGGCCCGCCGCCCAGCTGCCGCCACACCCGGTCGATCCGCTCGCCCAGGCCGCCCTCGCCCTGCTCCACCACCGTCCACCCCCCCGGCACTTGCACCGGCAACGCCCCCGCGTCGTGCCACGTCGGCCCATCCACCGCCAGCACCCCCCGGAACCCCCGCCCCCGGCCAGGGATCCCGCCAACCCGCCCCATCACACACGTCAGCATCGCCCGGTGCACCCGGGCCGCCGCCCCGGGCGTCAGCGCCCCGGGCCCGTCGCACAGCCGCGTCTTGACCCGCCCGGGCACCGCCCCCTTGGCCATCACCACCCATGTCACTTCGGCGTCGATCACGGCCCAAGCGTATGCGGCATCCGGCTCGCTTTGATGCCGCGCCTCATCAGCCGCGTCTCTACGCGGCCCTGGCAGCCCCCGCGGGTGGGCCGTTGCTCCAGGGCCGAGTAGCGGCCCGGCTATTGACCCGAGCACGACCCACCTTTCGCGTGATGACCCGCCGCCGCGACGATGCGTTATCATGCCCGGTTCGCCTCCGCCACCGCGGGTGAACCTGATTATGGCCAAACCACCGACCGTCCTGTCCCTGTGGGAGCAACGCTGGCGTCAGCCCGAGCTGCCCGAGCTGCTCGAGCCCATGAAGGAGCAGGCCGCCAACGCCATCCCCGCGATCAAGCGTCACCTCGACAGCCTCGAGGGCGTCGAGTCGCAGTTCCTCTGGCACGGTGAGTCCTGGCGCTGGACCTACCGCTGGGACGTGATCAACCCGGCCGAGCCCGACGGTGAAGCCCTGGCCTACCTCGTGCCCCGCCCCGAGCAGCCGCTGCTCGCCATCCCGCTGCTGGAGCAGTACATCCGCAGCATGCCCGTCCGCCGGCTCAACCGCTACGTCCGCGACGGCATCAAGGCCGCCAAGTGCTCGGTCCAGTTCCACTGGGCGTACTTCACCCCCACCGCCATGACCGAGGTCGAGGCCCTGTCGGACCTGCTCAACCGCAAGCTCAAGTTCCTCAACGGCCAGGCCGAGCTCAAGCCCCTGCCCGACGAGCAGATCGAATACCCCGTCGACCGCCCGGCGTAACCCGATGTCGCTCGCGTGAACCCCCGACGCATGAACTTGATGCCCCAGACAGTGCAAGCTCTTTCATGACAAAGACTTGCCGCCAACATGGCGATAAGGTCGGTGCCACGGCTTGACCCGCAGGGCAAGCCGTGCAGGTCCCGCGGCCCGGCACAGCTTGCCGCTGAAGCGGTCAAGCTGTGGCACCCCCCGGCAGGACGGCCGAAGGGTGATGCACCAAGTTGGACTCGCCGGGCCTAACGTGGTGCACCATCCCCGCCCCCACCCCCCAGGCCGAAGAACGCGCCAACACCGCCACCCACGGGGTCGGGCTGCTGCTGGCTATCGCCGGCGCCGCCGTCGCTTGCGTTGCCGCCGCGTCCACCGGCTCGGCCATGCGGATCGTCACCGTCAGCCTCTTCGCCGCCGCCATGCTCGGCGTGTACCTCACCAGCACCGTGTACCACGCCCTGCACCACGCCGGGCCCTGGAAGACGCGCTGGCGGCTGCTGGACCACCTGGCCATCTACGGCCTGATCGCCGGGACTTACACCCCCGTCTGCCTGGTCGCCATCGGCGGGACGTGGGGCTGGTCGCTGGCCGGCGTGGTCTGGGGCCTTGCCGCTGTCGGGGCCGGGCGTAAGCTGCTGCTCGGTGGGGCCGTGCCCAAACGCCGGTGGATCGACACCGCCGTCTACCTGCTCATGGGCTGGGTCGCGCTGGTCGGGGCGGTGCCGATCTTCACCACGCTCAGCCCGACCGCGCTGACGTGGCTGGTCCTCGGCGGGGTGTTCTACTCCGTGGGCTGCGTGTTCTTTCTCTGGGAACGCCTGGCGTACAACCACGCCGTGTGGCACGGCTTCGTCCTCGCCGGGACCACCTGCCACTACATGCTCGTGTTGCTGCATGTCGCGATGGGCTGAGCCCCGTGTATCGGCTGCGGCGAAGCCGCGCCCGCGGGCCGCCGGCGTGGGCAGCTAAGCGGGTCCCGCTCAACACCCCGGGATGGGGCGCCCCGTTGAACACCGCCCCGCGCCGCCTTGCAAGCGGCGCGGCGGGTCTGGCCGATCAGACCTGTAGCTATGGCAAGTGCACAGGTGACGCAGGCGGAGCCCGCGGCAGCACATCGGCGAACGCCGGCGTGGCGCTGGGCGGTGATGGGAACGATCGGTGCCGTGTGGCTCATCGGGGCCGGTGCCTCGGCGGACGAGGTGCAGCTGACGACCGGCGAAACGCTCAGTGGCACCGTGACCTCCCAGGACGACCAGCGGGTCCACCTGACCCACCCGATCCTCGGCGACGTCGCCCTGCCGCGGGACCAGGTGACCGAGATCCGCATCGAACAGGCCCCCGGCGAAGACGGCGCGGTCGCCGAGCAGCAGGCCGTCCGCAGCGACGCCGCCCGCCGCAACCGCGAGGCCCCCAAGGGCGGTCTCTTTGGCACCGGGCTGCTGGACACCTGGGACCACCGCCTGGGCTTTGGCTTCAACGGCCGGTCCGGCAACGTCGACCGCCTGAGCGTCAACGCCTCCTACCGCGGCAGCTACGAGGACAAGGACACCCGCTGGCTTATCGAGTCGGGCTACTTCTACGCCCAGGACAGCGCCAACACCACCCAGAACGAATTTAGCGCCCGGCTCACCCGCGACTGGCTCCTGGACGGCAGCCAGTGGTTCTACTTCCTCCGCGGCGGCTACGAGTACGACGAGTTCGAAACCTGGGAACAGCGCGCCTCGGTCTTCGGCGGCGTGGGCTACACCTTCGTCCGCGAGGACAACTTCGAGTTCGCCGGCCGCGCCGGCCTGGGCGGCAACTACGAGTTCGGCGACGTCAACCAGTTCAACCCTGAAGCCCTCTTCGGCGCCTCACTCATTCGCTGGAACCTCACCGATACCCAGACCCTCACCGCCGAGGCCACCCTCTTCCCCTCCCTCGACGAACTGGGCGAGTTCCGCCTGGTGACCTCCGCCGACTGGCAGGTCCAGATCGACCGCGGCCGCGGCCTGTCCCTCAAGTTCGGCGTCGTCAACGAGTACGAATCCGACCCCGCCGGCGACGACGAAAACAACGACTTCAAGTACTACGGCGCCCTCGTGTTCGAGTTTTAACTCGACCGCCACCCGGGACCATGTTTAGCGGCTGCGGCAAAGCCGCGCCCGCCGCCCCGCCACTCAAACCTCGTCCTCATCCACCCGCTCGATCGTCGCCCCCAGCGCCTGCAGCGACCGCTCCATCCGCTCGTACCCGCGGTCCAGGTGGTACACCCGTCGAACGGTCGTCGTCCCCCGCGCCGCGAGGCCCGCGATGATCAAACCCGCCGACGCCCGCAAGTCGCTGGCCATCACCGGTGCCCCGATCAGCTCCCGCACCCCCGCGACCATCACCGACGGGCCCATCCGCCGCGCGTCAGCCCCCATCCGCAGCAGCTCCGCCACGTGCAAGAACCGGTCCGGGAAAATCTTGTCCGTGATGATCGAGTTGCCCTCGGCCAACGTCAGCAGGGCCATCATCTGAGCCTGCAAGTCCGTCGGAAACCCCGGGTGCGGCTGGGTCACCACCTGGCAGGGCCGAAGCCGCCGCGACGTCACCACCCGCACCGTCTGCACCTCACTCAGCGGGTCCGTCGCCCGCCGCCCCCGCCCCCGGCTCGTCGCCTTCCCCTCCGTCTCTTCATCTCTTCGTCTCTGCGTCTCTTCCCCCTCCACCACTTCCACCCCCACCCCCACCTGCTCCAGCCGGTCCAGCGCCGCCGTCAACGCCGACGTCGGAAACCGCTCGAGCACCACATCCCCACCCGTGATCGCCGCGGCCATCACATACGTCCCCGCTTCGATCCGGTCGGGGATCACGTCGTGGTCCGCCCCGCCGAGCTTGTCCACCCCGTCGACCACCAGCCGCGGCGAGCCCGCCCCGCTGATCTGCGCCCCCATCTGAGTCAGCAGCTCGCACAAGTCCTCGATCTCCGGCTCGCACGCCGCCGACTCGATGATCGTCCGGCCCTGGGCCAGTACCGCCGCCGACAGCACGTTCGCCGTCCCCAGCACCGTCGAGCCCGACGGCCCACCCAAAAAGACCCGCGCCCCGATCAGCCGCCCCCCCGCCGGTGCCCGCGCGATGATGTACCCCTCGTCCAGCTCGATCTCCGCCCCCAACGCCCGCAGCCCCCGCAGGTGCAAATCCACCGGCCGATCCCCGATCGCGCAGCCGCCGGGCATCGACACCTTCGCCTGACCCCGCTCCGCCAGCAGCGGACCCAGCACGCAAATCCCCGCCCGCATCGTCCGCACGATGTCGTAGCTCGCCAGCGTCGAGCCCTCGGGGTCGGCCGTGAGCCGCCGCGACCGCGGCGTGTCCCCTTCGACCAGCTCGACCCCCAGCGTCTCCAGCAGCCGGACCATGTTGCGGATGTCCGACAGGTCCGGCACCCCCCGCAGCACCACCGGCTGATCGGTCAACAACGCCGCCGCCATCAACGGCAGCGTCGCGTTCTTACTCCCGTTGACCGTGTGCGTCCCCCGCAGCGGCCGACCACCCTCGATCACAAACGCATCCATGCGATGGCTCCTTCCCCGCAGCGTACCCGCGAGCCCCCCAGGTCGCGCTCGTGGAGCCTCGGGTGTCAACCCGCGGCGTCGATGTGGCTTACCTTCCACCGATGCCCTGCTACCTCGTGACCCTGCACGCCTACCGCAGCTGGAGCGAGGACCACGATCGCGGCTACATCCAGCACGACCGCGGATTGTCGCCCTCCGATCGCGGCTTGGCCAAATGGCGGGCAGATCGTGCAACCCAACCACCCGCACGCTTCGAGGCCGCGACGCATGACCTGCTGCACGACCTCGCACGCACGGTTACGCACGCCGACGAAGCCACCCTGCACGCCGTCAGCGTGACGCCCACGCATGTGCACCTGCTGCTGAGCTTCGCGACACCGGCTTGCTGCTGCCCCTGGCGAGAAGCCGCGGGTTCGAATCCGTCTTCATCAGCCTTCTGCGGGAAAAGCTGCGATGCTCGCAAACACGCGCACAAAGTCGCCGTCCACCTCAAGCGCGTCGCCGGTGGCAGGCTCAGCCAACAGACGCAGCAGCCTGGACGCAAGTGGTTTTCCCGCGGCGAGGACATCACGCCCATCCGCGATCGGAAGCACTACTTGCACCACATCGAGACCTACCTGCCGAAGCACCGACGCGAGGCTGGCACGGTCAAAGTTTATGGAGACGACGGACCACCGGCGACGCCGCGGATTGACATCCGCGGCTCCTAGTGCTTTCGGAGCCGCGGGTGTGAACCCGCGGCCTCGTCGCGACTCAAGTCGCGTCGTCACCCCCCCGCCTTCCCAAGCGCCTGCTCCAAGTCCGCGATCAGGTCGTCCTTGTCCTCGATTCCCACCGACAGCCGCACGTACTCGGGCGAGACGCCGGTGCGGCGCTGCTCGTCTTCGGACAGCTGGCTGTGCGTGGTCGTCGACGGATGAATGATCAGCGACTTCGCGTCGCCGATGTTGGCCAGGTGGCTGAATAGTTCGCAACCCTCGACGAGCTTTCGGCCGGCCTCGGCACCACCCTTGATGCCAAACCCGACGATCGCCCCGCAGCCATCCGGCAGGTACTGCTTCGCCAGGTCGTAATGCTTGTGGCTCTTCAGGCCCGGGTAGTTAACCCACTCGACCGCGTCATGGCCCTCGAGGTACTCGGCGATGGCCTGGGCGTTCTCGCAGTGCCGGGGCATCCGCAGGTGCAGCGTCTCGAGGCCTTGCAGGAACAGGAACGCGGCGAACGGTGACATCGCCCCGCCGGTGTCGCGGAGCCAGTGCGTGCGGATGTGCACGTTGAATGCAATGTTCCCGATGCCCTCGAGGTGCTTCGTGAACACCGCGCCGTGGTACGACGGGCTGGGCCCAGCGACCTCCGGCCACTTGTCCGGGTCCTCCGCCCAGGGGAAGTTTCCGCTGTCGACGATGGCCCCGCCGATGTGCGTGCCGTGGCCGCCGATGAACTTGGTGGTGCTGTAGACGACGATGTCGATGCCGTGCTCGATCGGGCGCAGCAACATCGGGGTCATGACGGTGTTGTCGCAGATCACCGGGAGCCGGCCGTGGGGCACCGAATGGGCGGCGTCGGCGATGGCTTTGAAGTCGGGCACGTCGTTCTTCGGGTTACCCAGCGATTCCATATAAACCAGCCGCGTATTTTCATCGACCAGTTCGTGGATTTTCTCCGGTTCGGAAGGATCGAAGAAGCGGACCTCGATGCCCAGGTTTTTGAATGTCTGGGTAAAGAGGGTCCAGGTCCCGCCGTAGAGCGAGGTGGAGCTGATGATGTTCTGCCCCGCGTGGGCCAGGGTGAGCGTGGCGGCGGTGATGGCGGCCTGGCCGGAGGCGAAGCACAGGCCGGTGACGCCCCCGTCCATCGCGGCGAGGCGCTTCTCGAGCACGTCGACGGTGGGGTTCATGAGCCGGCTGTAGATGTTGCCGAACTCCTGCAGGCCGAACAGCGAAGCCGCGTGGTCGGTGTCGTTGAACACGTAGCTCGTGGTGGCATAAATGGGCACGGCCCGGCTGTTGGTCGCGGGGTCGGGGACCTGGCCGGCGTGTAGGGCCCGGGTGCCCATGCCGTGGTTCGGTGCGGGTGAATCGCTCATAACGTCGCTCCTGAGGGTGGGTCGGGGAGTGTAGCCGTATAGAATGATCGCATGACCGCGGCGGCGACAGCGCGAGAGTTGATGACGGCGGAGCAGTTCTGGCAGATGCCCGATGACGGGCGTCGGCTGGAGTTGGTCGATGGGGAGGTGATCGAGATGACACGGCCGGGCAATCGACACGGCGAGTTGATGATCGCAATTGGGGCCGCGCTTCGGCAGGCTGTGGCGGAAGCAGGTGGCTGGGTCGTCGGCGACGTCGGCTTCTGTTTGCCGCCCCACTCGATGACCGTTCGGGCTCCCGATGTCGCCTACCTCGATCCGACGCATGCAGAGCACCGAGGGACCGTCAAGCACCTCACGATCCCGCCGACGATCGCGATTGAAGTCAACTCGCCCCACGACGTCGCCAGCGAGGTGCTGGACAAGACCCGCTGGTGGCTGTCGGTCGGCGCTGGGCAGGTGTGGGTCGTTGACCCGCCGACGAAGACGATCATGGTGCATCGGCCCGATGGCACGGCCAAGATGTATGGCGAGACCGACACGATCGACACTTTCGATGTGCTGCCGGGCCTGACGCTGCCGCTGGGCGAGCTGTTTGCATAGCTCGCTACAACGGGGGCATGGCCGACCGTCCGAACGTCATCCTGATCACCAGCCACGACACCGGCCGCCACTTCGGCTGCTACGGCGCGGCCGGGGCCCCGTCGCCGCACATCGACGCACTGGCAGGCGAAGGGGCGCGGCTGGCGAACTGCTTCTGCACCCAGCCGCAGTGCAGCCCGTCGCGGGCGTCGATCGCCACCGGCCGGCATCCCCACAGCCACGGCGTGATGGGACTGTCGCACGCGGCGTTTCGCTGGGACCTGCACGACGACGAACAGCCAATCGGCGTGCTGCTCAAGGCCGCGGGCTACCGGACCGCGCTGTGCGGCTTGCAGCACGAGACGCCCCGGCCCGAGCGACTCGGGTTCGACGTGATGACCGGCAAGGCCGCGGCGGCAGAAGTCGCCGCGGCGTGCGAGCGGCAACTCGCGGACTTTGCCACGAGCGGTGACCCGTTCTATATGCAGGTCGGCTTCACCGAAACGCACCGCGACGGGTCGAATGACCGGCAGTTTCACGGCTACGAACCGGTGGACGTGGACGACGTGCGAGTCCCCGCCTGGCTGAAGGACGAGCCCGCGGCCCGCGTAGAACTGGCCAACCTCGGCGGCTCGCTGCGGGCGCTGGACGACGCGGTCGGACGGATCGTCGCGGCGGTCGACAAGCACGGCCTCACCGGCGAGACGCTGATCGTGTTCACGGTGGACCACGGCCTGCCCTTCCCGCGGGCCAAGACCGCGTGCTACGACCCGGGGATCGAGGTGGCCACGATCTTCCGCGGCCCGGGCGTTGCGGCGGGCACCGGCGTCGACGGGCTGACGAGCAACGTGGACCTGCTGCCGACCATCCTGGACATTGCCGGCCTGCCGATCCCGCAGCAGGTGCAGGGCCGATCGCTGGCCGGGCCGCTGCGGGGCGGCTCAAACCCGGGGGCGGTGGACGCGATTTTCGCGGAGATGACCTATCACAACTATGTCGATCCAATCCGGGCGATCCGAACGGCGACGCACAAGCTGATTGTCAACTTCATGCCGACCGCGGGGTTCTACAACTGCACGCAGCAGTGGCGGCCACGGACGCAAGCGAGCGTGGACGTGGCCGAGCCCGCGGGGATGCACCCGCTGGTCGAGGTGTACGACCTCGACGCCGACGCGCTGGAACACCACAACCTGGCCGACGACCCGCAGCACGCGGCGGTGCGGGAGCAGCTGCTGAAGCGGTTGCGGGAGCACCTGCATTCGACCGGCGATCCGTTGTTGGAGGGGTTGCCGTTGCCGGTGCGGTTCTCGGAGGCGCAGGCGCTGTTGCGGGCAGCGGAGGGCTGAGCCGACGGATTGACATCCGCGGCTTCAAACAATGCGTGTCACAATGTGCTGCTGGACCGCCTGCAGGTCGGCAGGCAGGACGTCGAATTGCTCATCCCGGATGTATAGATCGGCGAGGTGCGGCGGGAGCTGCGGGCGGTTGCCCGTGGCCCGCTCAACGGCGTCGGGGAACTTCGCGGGATGGGCGGTGGCGAGGGTGACCATCGCGACATCGTCCGGCGTGTCGCTGCTGCCGAGGTGCCGCTCGGCGGCGGCGAACCCGACCGCGGTGTGCGGGTCTAGCACTTCACCCGTGTGTTCGAAAGCTCGCCGCATGGCGTCCAGCGTCTGCGGCTCGTCGACCCGCTCGGCGACGAACCGGTCGGCCGCCCGCGCCAGCACCTCCGGCTTGAGGCGAAACGCCCGGCTGGCCCGCAGCTCGTCCATCAGGCCCCGCACCGCGGTCGCGTCGCGGTCGTGCAGGTCATATAGAAGCCGCTCAAAATTACTCGAGACCTGAATATCCATCGACGGCGACATCGTCGGCACAACGCTGCCAAGCCTGTGTTCGCCGGTGCTCAGTGTCCGCGGCAGGATGTCGTTGACATTGCTGGCGACGATCAGGCGGTGGACGGGCAGGCCCATCTGAGCGGCGACGTACCCCGCGTAGACGTCGCCGAAGTTGCCGGTCGGCACCGAAAAGCTTACCGGCCGATCCGGGGCCCCGAGGGCGAGGCCGGCGGTGATGTAGTAGACCACCTGCGGCAGCACGCGGGCCCAGTTGATCGAGTTGACGCCGGACATGCTCACCCGCCGGCGAAACTCCGCGTCGTTGAACATCGCCTTGACCAAGGCCTGACAATCGTCGAACGACCCGTCGATCGCGAGGTTGTGGACGTTGTCGTCGGTGACGGTGGTCATTTGCCGGCGCTGGACCTCGGACGTTCGGCCGTGGGGGTGGAGGATGACGATCGCCGCCCGCTGCCGACCGCGGAAGGCCTCGATCGCCGCCGAGCCGGTGTCGCCGGACGTCGCGCCGATGAGGGTGACCCGCTCGTCGCGGCGGTCCAGCACGTGGTCATACAGCCGGCCGAGCACCTGCATCGCCACGTCCTTGAACGCCAGCGTCGGGCCGTGAAACAGCTCGAGCAACCAGTGCCGCTCATCCAACTGCACCAGCGGCGCGACCGCGGCGTGGCGAAACTGCCCGTACGCCTCGTCGAGCATCGCCCGCAGCGCGTCGTCCGCCACCGCCCCGCCGACGAACGGCCGCATCACCCGCCAGGCCACCTCGGCGTAGGGCAGGCCCCGCATCGCGCGCAGCTCATCCGCACTCAGCTGCGGCCAGACCTCGGGCACGTACAACCCGCCGTCGCGGGCCAGCCCGGTCAGCAGCACCTGCTCGAAGCCGAGCGTGTCCGCCTCGCCGCGTGTCGAGCGGTAGCGGGCGGGGCCGACGGCGGGCCTGGGTGTGCTAGTGCTGGATGCGACGCTCATACTCATCGTGGGGGCCGATCCAGATCCAGAGCATCCCGTGCCGCCGGTGTATCGCCAGTGCCCTGTAAGACAGCCCAATCCGGACTGACCAAAACCGTCCGACGGGTTTGAACTGTAGCGAGGGGTGCCTGGGGTTCCGTTTAAGCAGTCTGTACTGCCTGTGGGCCCGCTGCTGAAGGGGCTTGGGGAGATTGGCAAGCAGCCGCCGAAACTCCCGGGTCGTCCTGTGGGTCACAGCGGGAGCGTCTCGCCAGCCTCGTCCTCGGCAATGGCTTCTTTGGCCAGTTCGTCGAATTCACCTGCCGCCACACGTTCGGCCAGCGTCTGGTCCGCCAGCTCATCCAGATATTCGTCGAACCAGTTCGCGAACACCCGCAGATGACCCTCGTCCAAGTGCTTGACCTGCTGCTTCAGCTCTTCAACCAGTCGCATAACCAGACTCCTTGGTGCCAGTGCATGATATCGGTACTGCACGCTGCTCCTAGCCGATCCAGTCGGCTGCCGACCTGAGGCCCGCGAGTACTTCAGCTTCCCCACCGCGCTACGCTCATCGGCGATGGACCTGGCCGGCGATGTCTTTCTGCATGCGGACCGCCGCACGGCGTGGCTGCGGCAGCACCTCGGCGTGGCCGGGGAGCCCTCGGCCAAGCACCCCGGCGGCCGGACCGAGGCGATGCGTCGGCTCGATGCGGTGCAGCCGGTCCGATACGCGACGACTCGCAACCGCCTGGACGGCGCGGTGACCCGGCTGTCGCCTTACCTGCGGCACCGGGTGCTCACAGCGGCCCACGTGCGGGATGCGGCACTCCGGCGGGTGGACCGCCCGTCGGACGCCCGCAAGCTCATCCAGGAACTGGCGTGGCATGACTACTTCCAGCGGGTCTACGCGGCGGTGGGTCGGCGGGGCGTGTGGCAAAGCCTCGAGCCGTGGAAGACCGGCTGGGGCCCGGGCGACTACGACGACAAGCTGCCGGCCGACATCGAAGCCGGGCGGACCGGGGTGGACTGGGTGGACCACTTCGCGACCCAGCTGGCCGATGAGGGCTGGCTGCACAACCACGCGCGGATGTGGTTGGCGTGTTACGTCGTGCACTGCCGACGGGTGTCGTGGCAGGCCGGGGCTCGGTGGTTCCTGCGGCACCTGGTCGACGGCGACCCGGCGAGCAACAACCTCAGCTGGCAGTGGGTGGCGTCGACCTTCTCGGCCAAGCCGTACTTCATGAACCGCGGCAACGTCGTGAAGTACACCGGCGGGCGGTTCGCCAAACACCAGGCGGCTGACCCGCTGGACGACACGTACGACCGGCTGGCCCAGACGCTGTTCCGCGATGGGTCAGAGCCGGCGGGCGGGGTGGGCGACGGCCTGCCGATCGACCTGCGGCGAGTGGACGTCGAGCCGGCCAAGCCGGCGGCGCCGCCACGCGACGCGGTGGCCTGGGTGCACGAGGACATGCTCAGCGCGGATCATCCCGCGGTCGCGGGGGGTCGGCCGGGGCTGTTCGTGTTCGAGCGGTCGGCGTGGGCGGAGCGGACGATGAAGCGGGCGAACTTCGTCGCCGAGTGCCTGGCGCAGATGCCGGGGCTGGAGTTGGCGGTCGCGGACAATGTGGGAGAGGCGGTGCGGGTTTGGGCGGGGGATCGGCCGGTGGTGACCGGCGGCTCGCCGGACCCGGGCAAGCGGCGTGTCGCCGAGGCGGTGCGGGCGGTGGTGGTCGAGCCCGAGCCGTTTGTGGAGTTGGAGGGCCGGGTCGATCTGAAGCGGTTCAGCCGGTACTGGCGGTCGGCCGAGCCGGCGCTGCGGCGGGCGGGGCATCTGTGACCGATGGCCCGGTGCGTTCCGCGGCGGCGGTGATCGACGGCCGATCTTTCGCTACCCTCGCCCCCCCGGGAACTCCGGAGCTCCCGCACCCCACCCCACCCCGGCGTACGCGCCAACAGGAACCCCCACCATGTCCCGTGCCTCGATGGACTTCGGCGTTCAGTCGTACTGCTTCCGCACCGTGAAGGACAACGCGCAGGTCGCCAAGCACGTCCGCGAGATTGGCCTGAACAAGATTGAGGTCTGCGCCGTCCACGCCGACTTCTCCGACCCCGATGCGTTCAAGGACATCATCAAGACCTACAACGACGAAGGCGTCTCGATCGTCTCGATCGGCGTACAGACCTTCACCGGCGGCGACGACGAGGCCAAGTGGTTCGATTGCGCCGCGGCCGCCGGGGCCAAGCACATCTCGGCCCACTTCAGGGTCGACAGCTACCAGACTGCCGTGCCCAGGGTCCAGAAGCTCTGCGACGAGCACGGCATCCGCGTGGGCATCCACTGCCACGGCGGGTACATGTTCGGCGGCTCGCCCGACGTGATCAAACACCTGATCGAGCTGGGCGGCCCGCAGATCGGCCTGTGCATCGACACCGCCTGGGCCATGCAGATCGGCCCCCGGCAGGGCGACCCGGTCAAGTGGGCCAAGGACTTCGCCGGGCAGATCTACGGCGTGCACTACAAGGACTTCGTCTTCGACAAGAACGCGATGTGGAACGACGTGGTTGTCGGCACCGGCAACCTGGACCTGCCCGCGTTCGTCAACGCCCTGGACGAGGGCGGCTTCGATGGCATGGCGGTCATCGAATACGAAGCCGACGCGGACAACCCGGTGCCTGCACTCAAGCAGTGTGTGGACACGATGAAGACGCTCGAGGGTTGATCAAGCGAGCCGGGCTCTGTGAGCCCGGATTCGGGGTCACAGACCCCGGCTCGCTCAGGCCCCCAGGTGCCGCCCCGCCGCCCGCCGGTGCATCTGCCCGACCTTCTCGCGCAGCTCCGCCGGCTCGGCGACCTGCACCTGGTCGGCATAGCCGCAGACCCACCACGCGATCTCATCCAGGCCGTCCACGCGGAATCGCACCTCCAGCCGCCCGTCGTCCAGCCACTGCTGACACTGCGTCGCGTGCCAGGACACCTCCGCGACGTTGGTCGCGACCTGCGGCTCGAAGTGCAGCACCACGTCGTGTTCTTCACCGCCGGGCACCAGCCGCCACGCCAGGCCCAGCTTGTCGTCGGCGGTCCAGTCGGCGGGCGGCTCGAAGGCGCCCGCCGGACCCTCCGGCTCGGCGTGTTCGATGCGGGCGAGCTTGAACACACGCTGCTCGCCGTCGTGGGCCGTGCTGGGGCCGACGACGTACCACGCGTTGTTGGCCAGGTGCAGGGTGTAGGGCTCGATGACGGTCGCCTCAAGCTCGTCCTGCGCGGCGGCGCGGTAGTGCATCGCACACCGCTGCCGTTTCGCCACACACTCGTGCAGCATCGCGTACCACCGCGAGGCCCCCATGGTCAGCTCGGCCCGCTCGGGGCTGATGCTGACCTGGTCGAGCATCGACCGTGCCGCCGAACGCATCGGCTCCCGCATCGCGGCCACGAGCTTGTGCACCCCGCGGACCGCCGGGCCGATCAGCGGCTGGTTCGCCTGACCCGCCGCCGACTTGGTCAGCACCATCAACCCCAACGCCTCGGCGACCTCCAGGCTCACCGGCTTCATAAAAAAGTCGCGGCCCAGCCGGTAGCCACCGTTCGGCTCGTACACCACCGGCACGCCGGCGTCCCGCAACGCCGCCAGGTCCCGCAGGATCGTCCGGCGGTGCACCCTCAGCTGACTGGCCAGCGCTTCGGCCGAGCCGATCGGATCGGCCTGCAGCAGCGTCAGGATGTGGATCAAACGGTGAAGCCGGCGGATCGGCAATGCACGCTCCCAGATGCGTTCCCCAGTCTGACGCCGCGACCGCACCGGCTCGCGTCCCCGCCGACCGACCAAACCCTAGCATCCGCCCGTGACCCGCCCCAGCCCCATCGCCGACCGCTTTGTCGGCATCGACTTCAGCGGTGCCCGCGGCACACTGTCCAACCTCTGGTCGGCCACCGGCATCGACCGGGGCGGGAAGCTGCACCTGCAGGATTTGCGTCCGCACCCGTTCCGCGAAGACCTCGCCGCCTGGCTGATCGACCTGGCCGGCGATGGTCAAGGCCACGTGCTGGCCGGGGCCGACTTCCCGTTCAGCGTGCCATCCGAGGCGGCCCGGCGGCTGGTCGATGACCAGCCAACCTGGCACGCGGTGCTGGACTGGGTGCAGAGCCATCCGCCCGACGATCTGCGGGATGCTTGCGAGGGACTGCACAAGACCACGCGGTCCATTGACCCCGGGCAGGCCATGGCCCCGCTGGACCTGCGGCTGTACAAGCAGACCGCCGAGGGGATGAAGTGGCTGCACCACCTGCGGCAGGAGGCGGGCGCGGTGCTGCTGCCCTTCGACGAGCCGGCCGGAGATGACCCGTCGGACCCGCCGGCGCTCACGCTGATCGAGGTGTACCCGTCGGGCACGGCGGGCGAGCTGAACATCCGCGGCCGAAAACCCAGCCGGGCCGGCCAGGTGCGGGCCCGGCCGCAGCTGCTCGAACCGTTCGTGACTTTTGAGCACCCGAGCCTTGAGGCTGCCGCCGTGACGCTCGAAGATGCCTGGGACGCCACGCTCGCCGCGGTGACCGCCCACCTGGTGCGGGGTGATTTGGATCAGCCCCAGCGGTCGGATGTCCCCGATGAGCTCGTGACGCTGGAGGGTTGGGTGTATAAGCCGATGGTCGGGGCACCTGATGCGTGATCTGCGAGCCGCGGATGAATATCCGCGGTCGCCGGAGTCGCCGGCGGGTTGAAAGCTTCCGCGAGCTCCAGCGACCGCGGGTATGCACCCGCGGCTGGGGATTCGCCTCCCGCGCCTGCGCACCCGCCTGCTAGCCTCGGGAGAAGCCCGGCGCTAAAGCTCGTCGTCGTCATCCAGCAACAACGACCGCGCCTCGCGTGACTTGGCCTGCTCGGCCCGCCGCAGCAGCAGCGCCTCGGCCAGCTCGGCATCCTCGGGGCGGGTGATCTTGAGGTTCTGCCGATCGCCTTCGATGATGTGGACCGCTTGGCCGGTCGCCTCGATCAGCGATGCGTCGTCGGTGAGGCCCGCGGCCGAGGCCTCGTCCAGTCCGGCGTACGCCTGCCGCAGCAGGTCGGCGGCAAAGACCTGCGGCGTCTGCACCGCGTAAAGCCCCTCGCGGCTCACCGTCTTGCGGATCGGCCGGGCGTCGGCGACCGGGCTGCCCGCGTCGCCCAGGATCGCGTCCAGCGGGTCGGCCTTCTCGGCGTCGGCAAACTCGACCGCCGCGTGATCGTCCACCTGCTTGAGCGTGTCGCTCACCGGCAACCCCGGCACCACCGCGTCCAGCCGCTCGGCCGCCTGCAGCAACCGGTCCAGCAACTTGTCCGGTACGCACGGCCGGGCCGCGTCGTGCACCGCGATGTGGGTCGCATCCGAATCAACCGCCTCCAGCGCCCGCTGCACCGTCTGCCAACGCTCGGCCTGGCCCCCCGCCACCAGCGTCACCTCCATCAGCGCGATCCGCTCCTCCCACCGGAAGCGGAACGCGTCCAGCTGATCCGGCGCGACCGCCAGGATGATCTGCCCGATGTCGTAACCCCGCCGGCGGGCCTCGAGCAACCGCTCGATGCTGTGCAGGAACACCGGCTTACCCGCCAGCTCAAACTCGATCTTGCTCGCCGACGCCCGCCCCGCCGCGGCGAAGCGACGACCCGCCCCGGCGGCCGGCAGAATAAACGCGAAACGTGGCACCCCCGGAAGCTAATGCATTGCGGCGTCGGGCGGGGGCCGGATAAACTGCAGCCATGACCGCAGCGGCGACAACATTGCCTGAGGCGCCGGCGACGCCCGAGATGGTGCTTGAAGCGTCGGACAAGCTGTACGAGTTGGTCGACGGGGTTCTGGTGGAGAAGCGTGTGGGTGTGAAATCAGCGCGAGTGGCGACTGTCCTGGGTGTCCGGATCGAGTCCTGGAGCCAAGCCGGAGCAGGCGGCATGGCTGTTATTGAGCCCACCATCCAGTGCTTCGATCATCAGCCGCAGATGGTCCGTCGGCCGGACGTCATCTACCTGTCGAACGATCGGATACCCGCCGATGGCTTGCCCGGCGGTCACTTGAAGATGGCCCCGGACGTTGTCGTCGAAGTGGTCTCGCCCAAAGACCGCGTCGAGCCGTTGGAGCAGAAGCTCCGCGACTACCTGCGGACTGACATCGGCGAGGTGTGGCTGCTGTTCCCGCAAGGCGGCCACGCCCGGGTCCATCGTGGCGACGGCAGCGTCGCGGCGATCCCCGAAGGCGGCACGATCGATGGCGGCGACTTGATGCCGGGCTTCAGCGTGGCGTTGCCCGAGCTCTACGCGGCGTAGCGACCGTGTCCCGGAGGGCGAGCCTCCCGGCGAGCCGCGGGGGCACGACCTTCCCCCACCACATCACTCGATCGCCATATCCACGTCCTTGAACGTGCCCTCGTCGGCGGCTTCCATGGCGGTGATGATCACGTTCATCGCGCGGTAGCCCTCGACGCCGTCGATGACCGGAGCCCGGCCGGCGAGGATGGCGTCGGTGAAGCTATCGATGATGCCGCTGGCGACCTGCTTGGTGTTGGTGGCGACCGCGCCGACCTTGTACCGCTCCTGCTGGCCGTTGCGGTAATCGATCATGACACCCCAATCGCGATCAAGGCCGATCCGCATCACGCCCTTCTCGCAGTAGAGGGTGGTGCCGTTGTCCTCGAACCCGCCGTAGTGGGTCCACGAAATATTCATCGTGCCGATGGTGCCGCTGGCGGTCTGCATGACCACGTAGGCGTTGTCATCGACGGGGATGAGGTTGCCCTGCTCGTCCTTTTTGTCGAGCGTCTTGATCATGCCGCCGACGCGGGTGATTTCCTCGCCCAGGAGGTATCGCATGAGGTCGGCCTTGTGGACGCCCAGGTCGCCGCAGACGCCCATCGCCGCCGGGTCCTTCTTGAAGAACCAGCTCTTGGCCCCGTCGACCGACCAGCCGTCGGGGCCCGGGTGCTTGAAGCTGGTCTCGAACGAGATGACCCGGCCCAGCTGATCGCCCTTGGCCTCGATGAGCTCGCGGGCCTTGGCGTGCGGGGGCATCAGCCGCTGGTTCATGCCGATCATCAGCGACTTGCCGGTCGACTTCGCGGTGGCGACCATCTTCTTGCCGTCTTCGCGGGTCGTGGCCATCGGCTTCTCGCACAGCACGTGGTACCCCGCCTCCAGCGCCTCGATGGCCATCGGGGCGTGCAGCTTGTTGGGCCCCGCCACCACGACCGCGTCGAAGCCGCCCTTCTTGAGCATGTCCTTGTGGTTGTCGAACGCCTTGGCGTCGTAGAGCTTGGCGATCTCCTTGACACGGTCCGCGACCGGGTCGGCGATGGCCGCGACCTCGCTCTTCGGGTTGGCGTGGGCCTCGGGAAGGTGACGACGCTGGGCGATAGCACCCGCGCCGATGCAGGCGTACTTGACGGTGTCGGACATGATGGCTCCTTGCTTGGGCGGACAGGATAGCGGCGTGGCTGACCGATCGGGCCCGTGCATCCAAGCACCTGTTTGATGGCACCGCCACGCCCCAGCCTCACCCGGCTGCAGCGCCGCCGGCCCGCCGGTCAGGGCGATTGAGCCACACCGCGTATCATGAGGTTGTATTTCCTCCACCGGAGTCCACCGGATGACCCTGCGCCTGCCCCTGTCGTTCGCCGCGTTGCTGGCGATGTGCTTGCTCTGCGTTTCGCTGCCCGCCGCCGCCCAGGAGTCCGGGGGGTCGGAGGCCGCCGGTGGGGCCGACGCCGCCGAGGCGTATTACCAGCAGCAGCGGTCTCAGATCGCCGACGACGACGAGCAGGCCCGCTACGACCTGGCGTTTGTCCTGTACGACCGCCAGGCGTACGCGATCGCGCTGCGGGAGCTCAACGCCATGCGGCAACAATTCCCGGATTCCACGCGGGTCCGAACACTGCAACTGGTGGTCGAAAACCGCCTGCGTCAACAGCAGGAACAACAGCGTGAGCAGAACCCGCCGCAGACCCCCCAGCAGCCCGGCACCGGCGAGCCCATGCCCGGCAACCCCGACACCGCCGAAGACCCGTCGATCAACACCGGCGGCCCCTCGACCCCGCCGGGCCCCGAAGCCGTCGCGTACGAGACTCAGCCCGCCGAGGGCGCCCGGCCGCTGGACAACGAACAGGTCAACCTGATCAAGGTCTATGAAGTCGACCTGGACGACGAGCCGCGGGTGCAGGTCGCCCCGGCCGCCGCCGCCCAGCTGATCCGGGACTACGCCGGGCAGGGCGTGATCCCCGACCGCCCCGACGCCGAGCGGCAGTTCCGCCGGCTGGAGGGTCATCAGCAGCTAGCGGTCATCTTCGAGGTCCGCGCCCGCGAGCTGTACCCGCAGGTCCGCATCCTCGACGAGCCCGAACCGCTGCAGTTCTGGCGGACCACCATCAGCCCGCAGTACATCGCCCGATACTTCCGCCCGACCTTCGGCGACGGCGACCTGCCGCTGTTCCTGTTCACCGGCCGGCCCACCGACGAAAACCTCGCCTACACCAACCTCTACATCCTCGAGCGATACCGCCACGACGGCCTGCCCATGATCGACCGCGATCGGCCCGAGCGGTCGCTGCTGGTCCAGTGGGGCCTGCCCCGCGAAGACGCCGCCTACCCCGCCCCGGACATCGAGGGCTGGCGACCGTTCTTCCGCGGCGAAGACGACCCGCGGTACCAGCAATACCTCCAGTGGATCGACGCCCTCTACGGCAACCAGACCCCCGACTACGGCATCGACTACGCCCTGCCGGTCCACGGCGGGGGCGGGCAGTGACCCTGCTCCATTTGCGTGATGCTCCACTCAGCCACAGACAGCTTGACGACAGATGGCCGGCGAAGGCTGGAGCACATGGCCGAGGCCGCGAACTTCGCGGAGGAGATATCACACAAGCAGAGCGGCAACGCTGAGCAGATTGACCCAATGTCGCTTGGCGCGGTGTGCTGGCAGCTGATGGTGGTTACCGAAGCAGCGAGGCAGATGCCGACTTCTGACCGTCGGATGTTGTGTGAGTTGCCGTGGAGCTGGATCGCCGATCTGCGGGCAAAGCTGGACGAGCCTTTTCAACTTGAATGGTCCTATGTTAGGGCGGTGATCCGCCACGACCTTCCGCCGCTGAAGGCGCAGCTGCAGGCGATGCTGGACGAGGAGCCGCCAAGCGGGGGCCACGAGACGTGAAGCATCGCGTATCGCCTCTCGCTGATGGAGTGGCACAGACGCTCCTGTGGTCGACCGGCAGGTTGATCCGGATCATCTCGATGCCGCTGACGCGGCACCCACTGGCGGGACGCCTGTGCCACCAGAGCCAACCACCGCGACGGTGGCGGGGCTTGTGTTGCATGCTCGCCCTGCTGCTGCTGGTCGGGTGCAGCCGACACACCACGCGGACCTATGCCGGCCACGACCGGGAGCAGGTGTGGCGGGCGGTGCAGGAGGTGGCCCAGCAGAAGGCGCAGCCGGAGAGCTTCGCGAGATTCCTGATGGCGAGTCGCGGCGGGTTTGAGCTCGACGATCAGCAGCTTGAGCTTCGGCACGCGCGTCCCTGGCTGATTGGCACGACGGGGTCTCGGCTGCGGGTCCTGAACGAGCAGCCGACGCGGGTCGCGGCACGCGTCGAACATCAAAGCGAGATCCCGTTCACCGGCGGCCGGGACCGCAAGCTCGAAGCGGCCTGGCTGGCGTGGATCGCCAAGCGGCTGGACCCGGTGGACAAGTCGGCGTTCTGGAAGCCGGCGATGGCCTAGCCTGCCCCGATGGCGACCGAGCGGATAGTTACAGCGCAAAGCCGGTCCGAGCCCGAGGAGCGGCTGAACCGGGCGCTTCGGCCCGAGCGGCTGGACGAGTACGTCGGCCAGTCGCAGCTGGTGCACAAGCTGAGCATCGCGCTGCGGGCCGCCACCGGGCGGGACGAGCCGGTCGAGCACGTGCTGCTGCACGGGCCGCCGGGCCTGGGCAAGACGACGCTGGCTCACATCATCGCCGCCGAGCTGGGCACGCACCTGACCGTCACCGCCGGCCCGGCCCTGTCCAAGGCGGGCGACCTGGTCGGGCTGCTGACCAAGCTCGCCCCGCGGGACGTGCTGTTCATCGACGAGGTGCATCGGCTGCCGATCGCCTTGGAGGAGTACCTCTACAGCGCGATGGAGGACTACCGGATCGACGTGCAGCTGGACCAGGGGATGCATGCGCGGACGATCACCCTGCCGGTGCCGCCGTTCACGCTGATCGGGGCGACCACGCGGGCCGGGCTGCTGAGCGGGCCGATGCGCAGCCGCTTCGGGATCATGCACGCGCTGGACTTTTACTCACAGGCGGAGCTGATGAGCATCCTGCGGCGGTCGGCGGGGTTGTTGGGGTTGATGGGAAAAGACGCAGAGACGCAGAGACGAAGAGACGAAGTGGAGAAGGCATTGGTCGTGATCGCCGAACGATCGCGGGGGACGCCGCGGATCGCGAACCGGTTGCTTCGGCGGGTGCGGGACTTTGCCGAAGTCGAGCGCGGCGGGCGGGTCGATGTGGACGTGGTCGAGGCGGCGCTGAAGCTCGAGGGGGTCGACCCGCTGGGCCTGGACGACCTGGACCGCCGGTACATGCAGGTCATCGGCCGGACCTACGGCGGCGGCCCGGTGGGCCTGGAGGCGGTCGCCGCGACCATGGCCGAGGACGCCGGGACGCTCGAGGCGATGGTCGAGCCGTACCTGCTGCAGGTCGGCTTCCTCGCACGGACCCGCCGCGGCCGGCAGCTCACCGAGGCGGGGGCAAGACACGTGGGCGTGGACCCGCCCCGCGAGACACCCGGCGGGGCGCTGTTTGACGGGGAGACGTGAGGCTTGCGCCGCGGTGCACCGGCTTTCGCAAGGCCGGCGAGCCCGACCGATCGCTCCCCCCCGCAATAGCCGGGTCGGTACGCGACCCTGGCGCAGCATGCGGTCCGCGGCGGCATGACATGGCACGCCATCCGCACGTCGTGCCAGGGCCGGGTAGCGGCCCGGCTAGCAGGATGCTGCAAAAGTCGGCTTAGCTAGGGGCGATGTGCTGTGGCCGGT
>CAZVBW010000067.1:0-23714 GCA_964625505.1 uncultured Phycisphaeraceae bacterium
TGGACCACGACTACCTGCTCGCCGTCCTCGGGCCGTGAGAATGCGATTGCCCTGAATAAGCCCCCGACTCAAATGACATAGATACGAGACGTGGAAATCCTGCCAGGCCTCCGCCTGCTCGATGTACGGGTTCATGCCGGGGAAGGGCGAGGGCATGGCAACATCGTACGCGGAGACCTGCTGGTGGCGAGGCGGGGCCGCTCGGCCCGAGGCGCGGCCAACGGCCGCGGCTTTATAGTTTTTCGGCCGCCAAACTTGCCAGTTCGCTGCGTTCGCTGCGGGCGAGGGTGACGTGGCCGACCAGGGCCTGGCCCTTGAGGCGGTCGACCATGTAGGACAGGCCGTTGCTCGACGCGTCGAGGTACGGGTTGTCGATCTGGGCGACGTCGCCGGTGAGGATGATCTTGGTGCCCTCGCCGACGCGGGAGACGATGGTCTTGACCTCGTGGGGGGTGAGGTTCTGGGCCTCGTCGACGATCATGAACTGGTGCGGGATGGATCGGCCGCGGATGTAGGTCAGCGGCTCCATGACGACCTGGCCGGACTGGAGCAGGGCGTGGACACGCTGTTCGACGGGCTTAGATTCGGCGTGGCCGTGGCTGTGGCTTTCGCCGCCGGGGCCCCAGCCCGCGCCGCGGGTCGAGAGCAGGTAGGAGAGGTTGTCGAAGATCGGCTGCATCCAGGCGCCGAGCTTCTCGTCCTTGTCGCCGGGCAGGTAGCCGATGTCCTTGCCCATGGGCATGATCGGCCGGGCGACCAGCAGCTTGTCGTAGCGTTGCTCGGAGGACACTTTGGCCATGCCCGCGGCCAGCGCGAGCAGCGTCTTGCCCGAGCCCGCGGCGCCCAGGAGCGTGACGAGCTTGATCTCGTCGTCCAGGAGCAGGTCCAGGGCCATGGTCTGCTGGACGTTGCGGGCCATGACGCCGAAAGTCGCCTTGCGGGGCCCGGTGATGGGGATCAGCGAGTCGGTGTCGGCCAGGCGGCGGGCCAGCCCGGTGTGCGACTCGTCCAGCGCGTCGCGGAGCTGGAGGAACATGTTGGCGTGCAAGTCCAGCTGCGTTTGGCCGCCGTCGGGCTCCTGGACGACCAGGTGTTCGGTGAGTCGGTCGGCGTCCAGCTGCTTTTCGTCGTAGAGCGTGTCGATCAGCTCGCCGGGCACGTTCAGCTCGTGGTACCCGCGGTACAGCCGGTCGGCGTTGACCTTCTGGGCCTCGAAGTCTTCGGTGGGGATCCCGAGGGCGTCGGCCTTGAGGCGGACGTTGATGTCCTTGGTGATGAGGATGCCGCGGTGGCCGTCCTCGTTGAGCCGGTGGGCGACGGCGATGATGCGGTTGTCCGGGGCGTCGCCGCGGAGCTGGTGCGGGCGGTCTTCGTCGGCGAAGTCGACGCGGACGGTCCCGCCGTGGCCGTTCCACTTCACGCCCTGGGCGAGCCTGCCGCGCTGCCGCAGCGAGTCGAGCTGCCGGATCACCTCGCGGGCGTTGCGGGCCACGTCGTCGGCGCCCTTCTTGAAGTTGTCCAGCTCCTCCAGGACGGTGAACGGGATCACCACCTCGTTGTCCTCGAACAGGTACAGCGCCGCGGGGTTGTGCAGCAGCACGTTGGTGTCGAGCACGAAGTGCTTGATGTCCGTATCGACCTCGCTGTCGGGAGACACGCCCGGATCGACGCCGGGCTGGGCCGGGACGTTCTGCGTTCGCGGCGGGTGTTGGCCGTTGGTCTTCGGCGGGAGGCTGGAGGCGGGCTGGGGAGCGGCGGTCGGCGCTTGGGGCAACGGCATTCTCCGTCGGCGGTCGCGTCGGCGCGGTGGCGCCGGGCTCCGCCTTCGTCCTTATCGACGTATTCTAGCCGACCGGCCAGTGTTACCGGACCCCTGAGCCGGCACGTTCAGAGGCCGTTAGCCCGACCCCTCGGCCGCGCGGATGTAAGCCTGCACCGCCGCCGTCCAGCCCATGTGCAGCGCGTCCACGGTCAGCGCGTGGCCGATGCTCACCTCGTCGATCCGCACCCGGTCGATCAGGGCCGGCAGGTTCGCCAGCGTCAGGTCGTGCCCCGCGTTGACGCCCAGCCCCGCCCGCCGGGCGGACTCGGCCGCCGCGGCGTACCGGTCGAGCCAATCCGAACGCTCTGCCGGGGGTGCCGCGGCGTACGGCTGGGTGTACAGCTCCACCCGGTCGGCACCGCAATCGGCGGCCCGGGCGACCTGCTCCGGGTCCGGGTCCACGAACACGCTCACCCGGCAACCCGCATCGCGGAGCCGCTGCACCACCGGCCGCAGCGCCGCGAGCGTGGGCCTGTCGAACGTGAACCCGTGGTCGCTGGTCTTCTGGTCGGTGCTGTCAGGAACTAGCGTCGCCTGGTCCGGCCGGGCCTGTTCGACGAGTTCGAGCCACGAACCGGCGGCGTCCAGCGGGTTGCCCTCGATGTTGAACTCGCGGTCCAGCCACGCCGGCTCGTCCAGCAGCTCGACAAGCTGATGCACGTCATCGGGCCGAACGTGCCGCTGGTCCGGCCGGGGGTGGACGGTGATGCCCGCGGCTCCCGCTTCGAGCGCGTCTCGCCCGAATACGACCGGCGAGGGGGCTTCCGCGTCGCGGCTGTTCCGCAGCAGGGCGATCTTGTTCACGTTCACCGACAGCAGGGCCATGGTGGCAGAGTACGGGCTTGCCGCTCTGCGAGCCGGGTTCTGCGAACCCGGGACCGGTGTCACAGACACCGGCTCGCTCAGAGCCCGCCCAGCTCACGGACCAGGACCGCCAGCTCCTGCACGAACCGCCCACGCGGCAGCACCAGGTCTGCCCCGGCGTTGTCGGCCTGCCGCAGCAGGTCCACCGCGACGTGCGGGCCGAAGGCCACGATCCGCGGCGGCGTTTGGTGGGCCGCCGCCTGTTCGATCAGCGCGACGCCGGTTTCGCCGAGGTCCAGGTCGACGATCACCCCGGTCACCGGATCATTGGGTTTGCCGTCGTCCACGCGGTCCAGCCGGGCCCGCAGCATGTCGGCGTTGCGGGCCGGTCGGCTGACGACCCCGGCGGCGTCGGCCTCGGCACGGACGCGGGTGGCAAAGATCAGGTCGGCGCAGCAGTAGACAAGCACGCGTCAAAGATAAGCCCGCGGTCGAAGCCGCGGGCTTGATCGATTTCAAAATCGTCCCGTGGTGCGTTTACTGGGCAGCGGCCATGGCCACGTTCGGGATGCCCGCTTGCTCGCAGGCTTCCAGCGCGGCGATCACGTGGCGGAACTGCACGTTCCGCTCGGCGTCGATGACGATCCGCCGCGTGCCCGCCCGGCCCTCGACGTACTGCCGCAGCTGCGAGAGCGTCATCCGCTCGCCGGCGATCAGGGCGTGGCCGTCGGGCAGCACCTGCACGCGGAGCTGCGACGCGGTGGTCAGCAGCGTGGCATCGTCGCCGCCGGGGTGGGGCGACATCAGCCGGCCCGAGGCGCCTTCGCCGGGGGCGTCGGCGTCGGGCGTCGGCTCGGGGCGGGGCGGCCGGGCGTCGGTGTCCAGCTCGGCCTCGCCGTTGCCGGCCTCGCCGGACCCGCCGGCCTCGGCGTCCGCGTCCATACCGCCCTGCACGGCACGCGGCTGCGGCTCGTCGGTCATGGTCTGGGCATCGGCGTCGGCGTCACCCTCGGCGTCGCCGCTTGGCGGAGCCGGGGCCGGCAGCGGCTCGACGTCGCTGCTGCTGCGGCCGGGGGCACGCGGCTCCGGAGCCCGCATGGCCATGTGGATCATGACCGGCCGGGGGCCGTCCAGCTCGATCGTGTCCTCTTCCAGCGCTTCGCCGTAGCGCTGGCCGAAGGTCGCGCCCGACTCCAGCGGGTAGACGCGGTAGGTGAACTCGGAGGCGTAGCCGTGACGGGGGAAGCCCATCTCGGCCCGCTCACCATCCTGGTTCAGGTCGATCACGAGCTTCTGCCCGGCGGGGACGTCCATCGTCCACAGCGACTCGCCGGTGTCGGTGGCGATCACGCTGACGGTCTTGGGTGCCAGGTCGGTGCTCTCGAAGGTGTGCACGTCGCGGGAAGTCGACGAGCAGGCGCTCATGAGACCCAGACACAACAGCAGGCTCAGCAAAGCGGCAAATCGCGGCATGACGGTTCCTTTCTCCATCTGTCGTCGGCAGGCAGTTCGCCGCGGACGTGGGGGGTTCGTTATGAAGATACGGCTTTCATCGGCCCGGGGCCAGCCGGACCGCCACGCAAGCCGCAACGTCCGTGCGGCTTTATCGGCCAGCGGGCGGCGCGGGCTCAGCCCTGGGCATCTCGGTAATCGCTCGGGCTCATCCCCACGACCCGTGTAAACGTGGCCGTAAAGTGCCCGTGGCTCGCAAAGCCGCAGCGGCTGGCGATCTTCCCGACCGCGACGCCCGTGGTCCGCAACAGCCACTTGGCGTGCAGCAGCTGCAGCCGCAGCAGGTACGCCTTCGGGCTCAGGCCCACCGTCCGGCTGAACAAGCGGTGGAAGTGGTACTGGCTCACGTCCACCGAATCGGCCACCTGCTCCAGGCTCGGCGACTCGCGGTAGCGGTCGGTGATGAACCCCAACGACCGGGCCACCCGATCGTCCTCGACCACCCCGACCGCCGGCGGGTCCGCCTGCTCGATCTGCCGCAGCTCGACCTGCCAGCCGCAGCCCTCGATCGGGCCGTGCAGGCAGTGCATCTGCAACCACACCGGCTGATCCGCCAGCGTCAGCACCACCGACCGCGTCTGCCCCGGCTCGGTGCCGTCCCACCGCTGGTGCACCGCTTTGACCGCCTCGTCCGCCACCGCCTCCAGCGGCTCCAGGCTCGCCTGGTACGCCAGCCGCAGCGACGCGTCGGCCAGCAGCACCTGCCCGTGCTCGTTCAGCAGCAGGTGCGACGCGTGCGGCTCGGGCCAGTCAAATCGCGCCCGCAGCAGCGCCAGCGACGCCACCGCCTCCCGCCCCAGCTCGCCGCCCCACTGCCCCACGCAGCCGCCGCCCAGCAGGTACCACCGACCCGGGCCCGACTCACCCGCGTCCAGGGTCACCAGCCCCCCCGCCGCCGACGGCCCCAGCAGCGTCGCCACCACCAGCGAGTCACCGCCGACCGCTTCGACACCTACTGCCTTGGGCAGCCGCGGCGTGGCCGCGTCGTCCGAGCGGGCCCACTGCACCAGCCGATCGTCGGGCGTGATATGGGCCAGCACCGACTCGGGCGTGACCCGGCCGCGCCGCGCATAGCCCACCACCGCCGCGTCCAGCCCCACACGCTGGCTCAGCGTCTGCAGCGCCTGGGTCGCACGTGTCGACCAGGCAGCCAAATCTCCGGACTGCGTCAGCAATGCATATTCGTCGGACACCCGCAGCTCCCCGCTGGGTCATTGCGACCGCGGCGCTTTGCACAGCACCCGCACCCGAAGCAAGCCGACCCCGCCGCATCATGACATTCTTGTCATTGCCCGTCAATCCGAGCCGGCCCGACTCACCCGCACCGCCACGGCGATCTCATGCTGCCCCCCACCAAGGATCACCCCCTTGACCGGCGTGACGTCGCCGTAGTCCCGCCCGACCGCAAGGCTCACGTGGTCCGGCCCAACCACCAGATCATTGGTCGGGTCCAGGTCCAACCAGCCCGCATCGCCCACCGCCTCATCCCCGACCCAGACGCCCACCCACGCGTGCGAGGCGTCGGCCCCGACCAACGCATCGCCCGCCGACGTGTTGCCCGTCCGCACGTAGCCCGAGACGTACCGCGCCGGCAGCCGGTACGCCCGCAGCACCGCGATCATCAGGTGGGCGAAGTCCTGACAGACCCCCCGCCGATGCTCCAGCACGTCGTCCACCGGCGTGCTCACCGTGGTCACCCCCGGCTCGTACGCCAGCTCGCGGTGCAGCTGGTGCATCAGCTGCACCGCCGCCCGGGCCACGCTCGACCCGCGGGCCATGGACCGCCGACCGACCTCCAGCAGCCGCCCGATCCCGCCGCCGGCCAGCGGCACCAGCGGCGAGCCGTACCGCATCAACGCCACCGACGGGTCCGCCCCCCGCGGGTCCATCCGGTCCAGCAGCTCCACCACCTCCGGCCAGGGCCGCCCCGCATCACCCACCGCGGCCGGGCGATCGGGCACCTGCACCCGGCAGTTCGCCCGCAGCGTCAACTGCTCGTGCGGGCTGCACAGCTCGAAGCGATGCAGCGTGTTGCCCATCGCATCCACATCCGCGTCCAGCTTGCTTGGCTTCGGGTCGATCCGCAGCGAGTGCGACATCACCCGCTGCCTGCCCGTCTGCCTCGGCTGCAGCGCGACGCGGTGCCGGCCCCACCTGACCGGGTCGCTGTAGCGGTAGCGCGTGATGTGCTCGATGTCGTAGATCACGTGGCAACCTCCTCGACGAATCAGACGTGGCGGACTCCCCGGGCGTGGGTCAGGTATCGGCCGGTGAGCTGGTCCGCCAGCTGCTCGACCCGCTGCTGCAGCGCCAGCGTCCGCTCGTGCAGCATCGTCCGCCGGCCGGTCTTGTCGGCGTGAGCCAACGCGAACACGTCGGTCAGCACCACATCCGACAGCGACCGCAGCAGCTCCCGCTGCTCCTCGGACCGCACGCCCGACCCGCCGCGGGCCTGCCCCGGCAACGCGTCCACGTGCTCGCCCAGCCGGGCATACTGGTACGCCACCGACCGCGGGTTGGTCTCGTCCAGCAGCAGCAGGTCCAGCAGCGGCGCCGCCGCGGGTCGCGTGCGGTACCGCGAGCGGTAGGTCATCGTGCTGTGCGTCAGCGACAGCAGCGCCTCCAGCCGACCCGACCCGACCGGCTGGGCCGGCGTCGCCAGCGCCCCGAGCAGCCCGGCGGTCTGCCACGCCCGCTCCAGCCGCCGGCCGATGTCCAGCATCCGCCACGCGTCGTTGCGGGTCATGCCCTCGGCGGCAAAGCCCGCGTACGCCGTGAGCCCCATCAGCACGCCGTCCAGCAGCTGCAACGCCGTGTCCAGCCGGTCGTCGTCCTGCGGGTCGGCCGACGGGTCCTGGTCCGCGACACGCTCCAGCCGCGGCCGAAGGTCCGCCACCTGCCGCAGCGTCCGCCAGCTATCGACCGCCATCCGATCCCGCAGCACCCCCGCCAGCCGGTCCACCTGCAGCAGCGTCGCCACCAGCCCGTCGTCGGCCTCGGCATCACTCAGCAGTGACAGCAGCCTCGCCGTGAGCACCTCCGCCCCGGGGCCCGCCGCATCGGCTTCACCGGGCAGCCACGGCTCGGGCCGCTCACGGTGCACCAGCCGGTCCAACGCATCCAGCAACGCCGCCGTCGTTACGCCCGCCGGCTCCGCCTCGCGGTCCAGCTGCCGGGCCACCCCCCGGGCCAGACGGCAGCACGCTTCGGCCCGCTCCAGATACCGCCCCAGCCACATCAGATTGTCCGCCGCACGCGACGGCAGCTCCAGCCCCGCCCGGCTCAGCGTCACCGCCGCCTCGGGCGGCTGCAGCAGCGTCACCGGCTTGACCTTCCCCGACGCCAGGACCCACACGTCCTTCGCCCCCGCCCCGCCCAGCGACTGGCTGTCCGCATCGTCCGCGTCCACAGGCCGCACCCACCCCAGCCCCCCCGGCATCACCGACCAGCCGTGCCCGTCGTTCGCCGCAAACAGCCGCAGCCGCAGCAGACCCGGCTCAAGACGACCCGCCGCCGTCAGCACCGGCGCGGTCCCCGGCGTCGCCCGACGCTGCAGGCACCACCGCTCGGGCGTCCGCTGCACCGCTTCGATCAACTCCCGACCCGCCTCGGCTTTCGACTCGCCCGGCAGCGGCCAGGCCCCCGCCGACGCCGAATCGGCAGGCCGCAGCCACATCGCCGGATCACGCAATCCCTCGAGCACCCGGGCCCGCTGCTCCGGATCGCCCGCCCACCATGTCTCCACCCCACCCAGCCCAAGCGGCTCGCCGGTCACCCGCTGGCACAACTGCGGCAGCACCGCCTGCCACGCCGGGCTCTGCATGAGCTCGGACCCGATCGGGTTCACCACCGCCACCTGCCCCCCCCGCTGCGCCGTGACCAGCCCCGCCACGCCCGCATCGGACGCCTCCAGTTCCAGCGGGTCGCTCGCCGCGTCGGGCACGGCCCGCAGCAGCGTGTCCACCCGCCGCAGGCCCGCAAGCGTCTTCAAATGCACCGCGTCGTCCCGCACCGTCAGGTCCCCCGCCTCGACCAGCGGCACGCCCAGGTACCGCGCCAGGTACGCGTGCTCGAACGACCCGGGCGCATCGGCCCCCGGCGTGAGCAGCACCACCTGAGCCGCCGAGGCCCAGCCCTCCGCCAGCCGCCCCAACCCCGCTTGCAGCCGGGCGAAGAACCCCGCCAGCCGCTGCACGTGCATCGCCCGAAACGCCGCGGGCAACGCCCGGCTCACCACCAGCCGATGCTCCAGCGCCCACGCCATCCCCCGCGGAAACCGCGTGTGATCCGCCACGACCCGCCAGCCGCCCCCGCCCCCGGATCCGCCCCTGGACCCGCCCCCGGTCGCGTCCTCGACGTCCCGCACCAGGTCCACCGCGTAGAGCGTCAGCTGCACCGCCGGCCGCGCCTCACCGCCGGGCGCCGCGCCGCCGGTCCGGCAACCCGGCTGATACCCGCCGACCCCCGCGACGAGGTTCGACAGCCCGGGAACGTCCGTCAGCAGCTGCTGGGGCCCGTACGCGTCGCCAAGCACATGGTCCAGCAGCGCCGCCCGCTGGATCACCCCCGCCTCCAGCGCCGCCCACTGCTGCGGCCCCAGCAGCACCGGCAGCGGGTCCAGCGCCGCCGGCCGACGCGGGTCGCTCAGCCCCCGCGGGTCGCTGTGCACGTGATACGACACCCCCTGCTCACCGAGCCGTTGGCGGGCCGCCTCCCACCGGTCCCGCAGCGACTGGACACCCAGCCGATCCAGCCGATTGGCCAGCTCGGCCCACGGCCCTCGCAACGCACCGTCAGGCCACACCGCCTCATCAAAACGCCCCGCCCCCTTGGGGTACCCGGCGAATAGATGGGTCGCGGGCAACGCGGCGTGGGCTTGAGCGTGGGACGAGGACACGGCCGGCAACCTTACTGCGGTGACACTTACCGCCGCTTCACCACCGCCTTACCGCGTGTTCAGCAGCGATCGCGATCCTTAGCCCTGGGTCGTCGGAAGCCGACCCGGAGGAGTTCGTGCCATGTACCACACTAACCGCGCTAATCTCTGGTTCGCTTGGACCATTGCGCTGCTGTCGGGTGCCTTGCTGCTGCTGGTCTAGCTGCCGCGGGCGTTACGCCGTTGTCGCGCCCTTGATGGGTTTCAACTACGGGAGGGCGAGGCTCCCGCCGAGCCGTGGGCCGCCGCTGCTTGCGGATCGGCGGTCCGCCACAGGCGGATCGCCCTCCCAAGACCCTGGCCGACCACTGTCGATATCTGCTGCCGCTCAGTCCCGCGCCGGCGGCGATGTCGCCTCGACCGCGGTAAACGGCTCGAGGATGCGGTACGTGTGGCGGGCCTGGGCCGGGACGATCCACGAATCGCCCGGCTCGAGCGTCACCGTTTCGCAGTCCAGGATCAGCTCGGCTTTGCCTTCGAGCACCAGCCCCACCGTCTCGTACGGTCGGGTGCGGGGCCGCTTGGGTTCCCGCCCGGTCTCGTGGTCCTTCCAATACCGCATCGCCACCCGCTCGCCCCCGGCGAGCAGCTGCTGGCCCATGTCGTCCTCGACACGGCTGTCGGGGCTAACCTTCAGGACCCGCCCGATGGGCAGATCACTCTGATCATTGGCTCCACCGCGGGGGTCGAATGAGGAAGGCGGGTCGGTCGTGGGGCTCGAGTTAGACAACGGGGTTGCTCCTTGAGAAGTTGATTACAACAAGCCCAAGGAGTGTCACACACGAGCGATGAATCGAGCCTAAAGCTGCGGTACAAGTGTGCTTTGGGTTAGCTTGCACGCCCACCCGCCTCCCCAGTTGCGCTTATGAGCGAGAACAACGGCTACACCGGCAGCTTCGAGCTGGACTTCGAAAAGCCCCTGCTGGCACTCGAGCGGCAGCTGGGAGAGCTCGAAGCTCAGAAAGACCCCGGCCGATCCGCGGTCGACCTCAACCCGGACGTCGACATCGCGGGCGAGCTGAAAAAGCTTCGCAAGTCGCACACGGCGATGCTCAAGAAGACCTACGCCGGGTTGTCCGCGGCCAACACGGTCAAGGTCGCCCGCCACCCGGGCCGGCCGCAGACCCACGACTACATCCGAGCATTCGTGAAGGACTTCGTCGAGTTGCACGGCGACCGGCGCTTCGGCGACGACCCGGCGATGCGCTGCGGCTTTGGCCGGATCGGCCCGCACAAGTGCGTGCTCATCGGCCACCACAAAGGCGGCAGCCAGACCGCCGACAAGATCGCCGCCAACTTCGGCTGCGCCCACCCCGAGGGCTATCGCAAAGCGCTGCGGGCGATGCGGCTGGCCGAGAAGTTCTGCCTGCCGGTCGTGACCCTGGTCGACACCCCCGGCGCCTACCCCGGCATCGGCGCCGAGCAGCGCGGCCAGGCCGAGGCGATTGCGGTCAACCTCCGGGAGATGGCCCGGCTCAAGGCACCGATCGTCAGCGTCGTCGTCGGCGAGGGCGGCTCGGGCGGGGCCCTGGGCGTGGCCGTGTCCGATCGGCTGGCGATGCTGCAATACGCCTGGCTGTCAGTGATCAGCCCCGAGGGCTGTGCCGCCATCCTCTGGAAGGAGGCCAACCCGCAGACCACCGCCGAAGCCGCCGCGGCCCTGAAGCTCACCGCCGCGGACAACGTCAAGCTCGGCATCGTGGATGAAGTCATCCCAGAGCCGCTGGGTGGCGCCCACCGCCAGCCCGCCACCACCGCGGAGTCCCTGGAGCGTTACCTCATCCAGACGCTGCGTGAACTCAAACGCTTCAAGGTGGAGAACCTGGTCAACCGCCGGTACGACCGCCTGCGGAAGATCGGAGCGTATGCGTAAGTCAAATGTGGGATGTGGTGGTGGTGGTGAGATGACCGTCCGCCGTGCTCCGTTACATCTCACATTTGACTTCTGACTTCCTACATCCAATGCCAAGCATCCTCGGGCTCATCGGATGGGTGACTTTGCTGAGCCTCCTGACCTTCCTCGCCTTCGCGTGGGACAAGCGTCGCGCCCGCCGCGGTGGCTGGCGGGTGTCCGAGCGGACGCTGCTGAGCTTGGAACTTTTGGGCGGCTGGCCCGGGGCGTCGCTGGCGATGCGGTGGCTGAGGCACAAGTCGAGCAAACGCAGCTACCGACGACGCCACCACGCGATCATCGCGGGGCATGGGCTGCTGCTGATCCTGCTGCTGCTGTGGTGGTGGACCCGTTAGCCCGGGGTCGACCACCGATCCAGCCGGAAGGCGAACCCCCTTGTGCCTTCGTCCTTCAACCTTCTGCCTTCTGCCTTGCTGCTAAACCTTCTGCCTTGCCGACTAAGGGTGAGCGACGGGGCTTGAACCCGCGACCCCCAGGATCACAACCTGGTGCTCTGCCAACTGAGCTACGCCCACCATCGAGCCCCGCAACGTAAAACCGCCGAGGGCCAGTGTCAATCATATGCCTGCGACCGAGCGGTACTCAAGTGTGCTTCAGCACGCCCTGGTCCGCGAGCAGGTCCAGCAGCTTCTGCACCGACTGCTCGACGCTCAGCTCGTGGGTCGGCAGGGTCAACTCGGCGTTCTTCGGCTCCTCGAACGGGGCGTCGATACCGGTGAAGCCCTTGATCTCGCCGGCGCGGGCCTTCTTGTACAGGCCCTTGGGATCGCGCTTCTCAGCCTCGTCCAGCGGCACATCGACGTGCACCTCAAAGAACGGCAGGTCGTCCGACGTGTGCAGGCCGCGGACCATGTCCCGGGCCTCGGCGTACGGGCTGATGAAGCTGCAGATGCAGATCACGCCCGCGTCGGCAAACAGCTTGGCGACCTCGCCGATGCGGCGGATGTTCTCGTCGCGGTCCTCGGGCGAGAAGCCCAGGTTCTTGTTCAGGCCCATCCGGATGTTGTCGCCGTCCAGCCGGTACGCGTGGTAGCCCCGCTGCACGAGCACCTGCTCCAGGGCCACGGCCACGGTCGACTTGCCGCTGCCCGACAGGCCGGTCATCCACAGCGTGGCACCGGTTTGGCCCATGTTGGCGTTGCGTTCGTCGCGGCTGACGCCGCCCTCGTGCCAGGTGATGTTGGTGGCTTTCTGCTCGGCCATGGTGCTCCTTCAAGCGGGTGGGGATACCCCGGAGGGGGCGGCGAGCATAACGGGTGATTCCGCGGGCACCACGCTAAGTGACGGTTCATGCCGCGGCGGCTACCGTTCGCAGCTCCCAGGAGCCTGCGACCGATGCCCACGATCCCCGACGAATTCCACGACCTGCTCAAGCCAATCTTCGCCCATACGCCGCTGAGCAAGGCGATGCCGCGCCTGACCGGCGAAGCCGCCGCCGACCCGCAACTGGACCAGCTGGTCCGTCAGGTGCTGGCCGACCCGCAGCTGGCCGGCCACCCCGGCATCCGCGCCGGCCTGCTGCTGTACATCGACCAGCTGGACGAGAGCCACACCGTCAGCCAGGGCACGGACAACCCGACCGGCTCGTACTGGCACGCGATCATGCACCGGCGGGAACCGGACTTCTCCAACGCCAAGTACTGGTACCGCAAGGTCGGCAACCACCCGGCGATGAGCCGCATCGATCAGGCCGGCGGCGGCGCGGGGGCCGGGACGGAAGTCGGGGCTTACGACCCGTACGCCTTCGTCGACGCAGTCGAGGCCGCCTCGGGCAACGACCCATCGGACCATCCGGAACTCGTGTCGCTGCAGCGGCACGAGTGGAAGGCGGTCTTCGAATATTGCCTTGAGAATTAGCGGGGGTCTGGTTTGGACAGGATCACGGGATTGACAGGATGAACAGGATCAGAAGTGGAAGCGGGAAGAGATAGAAACGTAAGGCTTCGTCGCTCTTCTTCTTTGCCTTGATCCTGTCAATCCTGTTTATCCTGTGATCCTGTCAAAATCCAGATCACGAGGACGTCGCCCACTTGATGAGCACATCCGCGACCTCCGGCCGGCTGAACTCCGCCGGGGGCCGCTCGCCCTTTGAGAGCAGCTCGCGGACCTTGGTGCCCGAGAGGAAGATCTGGTCGCCCGGGATCTTGGGGAAGGTCTTGGAGCTGACCATGCCGCCGGCCCGCTTGCTGTACGCGGCGTGCTCGAACTTCAGCGGGGTGATCTCCAAGCCGTCGCCGGGCAGTCGATCGAAGATGTTCTGAGCGTCGTAGGTGCCGTAGTAGTCGCCGACGCCGGCGTGGTCGCGGCCGACGATGAAGTGCGAGCAGCCGTAGTTCTGACGCACGATCGCGTGCAGGATCGCCTCGCGGGGCCCGGCGTACCGCATGGCGGCGGGCATGACCGTCAGCATCGTCCGCTCGTCGACGAAGTAGTGCTCGATGATCGTCTCGTAGCACTGCATCCGCACGTCGGCGGGGATGTCGCCCTCTTTAGTCTCACCCACCAGCGGGTGGATCAGCAGGCCGTCGCAGATCTCGGTGGCGCACTTGCACAGGTACTCGTGGGCGCGGTGAATCGGGTTGCGGGTCTGGAACGCCGCGACGGTCTTCCAGCCCTTGCCGGCAAAGGCCTCACGGGTCTTCGCCGGGGGCAGGCGGTGGTCGGTGAACTGCTCGCCGGGCTCCTTCTGCGGGGTCACGGTCAGCACCGCGATCGGGCCGCCGACCAGCCAGTCGCCCTCGTCCATCACCTGCTTCACGCCCGGGTGGGCCTTGTCGGTGGTGCCGAAGACGTTGGGGATCTCCAGGTCCTTGTCGTGGGCGTAGACCTCGTCGACGTCGATGACCGCGAGCAGGGTGCCGTCGCTGTGGTGCAGCGCGGCCCGGCCGCCGACCTCGAGGCTCGACTTGACGTCGTCGCCGACCGCCAGCGTGATCGGAATGGGCCACACCGTGCCATCGGCCAGGGTCATGTTCTTACAGATGCTCTGAAAGTCCGCCTGCTTGGCGAACCCGATCAGCGGGCTGAACGCCCCGATCGCGATCATCTCCAGGTCACAGGCCTGCTTGGTGGACAGCGTGATCTTCGGCAGGCCCTCGGCTTCAGACCGCAGCTGGGCGGCCTGCTCCTCGGGGACGATGCGGTTGACGAGGGTGCCGCCGTGCGGCGCGATGAGGTCGGTTGAGGTCTGCGCCATAGGGTCAGCTAGAATGCCCGGAACTCGAAAGGGTCGGCCCGACTCTAATGGCCCCGCCGGGGGGTCGCAACACGCACTCCGTCCGCTGGAGACCTCCGCTCATGCACACCCGCACCCCCTCCGCCCGCCTGCCCCTCGCCGCCGCCCTGCTTGCGCTCGGTGCCAGCCCCGCCCTGGCCGACCCGCCCGGCGGGACGCTGATGGACCAGGTCATCCAGGCCTACCAGGACGCTCCGGCCTACAGCAGCACCAGCGACTTCGAGATGCGTCGCGAGTCGGGCCGCTGGACGATGACCCAGCAAGCCGAGTTCCACACCGCATGGGACGGGCAAGCCAACCGCCTGCGTGTGGATACACCGGATATGTACCTCCTCGCCGCCGACGGCCGGCTTCAGCTGCGCGGCACCGACCTGCCCGGCGTGTACCTGGACACCGCCTCGGCCGACCCGCCCAGCTACACCGGCATCACCCAGGCCGTGCCCATGATCGGCCAGCCCCTCCAGGCCGATGTGGTCCTGCTGACCGCCGAGGACCCCGTGGCCGCCCTGTCGGGCCAGATGACCGACGCCCCCGACCGCCTGGAGCCCGACGCCGCCGGCCGCCCGGGCCTGCAGATGAACACCCCCGACGGCGTGCTCACCCTCCGCATCGACCCCGATACCCACCTGATCACCGAGTCGCAGCTCGAAGTCGCACCCCAGTCACTGCCCGGCGGCGGCGAGGAGACGATCACCGTCCGCCAGACCTTCGAGCCCAGCACCGACGCCCTGTCCGCGGACGCCTTCGCGTTCGACACCGACGGCCGCCAGGCCGCGGGCAGCCTCCAGGAGATGCTAACCCTCGCGGCCAACGCGCAGGCCGGCCCGGCGGGCGCGGGCCCGGCGGCCGGGGGCGGCGGCCACGTGCTGCAGAACCAGCCCGCCCCGCCGATCACACTGCAGACCCTCGATGGCGAGACGTTCGAGCTCGAAGACGTCGAGCAGCAGGTGGTGGTGCTGGACTTCTGGGCCTCGTGGTGCCCGCCATGCGTGCGGGGCCTGCCCGTGCTGCAGGAAGTCGCCGACTGGGCCGACGAGAACGACAAGGACGTGCTGGTGGCCACCATCAACGTCCGTGAAGACGAGCCGACCGCCCAGCAGTTCTGGGAGCGGCATGGCCTGTCCATGCCCGTCCTTATGGACACCACCGGCCAGGTCGCTCAGGCCTACGGCGTGCAGGGCATCCCCCAGACCGTCGTCATCAACAATGGCCAGGTCGCCAATGTCCACGTGGGCTTCTCTCCGCAGTTGGGCGACCAGCTCCGCACCGAGATCGACACCGCCCTAGACAACCCCGGCGACGAATGAGTTGACGCGCAAAAGCCCACCCCTTCAGGGGTGGGCAGACCCCTGCGGCGTTAATACCCCCCGCCACCCCGCCCACGCCTGAAGGCGTGGGCGTTCTATTGTGCCCCGCGCACCCCGCGGTACACGCACGCCACGCCGAACGTCATCGGCCGGCACACCACCTCGCCCAGCCCCGTGCCGGCCATCGCGTTCTGCAGCTGCTGCCGGTCCCAGAACGTGCCTACGCTCCGCGGCAGGTACCGGTACGCCCCGCTGCGGTCCCGCGCGATCCAGCTGGCCGTCCTCGGCATCACGTGATCGGTCCACAGCTTGCTCGCCCGCCGGATCACCGGGTTGCTCGGCTCGCTGAACTCCAGCACAACCAGCCGACCGCCCGGCCGAAGCACCCGCACAAACTCCCGCAGCGCCGCCCCCGGGTCCGCCACGTTCCGGATCCCAAACGCGATGCTCACCACATCCGCCGACGCATCCGCCAGCGGCAGCCGCATCGCATCGCCTTGAACAAAAAGGGGTCTGACCCCTTTTTCGACTTTCCCCACCGCCCGCGGCAGCATCTCGTACGTGAAGTCCACCCCCAGCACCGGCTGATCCGCCACCTTCGCCAACGCCAACGTCAGGTCCCCCGTCCCGCACGCCACATCCACCACCCGGTCCCCCGCCCGCAGCTGCGCCATCCGCACCGCCGCCTTCCGCCACGCCTGATCCCGGCCCAGCGAGTGGAGCCGGTTGTTCAGGTCGTAGCTGCCCGCAATCGCCGCGAACATCCGCCGCACCCGCACCGCCTTGTCCGCCGCCGCATGCGGGTCGTCATACAGTGCCTGCTCATCCCACGCCGGGTGCTCGCCGCTCATCAGGGCACAGTAGAAGCGACGACCTCTGAGCAGCCGCGACCGTTAGGGAGCGGGCCGTGACGATCGAGTCCTGCGAACGATTCGCACCGCGGTGTCCCCCGCTGCCTGACGGTCGCGGCTCCTCAGCGTCACTCGTGATCATGCGTCGGATCATCACACCCGACCGCCTGATGGGCCTGGGCCATGAGCCGGTCACCGTCGAGGCTGGCCCGGTCCTTCTCGTTCTGCGGGCGGTTGTCCAGCTGGCGCAGCTCGTCGGCGACGACGCGTTGGAACCGCTGCTGGTTGAAGCTGTAGACCGCTGGATCGTCGTACGCGGGGTACTCGCTCACGATCATCTGTTCGAGCCGCTCGATCCGGGTGTCCGGGTGCGGGTGGGTCGATAAAAACTCCGGCGGCGATCCGCCCGCCGCGGCTTGCCGCAGGATTTCCATCACCTGCACTTGGCCCAGCGGGTTGTAGCCCAACGCGGTCATGTATTGCACGCCCCGCTCGTCGGCCTCGAGTTCCTGCCCGCGGCTATAGCCGTTGAGCACCAGAGCCCCGCCCAGCGACGCGCCGATCATCGACAGCTGCCGGGCCGTGTCGCCCTCATTGCGGGTAAAGATCAACGCCGCCACCGCCAGGCCCTGCAGCCCCATCGCCGCGGACATCCGCTTGGCCGCGTGGTGCCCGGTGACGTGGCCGACCTCGTGGCCCAGCACCCCCGCCAGCTGCGCTTCGTTTTCCATCTCGGCCAGCAGGCCCCGGCTGATGAACACCTTGCCCCCGGGCAGGGCGAAGGCGTTGATGATGTCCGAGTCCACCACGTGGAACTCCCACGGCAGCTGCGGCCGCTCACTGACCTCCGCCAGCTGCATCCCGAGCTGGTCCACATACTGCTGCAGCGCCTCGGACGGCACCAGCCCGCCGGATTCCTGAATGAACTGCGGCTGGGCCTGCTCGCCCAGGGCGATCTCCTGACTCTCGGACAAGAACGACGCGCAGCCGCCCAGCGGCAGCAACAGGGTCACCACGAGCAGCCAGACGGGGATGAACGTGTGACGCATGACGGGTCTCCGGGTCATCAACAGACGGTGGACAACGCTTCATGTTACCCGCCGCCCGACGGGCCGCGACCGTGAGGCAGCGGGGGCCTGCAGGACCCTTTGATCTAGCCGGCCGTCCAAGCTCCCTGACGGTCGCGGCTCGATTGGGGCATACCGCTGCCGCACGATCGGAGCTTGTGGCAACGCCCAATAACCCGCCGCCGACCGCGCAACGGTTGCGCCCAGCCATATCCGGACGTCCCGCAACCGCCGCCGACCACCCGGTGCAGCTTTCGGCCGGCCGCGTCGATGAACCACCCCGGAAGGCAACCCCCCGGGCCGACGCCCGGCACCGAGCCACGCCCCCCCCAAACCCCGGCCCACCGGCCACACCAGGAGACGCCCGCCATGGCACAGACCGCAAGCTCACGGACCCTCGAACGCTTCTTCACCAGCCTGATCAGCGGCGACCGACCCGGCGCCCGCGAAGTCATCGGCCAGGCCATCGACGCGGACTGCCCCGCCGACCAGGTCCTCGAGCACCTGATCTGGCCCACGCTCCAGCACGTGCAGAACCTGCACCGCCACGACCAGCTCTCGGCCCTGAGCCAGCACTACGCCACCCGGCTGCTCCGCCAGCTCGTGGACCAGATGCAGCTGCGCCTCGAGCAGCAGGACCGCCGCGGCCAGACCGTGCTCGTGGTCACCGGCGGCGAGGACAGCGAGGAGCTCGCCGGCCAGATGGTCGCCGACCTGCTCGAGGCCGACGGCTACACCGTCCACTTCGCCGGCGGCGGGATCGCCAACGACGAGATCGTCGAACAGATCGGCGAGATCGAGGCCGACCGGCTGGTCGTCTTCGGTGCCGTCGCCGCGACCGTGCCGCAGACCCGGCTGCTGATCGACCGGCTGCACGAGCTGGGCGTGTGCCCGCAGCTGCAGATCGCCGTCGGCGGCGGCGTCTTCAACCGGGCCGAGGGCCTGGCCGAGGAAATCGGTGCCGACCTCTGGGGCAACGACCCGGCCGAGCTGGTCCGGGCGATGCACCACCAGCCCGGACGCCGCATGGCCTCCGACCAGCGGACCGTCGGACGCCGACGCCGCACCGCCGCCGCGGCCTGACCCCGCGGCTCAACGCTTCAGTCCACACACGCACAAGCCCCCGCCCTCACCGGCGGGGGCTTGTGCGTATGTCAGATGTGGGAAGTGAGATGGATGAAGTGGAAGGCCGACAAGCAGCGGCATGGGTCCGGCTGGGTCTTCTTGCATCTGACTTCATACGTCTGACTTACGCTTGCCTCATGGACCTGCCATTCAAGCCCAGCAATCTCGTGGTCTACAAACGCATCCTCGGCCTGGTCTGGAAGTACGCCGGCTCCCATGCCTTGGCAGGCAGCGGCTTGGACAAGGAACTGGAGCCCGAGGACCTGCCCGATGGTGAGCCCACGCCTGACGAGCTGGCTCACGATCTGGAAAAGCTCGGACCGACCTACGTCAAGATCGGCCAGCTGCTCTCGACCCAGCTCAACGTGCTCAGCAAGCCGTACGTCGAAGCCCTCTCGCGGTTGCAGGACCACGTCGAACCGTTCGAGTACGACCTGGTGCGGGAAACCTTCACCGAAGAGTTCAGCCAGCCGCCCGAAGAGCTATACGCCAGCTTCGACCGCGAGCCGATCGCCGCCGCGTCCCTGGGCCAGGTCCACAAGGCGACGCTGCACACCGGCGAGGCGGTCGCGGTCAAGGTCCAGCGGCCCGGGGCCCGCAAGCAGGTCGCCGAAGACTTCGACGCCCTGATGCATGTCGCCGCCCTGATCGACGCGCACTTCGACAACAAGTACGAGCTGCGGAAGATGCTCCGCCACACCCGCACGCTGCTGGAGCGGGAGCTGGACTACCAGCAGGAGGCGAGCAACCTGCGGAACATCGGCCGCCTGCTCGAACGCGAACAGAGCATCACCGTCCCCGAACCGGTCGACCCGCTCTGCTCGACCCGGGTGCTCACGATGCAGTTCATCGAGGGCAAAAAGATCACCGACATCGGGCCGCTGCGGCGGATGGAAGTCGGCGGTGAGAAGCTCGCCGAAACGCTGTTCCACAGCTACCTCGACCAGATCCTCATCCACGGCTTCTTCCACGCCGACCCGCACCCGGGCAACGTGCTGATGACCGGCGACAACCGCATCGCCCTGATCGATCTGGGCATGGTCGGCCGGATCGCCCCGCGGATGCGCGAAGACCTGCTGCAGCTGGTCCTCGCCGTGGTCGACGGCCGCGGCGACGAAGCCGCCGACCTGGCGGGCAAGATCGGCACGCCCTCCCGCGCCTACGACCACCCGACGTTCAAGCAGGAGATCAGCGACCTGGTGATGAGCCATCACACGTCCAGCGTCAAGGGGCTGAAGTTTGGCCAAGTGATGCTCGACATCGCCGCGATCTGTGGGCAGCGGGACGTGGGCATCCCGCCGGAGATCGCCACGATCGGCAAGACGCTGCTCAACCTGGACCAGATCGGGCAGATCCTCGACCCCAACTTCAACCCCCGCGAATCGATCGACCGGCACAAGGAGGCGCTGATCACCCGCAACGCCATCCGGGCCACCAGCTTCGATCAGCTCATCAGCGAGTCGATCGAGATCAAACAGCTGATCCAGACCGGCCCGCGTCATATGCAGAAAATTCTCCAGACGCTGGCACGGGAAGACCTGGGCTTCAAGATCGACGCCATCGACGAGGACCGCCTCATCGACGGCTTCGAGAAGATCGCCAACCGCATCACCCACGGCCTGGTGATAGCCTCGATGTTCATCGCTGGGGCCCTGATGATGCACATCGAAAACTTCGCCCTGCGCGCCCTCGCGTGGGTCCTGCTGGGCCTGGCCACGCTCGCCGTGCTGGCGGTCGGAGCCACGATGCTGTTGGACAAGAAGGGCGGCTCCGGGAAGAGCCGGTAGACGGCCCGGTTGGCAACGGCCGGGCGTGCCGTGCATACTGGGCGTGCCACACCCCCGAGGAGAACCACCGTGGAACCACACGAGCAACACCCGCCCACCGATTCGCCCGCCCCGGCCCCCGAGGCCCAGACCCCGCCGCATCAGCCGCCGGCCGCATCCGCCGCCGGACCCGTGGCCGGCCCAGCGACAGACGACGAAAAGAACCTCGCCACGCTGGCTCACGGGCTGGGTGCCGCGGGGTACTTCTTGGGAATTGGCTCCTGGGTGGCCCCATTAATCATCTGGCTACTCAAGAAAGACCAGAGCCCTTGGGTCGGCGAGAACGCGAAGGAAGCGCTCAACTTCCAGATCACCGTGTCGCTGGCGCTGCTGATCGTCAGCCCCACCATCGCCTGCTTCGGCCTCGGGCTGCTGCTCGCGGGACCGATCTGGATTGCTGGCGTCGTCCTCAGCATCATCGGCACCATCAAAGCCAGCAACGGCGAGGCCTACCGCTACCCGCTGACCCTCCGCCTCATCAAGTAGCGCTGCCCCCAAAGCCCACGCCTTCAGGCGTGGGAGGGCCCCCATACCCTCGCCCCGCCGCCGCCCTCCCCGCCGCCGCCCGCCGCCCCCCGCCCCCCGGGCATCCGATATCCTCGCCGCCCCATGCCCACCAAGCCGCTCAACGGTCAACTGGTCAGCCGCGAAGACCTCACCGACGAACTCGCGGTCTTCAAGATTCGCTATCAGGACGGTGACCACCCCGGCTTCGAGCCCGGGCAGTTCATCACCATCGGCCTGCCCGAAGACCCCGCCACCGTCGCCAAGGGCAAGAAGCCCAAGCTCGTCCGCCGCGCCTACTCCATCGCGTCGTCCCCCAATGACCGCGACCACCTCGAGCTCTACGTCGTCCGCGTCCAGGACGGGGCCCTGACCCCCCTGCTCTGGAAGCTCCAGCCCGGCGACCCGCTGTTCATGGCACCCCGCATCACCGGGACCTTCACCCTCGACGGCGTGCCCGACGGCAAGGTCCTGGTCATGGTCAGCACCGGCACCGGCCTGGCGCCATACATGTCCATGCTCCGGACCTACCGCCACACCGACCGCTGGGAAAAGTTCGTCGTCGTCCACGGCGCCCGCTTCTCCGCCGACCTGTCCTACAAGCAGGAACTCGAGCAGATCGCCGACGACGACCCGTCGGTCATGTACCTGCCCAGCTGCACCCGCGAGCCCGCCGAGAGCCCCTGGCCCCCCGTCCGCGGCCGGGTCCACACATGCCTCCGCCCGGACGTCTTCGACGGTGTGGTCGGCGAGCCGCTGACCCCCGAACGCTGCCACGTGTTCCTCTGCGGCAACCCGGCCATGATCGACCAGGCCGAGGAAGAGCTCACCGCCCGCGGCTTCACCACCAAAAAGCCCAAGAACCCCGACGGCAACATCCACCTCGAACGCTACTGGTAAACCGCCACCCCCTGCGCACCAACCCACCCGCTCGCGCAGATTTTCATGACCATCCGCTTCACGCGATTCACCCCACATCCCACCCCGCCGCGCCGGGCGATCAGCCATCGACCCCTCGCTCGTACGCGAGGTGCTTCAAAGTGCACTAGCCGACCGCCACGCCACGCATGCCCAGTGCCCACACGTTTAGCGGGTGCAGCGCAGCTGCCCCCGTCCACGGCAACGCCACGTCCGGCGTCCGCTGGCTCGCTACGGACGACACGCACCCATGCCACGCATCGCGGGTCATTGACCCGGGGCTCACGATGTGGAGCCGCGGCGTTGTCCGCGCCACGCGCGGGGGCCACCCCGCCTCACGCCCCCGCCGTCGACCGCTCCAGCGCCACCGCGTGCTCGTCCGGCTCGATCGGCTTGCCGCTGCGCTTGGCCCAGACCTGCGTGAACTCCGCCCCGATAAACAAAATCAAACACGAGTAGTACACCCACACCAGCAGCACCAGCAGCGACCCCGCCGCCCCGTACGCCGAGCCCACGCTCGCCATCCCCAGGTACGTCCCGATCGCCCACTTGCCCACCGTGAACAGGATCGCCGTCAGCAGCGCCCCCTGCCACACGTCGCCCCAGTCCACCCGCGCGTCGGGCAAAAACCGGAACATCAGCCCGAACAGCACCGTAAAGACCCCCACGCTCACCACCGCGTTGAGCATCGCCCAAAACGTCGCGCCGACCGTGCCCCCGCCCGACCCATCCTCCGGGGGGGGGCCGCCGAGCATGGCTTGGATCGCCGTGCTCACCGCCAGCGACACGATCAGCAAAAACCCGATCGTCAAAATCATCCCCAGGCTCAGGACCCGCTTGCGGACCCAGCCCATCAGCCCCGCCCCAGGCTTGGCCTTCACATCCCACATCAGGTTCAGCGCGTGCTGCAGCTGCGCGAAGACCCCCGTCGCCGAGAACACCAGCATCACCAGTGAAATCACCCCCGCCCAGTTCCGCAGCGTCGGCTGGTCCGCGGACTGCAGGACCTGCTGGGCCACGCCCCCCGCCTGGTCGCCCATGAGTTGGTTGAGCTGCCCCACCAGCCGGGCCTGCGCGTCGTCGCCCATGAACAGCGACAGCCCCACCAGCAGCACCACCAGCAGCGGCGCAAACGACAACGCCGTGTAGAACGCCACCGCCGCCCCGAAGGTCATCGCGTCGTCGTCGACAAACTCCTTCACCGTGTTCTTCAAGACCCACCACAGCGACCGCTTCTTCCGCGGCGAAGACCCGGCCGCCCCACCGCCCGCCCCACCGACCGCCGACACGGGACGCGCCTCGCTCCGCTCCACCGACTCGACCGGCTCGATCGGACCGGTCGGCTCCGAAGAACCCGCCGCCGCGTCCCCGCCCGCCGCATCATCGTGGGCCTCGACGCGGAAGGGGTTGTCCTTGTCCGATTGCTGCTCGTCCATGCAAACAGGTTACGCCCCCCGCTTTAAGCCGCACTAAGCGCAGCCCCGCCGTTCGGGACGTTCCCGGTCAGCCCTACCACCTCCGCTCGATCCCGAGAACGTGCCTGTCGCGTCTTCCGCTCCGGCAATAGCCAGGTCGCGACGCGACCCTGGCGCGGTACCCGGGAGCACGTGCCAACTCACCCCGCTTCACCCCGCAAGCTCCGCCAGGGCCGCGTAGCGGCCCGGCTATGCCGGCGGGTGGCACGGCGGGTGGCACACCTCGGCGAAGCCGATGTGTGAACGGGTACCTGGGACGCCGCGGAGCACACCTCGCCTGCGGCGAGGTGTGGCACCACCACAACCTATTGCATCGCCACGGGTCACACCGGCGGGCCGCCCGACCCCTGAAACCGTACCTGTCCTGCCCTGTAGAAACCCGGCCTGGCGACCCATAGGATAGGTCATGAGCACCGCCTG
>CAZVBW010000068.1:0-8377 GCA_964625505.1 uncultured Phycisphaeraceae bacterium
CTCGTGTGCCCAAGCGCCCACTACGCCCGGGCCGGTCCCTACATGGTTTCACGCTCATCGAGTTGCTTGTCGTCATCAGCATCATCGCCTTGCTGATCGCCCTGCTGCTGCCGGCGCTCCGGCAGGCCCGCGACACCGCACGCTCGGCGATATGCCTGAGCAACCTGCGGATGTCCAGCATCGCCTTCAGCGTCTACACCACCGAGAACGACGGCTACATCCCCGGGGCCAACACTTCCGGCGCTTCAGGCGTCGGGCTGAACCGCGTCGATTCGCCGATCCAACGCGACGACTGGATGTCCCCCACCCTCGGGCCATACCTGGGCCTGCCCGCCAACCGAAACGAACGGCTGATCGCCATCTTCAACGACGCCTTTCGCTGTGCCGCCAACCCCCACACCTACAACTACATCTACCCCAGCGGCGCGGGTTGGCCCAGCCCGGGCGACGTGAGCTACAACAGCTATTCGTCGCCCATCTCCATGCACCACTACTGGGACAACGCCCAGGCCGGCCGGCTCGGTCAGCCCGGGGGCCTGCCCATCGGCGACCACCGCGAACGTGACGCGATGACGTTGTCCGACGCGGCCCACCACCGCTTCCGCATCGACAACATCGCCCAGCCCGCGCTGAAGTCCGCCGCATTGGATGGTTCCCGCTACGTCGATGACAGCGGGCGGATCTCCTTCAACGTCAACGGGGCCGGGGCACAGTACGGCCTGAACTTCACCAACCGCGGCCCCACGTTGAATGCCAACACCGCCGCCAACGGCAACCCGTACACCTACTCCGGGACGCCCGACCGGCTGCATCCAAGGGCCGCCCGCTACACCTATCGCCACCCCGGCGACTCCATCAATATCAGCTTCCACGACGGCCACGCCGCCAACTTCGACAGCGTCGAATCCCGACGCGTCGATTTCTACTACCCGGCCGGCGCTGTTGTGCAGAACCCCGCCCGGATCGGCGATCCCGGTGTCTACAGGGGGTACGTCGTGCGGTAGCCGATCATTCAGCACAGAACCGAATGCCCCAAGACAGCCGCCGAAACGCTTCCTGCGCGATCGGTGCGCCCCGAGCCTGCCAGACACCAGACCCAAGGAAGAACAAGCCATGCCAGTTGCAATCTCCAAAGCCTTCACACTAATCGAACTGCTTGTCGTCATCAGCATCATCGCGCTGCTGATCGCCCTCCTGTTGCCCTCGTTGCTAGCGGCACGCGAGCACGCCCGATCCGTCATCTGCTCGGGCAACATGCGGTCACTCGGAATCGCCCAAGCCGTCTATTTCACTGACAACGACGGCGCAATCGCCGGCCCCAATACCAGCGGCCTGCACCTGAACTCGTTCACCGGAGGCAGCTACGGACAACGTGTTGCCGGCAACGCCGGCGCCGATGACCCGATGACCGCCGACGACTGGATGTCTCCCATCCTCGGCCACTATCTCGGGCTCTCGACCAACCGCAAACAGCGGCTAATCGAAATCTTCAATCACCACTTCCGCTGTCAGAGCAACGACGCCCGGTACGACTACATCTATGGCGGCGGCGGCGGGTTTCCCGCGGCGGGAGAGACCTACGTCAACTCCTACTCCGCGCCGATGACCTTTCACTACTTCTGGAGCGCCGGCCAGGCCAGCAACGGCGGCTACACCGATCGATCGGCGTACTACGGCAATCAGTACGACCAACTGGTCAACATCGGCACTGCAAACTACCGCTTCACCATCGAGACGGTGGGCAGTGTGAGTGAAAAGGCGGCCTTCACCGAGGGCACCCGATACGTCAATGAGGCCGGCGAAATCAGCTTCAACACGGACGCCGGCTCGCGCTACGGCGGCAACTTCGTCAACCGTAGCCCGACCGTCAACGTGATCTACCAACGCAACGGCAACCCATACAAGTACGCTCCTAACGGCCGAGACCTGCACCGCGACTCGGCGCGTCTCTCGTATCGACATGCCGACGATTCGATGAACGTCGCGTTCTTCGATGGACACGCCGAGAACCTCGAACACGCCGACACCCGCGACGTGAACCTCTGGTTCCCCAGTGGGTCAACCGTACGCCGAACCAACGGCCTGGGCGACCGCACCGCACGCGTCGGAGATGTCATCGAATGACTTTCAATCGTGACCGCCGACGTGTTGTCGCGCGGTCTTCCCGAGGCGCGGGGGTGGAGGACACCCGTGTCAGCTGATCTTGAACGTCCTCAAGGAGAACCACCATGGACCGCAAACTGCTACTACTTCCCGGGCTCATGCTCGGACTCACGGGCGCCGCTGAAGCAAGCACCATCGTCAACATCGACCTGGGAGATGCGAACGGGGCGGCCGCCGGCTTCAACGTGATCGCCGACCCCACCAGCAACGCCAACCTCACCCTCGATGACTCGTCGGGGTCCAGCACCGGCATCAGCCTGTCGTACCTGAATGCTGGCGGGACAGAAGCCCAGGCCTTACTCGCCACATCCCCAAGCTTCCCGGACGAGGCAACGACCGATGGCGTGCTGAACTCCGGGGCCCCCATCTCACTCAACTTCTCGGGCCTCCAGACCGGCTTAACGTACGACTTCGTCCTCTACGGCGAATTCTCGAGTCCATTCGGTTTCAGCAACGTCGTCACCATCACTGGAGCCAGTTCACAGACCCTCACGGACGATCTCGGAGATGGGATACCCCTGTCCGTATCAGGCGTGTCGCCCAACTCGAACGGCCAACTCTTCATCGACATCAAGCCGGGTGAGACCAACTCCGCTCTTTCTCTGGTGAGCGTGTCTTTCGTCCCCGAACCCGCCTCGCTGGCACTGCTCGGCCTCGGCGGCCTGTCTCTGCTGGGTCGCAGACGTTCGCATGCCTGATCGCCTCGAAAAAACATCGCCTACGACGCGTTCGTTCGCGTCGCGGGCTTTGGCCCACGCCGTAGGCGTCGGCCTCTCCATTATTCGCGGCGGGTGGCTTCATTCTCGGCCGCTCGTCGCATTCAAGCCCCCCCGCCTGGAACCGTGCCTTGCTTCAACACCTGCGTCATATCTGCACGGCCGCCATTCTCGTCGGCCTGGCCTTCCCCGCCCGCGCCACCGACCCCCCGCCTGGGTTCTACGACGGCGTCACCGGGACCGGCAGCCAGCTCAAGAGTCAGCTCTTCGACCGCATGCGGGCGGGCCACATCCAGCGTCGCTACGGCGACTTCCGCTACTCCGCGCCGCTGCACGACGCCGACCCCAATCGCTCCGGACGCGTGCTGTTGGCCTATAGCCGGGCATCGGTCAGCTCCATCTGGAACGGGTCCACCTGGCACCGCGAACACGTCTGGCCCCAGTCCCGGCAGCCCGGCTCGGCGTCCAACAGCTCCCGCGGCAACCTCGGCGACCCGCACGCCCTGCGGCCGATCAACCCCTCCATCAACAGCAGCCGCAGCAACAAGCCTTTCGGGGGCGCCGGCAGCTCAGGCTCTTTCGGGCATCGTGGCAGCTACTACTTCCCCGGCAACGCCGACCGCGGCGACGTGGCCCGCGCCCTGTTCTATTCAGACACCCGATACGGCCCGGAGCTGGGCTTGCGATTGGTCACAGGTTTGCCGACGGGCGCTAATCAGATGGGCGACCTGGATGCGCTTGTGGCGTGGCATTACGCCGACGTGCCCGATCAGTTCGAGCGGCATCGGAATCATGTGATTTATAGCCAGAGTGAGAATCCAAACTATCATACGAACAACCGCAATGCATTCATCGACCGGCCCGAACTGGTCTGGTCGGTCTATAGAAATCAGGCCAACGATTCGCAGTTGAGCCTGGCCGATGCGACCGTGGATGTGGACGGGGCGAGCCGGCTGGACCTTTCGCTTGGGCGTGCGATGGTCGGCGCCGCCGCTCCGGGCTCGCGGACGGTGACCTTGAACAAAACGGGCGAGGCCGGCGCCTACTACGCGATCTCCAGAGAGGGCCACGCCATCAGCTCGAGGGATGGCCGCTATAACGCCTTCCAGACCGGCGGCTCGATGAGCGCGAGCTTCGAAGTGGGTCTGGCCATCGACACCGCGACCTCCGCCCGTTACGAGGGCACGGTCTTCATCGACAATCTCGACGTGACCCTGCAGGGCGGCCGCGGCCTGGGGGCGCGGGACGCGGACGACGTGATCAGCCTGAGCTACGAGGTGCTCAACCACGGCAACGCCAGCTTTTCGTTGCAAGAAGATCGGGACGATCTTCTCTTGGACTTCGGCACGGTACAGCAGGGAGAGGCGGTCGAGACGCTGGGCTTTGACCTGTTCAACCTAACCGACGGACCGCTGACCGCGGCCATCGATATCACCGGTTTTTCCGCTGAAGGGGACGACGCGGTGTTCATGACCGACCTCGAGCCGATGGCGGGTCTGGAAGCCGGCGAGGGTGTGGCCTTCTCGGCCCGGATCGACACCGCAACGCGCGGAACTTTCGAATCGCTGTACCGGATCACGACTCATGATGCACCGCTCCCGGGGGCACGCCCGGGCAGTGATAGCGTGCTAAGGCTGACCGGCGTGGTCATCCCCGAGCCCGAATCGCTACTGCTCCTCGGCTGCGGCGGTCTCTTGCTGGCAACCCGTCGACGCCACGGATTCGCTTTTACCTGATCCCACGGGGCTCGTGCCCCGCTATTGCACTTGGTGGAGGACCCCGGGGCCTCATGTCCCGCTCCCACTGCCACGGCTGCAGCAGTTTCAATCCACGCCCCCGTGTGGGGGGCGACCGGTCATCTCGAAGCCCCGCAGGTCCACCGAGCTGTTTCAATCCACGCCCCCGTGTGGGGGGCGACCATTTGACGCCTTGCGGATCTGTTCCTCAGGCGTGTTTCAATCCACGCCCCCGTGTGGGGGACGACAGTAGCCGACGCGCAGAGAGCGGACCTGATTTCGAGTTTCAATCCACGCCCCCGTGTGGGGGGCGACGCTTCGGCGGCAGGTCACCGAGCCACTGACGGGTGTTTCAATCCACGCCCCCGTGTGGGGGGCGACGAACATCGCCGCGTTGACCGCCTTGCCCAGGTCCTCGTTTCAATCCACGCCCCCGTGTGGGGGGCGACAGCTGCGCCTTCTCCGCATCCACCGTCACCGTCTGGTTTCAATCCACGCCCCCGTGTGGGGGGCGACGTCATGCCAATGCATCAGGCATTGCATGAGCCAGTTTCAATCCACGCCCCCGTGTGGGGGGCGACTCTGGTCAAACCGGCCTTCGATGTCTTGGATGCGGTTTCAATCCACGCCCCCGTGTGGGGGGCGACGCGGCGGCATCACCGCGAGCGCAAGGAGGTCGAGTTTCAATCCACGCCCCCGTGTGGGGGGCGACCGGCGCTTCCCATTGATCGCCCTCCCATCGGGCAAGTTTCAATCCACGCCCCCGTGTGGGGGGCGACACTCAGGCCGAGGCCAGCGGCCAGTTTCCCGATAGTTTCAATCCACGCCCCCGTGTGGGGGGCGACTCGACCGTGTTTAGCGCCGACCGGACCGCCGCCTCGTTTCAATCCACGCCCCCGTGTGGGGGGCGACGCGGCTAAAATCGGCGGACTATTCTATCAACCCGTTTCAATCCACGCCCCCGTGTGGGGGGCGACCTGGTATGAGTCAAACGGCGGCGTCGAGCCCGACGTTTCAATCCACGCCCCCGTGTGGGGGGCGACGGTCGCGGGAGCAGCGATCTTTTTCAAGGTGAAATGTTTCAATCCACGCCCCCGTGTGGGGGGCGACGACATCATCTCGACGACGGCCAGCAGCCCAACCGGTTTCAATCCACGCCCCCGTGTGGGGGGCGACTACAAGCTCTCGACGTGTAAGGGAGCCCCCAAGGGTTTCAATCCACGCCCCCGTGTGGGGGGCGACTAGCTGATCCGGTCATTCAAAGCCCGTTGCCCTGAGTTTCAATCCACGCCCCCGTGTGGGGGGCGACGTCCCTCTACCAGCACGCTCCAAAGCGATTCACTGTTTCAATCCACGCCCCCGTGTGGGGGGCGACCGGCTTCGGCGGCAAGTCGATCAACCACTGGCGGGTGTTTCAATCCACGCCCCCGTGTGGGGGGCGACAGGGTGGTCAGAGCATCGTGGGTCGCCGCGGTCAAGTTTCAATCCACGCCCCCGTGTGGGGGGCGACTCCGGGGGGGGGCAATGGCGCCGGCAGGATTCGTTTCAATCCACGCCCCCGTGTGGGGGGCGACGGTATGCCATGCGTCTGCACCGTTCACCACCCCGGTTTCAATCCACGCCCCCGTGTGGGGGGCGACGTGGATTCGTCGGCGTCCGCGTAGACATTGACGACGTTTCAATCCACGCCCCCGTGTGGGGGGCGACGCTACGAGTTTTTCGACGGCTGGGAAGACGCATGGTTTCAATCCACGCCCCCGTGTGGGGGGCGACCCTTCTAACTCACGTTCTATAATGGGTTGTATAGTTTCAATCCACGCCCCCGTGTGGGGGGCGACCGAGCCGCCCAAGTAGCTCAGCTTGGACCTGTAGTTTCAATCCACGCCCCCGTGTGGGGGGCGACGTGCACCTGCGGGCCGTTGCTGCCCTTGCTCCAGGTGTTTCAATCCACGCCCCCGTGTGGGGGGCGACCTCGATTTCTCGCGGGTAGCTGGACAGGATGTAGTTTCAATCCACGCCCCCGTGTGGGGGGCGACGTCGCCGCCCGCTGGCTCCCCCCGGCCCCCGGAAGTGTTTCAATCCACGCCCCCGTGTGGGGGGCGACTCGGTGCCCTGGATCGTCACCTCGTCCTTGAGGACGTTTCAATCCACGCCCCCGTGTGGGGGGCGACACCGCTCGGCCACGGCCCGCACGTTGTCGCCACGGTTTCAATCCACGCCCCCGTGTGGGGGGCGACCTGTAGTTGATTGCGGTGCAAGTCGTGCCGAGAGAGTTTCAATCCACGCCCCCGTGTGGGGGGCGACCACCGCCGGGGCGTCCGTTCGACGTTGGGCGTAATGTTTCAATCCACGCCCCCGTGTGGGGGGCGACCCCACCGTCCATCGGCATGGACACATGCTCCTCCTGTTTCAATCCACGCCCCCGTGTGGGGGGCGACCTGATGGTCTCCACGCCCGACGACCACCTGGTCGTTTCAATCCACGCCCCCGTGTGGGGGGCGACGCGACTGGGACGAGGCCGGCCTGGGCTGGGACCCGTTTCAATCCACGCCCCCGTGTGGGGGGCGACGGCACCGAGCAGTAGGGCGACGATGGACAGCCAGTTTCAATCCACGCCCCCGTGTGGGGGGCGACGAGGTCGCCGGGCATCAATCCCAGCACCATGACCTGTTTCAATCCACGCCCCCGTGTGGGGGGCGACTGGGACCAACCCGGCGTTGGAAATCTACTCGCTGGTTTCAATCCACGCCCCCGTGTGGGGGGCGACAGACGTCCTCGGCGACCGCTACGGTCGCGGCCTTGTTTCAATCCACGCCCCCGTGTGGGGGGCGACCCCGCTTGGACTGGCCCTCGACCTGCACGTCGCGGTTTCAATCCACGCCCCCGTGTGGGGGGCGACGCCAGATCGGCGTCGATGCTGCCCAGCTGGAGGATGTTTCAATCCACGCCCCCGTGTGGGGGGCGACCGGGGCTTCCGGGGCTTCCGGGGCTTCCGGGGTCGTTTCAATCCACGCCCCCGTGTGGGGGGCGACGGCCGGACGGCGTAAGTCCCCAGGGCGGTCTTGCGGTTTCAATCCACGCCCCCGTGTGGGGGGCGACGTTCCCGGTCTACGAACTCGGGCTTATCGTCCTCGTTTCAATCCACGCCCCCGTGTGGGGGGCGACGCCGGCGAGCTTGTCGTGCTCGCTTTTGGTGGCGTTTCAATCCACGCCCCCGTGTGGGGGGCGACCGCATCGCGACCTCGACCAGCGGGTCCGCCAGGTGGTTTCAATCCACGCCCCCGTGTGGGGGGCGACGCCGGACGGCGTAAGTCCCCAGGGCGGTCTTGCGGTTTCAATCCACGCCCCCGTGTGGGGGGCGACATGTCGCTGCGAGAGGCGTAGCGCGTGGTCACTGGTTTCAATCCACGCCCCCGTGTGGGGGGCGACCGGGGATGCCGGCCTTGGCGGCCTCGGCGTCCGTGTTTCAATCCACGCCCCCGTGTGGGGGGCGACGCCGCCGCTGCGGCCCCACGCGTTCTCATGCGCGGGTTTCAATCCACGCCCCCGTGTGGGGGGCGACTCGGACGCTGGCTTTTTCGTCCCGCCGTCGTCGCAGTTTCAATCCACGCCCCCGTGTGGGGGGCGACACACCTCGCTGCTGGCCCGTCGCCAGCCCTGCAGGTTTCAATCCACGCCCCCGTGTGGGGGGCGACGACACCTTCTTCTCCGGCGGCACGAGCAGCTGGCAGTTTCAATCCACGCCCCCGTGTGGGGGGCGAC
>CAZVBW010000068.1:8477-23683 GCA_964625505.1 uncultured Phycisphaeraceae bacterium
GTTTCAATCCACGCCCCCGTGTGGGGGGCGACGGCTCCGGTGTAACTGCTGACTGGGTTGGAAGCAAGGCCTATGGGTGTGCGAGCCTCCGCGGAGCAGGTGGGACCAGCAGCGGCCGGGCCGTGAGTGTGTCACTATTTACTTGTCAAAGAGGGGGTTGCGGCGTTTGCGAACCCGAGCGGGTTGACGGTGACGCTTGGGGTTCGCGCGGGCCCCCGCTGCTCAGGCGATCAGCGGACCATCGAGGTCGATGCTGGGCTTGGTGCCGTGGTGTTCGATGCGGCGGCGGTAGTTCCTGCCCAGGAAGTAGAACCGTAGCGAGTCTTGCTTGGGGTCGATCTGGTCGAGCAGTTTGGCCTTGAGTGTGGCGAACTGGGCGGGGTCGACGTCGCACTCGAAGACGGAGTTCTGGACGCGTTGGCCGAAGTCCAGGCAGGTCTTGGCGACGCGGGCGAGCCGGCGGACGCCTTGGGGGCTGCTGGTGGCGACGTCATAAGTGACGAGGACGAACATGGCGAGGCAACAAAGTTCAGGACGGTGGCGGAGAGCGCGACCGGCGGTCGCGGCGTGGTACGCGGCTATTTCCAGAGGAATGGGGGGTAGGCATCGAGGTCGCCGCGGAGGTGGCGGGCGAGCAGGCGGGCCTGAAGGTGGACCAGCAGGCCGACGCTGACGGTTTCTTGGAGATAGGGGTGGGTGAGGGTTTCCTGCTTTCGCTTTTGGTAGGCGGTGAGGACGGTCTTGCGGGTGGCGTCGGACATGGTGACGCCGCCGGCCGATGAGCGGGTGAACCCGTCGGGGCTGACCTGCTGTCGGTTGATCAGGGACAGGGTGAGTCGGTCGGCGAGGAAGCCGCGGAGCTCCTCGATGAGGTCCAGGGCCAGGGACGGCCGACCCGGTCGGTCGCGGTGCAGGAACCCGACCTGCGGGTCTAGGCCGGCGGCTTCGCAGGCGGCGCGGGCGTCGTGGGTGAGCATGCTGTAGAGGAACGAGAGCAGGGCGTTGACCGGGTCACGCGGCGGTCGGCGGGACCGGGTGGTGAAGGTGAAGTGCAGCGGCGGGTCGGGGCCGGCCGCGGAAGCGGCCTCCGCGGGTGCCGTCGGAGGACGAAGCAGGTGGGGGAAGGCGTTGAAGTAGTCCGCGGCGGCTTCGCCCTCGATGCCCCGGAGCTGGTCCAGATCGTTGCAGCCCTGGGCCGAGTCGGCGGACTGGGCGAGCCGACGGGCGGCCGTTTCGAGCGCATCGCGACCCGGGGCGTCGGGGTAGTCCCGGACGGCGCGTCGAAGGACGACGCGGCTGTTGAGCAGCTTGGCCACCACGATCGGCCGAGCGATCTGCGTGGCCCCGCCGGGCTCACCGGCCGGGCCGGGGCGGTCCTGGTCGGCGCGGCGGTACTGCTCGCGGCGGAGCAGGACGTTGCCGGGCGTCATGCCGCGGACCACCGCCCGCAGCCGGCCGTGCTCGGTCATGAAGCTGATGGCGATCCCCGCCTCGGCACATGCGCCCATCAGCTGCGGGCTGGCCCCGATCCGGCCGAAGCAGACGATGCCGCCCAGGTGATGCAGCGGCACGCGCAGCTTGACTTCGCGGTCGACGCGGACGGCGACCGCCTCGCCATCTTTGCGGAGGTAGGCCCCGTCGGTGGTGACGAACAGCGTGTTGAGGTGCTGCTTCATAAGCGTTGTCTCCCACGATTCGGCTACGCCACGTCGGCGGCGTGGACGGCATCGTCAACGGCCGCGGCGAGGTAGCGACGGGGCGTCGCGCGGGGCTTGAGGGCGTGGGGCAAACAGAGGTTCAGCAGCGAGCAGCGGTCGCACTTGGGCTCTCGGCGGGCGATGGGGGTGAGGCCGCCGCGGATGATCTGGTGCAGTCGGTCGGCGGCGGCCGCTGTCGTGTCGCGCAGCCGTTGATCAAAAGTGATGTCGCAGCGCCGTCGGGTCTGGCCGTAGAAAATGGCCCCGGCGGCGACAGTGGCCGGCGGCAGGCCGAGCATCTCTTCGAGGCACAGGGCCTGGGCACACAGCTGGACGGCGTCGCAGTCGTTGCGCTTGGGCCGGCCGCGCTTGTACTCGATGGGGAAGGGGGTGAGGGGGGCCTCGGGGAGCACCGGGGGCTGAGCCCGGGGTTGATGAACCCCGGGCTTTAACGGGGGTGGGTGGTGGAACTCGACGATGTCGGCCTTGCCGTGGAGCATGAGGCGGGTCGAGCGGAGTTCCATGCCGCGCTCGATGCGGACGGCCTGCGGGGACCGTCGGTGCTCGGCCCGGGTGGTGCGGCTGCGCGGGTCGTGAGCCCGCTGATGCAACAGTTGGCCCTCGACCGTGAGCCGGTTGTCAGCCCAGAGCCGCTCGACATGGATCAGCGCCGCCTGCCGCTCGCAGAACAGCAAATGCTGCAGGGCGGAGAGCGGAAGGGAGTCGGCGGGGGCCATGGCGTCAGTCCCAGTCGATCCACCGCTGGATGGTTACGCCAGCGGGGAGGTCGGCCTCGTCGAGGGCGATGTGGTAATCGGTGACGCTGCGGGGCGGCTGGTCGTCGGACCCGGGGCGGACGGGCTGGCCGGCGTCGTCGCGCTGGCCGGGCAGGGGCTGGACGCCGGGGGCGGGGCTGACGCGCAGGCGGTCCAGCAGCTTGTGGGCCGGGGCGTTGCCGAGCTTGTTGTCGTGCTGGAAGGCGACGCAGGCGACGGGCTTCATCGACCCGGGCGGCCGGGCGGCGGAGGCGTCGTGCTCGAAGAGGTTGGTCAGGGCTTCCTTGAAGAGGTCGAGGTCGGTCTCGGAGAAGCCGGTGCCCTTTTCGCCGGCGGCGAGGTTGGCGTTGACGTAGCCGTGGACGCGGTAGAGGGCGTAGGGGACGGCGAACTTGCGGCCCATGGTGCGGTTGCCCCCGTCCTGGTCCTTAGCCTCGCGTTCGGTGGTGACGGCGCAGCGGGTCACGGCCATGTCCTGGGCGACGATGGGGTGCAGCGACCGGGCGATGCCCAGCTGGACCGGGCCGCGGACCTGGCCGGCGTTGACGTCGGTGGTCATGACGGCGCCGAACGACCGGATGTCGTAGAAGTTGTCGCACATCCAGCGGGTGATCTTCGCGTCGGGGGTCTTCTTCTTGTCGGCCTTCTTCATGTCCTTGGCGATGTCCTGATAGGCGCGGTCGTGCTGGTGGTTGAGCACGGCCCGCTCCTTGACGTAGATGTCGTGCGGCGGCTGGTACTCGTGCTTGAGGGCGACGTAGTTGCGGACCTTGCGTTTGAGGCACACGTCGGTGACCAGGCCTTGGCCGGTCTCGGGGTCGACGCGGGGCAGGTTGCCGGCGTCGGGATCGCCGTTGGGGTTGGCGTCCTGAACGTCGAAGAGCAGGGCGAAGTCGTAGCGGTGGGCGATGGGGTCAGGCATGGGGGGTGTCCTCGGAAGTGGCGGATCAATCGCTGCGGTCGGCCCCGGACTCGTCTTGCTTCCGGGGGGTGAAGAAGTCTTGGCGTTGGTGGTAGTAAGCGACGGCGAAAAGCCCCTGCTGCGGCAACGGCAGGTGCATCGGGAACTGGTCGATGTGGCTGCAGACCTCCTGCATCAGCTTTTCGCGGTTGACCTTCAGGCCGCCGTCGAGCTTCTCGATGTGGTGCTGGTGCAGGCGCAGCAGGCGGGGGAAGACGGCGCCGGGCGTGGCGGACGCCGTGCTGAAGTAGCCGTCCTTGATGGTCTTATTGAGGCCGGGCAGCGCGTCCTGCTGCGTCTTCTCGAGCGTGGCGAACAGCCGGCCCATGTGGTAGGCGGCGTCAGGGTGGTCCTTGTTGAGCGACACGAGAGGCTCCTGGTGGTCGTGGTTGCGGATGAGGCACGCCTTGAGGACGGCGGCGCGGCGGTCGTTGACGTCGGTGTCCGCACGGAGGCGGCGGAGGATGGCGGCGAAGAGGGCTTGGGGATAGGGGCGGGCGGTGAGGATGCTGCGGGTGAGGGCGCCGGCGAGTTGGTGCGGGATGTCCTTGGCTTCGCGGGCGGTCTGTGCGAGGATGCGGCGGACGGTGAGGGGGCGGTCGGGGCTTAGGCCGACGATGTCGAGGTCGCGGTGGTGCTGGGCGAGTCGGTCGGCGAGCTGGCCGGTGGTCTGGGGCATCCAGAAGCGGACGCTGATGCGGGCGGCGTTGGGTGACAGGCCGAGGATGTAGAAGGGGGTGTCGGGGTCGTCGACGCCGGGGTGGGGGGCGCCGCGGCGGGCGTGTTCGATGAAGGATTGGACGCGGGTGTTGAGGGTGGCTTGCTCGGCCTCGGTCGGGGGCTGGACGCCGCCGAGGAAGAAGGCGGCGACGTCGTTGAAGCCGGTGGGCCTGGCGGTCCAGAAGACAGCGGTGGTGTCGCCGAGGCGGACGCGGCGGTCGGGGTTGGCGAGCAGTCGGTTGAGGGCGGTGCAGTACTGGAAGGCTTCGTCGGCGGCGACGGGGGCGTTGTAGGACTGGGTCTTGCCGAAGCTGGTGTAGGAGGGCTTGTCGAAGCTCACAAGTAGTTGAGCACCTTGGCCGCCAGTTACACCCTTGATCTTGGGTTGATGAACTCGCGCGACAGCCGCAGGCTTATTCGTTAACAGCGAGCGGACTTGGGCAGCATTGTCTCGCTCAACGGCGGCTTGCTGGAGTCGCGATCGCCAGAAAGCCTGGATGGCTGGCCGCTCATGCACCCACTGCTCAGCACCCCGGATGACAAAGGCACCGCCTTGGTCATAGATCGCGGCATCTGGCAGCTCCGGTGCGGCCTCCGGGTCCCACGTCTCAAGAAAGCGACAAACAGACGAGAAGCCGGGGTCCGACACCTCATCTTCGATTTCGAGGTGATGGCGTCGGAAGGCTTGGAACGCTAAAGATGCCTTCGCTGGGTCATCGGGTGCCTGTGGATTCGGCCGGACCAGCCCGAGAACAAAGCGGACGTCGCCCCTGAGCAGCCGGACCTTCTTCGCAGCGCTCTTCTTGGTGATATCGCCGGTGGGCATATCCTGGCCCGGAACCACGAGCGTACGAGCGGTGGGTTTAGTGCTGTCATGAGCCTCCCGCGCATCTTGGATCGCGTGCAGCCGGCCGTCGGGCTCGATCACGACGCGGAAGCTGATCTTCTGGCGTGAGAAGCCCAGCGGCGCGACGTCCTGGTCCGGGTCGTCGACGAGTTGTTGATAGTGCTCAACGAGGGCAGCGAGCGGCGACGCGTGGGCGACGTCAGCCGGGCTGGACCCGGGCTCGGTGGTGGCGGTGTTCATGACGCCACCGCCTCGCTGTGCAGCGGGGGCACGTCGATGACGCCATCGCGGAGTTGGGCTCGGAAGAAGCGGGGCTCGGCGAGGAGTTTCTGACCGGTGTGGCCGTCGATGGTGTCAAAGGGTGCTTTCTTGCCGGCGTCGGCCGGGCGATAGACGATGTCGTGGAGCATGAAGCCCAGGTCCGCATCGCGTGGAGCGTCCGCGTCGGGCTCGGGCATCGGGTGGCCGTCCGGGCGATCCGGCTCCACGAGCGCGAAGTCGGCGGGGAACTCCCGGCAGCCGAGGTACGGGTGGTGGAAGCACTGGCCGGCCCGGGCCCGACGGTTGAACTGGTCCAAGTGCTTGCCCGGGTTGTTTTCGCCGTGGACGATGTCGAAGCGTGCATCGATAACGTAGCCGACGTCGCGGAGCAGCGTGGCGGCCCGTTGCTGCCGGTCGTCTTCGACGGTGAGGCCCAGGGCGCCGCGGCCGGTCGTGATGGCGTTGTTGACGCCGCTCTTGCCCTTGATGGTGACCTTGCTGGCGACCTCGTTGCGGCGGAGGCTGGTGAAGCGAATTGGCCGCAGGACATGCAGGCGGGTGATGACCCAGCGGATCTGCGGCTTCCAGTAAATGGCCTCGAGGATGCCGCGTGCGGCCGAGGGCGTGATGACGTCGTAGCTGACCCGCTCGACCTTCATCTCCGGACGGGTGAAGCAGGCGAGTTCGCCCCAGACGTGCAATTGGATGCCGTGGCGGGTGGGCAAGGCGGGCCTCCGGAAGAGGAATGGCGAGACCCTAACGCAATCCGTTCATCGGATCAAATCAGACCATCAATCCTGCGGGCTCGCGCCCGGCGTGATCCAGCCGCAGGCCCACGCGGTGGTCGTATGCCCCGCGGTTATCTAAAACTAGCTTGCCGTGGGTCTGGTCCAGCGGCCGGAGGACGCGGGCGTCGAGCAGGTCATCGGCCACACGTGTCGAGACGGCAACCACGAATGCCTGGGCGTGGCGGTCGAAGCCACGGCCGGGCGGGTCGGGCATGTCAAGCAGCCGTTGGACCAGTCGCTCGCCGCGCTGGCCGAAGGGCACGATCACCGCCGACTGATCATCGTCGATGAAGCGGTAGCGGGCGGCGGCCTGCTGGAACTGCATCTGCTGGCCGCCGCCCTCGACCAGGCAGTGCATGACGCCGGGCTCGCCGTGACGCGCGCCGAGCGGCCGGTCCCAGCCCGCCCCGTTCTGGCCGCCGATGTCCCAATAGTGCTTCTGGAAGTACGCCTCCTGCGCCGCCGGCGTCAGCGGGTCGGGGTGGTCCGGCAACACCTCTTGCGCCGCTTGTACCGGGCCACGGACGAATGGCGGCAGTTTCTGATCTGCCGGCTCGAACACGTTGAGCCGGCCCAAGCCCTCGAGCCGACCTTCGCGGTTGCACCGCCCCGCGGCCTGAGCGACCGCGTCGAGCCCGGCCACCGCCCGGTAGACCACCGGGAAATCCACATCGACCCCCGCCTCAATCAGCTGCGTGCTGACTACCCGGCAAGCCGCACCGGCCCGCAGCCGACGCCGCAGGGCCCAAAGCACCAGCCGACGGTGCCGCGGGCACATCTGGCCGCTGAGGTGAAAGCAGCCGTCCTGCGTGTCCGGCGGCAACCGCTCCCGCAGCGACCCGAACAGCTCCGCCGCGTGCCGGCGGGTGTTAACGATGCACAGGGCCTGACGGTGGTCGTCGCGGCTGAGCCGATCGGCTAGTGGCTCGTCTTCCAGCGTGCCGACCTGCTCGACGGTCACCCGCTTGAGCGAGGCGAACATCACGTCCCGCTCAGCGGGTGGCAGGATCGGCCGGGGCGCTTCCAGACCGATGGGGAAGCCCGGCCGCTTCTGCAGCGCCGGCTGGGTGGCGGTGCATAGAACCACCGTGCATCCATAGTTGGTCACCAGCTCCCGCAGCGCCGCGAGCGTGGGTGCCAGCAGGTTGGGCGGCAGGGCCTGGGCTTCGTCCAAGATGATCACACTGCGGGCCACGCGGTGCAGTTTGCGACAACGGCTGGTCTTGGCCGCGAACAGCGACTCGAACAGCTGCACGTTGGTGGTCACCACCAGCGGCGCGTCCCAGTTTTCGGTCGCCAGCCGGCGGCGGACCGCCTCGGGGTGCTGGTCCTCGTCCAGCTGCCGCGGGTCCAGGTTGCTGTGGTGCTCCAGCACGTGCTCGCCGAAGTCGCCCAAGGCCCGGCGGTACACCGCGGCGTTCTGCTCGATGATGCTGGTGAACGGGATCGCCACGATCACCCGTCGCAGCTGCGGGTGGCACGCGGCGTGGTGCAGGGCGAACGCCAAGCCGCTGAGCGTCTTGCCCCCGCCGGTCGGGACGGTCAGGTCGAACAGGCCCGGCGGCTGGTTAGCGGCCTGGAGACATCGTTGCAGCACCACGTCTCGTTGACGATTGACCGCCGAGCCCGGGGCCAATGCCTGCGCCCGGTCTCGTAGCGCCGCAAGGTGACCGTCCAGCTGTTTCGCCAGGTTATCCATCTCAGCTGCATAGACCGGTCGATGCTCGGCCTGCTGAGGGTTCATGAACCGCTCGGTCGCGAGGTAGTCCCCATCCACCAGGCACGAGAACAGCATCCGTGTCAAGAACGCGAGTTGGAAGCCAATGATCGCGGGGTCGAAGCGAAACGGCGGCGGGGGCAAGCTTCCCGCGGCCGGCTCGAGCCAATCAGCCGGTGCCCGCCGCAGCGCCTCGAGCGTCTCGGGTCGAGGCATCGCGAGCCGCTCCTCCAGACCGTTGCGGCCGTCGTGGCCGATGCGGTTCGGCAGCCCGCCGTGGTGCCCGGCGATGCAGGCGGCGATGATAGATGCTGGGCCCGGTGGCAGGTGTTCCCAGGCATGAAGGGCCCCGGCCGTGGCATGGTCGACCGTGCCGGCCAAAGCACGACGCCGGGGATCATCACGACCCATCGCCGCTGTCGTATTGAGGTAAGCCTGGAACTGCGGAGCGGCCTTCCCTACGTCGTGCCACGCACCGGCGAGTTGGCCCCACCGCCGCAGCGCCGCTCGGTGTTGGTGCGTCACGCCCATCTCCGCGGCGGCCGTCGCCGCCGCATCGGCCACTTCCCGCAGGTGCCGCTCCAGCGGCTCCCACTCGTCAATCGGCCGGCCAGTGAGGCTGTGGGCGAACAAGCGAATCTCCGGTCGGTGCGAACTGGGCGGCTGTGAAGCGGCGGCGCAGCATAGATCGCTGAGCGCGCGGTCCGCGCCTAGCGGTGTGACCTGCACCACCAGCTAGCCAAGCCGTCGGCGCGAGACTCCTCTAGGCTCGGCACCTGCACCTTTGACCGAGCAGTACGCGTCCGGGGAGCCTGTTCTTTCACTGTCTCCGAAAGCTCAACCTCAACACCACCGGATCGGTCAAGCCGTCCCGTCGGCGAGGAATTGGAGTGGCGTGTTGCTGCTCGCTGACCCACTCCGAACACCAAGGACTTCGTGATGATGAAGACCCGGCGTTGCAACCGCGGGCAGGCAGATCTCCCATTCGTTAGATCTTGTGGATCGCCCGCTCGCCTCAACACAGGATTGTCTACCAGCCCGCTCCGCAACGAGAGAGGGACCCTCACCGGAAGGAACCGCACGCTTCATTCTCGGATCTTCGATGCTCGCCGACGCGTCCGATGTCGGCAGTACCCACGCTTCTCTGACAACGACTCCAGCTCTGCCCATTCTCCGTGTGGCCGGTGTTCGGCCGCGCCGTGGCGTCGATCACGCCATCAATCTCGACGTTTCAACAACGAGGAAAATAATGTCTTCTACACCCAACGTTCTGCAATATCTCACGATCAACCTGAACAACGGCATGCCGGCGGCCCGGCCCCTGCTCGGGGCGGAAGCCGATGCCGACCGGGACGGCCAAGCTAAATACGACGCCGTTGCGCTGCCGCCGCTGCGCTGGAGTACGCTCAGCTGGCTCAGCATCTTCGGCGCAGCGCTCTGGCACCGGTACCACCGTTGCTGTTCGCTGCTGCTGCTGGTGGACCTTCATCAGGCGGGCTGGGGGTTGGCGGGGCCTCCGCAAGAGCCCCGACACGACGGTGTCGCCTGGCAGGTGCCGCACATCGACCCAAACGGATCCCCGGGTGGCCGAGCGGCCTCCGTCGGCGGGTCATTCCAACTGACACGGTGCGTCGATCCGGCACAGGGCGTCGCGGAGTTGCCCGCCTACGACGGCCTGCACCTTCTGTTCCCGGTCGACGCCGAGGATCGCCTGTGCTGGTGCTACCTCAAAGCCGGGGGCGAGGTGGTCGCCCTGAACCATGACGTGCTGATCTTTGACGACTGGTCACAGCAGATCGAGCAGGTCATCGCCGAGCTGCCGCTCTAGCGGCTCTCATGCCGACGACACCCTGTCTGTCTCATCTGTGGCGTGGCGAACTCGCCGCCGTGCCGCGCCCCCCGCTTCCACCCATTGCTCTTGCAGACCGCCCCCGTTGAGGCGGCAGCTGTTCTACATCCATCGCAACCGGAGACATCTCTCATGGCCAACATTCTCAACAACAACCGGACTTCCGTCCACAACGATCCCCTGCTCGCCTACACGTTCATTTCCAATCGCAAGCACCTGCATTTTGCGGACCCATTGACGTTCTTGACCACAGTGCGGCTGCTCGTCCTCCGGCGTGACCCCCGGGTTGATCGCGTCACCCTTGCCGCCCTCGACGCCCGTTTCGACTGGGACACGTTTACGACCCACTGGGGCCCAAGGCCGCGCTTCTGGATCGAAGCACCAGCCGATTCGTTCCGTGAAGCCCGGAGTGAATGCGGCCCAGGCCCGGGACCGGCCTGGCTGAGGCGGCTGGGCGGCGTGATGATGCGTCAACTCGATAGCGCCGGGCGAGGAGCCCACGCCGACACGCCGATCATGCCGCCAACGTTGCTGTCGCTGCCGCCGCAGGCGTCGCCGCGGCCGCGGCTGAATCCGTATGTCGCCAAGATGGCGAGCTACTACCGACGTCCGTGGCTGGAGGTCTGGCCCGAGTTGGTGCGGTGGATGTCAACGCGCACCCCGGATCAGGACGGTCTGGGTCGGTTGGTCGATGCCCGCCTGCTTGCCCCTGCCGATGGCGAGCATCCCGAACGGATGAGCCACGGCGAGTTTCTCGACCTCAAGAAGGTGCTCGGCCGGGTCGTCACCCATCCTCAGCCGGGCTGCCGATCGACCCGGCGTCTGCGGCGACGGCTGCCTCGGGAACAAGCTCGGGCTCTGGTCTCGGAAGAATGCACGGTCGCGAGGGGACGAGCCCGCCGGGCCCTGCGGTTGTCGCGGCTGGCCAAGATCCGTTGCGTTCGATTGGTCGGCGAGGAGGCGGCGGCCGGAGGTGAAGCAACCCTGCAGGCCAGTGGTCACCAGGTGCACCTTCCTGGACGCGACCGTTGGGTCGTGGATCGCCCGCCGGTACCGCGGATCGACCGGATCGGTCCGTCCTCACGCTGGCCGACCGCGGCGGCATGAGCCAGTGAACGAAAAAATTCGCACCTTCGAAAATTTTCTTTCAGGATCTCTTCTGATGTGCCAAGCGAAGTGTCAACCCAACACGCGGGAGGTCCCGCGGCCGACCTACTCAAGCTCGGAAACGCGGTTTTTTAAGCATCTTGCGGGACTTTTAGCCCGTGCTGCGCAGCGTCGTATACGCGATGCGCATCTATCCAAACGGGCGGACCCGACCTGGTGTCGGACGGCGAAGTGACACCGCCGAGTCGTCTATCGCTCTCGCACGGTCCGGTTCATGAGTAGCGTGAATTGGTGGTTCATGGCTGAGACCCCGGCAAGCCGCAGCCCGCTCCGCCGAAATCTTCGACCTGGATATCAGGTCAATTCATCCAAACAACCCCGCCTCTCGGCGGGTGCGGAGGTCCTGCGCTATGAGTACGCCCCACGTCAGCGTCAAAGAGTTTGCCCAGCAGAACAGCCTGTCGGAGTCGACGGTTCGGCGGCGGATCAAAGAGGGGGCGTTGCCCTATCAACAGCCCGGTGGGAAGTGCAAGAAGCTCCTGCTGCCGGTGAATGCCTTGGAAATTTCAGCCGGCGACACCGCTGGCTTGGGTTCATCCCGCTCACTCTTGAATGGGAGTGCCCGCTCGTGTGGCAGCCGGCCGCATTGGCGGAAGGAACTTCCGTAGATAAGGAGATTCAAGATCGCTCAAAAATTTAAGCCTCGCGTCGTCATGACGCCGAATTTTTGTTGGCGGCTTTATCAGCGGTCGAACGGCTACTTCTACGCCGATGGCCGCGGCAACAACTCGGTTCCGCTGGGCCGCAGGAGCTTGGGCGTCAAAGATTTTGATGCCGCTCAGGAGGTCCTCAAGCAGCTCGATCATAAATTCGCCATCCAGCACGGCCTGATTGCGGCTGATGCGGGCGATGCACAAATTCGTCATCTTCCGCTCGGTGAAGGCGCGTCGAAGTATCTGGATCACGTCGCACGACCTGCTGTCACCGGCGGGGTCCGACCCCAGTCCGGGCAGCGGTACAAGGCGGTCTTGGAGAAGTTCGTCGCATTCTGTGAGACCTTGGGAATCGGGAGCTGGCATCAGGTCACCGATCAAGTCCTGAACCGCTACAGCGATTGGCTGGAGCGGCGGGCCTACGCCTACGCCACACAGTATTTCGAACTCACCGTCTTGAAGCAGGTCAGCAAGGCCCTCCGAAAAGAGCTTGGTCACCGGGCACTTCCTTCCCTGCGGACGCGCCTCAAGAAGCCGGGGGGTACCTCCACCTACTGCTACAGCCCCCAGGAGTATCAGGCCATGGTCGAGTACTGCGGCCAGGACGCCAAGCTGCTCTGGCTACAGCGGGTGATCCTCACCCTCGGCCACACCGGCCTGCGGATCGGCGAGCTCGCCCAGCTGCAATGGCCCGACGTGGACCTGGACAACCACACGCTGCGGGTTGTCGATACCAGCCGCCAGGGCAGCCATCAGCAGCGGCAGGCCGGGCGAACCAATAAGACCGGCCGTGACCGAAGTGTCCCGCTCGCGCCGCCGGTCATCGAAGTGCTGCGGGCCATTCCGCGGGTGTCGGGCAAGCCGTTGATCTTCCGAGGGCCACGGGGCGGCCTGATCAAGCCAGACACGGTCCGCAGGACGCTGATCCGGGACGTTATCGAACCACTCAAGCACCGGTTCCCGGCCCAAGGCGACCAGCTTGGCTTCGCCGACGGCCGTATCCACTCCCTGCGGCACTTCTTCGTCTCGCGGTGTGCCAACCAAGGCGTGCCGCTTGCCGCAGTTAAGCAGTGGCTCTGGGCCGGCGATTCGAAAATGCTCGACCGCTACTACCACCCCGACCACGCGCTGAACCAGCAGTGGTCCCAGAAACTCGATTTCCTGAACGAGAGCAGCACGGCGGCGTCGCCGTGAGCCCGTTCATCACCACCGGAGACGACCCGCCTCCAGCACCATTTTGGCACAACCGCGGCACAATCACGTCCAACGCCAGGTCAAGAGCCCCCAAATCCCTTTGAAACAAGCGATTTGGGCCAGGCGATTTGCGGAAGCGGAGAGGGCGGGATTCGAACCCGCGGTGAGGACAAGCCCCACACAGCATTTCCAATGCTGCACCTTCAGCCACTCGGTCACCTCTCCGGGGGCGGGGCCGGGCGGGGATTGTATCGAGCGGTGATGAGCGTGTGAGCTTGCGGTGAGGCGGCCCGGATAAAGCTGGTGGCCGAACAGGCCGGCGTTACACTGGCCGGGCCGCTGGAGGCCTGCGGCTTGGGGAGTTTGCACGATTGCGAGGGGTTTGTATGTTGCCGCGTGATGTATTGGGGTGGGTGGGGGTGGTCGGTCTGATCGGGTGGGGGGCTGCGGCGTCGGCCGAGCCAATGGCGGCGCGGTCGGCCGAGGCGATGGTGGATTCGATCGGCGTGAACGTGCACCTGCACTACACGGACACGCCTTACACGAGCTACGACGAGGCGACGCGGGCGGTGCGGTTTGGGGAGGTCTATTCGGCACTGGAGGACTCGGGGATCCGACACGTGCGGGACGCGATGCTCGATACCGCGTTCAGTCCGTACTACGAGCAGCACAACGCGCTGCACACTGAGTTGGGTATCTCCGCCACGCTGGTGATGGACCGGTCGATCCGCAACCGTGCGGCGTGGGATCAGCCGGTGGACCTGCGGACCGATGAGGAGTTGTTGGCGTTGCTTCTGGAGGTGGCGGGTCGGTTCGACGGTTTGGAGGCGGTGGGGGGCTACAACGAGCCGGACGGGCCGGTGGAGGACGACAGCTGGGTCGCGCCGACGCGGGCGGATCAGCGGGTGCTGTTCGAGACGTTTGACGGGACGTTGCCGGTGTTGGGGCCGCCGTTGACCAACTGGGAGAGTTATGCGGAGCTGGGTGATCTGTCGTCGCAGATGCACGTGGGGGCGTTTCATCCGTACCCGGGCGGGCGGGCGCCGGAGCTGGGGATCGGGACCGAGATCGCGAGGCAGACGCCCATCAGCGGGTCGCTGGGGCTTCAGGCGACCGAGACGGGCTACCACACGGCGGCAGGTTCCGGGCACTCGCAGCCGGGCGTGAGCGAGGCGGTGCAGGCGGTGTACCTGCCGCGGCTTTATATGGAGTACTTCCGGCTGGGGGTGGAGCGGACGTTCGCCTACGAGCTGCTGGACACGCTGGTGATCGACACCCAGGCACCGGATGACTCGGGTCAGGAGAGCAACTTCGGGTTGGTGCGGGACGACTACAGCCGGCGGCCTGCGTTCGATGCGCTTGCGCGGCTGATCGGGTTGCTGGAGGGTGAGTCTTTACCAGACGCTTCGCTTCGCTCAGCGTCGGCTTCTTCGGGGGCGTCGCTGGATGTGGAGCTGGTGAGCGATCTTGGTGATGAGCTGCGGCATGTGCTGCTGGCGGGGGAGGATGGGGTGTTCTATCTCGCGGTGTGGCGGGCGGTCGAGGTGGCGGACGATGGGCTGGGGGGTGTGTCGGTGGTGGGGGCCGATGCGGTCGGGGAGGTGGGTTTGACGTTCGCGGAGCCGATGGCGGTGGCGTCGGTGTTCACGCCGAGCAGCTCGGCGGACCCGCTGACGGTGGAGCGTGGGGTGAGCCGGCTGGACCTGTCGCTGGGCGGGGAGCTGGTGGTGGTGCAGCTGCAGACGGTGCCCGAGCCGGGGGTGGCGGGGTTGGTGTTGGCGGGGGGGGGGTTGATGGGGTGGGGTCGGCGTCGGGGGTGAGCGGGCCTGGCCGCACGCCGTCGTGGCACCCGTCGTCGGCCCTAGCCGCGGGTGGATACCCGCGGTCGTTCAAGCACGCGGCGGTGTGCGAGCCGCGGCGGCTCCCAGCGTCGGCGGAAATGCATCCGCGGCTCGGGGGCCAAGGTTGGAGGGGGTCACGGGCAGCGTGGGTCCGAGGTCACCGCGGGCCGTGCACTCGCTGACGCGTCGTGCTCAGACCATCCACGCCGCGGGCATAGCTCGCTGCGGCTGCTGCTCCCCGCCGCGGCTGTGGCACCCGGGGGAGTTGTGGGGTTTTGGGGGCGGCGGGCGCGGCTTCGCCGCAGCCGCTAAACGGGGCGCGGGGGGGGTTGGTGGGGGGGTAGGGTGGGGGGGATGGTTGCGTCGGCGGCGGGTTGGGATGGGTTGGTGGTGGTGGACAAGCCGGTCGGGGTGACGTCGATGGACGTGCTGCGTCGGCTGCGGGTGGGGTTGCGGGCGGCGGGTGCGAGCACGCGGGTGAAGGACCCGGGGCGGGTGAAGACGGGGCACGCGGGGACGCTGGACCCGCTGGCGTCGGGGGTGTTGGTGTGCTGCGTGGGGCGGGCGACCAAGCGGATCGACGGGTTGATGGGGATGCAGAAGGTGTATGTGGCGGATGTGGATTTGGGGCACGTGAGCGTGACCGAGGATGCGGAGGGGCCGGTGGAGGCGGTGGCGGTGGGGGAGGTCCCGGGGCGGTCGGCGGTGGAGGCGGGGGTGGGGCGTTGGGTGGGC
>CAZVBW010000069.1:0-20941 GCA_964625505.1 uncultured Phycisphaeraceae bacterium
GTTGCCGCCAATGCACCACCCCTCCCGCCTATCACGTTCATCCCACCCTCCCCCGGCCCCTCCCTGAGAGGGAGGGGTGGCAGAAGTTGACACCAAATGCTCTAGCCGGCCCACGCCGGGCAACTTCGCAGCCGTGCCACGCTTCCCAGCCGCGGGTACATACCCGCGGTCGCCGAAGCCCGCCGCGACGAACAACCGCCCGCGTCCGCCACCGACCGCGGATATTCATCCGCGGTTCGGGGGCGATCAAGCCGTCTTGGCTTCGGCGAACGCCGAGGCCGCCGCCGTCACCGTCACCTCCACCGCTTCCGCATCGTGGGCGGCACCCACGAACCAGGCCTCGTACATGCTTGGCGGGAGGATGACGCCGCGTTCGAGCATGGCGTTGAAGAAGGCGGCGAAGCGTTTGGGGCTGCAGGCGGCAACGTCGTCGTAGTTCCGGGGCGGTTGATCGGGTTGGTCGGTGAAGAACACGCAGAGCATCGAGCCGACGCGGGTGATGGTGACGGGGCAGTCGGCGTCTTTGGCGGCCTTCCGCAGGCCCTGGGCGAGCTTGGCGGAGCTGGTGTCGAGGGTGGTGTAGGCGGCCTTGTCGTCGGCGTAGAGGGCGTCGAGGGTGGCCTGGCCGGCGGCCATGGCGAGCGGGTTGCCCGAGAGGGTGCCGGCCTGATAGACGGGGCCGTCGGGGCTGATCTGCCGCATCAGTTTTTCGGGCCCGGCGTAGGCGGCGCAGGGCAGGCCGCCGCCGATGACTTTGCCCAGGCAGGTGAGGTCGGGCTTGACGCCGTACTTGACCTGGGCGCCGCCCCAGGCGACGCGGAAGCCGGTCATGACCTCGTCGAACAGCAGCAGCACGTCGTGCTCGTCGCACAGCTCGCGCAGGCCCTGCAGGTAGCCATCGGCGGGGGGGATGACGCCCATGTTGCCGGCCACGGGTTCGACGGCCATGCAGGCGATCTGCCCGGCGTGGTCGGTCATGGCGCGGCCGACGGCGTCGAGGTCGTTGAACGGCACGAGCACCGTGTCGCCGGCGACGCTGGCGGGCACGCCCGGCGAGGAGGGCGTGCCGAGCGTGGCAGCCCCGGACCCGGCCTCGACGAGCAGGCCGTCGAAGTGGCCGTGGTAGCAGCCGGTGCACTTGATGATTTTGGCCCGGCCGGTGGCCGCGCGGGCCAGGCGGAGGGCGGACATGGCGGCTTCGGTGCCGGAGTTGACGAAGCGGACCAGGTCGTGGCCGGGCAGGGCGTCGGCGATGCACTTGGCGAGCTTGGTTTCGGCGCGGGTGGGCATGCCAAAGCTGGTGCCCTTGCGGATGGTCTTGGTGAGGGCGGCGGTGACGGGCTCGGGGGCGTGGCCGAGGATGAGCGGGCCGTAGCTGCCGACGTAGTCGATGTAGGTGTTGCCGTCGAGGTCGGTGACGCGGCAGCCGCTGCCCTGGGCGATGAAGACGGGGCAGCGGTCGACGGCGTGATAGGCGCGGACCGGGGAGGAGACGCCGCCGGGCATGACGGCGGAGGCGGCTTCGTAGGCGGCGGCGGACTTGGTGTAGGTCGGGGGTTGATCCGACGCTTCGCTGCGCTCAGCTGTCGGCTTCGGGGGGGGGGGCTTTGGGGGCCCGCCCACGCCTGAAGGCGTGGGCTTTCGATCAATCGGGGAAGATGACGCCGATGTCCAGCAGGATGTTGGCGTAGAGGCGTTGCTCGCCGGTGGCGATGGTGACGGCGACGTCTGGGCCGCAGGCCTTGTCGTAGAAGTCGAAGCGTTCGTGGCGGGCCATCGGCTCCTTAAAGTCGGCGGCGTCGAGCAGCTGGCGGAACTCGGTCCAGATCGGCGGGTCCTCGCTCATCGCGTACGGCCCGTCGGTGTGGTACTGCATCACCGCGGCGGCCTCGATGGGCACGGCCGAGAGCACGGCCTCGAGCGCCTGCGGGGAGCTGATCAGGCCGGGCATTACGTTGAGGTGGATCAGCTCGGCTCGGGGCCCACGCTTGGTCGCGTGGGGGAAGTTGGCGTCGGCGATGAGGACCCGGGACGTGTGGCCCGACCGGCCCAGGGCGGACTGGAGCGGGGGGTGGATGAGGCGGGAGGTGAGCATCCGAGGAGGGTACCGCGGGATGCGGTGCCACTGAAGTGGCACTGCCGGGGGCGGAGGCCCGGGGTTGGTGAACCCCGGGCGTGAGGCGTCAGTCGGCGGGGAGCCAGGGCGGGGTGGCGGGGTCGGCGGCGGTCAGTTCGATGTCGCGCTGGGCCTGGTTGTGGCCGATGGATTGGACGGTCTCGAAGCGGCGGTCGATCGCTTCGTTGGCGGGGACCTCGAGGGTGTACTCGACGGTGTTGGCGTCGTAGCGCTCGGGGTCGAGTTGTGAGATGAACTCGACATCGCCGTTGTACATCCGGCGGACCTCGACGGTGATGGGGCGGTCGTGGTTGTTGCGGATGTGCTGGTCGAAGACCAGGTGCTGGTCCCAGCCGATGACACGGGAGTTGTCTTCGATCTGAACGCCGGGCTGGTCGATGCGGCGGATGACGCGGCCGTTGATGTTGGCCCAGATGTTGTCGCGGAAGCTATACATCGGGGTGAGGGAAAAGACGACGTGCGGGTCGGGTCCGAGGTTGAGTTCGACCTCGTCGCCGAGGGGTATGTAGCGGACGTCCTGCTGGCCAAGGTAGGACAGGCCGCCGCCTTCGCGCTGGCGGAAGACACGCCACGTGCCGTTGGGCAGCGGGGCCTCGGGCATGCCGGCGTCGTCGTCGTGGGTCAGCAGGTAGAGGCGGACCAGCTGGTTGCCGTATTCGCGGGGTCGGTAGCGGTATTCGAGGGCGGTGGGGGCGTCGGCGGCGTCGAAGGATCGGATGCGGCGGGACCAACCGGTGGGCACGGTCTGGACGCCGTCGATGGTGAAGATGAAGTACTCGGAGAGGCCCTCGCGGATGATCTGGGGGGGGGCCTGGGCGGCTTCGCCGGCGGGGGCGGCCATGGGGGCCATGTCGGCGGCTTCAAGCATCTCCAACTGAGATGCCTGTCGGAGTAACTGTCGGCGGAGATTCTCGTTGACTTCTCGCTCTTGATAGCCCTGCCGGCGGGCGAGTTCGGCGATGCGTTCCACCAGGTTGATGTTGCCGACGACCAGGCGGACCTGGGCGTCGTCGTAATCCTCGCCGGAGTGGTTAGTCACGGTGACGAAGCCCTCCACGCGGAGGGTGGTTTCGTCGGGGTTGGCGATGACGGTGTAGTCGGCGGACCAGTTGATGCCGGAGGTGAAGTAGGTGATCTGGACCTGGGCGTTGCCGGCCTGTTCGGCGGCGATGTTCCAGTACAGCACCTGCGGGCGGTCGTGCGGGTAGGTGGTGTCCAGAACGCGGAGGTTGCCGTCGTCGCCGGGGAACTCGATCTGGACGCTGGTGGGATCGATGAGCGTGTTGGCCCAGCTGAACTGCAGCGGGTTGACGCCTTCCTGGAAGGTGATGGTGCGGGTTTCGCGGACCAGGGTCAGGTCGACGTTGTTGTAGATCGTGAGCTGGACGCCGTCGCGGGGCGGGACGGTCGATAGATCGATTTGTTGCGCGATTGCTGGTGCGGTCAGGACCAGAGCGACGAGCAGGGGGAGGAGGTATCGCATGGGAAGTCACAGGTGAAAAGTTAAAAGTGAAAAGTGAAAAGCGCGATCACCACTGGTTTTCGAAGACGAGGTGGAGGAGCAGTTCGAGTTCTTCGGCTTCGTCGCCCTGGCGGGCGGGGAGCTCGACGGGCATGGTGAGGGTGTTCTGGTTGGTGTGCTCGGGGTCGGCATCGCCTTCGAGGGTGGTGCGGTCGCCGATGCGCCAGCTGGCGGGTTGGCCGCTGTGGATGCCGGCCTCCTGACGCAGGGCCTCGATCTGTTCGACGATGTTGAGGGTGACCGGGGTGTCCTTGAAGTTCTGGACGGTGTAGCGGAGGACCACGTGCTGATCGACCACGTTGGCGGGGCGGTCGATCACGTCGCGGTCGGCGATCTGCCGGCGGACCTGGACGTCCTGGGCGAGGCCGACGTAGAGCCGCATGGCCTCTTCGCGGGGGGTCTGCTGGCCCCAGTCTTCGCCGAGGAACGCGGAGCCGCCGGAAGGGATGCGGGGCCGATCGTCTTGCGGAGCGTCATCCTCGCCGTCGCCATTTCCGGGGGCGGGGGGGGCGGTCTGTTGGAAGATGCGGACCTTGCCGTAGGGCAGCAGGCCCTGGCCCAGGCCGTGCTCCTGGTCGTTGTGCAGCACGTAGTGCATGGGGACGTTGAGGCGGTCCTGGGCGCGGTCGAGGTAGCCGTGGGCGTGGGCGTCGGCGGTGTAGGTCTTGTCGACCTGGACCTCTTCGAAGCGGTTGAGCAGGACCTCGATCGTCTGGTTGCTGCCCAGCGGCCGGGTGAAGGCGTCGCCGATGCCGGCGAAGATGTCGGTGTCGCCGAACTGCTCGGCGGCGAAGTTGGTGATGCGGGCGTACTGGCTGAGGGTGAGGGTCTGCTCGTCGGGGCTGGCGACCGCGCGGTAGGCGAACGACTCGTTGAGCCCGCCCAGCAGGTAGCTGATGCGGACCCGGGCCGACCCGGCGGCGGTGCTGAAGACCTGCCAGGTCAGGGCGTTCTCGTTGGGCGGCTTGCTGACGGCGATGAGGCGGACCTCCATGCCGTCGTCGCCGATGGCTTCCATCACGCGGAAGACGATCGTCTCCGGATCGATCTGGGCATCGCCCCAGGCGAAGTCGATCTGGTTGGTGCCCTGCACCAAGGGGACCACGCGGACCTCCTCGACAAGCGTGACCTCGGGGTGGTCCAGCTGGACCTCGACCCGCTCGCGCGGCGGCAGGGTGATCAGGCGGACGCGGGCCAGGGCGGGGCCGGCGAGCGTGGCGAGCAGCAGGGCGGTGAGGAGGAGTCGGGGCATGGGTGGGTTTCGGGGGGGGGTCGGGGTGCGGGTCGCGGGGTGCGGGGTGCGGGGATCGGATGTGGGGTGTGTTGTACCCGCGGGGTTGGATGCGTGGGAAGTGCGGAGGTTCCCGGGTGGGCAGTGTCACTGAAGTGACACTGCCGGCGGGGCGGGGGTGTCGATGGGTTGGCACGGTGTGGCGAACGCATCGCCGACAGCGTTGGTTCGAACGCCAGCAATGGCGCTACGTGATCCCGCTGCGGTCCAGCAGTTCGCGGAACTGCGGGCCGAAGACGAAGTTGTGCTCGGGGAAGACGGTGCCGGCGCGGTTCTGGTCGATGTGGCTGAACATCAGCTCGATGTGGGCCATCGGGGTGGCGTGGCCGGTGAGCGGGTCCAGGCGGTCGACGGTGCCGGCGGTGGAGGCGCCTGAGTCGTCGAGGCGTTCGATGCTGGCGGTGTAGCGGAGGGTGGTCCCGGGGCCGGCGGTGGCGGTGAAGGAGGCTTTGGCGATCTTGGCAAGGATGACCTTTTCGCGGAAGTCGTTGGCGTGGCCGACGAGGATGCCGGCGGTCTGGGCCATGCCCTCGATGACCAGGGGGTGGGGCATGAGGGGCATCGGCGGCCGGGCGGGGCGCGGCGGCAGCGGCCCGGCGGCGGGCAGGGCGGCGCGGGCCGGGAAGTGGTCGTGGAGCACGTCCTCGGCGGCGGTGATGTTCTTGATCGCGACGGCGCGGACGCCGCGCTCGAACTCGGTGATGCGGTCGATCCAGATCCAGCGCATGGGCAAGTCGGGAGCCGGGGGGCGGGTCAAGCCGCAGTGCCACTGAAGTGGCACTGCCGGGGTCAGGCCTGCTGGGCGAGCTTGGACTGCACGAACTTCACAATCGCGTCGACCGTGAACACATTCGAGAAGTTGTCGACCGAGCGGTCCTGCTCGACCGCGGACAGGTCGGCGTGGGGCAGGCGGGTCCGCAGCTCGGCGAGGCCGGCGTCGGTGATCTCGCCGTCCTGCACGTACTGCGGGTCGTTGAGCACCGCCTCGGGAAACAGCTCGCCCTGATCGATCTTGATGCCGAACGCCTTGTCCAGTCGGAAGACGATGTCCAGGAAGTCGATCGACTCGGCGCCCAGGTCGCCGACCAGCGTCGCCTCGGGCGTGACCTCGTCCTCGTCCACGCCCAGGGCGTCCTCGAGGACTTCCTGCACCTTCTCGTACACCTGCTCGTCAGTCATCGCGCTCATTCCTTGCGGCTTCTGCGGGTCAAGCCCGGCAGTCTAACGACGCCTTGACACTACGCCGCCGCGAGCGACCGGGCGGCCACCAGCGTGAACCGGCCCTGCACCGCCTGCTGGTCGTCCACGACGCCCACGCCCTGCAGCTGGTAGACCCCCGCGGTGTCGTCGGCGTCACGCAGCGTCACCTCCAGCCGCAGCGCCTGCCCGGGCCGAACCATCGCGGCGTACCGGATATTCCGCACCTGCTGAACCACCCAGGGCCCGTCGGCGGACCCGCCCCGGGCTTCCACCAGCTTCCGGCCGGCCTGCACCAGCGCCTCGAGCATCATCACCCCCGGCATCACCGGGAACCCCTCGAAGTGGTCCTGCAAGTACTCCTCCGCCGCCGAGAGCACCTTGACCGCGATCAACCGCTCGGGCGATTGCTCGACCACATGGTCCACCAACTCGAATCGCATGCCCGCAGGTTAACGCCGCCGCGGGCGCGCGGGCGTGCGCCCCGGCCGGGTACTGCATCTTTGGGCTTGACGCTTTGGGCGTAGCTTCGCACGCGGGGGTAGCGGCAGCCCAACGGCACCACTAACGTCAGGCGTCCACCGGGTTGAGCCGGAGCCGATTGGCTTGCTGCGAGGTTTTGATGACCCCTACCGCCACACTGCCGGGCCACCGCGTCGAGCCGTCAGAACACCTCTGGCGACTCGGCGATGATGACCAGCTGGTGCGGGTCGCACCGCGCGGTGTGGCCGACGCCTCGCCCGGGCCGGTGCTTGCGGCGACGCACGCGGCGTTGCGGGCGTTTGTGGATCACAGCGCGTACCCGTGCGTCGGGGCGAAGTCGACGCTGTCGCAGGGCAGCTACCGGCTCGGCAACTACGGGCCATTGGGCTCGGCGGTGGCGGTGGACGCGGCGGCGCGGGACGTGCAGTGGTTTGCGGCTGCGGCGGAGGGCATCGACGCGAGGTTCGCGACGTTGCTGACGGTGTTCGACGGTCCTGGGATCACCAGCGAGGTGCACTTCGAGAAGCTGCTGTGGCAGCAGCTGCAAGAGATGCACCGGCTCGACGCGGAGGTGTTCGGCTGGGACCCGCGGGTCAAGCGGGACCCGGCGGACCCGGACTTCTCGTTCTCGATGGGCGGCGAGGGGTTTTTCATCGTGGGGATGCACCCAGCGGCGAGCCGGGACGCCCGCAAGTTCCCGTACCCGACGCTGGTGTGGAACCTGCATAGCCAATTCGATCGGCTGCGGGAGCAGGGCCGGTACGAGCGGATGAAGCACGCGATCCGCCGCCGCGACGAGCAGCTGCAGGGCGCGCCCAACCCCGAGCTGGCCGACCACGGCAGCGACAGCGAGGCCCGGCAGTACTCGGGCCGGCGTCATCCGGCGGGCTGGACCGCGCCGTTCACGGCGTGCCCGTTCGCGGGCGGGGGCCCGGGCCAAGGCGGCGGGGGCGGCGGGTGAGTGGTGTCCAAACGACGTGGACGCGGGTCCTGCTGGACGGGGTCCAGGCGGCGGTCGATCCCCGCCGGGCCGCGGTGCGGATGGCCCCGCGGACCGGGGCGGCGTTTGTGCTGCGGGCGGGGGAGTTGCTGCATGTGATCGACCCGGAGGGAGAGCAGGTCTCGGACTTGCTGGCCTACGACGCGGCGGACCCGGATCATCAGCTCAGCGCGGGCCGGACCATCGACTACGCCAACCGCATCTACCCGCGGGTCGGCGACACGCTGTACTCCAACCGCTCCGAGCCGATGCTCGTGATCGAGGCCGACACCGCCGGCCGGCACGACTTCCTGCTCACGCCCTGCAGCCAGGAGATGTTCGCCAAGCTTTACGGCATCCACCAGGCCCGTCCGTCGTGCTTCGGCAACCTCGCGAAGAACCTCGCGGCCTTTGGCATCGGGCCCGACCAGATCCCCACGACGCTCAACCTGTTTATGAACGTCGTGCCCGACGCGGACACCGGCGAACTCACCATCGGCACGCCCCACTCGGGCCCCGGCGACTCGATCAGCCTCCGGGCTCAGCGGGACCTGATCATCGGGCTCACCGCGTGCTCGGCGGAGAACTCGAACAACGGGACGTTCAAGCCCATCGACTTCCGCATCGACGCCGGCGGCCGACCCGTCGCCGAAGACGACGTGACCTTGGTGCCGCGGCGCGTGCCGGCCCGGGCGATGCAGCACGTGGGCCTGGCGGTGGCCGACTTCGACCGGTCGATGCGGTTTTACCGCGAGGCCCTGGGGGCACGGCGGGTGCTGATCTTCGAGGAGCACGGGTTGAAGGTGGCGATGCTCGACCTGGCCGGCGGCTGCCGGCTCGAGCTGTTCGAGACACCCGGCGGAGCAGCGATGGGCGACGCCCCGGGTGCCGCATTCGATGGGCGGTCAGCTGTGCCAGGCGCGCTCGTGCACTTCGCGATCGCCAGCGACGACGTGCCGGCGGACCACCGCCGGTTGCTGAAGGCCGGCGCCCGGGCCGCCTCAGCCCCCGAGCACCTGCGGCTCAGCCCGCCGGGCCAACCCGACGCCGGGCCGATGGTCCACTACAGCTTCGTCCACGGCCCGGACGGCGAACTCATCGAACTCATCGCCGGCGACGGGATCTGAACCAAGACATCAACGAGCCGCGACCGTCAGGAAGCGCACACCCGCCGCAGGCGGGTCCAGTCGCGAACCGCGGATCGGGTGGGGCCGGTGGACTGGCAGGTGGCACGCCCGCTTGGACGGTGGGCGGTGAACTCCCCTGCGGTGAGTTTCCGCTCCCTGACGGTCGCGGCTCGTCGGTGGGGATGGCATTGGGACGGTCTTAGCCGGCTGACGCGGCGGTTTACGCCCGTCGGCGGTGCCGCAGCGCGATCACGCCCAGCGGGGCGAGCATCGCGAGCACGCCCGGCTCGGGCACGACCTGCCGGATCACGCCGTCGCGCTTGTTGAGCAGGAACAGCTGGCCGTCCAGGCCAGTGCTGAATCGCAGGTCGGCGCGGGAAGTGTTGCCGAGGGTGGGGTAGCGTTTGGCCCGGGTCGCATTGATGAGGTCAAGCAGCCGGATCGGGTCGCCGCTGTCGTCGAGCAGGAGCAGCTCGGTCAGCCCGTCCTGACCGCCGTTGAGCGGGTCGGTGTCGACATCGAGGACCATGAGGATGCCGTTGGGAAAGTCGCCCAGCATCAGCTGGCCGTCGATGGCGTCGATGCCGCTGCCGCGGACGACGTCGCCGATGGTGATGGCGCGGTTAGGCAGAGACGGATCGACAAAGGTGCCGTCGTGATCGTATTCGGCGGCGGGGTCGATCAGGTCGGCTCGGTCGGTGCCCTCGTAGTTGAAGCTGCCTTCCTGCACGTCCCAGCCGTAGTTGCCGCCGTTGACCACAAGGTTCACCTCCTCGATGAGCTCCTGGCCGATGTCGCCGAGGAACATCCGGCCGTCATCGTCCCAGCCAAATCGCTGGGGATTGCGAAAGCCCGTGGCGTAAAGCTCGGCGAGCGTGCCGGAGTCCGTGTCGGCGGCGAGCACGTTGTCCGCGACGATGCCGTACTGGCCGTTGTCGCTGTTGCTGCCCAGCGGGTCGATCCGCATCAGGCCGCCGTAGGGGTTGCTGCGGTCTTCGCCGGTGTCCAGCGGGTCGCCGGTGAACCCGCCGTCGCCCATGGAGATGTAGAGGTTGCCGCGGTCGGCGCCGGGGTTGGCCGAGCTGTTGAAGCCGATCATGCCGGCGTTGTGGTTGTCGTAGGGCTGCTCGAGCCGCATCAGCTCGCGCGGGGCGGCCGTGGCGGTGAACGTGTCGCCGCCGGGGTCGGCGGTGGTCCACTCCAGAAGGACGCTGTGGACGGCATTGGGGCCACCGGGGTCGAAGGTCGGGGTGGGGGCGAGGTCCGTGTCGCTGTGGATGGTGTACAGCTTGCCCCGGCCGGCCGCGCCGACGGGAGCGGCGAAGTCGGGGTGGAACGCGAACGATTGGAACCCCAGCTCGCCCCGGGCGAACGTCAGGTCGATGCCCGGGCCGTTGGCCAGGTCGAGGTACGTGCTGACCGACGAGCCGTCGTTCGCCACGCGGTACAGCAGGCCACGCTGGTCATTGACGAAAAGCCGCCCCAGCGGGTCGTCGGTCATCAGGTTCATGCGGGCCGGGGCGCCGGCCGAGTCCGGCAGCGTCGCAAACTCGATGAACTCAAGGCCTCCCGGGGCCTGCGGGATCAACGCGGGGTAAGGATCGTCGGGTTGTGGCAGCGGCTGAGCGCCGGCGACCGACGCAGCGGATACGCATATGCCGGCCAATGCACCCAACCCGACAAAGCGATGTGACATGAGGTCTCCCACCTGAAGGATACCTCAGAGGTCGGCGATCTAGGGCGTCAAGTGAAGGGTTCACGCGCCGATACGGGTGATGCCAAAGCCAGCGAGGGGATTTGAACCCCTGACCTATGCTTTACGAAAGCATTGCTCTGCCACTGAGCTACGCTGGCGAGACGGGGATTCTAACGCTCTTGGCAGGACGTCAATCGGCGTCGACCGGATCGGCCGCGTCGGCCGCATCGTCGGATGCTTCACCCGCGGGACGCACGGGCTGCTGCACCTCCCAGTAGCGGTCCTGCACCGGGACCATCGGGCTGTTGTAGCCCAAACGCCGCATCGGACCCTGGGCCTCCCACTGCGGGTGTTCCTGAAGCCACTGCGCAATCGCCTCGGTGGCCGCTTCGGGCGGGTTGCCACGGCCGAAGTACCCGAAGCTCACCACCGACATGGGCTCGGCGTCGACCACCTGAACCCCGGCGTTCTGCGGGTCTTGCCCGGTCTGTCCGGTCTGCGTATCCGGGTAGAGAAAAGCCATCTGCCAGCCATCGGGTTCGCCGGCCTCGTTCTCGGTGGCCGCCATGACCACCGGCGAGGTCATCGGGATGTCCTCGCGCTGAATGTGGAAGAACAGCTGCATGAAAGCCCGGCCACCCCCCGGCGTCTGCGCGAGGCGGTGTGCGGGGTACTGCTTGAGCACCGCCTGCCCGGTCGGGCCCGGCAGCGGGAAGCCCTCGGGCACGTCCGCCTCGCCGACAAACCCCTCGGGCAGGTTGTTGGGGCGCACTGGGTTGGGTGCGTCTGCGGTGTCGGCATCGGCGGTGGGGGCGGTCCGCTCTGCGGGGGTGGGCTGGGTGGCTTGGGCCATGACGGGCGTCGTGCACAGCAGCATAAGAATGGCAGCTGCCATCCATGAGCGGGACCACCACGCGTGGCCACCTCTGGCCCCCTCTCCCTCGCAGGGAGAGGGCTGGGGTAAGGGTCGCAGGCCACGGGACGCAGCGACGAAGCCCGCTCGCCCCAGTGCAGGCCCGACCCTCCCCCGGCCCCTCCCTGAGAGGGAGGGGAGGCCTAATGCGACGCCGATCGTGTCACGCATGCTCGACCAGCCACCGCGCGTAGTCGGCGATCGCGTCGGCGGGGTCGTGCTCGGGTTGCCAGTCCAAGCCATCGCGGGTCGCGGTGAGGTCGGCACAGGTGTAGTCCTGGTAGAAGCTGTAGGGGTTGTCGATGTACTCGGGCTCGAGGCTCGTGCCCATCGCGTCGTTCAGGGCGGCGACGATCTGGTTGAAGCTGGTCGTCTGGCCGCTGCCGACGTTGTAGACGCCCGAGCTCGCCCCTTCGCGGGCACCAGCCATCGTAGCGCCGACCACGTCGTGGACCACCACCTGGTCGCGGGCCTGGCTGCCATCGGTGAAGATCCGGGGCCGCTGGCCGGCCCGCATCTGCCCGGCGAGCTGGTGGATCATCGAGGCCATCTTGCCCTTGTTCTGCTCGCCGGGGCCGAACACGTTGAAGTACCGCAGGCCCACGATGTGAGCGTCCGGGTGCTGCTGCAGCTGCTGCCGGGCGGCGTTCTCCATGAGCCACTTGGAAAAGCCGTAGACGTTGGCGGGGTGGCCGGCGTCGCCCAGCTCGAACGGCCGCTGGGCGGCGGTGGCCCCGTTGGCCTCGATGCCGTAGGTCGCCGCCGAGGACGCCCACACCAGCGGGATGCCGCGTTGCACGGCCAGGTCCAGCAGGTCTTCGAACGGCTCGAGGTTGTCGCGGATCATCAGCGACTGGTCATCGACGGTGGTGTCGGTGATCGACGCCTCGTGGTAGATCACATCCGGCGGCCGCCGCTGGGCAAGCCGGGCCAGGTCGATCTCATGCAGCGGCCGGGCGATGACCGTGCCGCCAAACGGCGGCTGGTCGGGTCGGCAGAGGTTGTCGAACGTGCCGGTCCGCAGGTCATCGATGACCAGCAGGTGGGCGTCGGGGTGCTGGTGCTGCAGGCGGTAGACGAGGTTGGCGCCGACGAAGCCGGCGCCGCCGGTGACCCAGATGTGCATCACTGGCCCCCGCCCCCGGAACCGGACGAGCGTCGCTGGGCGTTGGGCCGGGTGTCCGGGGGGATGGTCAGCCGCATGCCCACGACGATCTGGTCCGGGTCGCTGCCGATGGTCGAGCGGTTGGCCTGCCAGATGATGTCGGCCATGGTCGGGTCGCCGTAGAACCGCTGGGCGATGCGGGACAGCGAGTCGCCGGACTGGACCTCGTAGCTGCCGGGCTGACCCGGGCGGGGCGGCTGGTCCTCGGCGGGCTGGCGGGCCTGGGCGGAGATGACTTCGCTGCGGGGCGGCATGCGGAGGGTTTGGCCCACGCGGAGACGCAGCGGGTCGACCGACGGGTTGGCCTGGGCGATCTCGTCCCAAAGCTCGCCGTTGCCGTACTCGCGCTGGGCGATCACGTAGAGCGAGTCGCCGGCTTGGATCGTGTAGGTGCTGGCGGTGGTCGAGCCGGTCGTGGACGTGGTCGACGAGCCGCCGGTGCGGGGCGTGGCGCCGGGCGTGGACGCGCTGCCGGGGGCACCGGTGCCGCTGTTGGGGCGCGTCGGGGGGGAACTCAGCGTGGCGGGGCGGTTGGCCGCGCTGGTGGGCTGGGTGGCCGCGGCCGGCGAACCCGCGGGGCGGGGTCGGAACGTGGTGCCCGAGCCCGATGGGGTGGTCAGGCCGCTGCGGGCGGGGGGGGCAGCGGCACTGCCGGAGGAGCTGCCGGGAGCGCTGCCGGAGGCGCTGCCGGGGGCACCGGTCTGGCTGGCGGCACCGCTGCGGTCGAAGGTGAGGCTGTTGCCTGTGGCCGGGGTGTCGGAGCTGCTGGCCGAACCGGAGGCGGGGGTGCGATCCAGCGACGGGCGGGCGGGGGTGCTGGCCGCGGAGCCGGTGGGCGTGTCGGGGCTCGCGGTGTTGCTGCCCGTGCGGGCGGGCGGGGCCGTGGGGCTGGGGGATTCCCAGGAAGGGGCGTCATCGCCGGTGTCGGCGAGCTCGTTGTCGGTATCGGCGGCTTCGAGTTGCTCGGCCGGGTCGTCGCCGGGGCCGGCGATCATGACGATCAGCAGCACGAGGAGAAACAGGCCAGCGGCGGCGGCCAGTGCGATCTTGTAGTTCTTGTTCATGACGGCTCGTCCGAGAGCGGGCCCATGATAAACCGACGCGGCGGCCGGCGTGGCGGTTCCACGTCGCGGGCGGCTTTACAGTGCGGCGATGGTGCCGATGTCGGTGGTCATCTGCTGTGCGAACGTCGCGGACACCCTGGAGGCGGCGTGCCGGTCCGCGGCGTGGGCCGACGAGCTGATCATCGTGGACTCCGGCTCGGACGACGACACCGAAGCGATCGCCCGCCGCTTCGCCACCCGCTACGAGCAGCACCCCTGGCAGGGCTACACCGCGCAGAAGCGGTACGGCGTGTCTCTGGCGTCGCACGATTGGGTCCTGCTGCTGGACGGCGACGAAGAGGTCTCGCCCCAGCTGGCCGACGAGCTGCGGGGCCTGCCCGACTCGGCGTGGGAACAGGCGGACCTGATGCTCACGCCGCGGCAGAACTGGCTGCTGGGCCGACCGGTGCGGGCGTGGTTCCCGGACTTGCAGAGCCGGGTGATGCAGCGGCACCGGGTGGACTGGCCCGACGAGGCGCTGCACGACGCGCGGGTCGCCCGGCCCGGTCGCACGCGCACCCTCAAGGGCCACCTGGAGCACAAGCGGGTCAGCGCCGCGGGCTTTGACGACTACTTCGGCGGGGCCCGGCTGGACGCGCGGCTGCCGGTGGTGGCCCGGCAGATGCATCAGCGCGGCCGGCGGTGTCGGTGGCATGACCTGCTGCTTCGGCCCTGGGCGGCGGGGTTGAAGGTGTACCTGCTCAAAGGGGCGTGGAAGGACGGGGCGTTTGGGATCATGGTCGCGCAGAAGATCGCGGTGACCACCCAGCTCAAGTACGCGGCGCTTTGGGACCTGCAGCACCCCGGTTCCCAGGCCCAGGCTGCGCTGGACCGGGCCGACCGCCGCAAGGCGGACTAAGCTTCCGGGTGGGCCAAACGTTTGACACTCTGCCGAGCCAAGCGGTAGGTTCACCAGCCGTTGACCCGGTTCGCTTGCCGCCCGCCCGCTGGAGTTGCCTCTCAATGAATGGACCCAATGCCCACCTGACCGTGAGCCAGGAAGGGGAGGTCACCATCGTGGAGTTGCTGGACCGCAACATCCTCGAGGAGGCCAACATCACCGCGATGGGCGACCACATCGGCTCGGTCATCGACGAGCAGACCAACCCCAAGCTGCTGATCGATTTCCAGCACGTCGAGCACCTGTCCAGCGCCGCCCTGGGCTCGCTGATCAAGATCAACACCAAGATCAAGGAAAAGGGCGGCCAACTGCGGCTGTCCAACATCGACCCGCAGATCCGCGAGGTGTTCTTGATCACCAAGCTCAACAAGCTGTTCCAGATCCACGACGACCGGTCCGACGCCCTGGCCAGCTTCAGCTGACGCCCCCCGGAAGCTGGGCCCGCGTGACCGGTGCAGCGGGCCGTGCGAGACCGACCCCGACCCCCCGCCTGCCGCAAGCCCTCGCCGCCCCACACGAACCCGACTCGACCCCATGGACAACGCGGCGTCCAACACGCGGACCATCCCGTCCTCGTTGAGTGCGGCGTTGGAGGTCCAGCAGCAGCTGCTGGACGAGGTCCAGGCCCGCGGGTTCCGTCAGGAATGCCTCTTCGCCATCCGCCTGGCCCTGGACGAGGCCTTGGCCAACGCCGTCCGCCACGGCAACGACAACGACCCGGACAAGCAGCTGTCCATCATGTGGTCCATCACCGACGACCGCGTCACCATCAGCGTCGAAGACGAGGGCCACGGCTTCAACCCCGACGGCCTGCCCGACCCCACGCTCGAGGAAAACCTCACCCGGCCCCACGGCCGCGGCGTCATGCTGATGAACGCCTACATGACCCGCGTGAGCTTTAACCGCCGCGGCAACCGCGTCACCCTCGTCAAAGACCGCGAGTGCAAGCTGCCCCACGCGGATTGACTCTTGAGATCGCCAGTTGCCAACTTCTGCCACCCCTCCCTCCGAGGGAGGGGCCGGGGGAGGGTGGGGTCTGCGGATGATTTGTAGGGCTGGGTCGTGCCTCTGCGGCCGCAACCCTCACCCCGGCCCTCTCCCTGCGAGGGAGAGGGGGCCAGACAATGGCGCAAGCTGCGCTTGACCAGATCGTGATCTGAGGCAACCACTACGACCCGCCTCATCAATTCACGGCCCGCCGCCCGCCCCGGCCCCCACGTCCCCGCTGGGCATCGCCGCGGCGTCCGACTCGACCGACCCGCCGACGATCCCGGCCCGGCGGAACGGGCTGATCAGCACCCCGCCCAGCTGCTGCAGCGGACCCCGGGCCCGCGATCCGCCGGCCGCTTCACGCAGCGCCGCCTCGCCCGATGGGTCGTCCAGCATGCGATCCAGCGACTCGCGGTTGGCCTGCGCGACCGGCCGCTGCAGCCCGACCCGCTCCAGCAGCGTCGGCTGGACCTCCAGCGGCTCCACCTCAACCCGCACCGGCGACCAGCCCGCCCGCGACAGCGACTCGCTCACCTGAAGGCCCGCCTCGTCCACCAACGCTTCCTGACCCGCGGCCGACGGGCCCGGCGCCCACACGATCAGGTTCACCAGCACGAGGCAGACAGCGGGGGTTCGCGGCATCCCCCGATCATATGCATCATCAGATACACTCGCGATCGATGATCGTGCCCCACCCACGTCGACTGACACACCTGCTCCGCCGCGTGGCCCCGCCCGCCGCCGCCGCCGCGCTGATCGCTTTGCTCAGCGTCGGCTGCACCACCCCGACGTACGTCAACGTCCCGGCCCAGCGCGGCGACACCGCCCTCAACGGCGTCAACTCCAGCCCCGTGCGGCAGGCCAGCGCCGCAGCCGTCACCGCCTCCCAGGGGGCGACCGGGCCCGCGGGCAACTACGAGGTCATCCTCCCCGACGGCGCGACCCCCGAGACTTACGCCGCCGTCGTCGAACGGCTGCCCGGCCAGGCCCTGCTGCCCGGGACCCAGGCCACCGCCGGCGTCCGGACCTACGAAGTCCGCGGCGTTCGGCTACGCGGCACCGGCGGCGAGGTCGACGTGATCCGCCCCGGTCGGCAAGGCCGGCACGAACTGGTCACCGTCCGCGTGAAGTGGCGGCCGTTCTCCGAGTGGACCGCCGATGGCATGCGGGTCTGGCATACGCACGTGACGCCGACCTGGCCGTCGCAGGACGTGGCCACGATGCCCACCGCGACCCAGCCGGTCGACCCCGCCGAGGCGGCCGAGCCCGTGCCGCTGTCCGAGCCGGGTGCCGGGGCCGAGGCGCAGCCCGCGACCGCCCCGGCCGCCGAGACCCAACCCGCGCCCTCCTTCGAGCCGGCGCCCACCGAGCAGCCTCAGCCCCGCACGACCGGCCCGGACCGCGACATCGACCTGATGTTCGGCCCCGTCCCCGAGCCGCCCGCGATCGAGCAGGAGCTCGAGGCCGGCCGCGTCGAAACCGAACCGGCCAACTGAGCCTAAACGCCCCCGCACACGCCCCGATTGCCCCTGTTCCCGCCGCGACGCGGCACCCCCAAGGATTGACCCCGATGACATGGCTGCTCAGCGCGTTCGCCGATGAGGCGGGCGGCTCGACCGACGAACAGATCGCCGCCCTCCAGCGCGGCCACATCAAGCACACCGACCCCCGCATGGTCGACGGCCACAACATCGTGGACCTGCCCGTCGACGCCGCCAAGGCCTGCAAGCAGAAGCTCGACGCCGCGGGCATCACCGTCGCGATGTACGGCTCGCCGATCGGCAAGATCGATATCGCCGACGATTTCGAGCCCGAGCTGCAGAAGCTCGAACACCTGGCCAAGATGAAGGATGTCTTCGGGGCCACCGATGTCCGGATGTTCTCGTACTTCAACAAGCAGGGCGCCAGCCACGACCAGTGGCGGGAGCAGTCGATCGACCGGCTCAAGCGGCTCCGCGACAAGGCCGGCCAGCTGGGCCTGGTGCTCTATCACGAGAACGAGTCGCACATCTTCGGCGACAAGTCCGACGACGTGGCGGCGCTCGCCGAGCTCCGCGACGGCGAGACGTTCAAGCTGATCTACGACTTCGCCAACTACACCCGCACCGGCGAGGACGGCTGGTCCATCTGGCAGAAGCTCAAGGACCAGACCGACTGCTTCCACTTCAAGGACCAGAAGAACAACGGCCAGCACGTGCCGATGGGCCAGGGCGACTCGGACGCGGTGCGGATCGTCAGCGACGCTGTGAGCGCCGGATGGTCCGGGCCGTGCACGCTCGAGCCGCACCTGGCGTTCAGCGACGCGGTGCTGGCCACGGGCGCCAGCGGCACGGGCGACCTGTCGCTGAAGGACATGGACCGCGCGGACGTGTTCCAGGTCGCCGCCGAGGCGGCGCACAGCTTCCTCAAGCAGTGCGGCGTCAGCGACTACGACTGACCCCGCCGCACCGATCCACGGAAGGAGCCGAACGATGCTGGCAAGGTTGCTTGTGTGGGGGGCCGTCCTGGCTTGGACACCCGGCGTGTGGGCCCAGCCCGCCACCGCCCCGGGCGGGGACGACTCGACGGGTTCCCAAACCGAGCAGGACCAGCTCGAGCGGCTGCTGCTGCAGCAGCGGGCCCCAGCGCCGACGGTGGCCCCGCAGCGGGAGCCCCAGCGGATCGACCACCCGACCCGCGTGGGCCTGCCCGCCGCCACGGCCGAGGTCGATCGCGACGTGCTGGGCCCGCTGCCCGGCGAGCCCAGGCCGCAGCTGCTCCGCGAGGGGGCGTACCTCGTGGACCGCTCGGGTCGGCTGGGCTTTGACGATCGAACCGGCCGGCCGATGTTCTTGCCCCTGCCCGCGTCCGCGGAGACGGCCCCCGGTGCGACGCCGCCCGATGCCGACGCCGCCGACGCCGCCGACGCTCAGGCCAGCACGACCCGGCCGCTGCCGCCGATGATCCTCCAGCCCTCCCGGCTGCTGCAGAGCCTCGAAGCGGCGCAGGCCCAGCACGACGGGCCGCTGCTGTTCACCCTCAGCGGCCAGGTCCACCAGTACCGCGACCAGAATTATCTGCTGCCCACGTCGCTCAGCTCCGTGCTCGAAGCGGACCCCGACGCGTCGGCTGCGGATCCGCCCGACCCGCCGGTCACGGCCGACGTCGCCGACGACCCGGCCGACGACCCGGACCGGCTGATGCGGGGCCTGATGGGGGCGGCCCGCCCGGCCGCCGGGGCCCAGCGGGGGACCCGGCTGGACGAAGCCGCGGGCCCCGGCGGTTCGTCCCGCACCGCCGCGCCCGGGCCGCCGGGCATGCCCCAAGCGATCCCCCGCCGCGAGGGCAGCCTGCTGGTTCGCCGGGCCGGCCGGGTGACCCGCTCGCCCGATGGCCGCGAGATCGTCTTCGTCCTGGACGCCGACGACCCGGACGCCCCCGAGCCGCCGCTGGTGCTGCTGGCCAACCAGATGCGGCGGACGATGGAGGACGCGGTCGCCGAGCGCGGCGACCGCGCGGTGTTTCTGGTCACCGGCCAGGTCTACACCTACCGCGGCGGCGAGTACCTGCTGGTCACGGCGATGCAGCAACCGGTCGACCGCGGCAACCTCCGCTAGCAGGCGGCCCGGGCCGCCTTGCCGAATCTTCCGGGGCCTTGGCGTTATCGTGCGAGCCCAGATGCCCGACGCCTCCTCCACCGCCGACGCCTCCGCGGGCCACGCCAGCTACCGCCGCGTGCTGCTCAAGCTCAGCGGCGAGGCGTTCAGCAAGCCCGGCAAGTTCGGCATCGACCCGGAGGAGCTGCACCTGATCGCCGGTGAGATCGCCTCGGCCGCCCAGCAGGGCGTCGAGCTGGCCGTGGTCGTGGGCGGGGGCAACATCATCCGCGGCGCCAGCCTCGCCGCCAGCGGCAAGTTCGAGCAGGCCGTCGCCGACAACATGGGCATGCTCGGCACCGTCATCAACGGCCTGGCCCTGAAGGAAGCCCTCGAAGAGGCCGGCCAGCCCGCCCGCGTGCTCTCGGCGATCAACCTGTCGGCGGTCGCCGAGACCTTCATCCGCGGCCGCGCCCTGCGTCACCTCGAGAAGGGCCGTGTGGTCATCTTCGTCGCCGGCACGGGCAACCCGTTCTTCACCACCGACACCGCCGCCGCCCTGCGGGCCCGGGAGATCGGTGCCGACGCCTTGCTCAAGGCCACCAAGGTCGACGGCGTCTACGACAAGGACCCGCACAAGCACGACGACGCCACACGCTACGAGCGTGTCGGCTTCGATGAGGCGATCAGCAAGCGGCTGGGCGTGATGGACGTCGCCGCGTTCAACCTCTGCCGTGAGCACCAGATCCCCGTGGTGGTCTTCGATATGAAGCAGCCCGGCCACATCAGCCGCGTCGTCCGCGGCGAGCCGCTGGGCACCACCGTCGTCCCCGACCCGGCCGACTGACGCCGGGCACGCATCCCACCCGAGACACCCGATGGACATCGACGAGATATTGCTCGAAGCCGAAGACGCCATGGACAAGGCGCTCGAATACCTCACCAGCGAACTGCAGGGGGTCCGCACCGGCCGGGCCAGCACCGGGCTGGTCGAGTTCGTCAAGGTCGAGGCCTACGGCGCGGTGACCGACCTGCGGTCCGTCGCCTCGGTCAGCGTGCCCGAGCCCACGCAGCTGATGGTCAAGCCCTTCGACCCGTCGACAGTCAAGGACATCGCCAAAGGCATCGAGAAGGCCGGCCTCGGGCTCAACCCCCAGGTCGACGGCAAGGTCATCCGCCTCAACATCCCGCCCCTGTCCGGCGAACGCCGGCAGCAGCTCATCGGCTCGGTCAAGCAGATGGGCGAGCAGGCCAAGATCACCATCCGCAATGCCCGCCGCGACGCCAACAAGCACATCGACCAGGCCGCCAAGGACAAGTCGGCCGGTGTGTCCGAAGACGAAGCCAGCGGGGCGAAGGATCAGGTCCAGGACCTGACCAAGCAGTACGAAGCAAAGGTGGACCAGGCGGTCACCCGCAAGTCCGATGAGATCCAGAAGGTCTGAGCCGCCTCTTCCAAAGCCCACGCCTTCAGGCGTGGGCGGGCGCCAGCCCACTCCCGGCAGGCGACCGCATCACTCCGCATCCGCCGTCAGCACCTGGTCCACCCACCGCAGCAGCCCCGGGTCCTCGTAGCCCCACGCCGCATCCACATCAGCCGCCCCCGTCTGCGGCCCCGCCTGCGCCGCCGTGTCCATCGCTTCCCGCAAGGCCCCAAAGCCCGGTCGGCTCAACCCCGCCGCGCGGTCCAGCCACACCGCGACATACCGCGCCGCCAGCCCGGGGTACACATCGACCGCCCGCTGGGCCGCCGCCGCGTCGCTCGAGCCCGCCGCCGTCACCACCAGCTGGCGGTACAGGCCCTGTCGCACCACGTCCTGCTGCGGGTACGCCGCGATCAGCTCGCCGTAGCGCTTGGTGAG
>CAZVBW010000069.1:20951-21843 GCA_964625505.1 uncultured Phycisphaeraceae bacterium
GCCGCTGGTGCCCTCCACGGCGAGCATATCGCGCGCCTCGCCGTAGCGGTCGATGACCCGCCGCGGCTCCAGGGCCCCGGGCCAGTCGCTCGCCGCCCGCCGCTGCAGCAGGTGCAGCGCCCGGTGCAGGCTCGCGTCCACCGGCCGACGGTCCAGCAGGTCCAGCAACACCGCCTCGGCCCGCCGCAGCGTCTGCGTCGCCGCCGACCGGTCGTCCGCCGCCTGCAGCTCGGCCCGCCGCAGGTACCCCTGCACCAGCGCCTGGGCCGCGTCGCCCCCCGCCGTGTCGCCGGGCCGATCCGGACCCCCGTCGTACAACTCGGCGGCCAGCACCGCGAGCAGCTGGTTCAACCGCTGTACCGCCGCGTCGGTCCGACCCGCCTGGGCCAGCACGTCCACGACCCGCTCGTAGGCCCGCCGCCGCGTGAGCAGCGTGACCTGTGTGCGGTGGGCCGCGTCCAGCCGATCCGCCATGGCCAGCCACGCGTCGGCGGCGGCCAATGCACTCGCCACATCGCCGGCCGCGACGAGCCGGGCCAGCCGCTGCTGCTCGATCTCCAGCCAGTGCCGGTGCAACCCGCCAAACGTCTCGCCCCCCGGCCGGTGCCCGCTCACGATCCGTGCCAGCCGGTCGGCCCACCGGGCCACCGCCGCGTCGCCCGCCGCGCCGGGCAGCACGTCCCGCAGCCGAAAGCCCGAGAGGTTCACCAGCCGCTGCGCCGCGGGCCCCGCGTCCGGCGAGTCGGCCACGACCCGCAGCAGCGTGTCCGCCGTGGCCCGCAGCAGCGCCGCCGCCGACTCGCGATCGCCCGACGCCAGCAGGTCTGACAGCCGCCGGCGGTACACCAGCTCGGCCGACTGCGCGGCCGCCGTGTCCCCGGGCCGCCGCGCC
>CAZVBW010000069.1:21889-22851 GCA_964625505.1 uncultured Phycisphaeraceae bacterium
GGCGGTGACGCGCCGGCCGGCGGCCGCGTCCAGCGCCACCTCCAGCAGCTGCGTATCCCCGCCGCCCTGGTCCAGCAGGTGCATCGCCCGCCGCGCCAGCCGACGACCCGCTTGGACCCGCGACGGATCATCCGCCGGCGTCATGAACAGCAGGCCGTGCGACGCCAGCAGCTGCCCCCGCGCGACCGACGCCGCCGGCGGCACCGCCTCCGAGCCGCCGGCCCGCTTCATCGCCGACGCCGTCGCCCGCCACGCCCGCAGCGAATCCTGCAGCAGCGCCCGCCGCCGGTCCACCTGCGACTCCGCCAGCGTCAGCGCCAGATGCCGGTCCGCCCACGCCATCCGCGCCAGCAGCCAGGCCTCACCGGGCCGCTCCGCCGCGAGGTGCCGCCACAGTTGCACCACCCGCGTCATCCACTGCTGGGCCCGGTCCCGCGTGGCTTGAGCCTCCTCGGGCGGCTGCTGTTCGGCGAGCCGAAGCAAGACATCCGCCCGCGTCTCCAGCAGCGACAGCAGCGTCAGCGTGGTCGACGCCGGTTGCTGGCCGCCGGACTCGAGGACCTCGACCGCTTCTTGGATGTAGGCCCGGCCCGCGCCCGGCACACCGCTGGCTACCGACAGGTACCGCGCCAGTTGCGACAACGCCTGGGCCAGCAGCCGGCGGTCCTCCGGCGAGCCGGCCCCCGACGCGACCCGCGGGCCCAGCAGCTCGTCGACGACCACCCGCAGCGGCTCGAACGCTCCGCCCAGCCAACGCACCTGCGCCGGGTCAAGCGCCTCGGCCGGCCGCAAGGCCGGCAACCCGTCGCGGTACGCCCGCTCCCGGGCCACCGCCAGCAGCACCTGGGCCAGGTCACGCTGGTAGGCGGCGACGCCGGGGCTCTCGGCGACCAGCTGCCCCAGCCTCGCGGCCGACAGCTCCAGCCCCGCCGCCGCCGTCGGACCCGCGCCCGGCCCCGGGG
>CAZVBW010000070.1:0-22501 GCA_964625505.1 uncultured Phycisphaeraceae bacterium
CTGCGGCGGGCGCTGCACCGCGAGCCGTACCGGGCGGACTATCGCGAGCGGGCCGCCGCCGTGGCGCTGCAGGCCGGGGATGCCGAGGCGGCGCTGTGGCAGCTGGAGGCGCTGACGCTGCTGGAGCCGGACCGGGCGGTGCATTGGGTGCGGCTGGCGGCGCTGCGCCACCGCGTGGGCGATGCGGCGGGGGCGAGTGCGGCGGCGACCGAGGCGCGTCGGCTGGACCCGGGCGCGGCGGTGGGGGCCTTTCTCAGCGAGTGAAGCCGCGGATGTGAATCCGCGGCTCGGCCATCGGCGACTGCTGCACCAGCCGACGGATTGACATCCGCGGCTCCGAGAATGTGTCCCGCTGCGATGGCCCGCTACCATCCGCCGGCCCTGCTGGACCCCGATCGAGCGACTGCATGTGTGGCATCTACGGCGAAGTGCGAACCGATGACGGCCCCCCGGACATGGGGGCGCTGGGCGCAGCCACCGCGTGTATGACCCCCCGCGGCCCCGACGCCGCGGGTAGCTACCGGCAGGGCCCGATCGCCCTGGGACACCGCCGACTGAGCATCATCGACCTGTCCCCCTCGGCCGCCCAGCCGATGGTCGACCCGCACCTGGGCACGTCGATCGTGTTCAACGGCTGCATCTACAACTACCCCGAGCTCCGCAAACAACTCGAGGGCAAGGGCTATAGATTCTTCAGCCACAACTCGGACACCGAGGTCATCCTCAAGGCATACGACGCCTGGGGCGAAAAGTGCGTCGAGCACTTCAACGGCATGTTCGCCTTCGTCATCGTCCACCGCGACGACCACAAGGTGTTCATGGCCCGAGATCGCCTAGGCATCAAGCCGCTGTATTACGCGTGCCCCGCCCCCGGAAGCCAAGGCCCGCCGCTGACGCGGCCGCTTGTCGGTGGGCCCACGGCGTCGAAAGCTCCGGCCGTCCTGCGGTTTGCCTCGTCATTGCCGGCCTTGCTCTCCGGGGGCGGGGGCGGGATCGACACGTCGCTGGACCCGGTGGGGCTGCACCACTACATGACCTGGCACGCGGTGGTCCCGCCGCCGTACACGGTGCTCCAGGGCGTGCGGAAGCTACCCCCGGCCACGACGCTAACGATCCACCCGGACGGCCAAGTGACGTCGCGCACTTACTGGCAGGCGGATTTCAACCCGCGGGAGGACGAACGGGGCTATAGCTTCGACGACTGGAAACAGCGGGTGCTGCACGAGCTGGAACAGGCGATCCAGCGGCGGATGGTCGCGGACGTGCCGGTGGGTTGTCTGCTGTCGGGCGGGCTGGATTCGTCGCTGGTGGTGGGGCTGCTGGCCAGGGGCGGGCAGACGGGGCTGAACACGTTCTCGATCGGTTTCGAGAGCGTCGGCGGCGAGGCGGGGGATGAGTTTGAGTATTCGGACATCATCGCCGAGCGGTTCGCGACCGACCACCACAAGATCCGGGTCGACAGTTCGCGGGCACTGCCGGAGCTGGACAAGTGCATCGCGGCGATGAGCGAGCCGATGGTCAGCCACGATTGCATCGGCTTTTACCTGCTCAGCGAAGAGGTCGCCAAGCATGTGAAGGTGGTGCAGTCGGGGCAGGGCGCGGACGAGGTGTTCGCGGGTTACCACTGGTACCCGCCGATGCTCTCGGCGTCATCGAGCGAAGCGCTGGACGTGTACCGGCGGGAGTTCTTCGATCGGGACCACGCGGAGCTGGCCGGGGCGTTGGACCCGTCGCTGGTGGGCGCCGACCACAGCGGGGCGTTCCTCGAGGCCCACTTCGGGCAGCCCGGTGCCGACGCGGCGATCGACAAGGCGCTGCGGCTGGACACGACGACGATGCTGATCGACGACCCTGTCAAGCGGGTCGACAACATGACCATGGCGTGGGGGCTGGAGGCCCGCGTGCCGTTCCTGGACCACGAGCTCGTCGAGCTGGCCGGGCGGGTCCGGGGCGAGCACAAGGTCGGCGACATCGCCCAGTGGGAGAAGACCGGCGGCAAGCACGTGCTCAAGGAGGCCGCCCGCGATGTGATCCCCGCCGAGGTCATCGATCGGCCGAAGGGCTACTTCCCGGTCCCGGCCCTGAAGTACCTGCGGGGCGACTACCTCGAGATGGTCCGGGAGACGCTGCACACCGACGCGGCGAAGCGGCGGACGCTGTTCCAGGCGGACTATGTGCAGTCGCTGCTGGACAACCCCGAGGACCACATCACGCCGCTGCGGGGCAGCAAGCTGTGGCAAGTGGCGTTGCTGGAGCGGTGGTTGCAGGTGCATGGGGTGGAGTAGGGATTGGCGGAGCCGCGGATGTGAATCCGCGGCGTCGGGAGCGGCATGGACGCCGCGGGTTGACACCCGCGGCTCCTGCGGGTCGCGGCGGTACGCTGGGGGGATGTGGCGATTCCTGATGACGGGGTGTGCGTGGGGGTTGGGGCATACCAGACGCTTCGCCTTCGGCTCAGCGTCGGCTTCTTTCGCGCTGGCGCTGGGTTTGGCGGGGGGCGCGGGGGCGCAGCCGCAGACTCCGCAGGGCGTGGTGGAGGTGACGATCAGCGGGGAGCGGTCGCACCCGGTGGACGATCGGCTGTTCGGGCTGGAGGTGGACCCGGCGGACTACCTCGGGCGGGGCGCCGACGGGCTGGATGCCGACGCCGTCGAGCGGTTGGCGTCGCTGCGGCCGCCGATCCTGCGGCAGCCGGCGGGCTCCGTGCCGGCGGGGCTCAACGGCGAAGCGTTGGCGGGGGCGTACGTGCCGCTGCTGAACCTCGCGGACCTGGTCGGCGCCTCGCCGGTGCTGAGCATCAGGCTGGCGGATGTGCTGGAGGGCCGAATGCCGATGCGGGACGCGGCCCGGCGGGCGGCGGGTGTGGTGGCGTTTACCAACGTGGACGCGGGCGCGGAGCGACCGGATTGGCTGGACGACTGGCCGGCGTTGCGTGAGCAGTTCGGCCGCGATGAGCCGTGGGGGGTGCGGTACTGGGTGATCGGCGGTCGGGCCGACTACCGCCGGCTCTACCGGGAGGCGTTGCGGATCACCTCGCAAAGCGACGTCAGCCCGGCGGAGTGGGCGGTGCGGCTGCTGAGGGCGCACGCTGATGCGATGCGGGCCGTGGACGATTCGGCGGTGATGATGTTGCCCGTCTGGGCACCGCGGACGCAGGCCGAGGGGGCGTTCATGTTGAGCGTCCTGTCCGACGAGCGGCTCCGTCGACGGTTTCAGTATCTCGTGGTGCCCGGCGACATTGGTTGGGGCTGGGAGATCGGGAGCTTTGGGTACAGCTGGGCACTCGAAGCGGGCGATGCCAGCGACGCCTCGCTGCCGCAGCACGTGGATGCCGCGAGGTGGGCGAACTTCCTGATCGGCTCAGAGCTGGCGTCCCGCGTGGCCTTCGGTCGCGATGTGTCCGACGCCGGCGTGGCGACGCGGCGGCTCTACATGCAGTTCCGCGGTCAAGATGCGGTTGGCGTGGCGACCGACGGGGAAGTCAATCCCAACGGGGTCGCCGCGACTGCCGATCGGTCGCACCTATATATCCACTTGATCAACACGACCGATCAGTCGCGATCGCACGCGATCGACCTGGCGGCCCTGCCCACCCTCGGCCACGCCTACATGCGGCGGGTCGTGACGCCCGACCCGGGTGAGCCCGCGGGCATCACGCCGCCGGTCCACGGCACGTTCACGCCGCCAACGCTAAACCTGACGGTCGGGCCCGAGTCGGTCGTGGTGGTCGAGGTGCCGCTGGCGCCGACGCCGGACCCGGACCGACGATAAGCCCGCGGGCAGACGGGCGAAGCTGCACGCGGCTGGGGGCCGGCGGGGCATATACTCACCCCATGCCCGTCGAAGACGCCGACATCATCGTGGTGGACCAGCCGGACGCGACGGCGGCCGAGTCGTTCTTCCTGCCCGAGGTCTTCAAGGGGCTGGGCACGACGATGCGGCACATGGTCGGGGCGGTCGGCGGGCACAGCCGGAAGAACAACCGTGTGCTGGAGTATCCCGAGCAGCGTCGCGAGGACTATCCGGTGGAGCAAGGCGGGGCCCACGTGCCCAACTTCCGCGGGGTGCACCGGCTCAACCGCGACGAGGACGGCCGGGTGCGGTGCGTGGCGTGCTTCATGTGTTCGACCGCCTGCCCGGCCAACTGCATCCACATCGAGGGGGCCGAGGCTCCGTGGCCCGACCGCGAAAAATACCCGATCAAGTTCGACATCGACGAGCTGCGGTGCATCTTCTGCGGCATGTGCGAAGAGGCCTGCCCGGTCGACGCGATCGAGCTGACGCACGTGTACGACATCACCGGCCTGTCCCGCCGGGAGATGGTCTTTGACAAAGAGAAGCTGCTCGAGGTCTACGACCAGACGGTCGACCGCAAGCCGATGTAGGCGACCCGCATCGCGGCACGGATCACTTGCCCGGCTGACGGTTGCGGACAAAGGCGTCGCGGTCGTCCACGTTGGCGGACTCGAAGAAGCTGTCCTGCAGACCCGCCGCATGCCCGTCCATGAACAAGACGTTGGCGACGGTCCGCCGTGGGCCCGAGTCGCCGCCGTGACGGAAGCCGGGGTGGGTGTTGCTGGAGTTCCATGTCCCGGGGACCCAGACCTGCGCTTCGGTGAGCGAGAGCTTGTTGAACTTGTTGCCGTCCATCAACATGCAGGTGGCTGAAGATGCGTAGTCATCCAGGCGACGCCAGCCGTAGCGGTCGTCAGTGTTCCACTGCGTCTGGTTGGCGCCGGTCTGGTTGTCCTTGAACGGCGCGGCCTCGTTGATGTCGGCGACGAAGAGGTAGGTGTGCGAGCGTTCCTGGGCGAAGGTCGAGTTGAGGTGGTTCTCAAAGCTCGGGCAGAACATCGGCGACGCCGTGTTGCCGGACGTCCTGCCAAACTCCAGCGGGTTGCCCGCCCCGTTCTCCTGGTCGCTGACGTCGCTGATGACCTCGTAGACGCTGTCGATCCCGCCGGTCCGGGCGGCCCCGGGGGGCAGGATGTTGCGGTGATCGGTGGCGTAGGTGAAGACGGCGACCGCCCCCTGCCGGAGGTTGCTGGCGCAGGTCACCTGCCGGGCCGACTCGCGGGCGGCCGACAGGGCCGGCAACAGCAGCGCGATCAGCAGGGCGATGATGCTGATCACGACCAGCAACTCGATCAGGGTAAAGGCGCAGCGGGGGCGACGGTCGATCATGGCGGGTCGCTTCAATTGCGGGTGTTGCCCGGGAAGTAGAATTTGACCGGGGTCGGCCCGGCGTCGGGGTGCCAGAACGCCAGGGCCGTGCGGCGGGCCGACCGGTCGTTCATGAGGTTGGCCCGGGCCGCGTCCGGGTGCGGGACGAACTGGTCCTGGGTGGCGTAGGTGAAGCCCCACGGGTCCTGCGTGAGGCCCTCGGTGCTGTGCTCCTCGGTGAGGATCGGGAACAGCCCCGGCTCCCCACCTTGGACATACACCTCGGGGTTGTGCCAGGAGATGTGCTCCATCGCAGGCAGCACCAGCTGCTCCAGCCGCAGCGGGGTGTTGTTGTTGATGCGGTCGCCCGAGCCGTACGCCAAGGAGAAGTAGTGCGTCAGTCCGCGGTAGCTGCTGTAGTACGGCATCGTCGGGTTGGCGGCCGTGATGCCGGTCTCGTCCAACTGACACGCGAAGACGTCGGCCTTGGCCTTGTTCGCTTCGACGCTGGGGGCGACATACCGCTGCTCCGCGAGCCGGCTAACCCAGCCGCTGCCGGCACTGGTGCCGGTGTTGATGTTCCACCACGGCACGTTGCCGACGGTCCGGGCGGCTGGCGGCACAAAGCCATCGGCGTCGGCGGCGTAGGACCCGATGCCGACCCCGACCTGCCGGATGTACGACAGACACGCGACCCCGCGAGCCGCCTCCCGCGCCCCGCCCAAGGCCGGCAGCAGCAGCGAAATCAGCAACGCGATGATGCTGATCACCACCAGCAACTCGATGAGCGTAAAACCGCATCGGCGGGACACATGCACCATCTGCTGACACCTCACGACGGGAAGACACCCAAGTATCCGCGGCGATCGACGCCGGATCAAGAGCGGACTGCGCAACAACGCGCGCATGAAGCGCAGTCGCATCCAAGAGCTGCGACCCAAGACGTCGAGAGGGCAGGTGCGTCCGTTACTGGCTTCGAGCCGCGGCCCCGTGCCGTCGCCTGCCGTTGCGTCTCGGGATGATGATGGCACTACCGATCGCAACAACGGCCAAGCTCGTCGGCTCGGGAACAGGAGCAAAGGCGGCAAGGGAGTGAGCAGTCCGTCCCGAAGCGCTGGCGTTCCAGGTGTTCGTCACCTGAGCGGCAGGGTCTACTGTCCGTGAACCCAGAGCAAAACCGTTGTTGCCCCCGAGAAGCTTCGTGTGGGTTGAAGTTGTGAAGGTGGCGGATGTTGCGTTACTGCCCACGAGATCGATGATGACAGACCCATCAGCTGAAGGCGTGATCTGGGTCGAAATAGAAGCCACATTGCTTCCGCTGGAGTTGTTGCCGGCCACAGCGTGCGGCAGATCGGTCAGATCGACGTCGTCGAGGACAACCGCCGCGACATCGTAGTTGCCGCCACTTCCAGATAGCGCGATCTGGAGGGTGTTGGTGCCGGTGGCGGGGTTTGCAAGGTACCACAGTTCTGTGGCTTGGCCGTTGCCACGCGTTTCTGAGACCTGCCGCACGCCGGCCGACGTGAAAGCCGAGCCGTTGTAGGTGATGCCGGTGACCGATCGTTGGGCGATTAAGTCAACGCCGACGACCAACACTTGTGAAGTTCCAGAGCTCACGTTGACGTTGAACGAGCTGTTCGTCGTATCCGCAAACGCGACGGCATCCTTCACATCGATGATCGCAGCACTAGCGGTCGAGGTGACGGTCAACGCCACGACGGTAGCGATGGCAAAAATCAGGCAGCGGAAATGCTTCAAGGGACTTCTCCTTTTGGAATGAAGACACGAACCAGAGGATCGGGTGAATCTGCCCCCGCTGGAGCAGCGATGTCGAGAGATCCTCAATTTGACCTTGTCAAAGGATTATGAGCCAGCGACGAATCACAACAAGATCATCTTGCGCAATTTAATGCGCAGATCGCGTATACTGCAGGCTAGAGCGTGCGGCTGAACCTCAGGTGGGTCAGGCGGTGAAAGCAGGAGGATGGTCGATGAGTGAAAGCGGTGCAGCCGGCTCGCATCAAAGGCTTCAAGTTCGCGTCGTGGTCGAGGGATCCGGGGGGTTTGGGCGGGGGGTGATTCGGGGGGTGAGTGAGTATCTGCAGACGCGTCGGCCGCCGTGGCGGCTGGCGGTGGAGATGAAGCCCGCCAGCCCGCGCCACGCGGACTGGTTGGAGGACGATGCGACGATCTGTGCCGTGCCGGACGATGCGTTCGTCCGGGAGCTGATGCGGCGTGAGCACCCGCTGGTCAACTGCCTGGCCCACTTCGAGCACCTGGGCCTGACCACCGTCCGCGTGAATGACGAGGGGGTGGGGCGTCTGGCCGCCGACCACCTGATGGAGCGGGGCTTTGAGCGGTTTGCCTTCTACGCGGCAGGCGACGACAGCGAGGCCCCCCGGCGGCGTCTGGAGAGCTTTCGAGATCGGCTGCGGGAGCGCGACCTGTCGGTGACCAACCTCTCGCCATTCGTCAGCAAACCGGTGCCGTGGCATCGCCTGGGCGCGTCGCTGCGCGAGGTGGGTCTGCCGGTCGGGCTGTTCTGCGCCCATGACACGCTGGGGCGGATGGCGGCGGGTTGGCTGGCCGCGGGCGACGTGGCGGTCCCCGACGAGGTGGGGATCATCGGCGTGGACAACGACGAGCTGCAGTGCGAGATCGCGACGCCGCCGTTGTCGTCGGTGGACCTGCCGCACGAGGAGCTGGGTTGGGAGGCGGCGGCGGTGCTGCACCAGCTGCTGGACGGGGGCGAGCCGCCGCGGGTCACGACGCTGGAGCCGCTGGGGGTGGTGGCTCGGCAGAGCAGCGACGTGGTGGCGGTGGACGATCCGCTGCTGGCGCGGACGGTGCGGCACATGCGGCAGCACGCGTGCGACCCGTGCACGGTCGCCCAGGTCGCCGAGTCGATGGGCGTGAGCCGGCGGTGGCTGGAGCTGCGGTTTCGCGAGCACTTTGACCGCACGCCGTACGAGGAGATCGCCCGCATCCGGATGGAGCGGGCGAAATACTTGCTGCGGAGTTCGCGGCTGCCGATGCGGCTGATCGGCCCGCAGTGCGGTTTTTCGCTGGTGCACAACTTTGGCCGGGCGTTCAAGCAGGCGACCGGGCAGACGCCCGGGGAGTATCGTCGCGAGCACACCCGGCGGCCGGGGCTGTCGGACGCCTGATCGCCCGGTGGCCTGGAGTGCTTGGGCGGACGCGGATCAAGATCGGGCCGTTCGTGGCGGGGCGTTGGGTCACGCCCGATCGATGCAAACCCATTTCACCACGGGCTGGCAGCGGGGCGGCACGTTCAAAGGGCCATCCGGTCCCGCGGCGCGGGCGGCGACTACGACCCGATCCCGCTGGCCCACGCCGGCGAGGTTGTGGTCAGTCAGTGAAGAACAGCAGCGGGAACGCCGACGGGTCTTTGCCGCGGGCGATGCCCTCGCTGATCTGGGCCCAGCCCTCGCGGTCGCCGGTGTCGTCGTCGTTGACGATCAGGTTGAACGCGAGCGACGGCTGGTCGTCGGGCAGTTGGATCGCGTCGTCGGGCAGCACGACGTGGTAGTTCACGCCGCCGTCGACGATCTGGGCGTCGACCTCGAGCTGGTCGGTGGGGTCGGCCATGCCCGTGGGCGTGCTGAAGGTGTACGCCCGGGGCCCGTCGTCGCCGACCGACACGCCGAACTCCCAGAAGCCCGTCTGGCCGGGGACCTGCAACCCGAACTGCAGCGAGTCGGCCTTCCACATCTCGTCGGCGGGGAACGGCTGGACGTGCACGTCGTCCCGGACGTGAGCCCACAGCTCGATGCCGCGGTCGCTGCGTGTGAGCCACAACCGTGCACTCAGGTCCTCGGGGCCGGTCCAGACCAGGGCCCGGCGGTTGGGGTCGTTCTGGTTGACGTTGATGATCGTCTCGTCCAGCTGGTCGAGCGTGAAGTCCGGCTCTCGGCCATCCGGGCCGGCGGCGGGGATGAGCTGGGCCACGCCGATGGGCATCGTCAGCGTGCCGCTCAACTCCGTGCCCTGCAGCTGATAATTCAACGACACCTCGGGCTCCGGACCGTCGGCCTGCGGCGTTGGGATGCGAAGCGGCAGTGTCGCCCGCACGCTCTGGCCGGCGGGGACCTCAAGCGACTGGGTCACCGGGTCGGCCCCGGTCACCTGCCAGGTCAGGTCGTAGCTGGCCGGCTGTTCGGTCGGGTTCAGCAGCCTGGCCGCAGCCTGGACCTGCCGACCCGGCTCGCCGAACACCTGCTGCTCAAACGATGCCAGCGACCCGGCGACCCGCGACTGGCCGGCCGCCGCGCCGCTGACCCGCAGGTACTGCACCTGCTCGGTCAGCGCCAGCGACGCCAGGCCGCGACGGCTCGGGTGCGGCTGGGCGTTGCCCATGATGTCGATCCGCTCGACGGTCGCCCCGTGGGGCACGGCCACGACGACCGACTCGCCGACCGCCGAGGACTGCTCGGCCCAGGCGACCAGCAGCCGCTGGCCGTCGCCCTCAAACTCGATGGCCCACGCCCCGGGGCCCATGTCGTGCTCGGCGACGAACTCGACGGGCCGCATCAGCTTGACCAGCTCGTTGTACGCGACCAGCTGCGGCCGGGGCGAGCGGTCGCGGAAGTTGACCAGCGCGAAGTGGTCTTCGTGGCCCATGGCGAGCACGAACCAGGTGAACCCGATCGTGTTGCGGGCCCGGGCGAAGACGATCTTTTTGACCAGCGTGTGGGCATGGCGGGCGCCGTCGTCGTCGGGCACGCCGGTCTCGGTGAAGAACAGCGGCCGGGGCCTGGGCAGCTGGGCCCGCAGCGCCGCCAGTCGGCCGTCGATGCCGGTGACGAAATTGTCGAACGTGCCGTGCTGGTGCAGCCCGATGGCCTCGTAGAGGTCCGAGGCCAGGATGGTCCGGTCGATCATGTCCGGGTTGAGATTGTGCCCGCCGTGGCCGCCGAGCGTGGCGATCCCGGCTCCGATCATCACGGCCTGCGGGTGGTGTTGCTCCACCTGCTCGCTGGCGATCCGGAACATCTCCATGAACTGGTCGGTGCTGCCGCGGAAAAAGCCCGACAGGTCCGGCTCGTTCCACATCTCGTAGGCGATCACGTTGCGACCGGCGTTGAACTGAGCCACCTCGCTGACGAAGGTCCGCCAGGGCTCCAGCCGCGGCGGCGTGCGGCTCAACTCACCGCGGTCCAGGCCCTGACCGACGAACTCGGGCCGCGCCGCCCACTGCGGGGTAAAGCTCAGGCCATACAGCACGCTCAGGCCGTGCCGATCCAGCAGCTCGAGGACCTGCCGATGGTTGTCCCACCGCCAGTCGTCCGGCCCATCGGGCTGGATGTGCGGCCAGGTTCGGCCGCTGCGGGCAAAGTCGCAGCCGATCATCGCCATCACCTCGGCCATCCACTCGTCCCGCTCGGGGTTCCTGATCCGCGCATCCATCCCAAACCAGAACCCGCCCTCGGGCAGCTCGCGGACCCCGGCCGGGTGCATCACCGCCAGCTGCACCGAGCGTTTGTCGACGCTCAGTCCCTCGGCGTCGCCGCCTTGCGGCCGCAGCGTCGGGGTCAACGCAAACCAGCCGGTCCGGTCCAACTCGGCCAGCGGGACGTTGACGATCGCCTGTTCGCCCGCGGCCAAGGTCAGCCCCGGGCGTGGGATCCTCAGGCTTTCGCCCCAGACATCCTCGAACCTCAGGACCACGTCCAGGGCGGCCTCGGCGGCACCCTGGTTGTGCAACATCACCCGCAGCGGCTGGTCGGCACCGGCATCGAAGACCGGGATGGGCCCGTCGTGCTGCAGCTGCACCGCGACCGACGCCAGGCGGCTGGCGACCGAGATCGCCTCGGGGTCGAAGGCGTTGCGGCTGATCGTGCCCAGTTGGACCCGGCCTGTCGCGCCGTCCTGCGGGCTCAGCAGCAGCAAACTCTGAAGACGCACCGGCGGATCGATTCGGCCGCGGTGCTCGGCCGGCCCGCCGTAGCTGGTCTCAAAACCGTCGGGGGTCAATCGCACCCGCACGTCCTGCCAGCCCCGGGCGTCGGGGTCCAGCCGCACGGGCCACTGAAACACCTCGCCGTGCGCGTCGCGTGCCCGCACCGCCATCGCTCGGAAGCCCGACATGTCCTGGGCGTTGACGGGGATCGACAACTCGACGCCCGCGTCGAAGGCCTCCAGCCGCGGGGCATCCCGCACGATCGCCTCCATGAGCCCGCGTGCGCCCTGCTGCCACTCCAGGGCGACCGTGCCCTCGTCGTCGGACGCCCGTGCCGCCTGGTTGTGGCGGTTGGCCGCGTGGACCTGCAACCCCCCGCCACCGCGGCGGGCCGCCACCTGCACCACCCTGATCGGCAGCACCGCCTCGCCGGGGGATCCGTCCAGCGGCGTCATCGTTGCCGTCGTGCCACCACCGGCCGCGCCTTGAGCGTCGCCACCGGGCCGGTCCGCTCCGCCGCCACCGGGGGCCGCGGCCTGCGGCGGCTCACCCTCGTGCTGCTCCCCGTCGAGGATCAGCGTCACCGGCTGCTCGGGCTCGCCGGGTGTAATCGCCGCGAAGCCCAGCAGCCGCAGCTCGCCATCGAACCGGCCGTTGCGGTTGTCGCCGTACACCGTCTCGGCCGCGGCCGGCTCCAGCCGGAACGTCAGCCGCTGCCAGCCCTCGGTCTCGCGCTCCGGGCGAAGCGGGAACTGGTAGACCTCGCCACCCTCGTCCACCAGCCGCACCGCGATCCCCGCAACCCCACCGGCCGGCCGCACCGCCACCCACAGCGGCAGCTCCTGGCCCTGCTGCCAGTTGCCCAGCACCGGGCGGTCGCGGACCATCAGCTCCGCCAGCCGCTGAGCCCCGCCCGACCAGCTGAGGGCCAAGGCGTGCCCGCCATCGCCGTCGCCCACGTACCGGCCGCTGTGGCCGCGGTGGTCCGCCCGCCAGACGTCGATCGGCGCCCGGTTGTCCAGGTCCGGCAACTGGGCCGCCAACGGTGCGGCGCTCGAGAGGAACATCAGGCCCGCGACGGCCCACAACCAAGCAGACAAACGGTTCATGTCAGACATCAGACGCTCCTGCGAAGCATGACGAAGTTCCAGATCGGGGCCACCACCCGGGCCATGCTACGTTTGTACGACATGATGCCGTACGGTTTCAATACGGTGCGCAATGTAATCATCGGTACACTCCAGATCAACCGCATTGGGCCTCCGACCCTCGCGAGCCCGCCTCCATGAAGACCCACCGTCGCACCGTGATCCGCTCCGTGGCCAGCTGCCCGCGACCGACGCGCCGATGGTGGCCCGGTCCGCCGGTTCGGATTCGCCGCTGCTGCCGTGACCGGCTCGGCTGGAAGCCCTGAGCAAACCCGATGTTCCAATCCGATCGCCAGCGCTGGCTCGCCGCCGCCGACGAGGCCCGCCCGCCGATCCGCCGCAGCCGCCTGCTGCCCCAGCGGATTGTGGATCTGCAGCGCGACCCCTCGGCCTGGCACGGCTGGGCGACGCCGCAGCGGGCCGAAGCGGGTGAGCTTTCGCAGCTGACCGCGACCGACCACCAGCCGGTGGTAATCGACCTCGGTCGCCACGCCGTGGGCTATCTGCGGCTGCGACTGGCGGTGCCCGGCGACGGGCCGATCGCGGTGCGGTTCGGCGAGATCGCGGCCGAGGTGGCCGAACCCGTGGACCTGCTGGACGGGCGGCTGGGTCACGAGTGGCTGCAGCCGACGATCTTCGACCCGGCGGCCGACGGCACCGTCGAGGCCCCGCGACGCCGGGCCTGCCGCTACGTACGGATCGAGCCGGGGCCCGACGGCGGCGTGGTGACGGTGCAGCAACTGTGGCTGGAGCAGGTCACCACGGCGGCTAATGCGGCCGCGCTGGGCCGCGACGTTCCCGAACGCCTGCGGCAGATCGACGCGGTCGCCTGCACGACGCTGCGCAACTGCATGCACGACGTGTTCGAGGACGGGCCCAAACGCGACCGGCGGCTCTGGCTGGGCGACCTGCGGGTCCAGGCGCAGACCAACTACGTGACCTTCGGCCGCAGCGACCTGGTCCGCCGGTGCCTGTACCTGCACGCGGCCTGTGCCCGGCCTGACGGCAGCGTGCCCGCCTGCGTGTTCGCCCGGCCCCACTGGCATCACGCCGACGAGTTCATCCCCGACTACGCGCTGCTCTACGGCCCGACGCTGCTGGACTACGCCCAGGCCACCGATGACTGGGACACCGCCGCCGACCTCTGGCCGATCGCCCTGCACCAGGCCCGACTGATCGACCGCTACGCCGACGACACCGGGCTGATGCACATGGTCGACGGCGTGTGGTTTTTCATCGACTGGAACGAGATGCTCGACCGGCAAACGGCGCTGCACGGCGTCGCGCTCTACAGCCTCGAGCGGCTGGCCCAGCTGGGCGAACGCCTGGGCCACCAGGACGACGCCGACCGGCTGCGCGAGCGGGCCGAACGGCTCTGGTCGGTGGTCCAGCAGCAGCTCTGGGACGCGGACCGCGGCCTGTTTGTCAGCGGGCCGCAGCGGCAGGTGTCCTGGGCCTCCCAGGTCTGGATGATCCTCGGAGCCCCGATGGAATGCGAACGCGGCCGCCGGCTGTTCGAGATGCTCGAGCAGGTCCCGGGGGCCATCCGGCCGATCACGCCGTACCTCTACCACCACGTGGTCCAAGCGATGCTCCAGTGCGGGCTGACCGATCGGGCCTCGGCCCTGATCGACGCGTACTGGGGCGGCATGATCGACCGCGGCGCGACCACGTTCTGGGAGGTCTTCGACCCGGACGATCCGTACCTCTCGCCCTACGGCTCGCATATCCACAACAGCTACTGCCACGCCTGGAGCTGCACGCCCTCGTGGTTCATCCGGCGGGGCCTGCTGGGCGAGCCCGCGGCCCATGGCTCGCCGGCCGCAGAACCCGCCAACTGAACGGTTGCATTGGCCGCTCTTGTGACGTACAGTTTGATTGTACGCATCAGAGCACCACAGTGACCGCCCTCGCCACCCCCCCATCATCCCGCATGTTCGTCGTCGGCCGCGAAGGGCCGCAGGTGAAGGTGGCCCAGTCGGTGCACGGCTGGATCCGAGACGGCCGATTCGCCCCGGGCGAGCCGCTGCCCCCGATCCGCCAGCTCGCTGACGATTTCGACGTGAACAAGGGCACCGTGGTGCGGGCGCTGAATCACCTTCAAAAAGCCGGGCTGGTCGAGCGGCAGGGGCGACGGCTGCATGTGGGCAAAGCCGTAGGCCGCGACGACGCCGCCGCACCGGCCGCCTCGCCACTGGCGGGCACGATCCTGATCGCCACGACCGTCCGCGACGGCTCGGGGGTCCACCGCACGCCCGGCTGGGCCGCGGATGTGGTCCGCGGCGTCGTCGCCGCCACGCAGCAGGCCGGCCGACATGCCATGGTGGTCCATCCCGAGGCGTTGGACGACGCACGGCTGGACAGCCTCGCGACCGCCCGACCCGCCGGCTGCATCCTCGCCTCCTGCGAACCGCGTACCGCCCAGCGCCTCGTGCAACGGATGGACCAGGAAGGCGTGCAAGTTTGCCGCTTCGGCGACGAGGTGGTCGGCGACGATCACCCGACCGTCAGCGGCGACCACGCCGCCGGGGCCGCGCTGCTGGTCCACTGGCTGCACGACCAGGGCCGACGCCGCATCCTCCGGTACTGGCCTCACGCCCACGACCGCCAACACCGCCCGCCGTGGCTGGGGCGGCGCGACGCGGGCTACGAGCAGGCCGTTGCCCAGCTGGGCCTGCCTTGCCTCGAACCGGTCGAATTTCATCGCCCCGACGACTCGCAGCTCAAGGGCCCGCAGCGCTTTGACCAACGGGCTCGCCTCGCGGCCGGCTACCTCGCCCCGCACCTGCTGGGCGATAACCCCGTCGACGCCCTCATGGCCGCGTCGGACGCCCAGACCTTCGAACTCGCCGCCGCCGTCCGCCTGCTGGGCAAGACCCCCGGCCGGGACGTGCTCATCACCGGGTACGACGACTACGCCGACCACGCCGATGAACACCAGTTCGAGTCCACTCTCCCCGCCGCCACCGTCAGCCACGACTACATCGCCATCGGCCGCGGCCTGGTGTCGCTCGTCATCGACCCCGACGCCGGCCACCCCACCGAAGCGCCGCCCCAGCTGCGCCCGCTGAACGTCACGCCCTTACCCGCTCTCAATCCCTAACGGGGCAACTGTTGCCCCTCGTCCCGACCGATTCTGGAGACCACCATGCACAAGCAACTCGTCCTCACCATGACCCCCCTCTTGGCTTTCGCCACGAGCAGCTTCGCCGCCACACTGGAACAACCCGGTGGCACATTCGACTGGAACGTCGCCTCGAATTGGACCCCGGAGGTCGTGCCGGACAATCCCAGCACCGATGTCCAGATCATCAACAACGCCACATCGGCCAACTCGGGGCTGACCGTCAATCTAGACAGCGGCGCTTACGATTTGGCGAGCCTGTCGGCGACATCCAATTCGGCAAACGTCAACACCCGCGTCACGCTGACCAACGGCACGCTCGACTTCGCGACCGGGGCGACGCTCTCGTTCGCGGGCAACGACCAGTCGAATCAGGAACTGGAAATCACCGGTTCCACCACCTTGCTGTTCGACACTCTGACGATCAACTCGTACCTGATCCCCAAGGCCGGTCGACAACGCAACAACTACGGCCGAGGCATTCGGGTTGATGTCGCGAGCCTCTCCGGGACGCAGATCGACATTGTCGCGGGCAGCCTCGAGCTCGCCGGTTCTACCCCGGGATTCAGCACCCTGACGCTCGACCCCTCCCAGGGCAATCTCCTGCTCGACGACACGATGTTGACCGGCGTCGATGTCACCCTCACCGGTTCGGCGCCCACTGATATCAACAAGCGGTCCGGCGTGGATGATACGAACCTGTTCAACTCATTGACGATCAACGGTATGGCCGTCGCCCCGGGCATTTATACGATCGACAACGCTTCCACCGCCGCGACCCTCGGGGGTGGAACGATCGACCTGACGGATTACTTCAACTTCGAACTGATCGGTGACGGGGACAATGTCGCCTCGCTTCAAGTCGTGCCCGAGCCCGCGTCGCTGGCGCTGCTCGGCGTGGGCGGCCTGCTGATGCTGCCCCGTCGCCGACGTCGATGAGTTCAAGCAATCGCCCTCGGCGGCCCAGATCGGCCGCCGCGGGGCTTCTTCTTCTCGCCCGTCCGGAGTCGTCTGTCATGCGACACAACCGAGCTTTTACCCTGATCGAGCTGCTCGTGGTGATCAGCATCATCGCGCTGCTGATCGCGCTGCTGCTGCCGGCTCTCCGCAGCGCCCGGGAGGCGGCCCGTGGTGTCGCTTGTGCCAGCAACCTGCGGCAGGGTGCCGTCGCGGTGTTCACCTACACCACCGAGAATGGCGGCTACCTGCCCCCGGGGGCCGCTCGCATTGCCGGGACCGACCTGGACAGCGTGTACACGATCCTCGGCGACGTGATGGAGCAGAAAACTTCCGCCGGCGACCCGCTCGCGTTCGGCCGCAGTGACCAGTGGGGTGCCGCCTCGCCGCTTCACTGCCCAAGCCTCGACAACCACCTCAATACCGACCTGGGGCACGAACGGGTTTTGACATACCTCTTCGCCACCAGCATCAACAAGGCCGGCCCGTTCAAGGACAACCAGACCACCAGCACCGTCACGACCTGGGCCCAGTGGACGGCCGATGACCGCTACGGCTGGCGGCGGCTTGACGACTACGCGTCCAGCGAGGTCCACATGTTCCTCGATGGCAACACGATGAACCGCAGCTCGATGCGTGAGGACAGCCTGTGGGACGCCGCTGATCACGTCAGCGGCCCCCACCACCCGGGATTCCGCCACGGCGGTGGCGGCGGCGGCGATGGGCTGCAGCAGGCCGCCAACGTGCTCTACATGGACGGCCACGCCCGGGCCACTGCCCGATCCTGGTTTCTTGACACGACCGCTCACGAGCAGGACGCCTTCATGCGCGGAGGTCGCGCCGGCAAGTGATTGCGACGAATCGTCTGGCGCAGCTGCGGCTTGACCTATCGCCCAAACCCGCACACGACGCGAGGTCAGACTGCGTCATCTCTTGCTCCCTCGCCCTTCCAGGGGGAGGCCTGGGGAGGGGGTTACGGCTGGAGGTGCCTGCAATTTGACGGTGTGCGGGGCTGCCACCCGCGACCCTCCCCGGGTCCCTCCCTGCGATGGAGGGGGGCAGATGTTGACGCAAACCGCGACAGATCGCTGCAGATATGGAAGTAGCGTTTGACGCGGCTTTGGTGGCACGGGCACTCGATGCCCGTGGCGGGTCACGACGCCGCCCGGTTCGCCACGGGCAGCAAGTGCCCGTGCCACCGGCCATGGCTTGACCGCGACTTTAGTACACGGTCAGCGGGGCAGTTGAGGTCCGCCGCTTACTTGAACTCTTCGGGAACCTCGGGCTCGGCGCCGCCGGGCGTGGCGCCAGTGGGCGAGACCGCGGCGGCGGTGGGCGGGCTGGTGGCGCGGACCTCCAGTTCCGGGAGCTCGTCGGCGGGGGCCTGCTCGGCGGGGGGCGGGGGCAGGGTGGTGAGGTAGATCTCGACGCGGCGGTTCTGCGGGGCGCGGCCGTTGGGGCCGTGGGGCACCTGCGGGCGGTGTTCGCCGTAGCCGCCGATGCCCAGTCGCCCGGCGTCGACGCCGGCCTGCTCCAGGACGTTCTTCACCGAGATCGCGCGGAAGGCCGAGAGGCCCCAGTTGTCCCCGTACCGCTGGCGGTTCTGCGGGTTGGTCACCGGGACCGCGTCGGTGTGGCCGACGATGCGGACCTCGTAGCCGCTGGCCGCGCCGCTGTTGACCACCTGGGCCAGCTGGTTGAGCGTCTGCCGGGCCTGGTCGGACACTTCGGTCGAGCCGAGCCCGAAGGTCAGGTCCGACTGGAAGCGGACCATGCCGCGGCTGGCATCGTAGCTCATCAAGCCCGGGTTCTGCGAGGCGAGCTGCTGCAGCTGCGAGTCGACCTCGGCGGGCAGCATGACCTGGCCGCTCTGGCTGGCGAGCTCGGCCAGCCGTTGCTCGGCCGCGTCCAAGGCCTGCTGCAGCTGCGAGATCTGCTGTTCGCGCTGGGCGACCTGCTGCTCGAGGCTGCCTTGGCGGTTGCTGTCGGACTGCTGGCCGGCGCGGATCTGGTCGATCGTCTCCCGCGCCTGCTCCAGCTGCGCGGTGAGGTCCAGGTTCTGGGCTTCGAGCTGGCGGTTGACCGTCAGCAGGTCGTCGGCTTCGGACTGCGCGACGCAGCCGGTGGTCGCCAGGTGAGTCAGCGCGAGCATCGCCAGCAGCGCGGGGGTGATCATCCGTGTCATGGGTGCGTCCTCAGCGGGTGTGCGGAAGACCGATCATAACGCTCGGCCCGCGGCCGCGCAACCGCGGGGTATACCGTCGGGCGTGGCCCCCACACCTCGAGCCGATCCCGACGCCGACGCGCCGCTGCGCGTGATCCACGCCGGCGCGATCGATGACGGGCACGGCCAACGGCACCGGCCCGGGGCGGTCGCCTTCCGCGGCGGCCACCAGGTCTGGGCGGGCCCGGCCGACGAGGCACCCGCGGGCGAGCAGCGGATCGACCTGCCCGACCGGCTGCTGGTCCCCGAGATGGTCAACGCTCACACGCACCTGGAGCTGACCTCGATCGGGCCTCAGCCGGCCGAGGCGAGCTTCACCGATTGGGTGCTGATGTTGCAGCATGAGAAGGCGGCGGACCGAGAGTCGGTGCGGGCGTCGGCGGCGGAGGGGGCACAGCGGGCGTGGGACGCGGGTGTGGCGGTGGTGGGCGACATCGGCGGGCGCAGCGGCGGGCCGCGCGATGCGGTGGGCGGCCCGGCGGTGCTCGACGCGCTGCGGGCGTCGCCGTTGGCGGGGGTGCACTTCCGGGAGCTGCTGGGCCTGGGCGGCGCGGCCGAAGCCGAGGCGGCGGGCCAAGCGCAAGTGTGGCATGGGCACCCCGCGGAGGCCGACGATGTGCGGGTCGGGCTGCAGCCACACGCCCCATACTCGACCGGGCCGGCGGTGTACGACGCGGCGACGCGGGCGGCGGTGCGGGACGGCCTGCCGGTCTGCACGCACCTCGCCGAGCTATTAGAAGAGGCGCAGTTCGTCGGCCGAGGTGACGGGGCGTTTCGAGAGTTCCTGCAGTCGCTCGGCCGGTGGGAGGACACGTGGGCCGAGCCGTACCGCGGCAGGCGATCGCCGATCGAATGGATGCAGCCCTATTTGGAGCGGACGGCGGCAGCGGGTGTGCCGTGGCTCGTGGCGCACGGCAACTACCTCAGCGATGCCGACGTGGAGCTGCTGCGGGCGACGCGGACCAGCGTGGCGTACTGCCCGATCGCCAGTGCGTACTTCGGGCATCCGCATCGCGGCGAGCCGCCCCACCGCTACCGCGACCTGTTGGCGGCGGGCGTGAATGTCTGCTTGGGCACCGACTCGATCGTGTGTCAGCCGCCCAGCGAGCCGCAACCCCTCGGGCTGCTGCCGGCGATGCGTCGGCTGCACCAGCGCGACGGGACGGACCCCCAGCTGCTGTTGCGGATGGCGACCAGCCACGGATTGCGGGCGCTGCACATGCCGGACCGGCCGCTGCGGCTGTGTGTGTCCGTGCCGATCGACCCGGCCGATGCGACCGACCCGCTGCGGCAGGCGCTGCGGCGCGGCGAGCCCGCCCGGCGGGTCGAGCTTTGACGTAGAACGTAATCCGGCCGCACCGGCCGAAGGAGTTCTCGTCATCGCTGATGCCCTGTCCCTGACCTGTGATGGCCCGTGGTCGTTGTCCGAATCCGTCAACGCTACCGACGGTGCCACCTACGACGCGACGGTGCCCGGCTGTGTCCACACCGACCTGCTCGCCGCCGACGCGATCCCCGACCCGTGGTATCGGGACCAGGAGAAGGACATCCACTGGGTCTGGGAGCGGGACTGGGTGTACCGGCGGCAGCTGGACGTGCCCGCCGAACTGCTGGATCGCCAGCGGGTCGAACTGGTCTGCGACGGGCTGGACACGCTCGCCGAGGTCCGCGTCAACGGCACGCTCGTCGGCGAGGCGGACAATATGCACCGGCGGTGGCGCTTCGACGTCAAGGCGGCGCTGCGGGCCGGGGCCAACGAGCTGGAAGTGCGCTTCACGAGCCCGGCCGAGCTGATGAAGCGACGTGACGCCGAGCGTCGGCTGCCGGCCTGGAACGTGTTCAGCGAAGACTTTCACGGCAAGAGCTACGTCCGGAAGATGGCCTGCGCGTTCGGATGGGATTGGGGGCTGATGGCACCGACGGCGGGCATCTGGCGGTCGATGTCGGTGGTCGGCCGCGACGGCTGGGTCGACGACCTGCGAATCACGCAGGACCACGAGGCCGACGGCGTTTCGCTGGGCCTCGCCGCGGAGGCCGGCGGCGCCGCGACGGCGGTGCGGTACCGCGTGTTGTTCGAGGGCGAGGCGGTGGGCGAGGCCACGACCGCGGCGGGCGAGTCGGCCGAGCTACCGATCCATGAGCCGCAGCGCTGGTGGCCCAACCAGATGGGCGACCAGCCGCTGTACGACGTCGTGGCCCAGGCCGTCGATACCGATGGCAACGTGGTGGATACGGCCACGCGGCGGATCGGGCTGCGGACGCTGGAGCTGGTGCAGGAGCCGGACGGGTTTGGCACGACGTTCCGCTTCCGCTGCAACGGCCGGGACTTCTTCGCCAAGGGCGCGAACTGGATCCCATGCGACGCGTTCCCCTCGCGGGTCAGCGACGACACGTACCGCGGGCTCATCGACGACGCGGCGGACTGCGGCATGAACATGCTGCGGGTCTGGGGCGGCGGCATCTACGAGGACGAGCGGTTCTATGACCGCTGCGACGAGCGGGGCGTGCTGGTCTGGCAGGACTTCATGTTCGCCTGCTCGACCTACCCGACCTTCGACGCGCAGTGGATGGACAACGTCAGGGCCGAGGCGGTCGACAACGTCCGGCGGCTTCGGCACCGGGCGTGCCTCGCGCTGTGGTGCGGCAACAACGAGCTGGAGCAGGGGCTGGTCCGCGACGAGTGGACGGCCTCGGCGATGAGCTGGGCCGATTACAAGCCGCTGTTTGACGTGCTGCTGGCCGAGGTGGTGGGCGAGCAGGACGGGGTGACGGCGTACTGGCCGTGCTCGCCGCACACGCCCGAGGGCGACGGGCGGGACCGGTACAACTTCAACGACTCGACGATCGGCGATGCCCACGCGTGGTCGGTGTGGTTCGGCGGCCAGCCGATGGAGTCGCAGCGGGGCTGGGTGTACCGGTTCATGTCCGAGTTCGGGTTCCAGAGCTTCCCGGAGCCGCGGACGCTTGAGTCCTTCACCGAGCCCGGGGACCGGCAGCTCACCGGGTGGGTCATGGACTACCACCAGCGCAGCGATGGGGGCAACGAGAAGATCTTCAAGGCGGCGCTGGACTGGTTCCCGCCGCCGAAGGACCTCGACAGCTCGCTGTGGATGAGCCAGCTGGTCCAGGGGCTGTGCATCGAGGTCGCCGCCGACCACGCCCGGCGGATCCAGGGGCGCATGGACGGCCTGCTGTACTGGCAGCTCAACGACCTCTGGCCCGGGGCGACGTGGTCAAGCATCGACGTCTACGGCCGATGGAAGGCCCTGCAGTACCTGGCCAAACGCTTCTTCGCCCCGGTCCGCGTGAGCCTCCTGGAGTCGCGGGAGGACGGCTCGGTGCAGGTGCACATCTCGAACCAGCACCCGGACACCTTCAACGGCAAACTGCACTGGCGGGTCGTCCACACCGACGGGCGGACGCTCGAAGAAGGTCTCGAGGATGTATCGATTGAATCACAGTCGGCGCTACAGGTCCGAACGTTGGAACTTCAGCCGTTGCGGGAGGCCGGGGGCGCTTCGAAGCTGCCGCTGGAAGTCCGCAAGCACCCGAACCCCCCGCTGGAAGGGGACCGGTCGCTGACCGTGTTTGCTTGGGTGGTGGATGCCGAGGGCCGCGAGGTGAGCCGGACGTTCGCGAGCTTTGCCAGGCCCAAACACCTGCTGCTGCGGCGGCCGGAGGTGGCGGTGGATGTGGCGGAAAACGCCGGTGTTTACCGGGTGACGCTGCAGACGGACGTGCCCTCGCCGTGGACCCGGCTGGAGCTCGCGGACTCCGAAGCGCGGCTGTCGGACAACTGGCTGCACCTGCTGCCGGGCGTGGACGCCGTGGTCGAGGTCCCGCGCGACGCGGCGGAGTCGGCGGCGCAGTTGCGCAAGCGGCTGGGGGTGCATCCGGTGGTGGGGATGTGGGGATAGAGGAGCTTGCATCGATATTCTGCCCCCTCTCCCTCCCAGGGAGAGGGC
>CAZVBW010000071.1:0-21559 GCA_964625505.1 uncultured Phycisphaeraceae bacterium
CATGTAGGAGCCGCCAGCGTAGCGCAACGCCAAGACTTTTGCAGCGTCCTGCTAGCAAGCGACCCGCTTGCCTTCCTCGGCGCTCTTGGCGTCTTGGCGGTTCACTTCATCCGTCAGCTCACCACACTTCAGCAAATGACGCGAGCAGTTCGTCTTCGCTGATGAAGCGGTGGAAGCCGCCGGTCTGCTGGGCGATGCGAGCCATCGGGCCCAGGCGGGTGCCGTCGGCCAGCGGGTCGGGGTAGAGGAACTGGATGGTGTGCACCCGGGTCTGTGCGGTGTTGTGGCGGTCGATGTCCGCCAGCAGCAGCTCCTGGTCGATCTGGTGCCGGCCGTGGCCGGTGATGCTGTCCGAGAGCAGGAACACCGCCTCGGGCTGGTGGTTCATCGCGATCCGCAGGGCCGAGACCGGGTCGGTCCGGCCGCCGGGCACGACGTTGAACGTCCCGGGTGCCAGCCACTGCCGGGCTTGGCGGATCGTCTGGGCGTCGGCCCGCTTCAGGCCCGGGTCCGGCAGCTCGGTCACCCGGCCGCGCTGGAAGAACAGGACGGTGAACTGCTGGTCGGGCGTCAGCGACGTGATGCTCCGCGACAGCTCCTGCATCACGAACGGGAACGTGTCGATCAGCGAGCCGGACGCGTCGATGACGTACACGATCGACCGCGGGGCCCGGCCGTCGCCCGCGGGGCTGACACCCATGAAGGCCCCAGCCGTCACAGCCTCGGCACCGTGGCCCGCCTCGGCGGTGACCCGGACGTGGCCGGCGGTGAGCGGGCCGTCCCCGGCGGCGGGGGTCCCGGCGGCCTGGGCGGTCCGGGCGGCGTGTCGTGTGACCACGATCGGCCCGGGGGCGGGCACGGGCGGCTGGTCCCAGCGGATGGGCTGGGGCTGGCGGTCGGCGGTGGCCGGGCCCATCGCGTCGCGGAACGCCAGGGCGTCATCCCAGAGCACCGCGGGCATTGGGCCGGGCGCGGGGTGGCCCGCGGCGACGGCTCGCAGCGACGGCTTGAAGGCGTTGACCATGCCCGCCGGCCCGACCACGCGGGGCACGGGCAACTGCCGGGCGACCGGGCCCAGGGGGTGCGGCGGACCCACCGTCGGGTCCACCGCGCTCAGCTGGGCCGGCCGCATCCGCATGGTGGCCCACACCACGGCAAGGGCCAGCAGCGCCACGGCCGCATGAGCGGCGAGGGTCTTCAGGGGCAGGGCGAGGCCCGCGGTGGGGTGGTGGTCCGGGCGGTCCGGCATCGGCAGGCTGACTCCGGCGAGAGGTCCGTCAAGGGTTATTTTCGTGCTTCTCAGGCCCGGCCGGCCAACTTTCGTTCCGCGGCGGCAAAGTTGGCACGCGGTGGGCCCGTTCCTACACTCGCCGTTTCCCTGTTCCCCGCCCCCACCCGATCGAGTGCACCCGAGATGACCACCGCCACCGCGACCCAGCCGACCTCCGACGCCACCGACACGAAGAAGCTCCGCGTCGCCTTCATCGGGGCCGGCGGCATCGCCACCGCCCACCTCAAGGCCCTGCAGTCTTTCGACGACGTGGAGGTCGTCGCGCTGGCGGACAAGTTCCGCGAGCCGATGGAGGCCAAGGCCGACGACTTCGGCATCTCACATGATGCGCTGTTCGAGGACTACGACAAGATGCTCGCCGAGGTCCAGCCCGACGCGGTGAACGTGTGCACGCCCAACGGCCTGCACGCCCCGGCATCGATCGCCGCCAGCGAGGCCGGCGCCCACGTCATCGTCGAAAAGCCCATGGCCATGCACGCCGACGAGTGCAAGCAGATGATCGCCGCCGCCGAGAAGGCTGGCAAGAAGCTGGTCATCGGCTTCCAGTACCGCTTCGACCCGCGGACGCAGTTCCTGATCGACCTGCGCGACCAGGGCGTGTTCGGGGACTTCCGCTTCGGCCGGGTTCAGGCCCTGCGCCGCCGGGGCATCCCCAACTGGGGCGTGTTCGGCCGAAAGGACCTGCAGGGCGGCGGCCCGATGATCGACATCGGCGTCCACGTCCTGGAGATGTGCCACTTCACCATGGGCAGCCCCAAGCCCGTCGCCGCGGTCGGCATGACCGATACGTACCTGGGCAACAAAGACTCGACCCAGGTCAAGAGCAACTGGGCCGGTTGGGACCACGAAACCTATACCGTCGAGGACCTCGCCGTCGGCCACATCCGCTTTGAAAACGGCGCAGTCATTCATATCGAAGCCAGCTTCGCCGCTCACCACGAACACAACGGCACCATGGACTTCCAGGTCATGGGTACCAAGGGCGGCGCCAAGTGGGGTTCCAGCGAGGTGTTCACCGACCAGTACGGCTACATGATGAACAGCAAGCCGGCCTTCATCCCCAAGGAAGGCGGCTTCGGCGGTGAGAAGAATTTCTTCCACCTCAAGAACCGGAACTTCGTCGACCACGTGCTGCACGGCAAGCCCACGATGGCCCCGGCCGAGCACGGCCTGATGGTCCAGCAAATGCTCGACGCGATCTATGCCTCGGCCGACCAGGGCGGTAAAGAAGTGACGATCGACTGATCGCCACCCGCATCGCCATTTAGCCGCGGTGCTTGCACCGCGTGCCCGCCGCGAGCGGCGGGGTTAAATGTCGGCACGCTGCACATCATGCCCACCCCCCGGCCCAACCTGCTGGTCATCATGACCGACCACCAGCGGGCCGACTCGCTGGGGATGGTCCAGGCGGGTGTCGAAGTCTGCCCGAACCTCAACCGGCTGGCGGCCCGCAGCTGGCGGACGGACCGCTGCTACACCGCCTCGCCGATTTGCGTGCCCGCCCGCACCGCGTTGGCCACCGGTCGGTACCCGTGCGAGACGGGCATCGTCTGCAACGCGTTCGACGTCGCCGACCGCACCGACAGCCCCACGCTGCAGCGGCACCTCGCCGACGCCGGCTACGAGCTGGCGCACGTGGGCATCGACCACCCGAAGGTCGACCCGCCGATGCGCGAGCAGGCCGACTGGTCGCTGTGGTGCGGCCAGGGCGAGTACGACGCGGCGCGCCGGGCGGCGGGGGTGGACGGTTGGCCCGACGATTGGCCCGAGGCGTACCGCGACACGGTCGACGAATGGATCGACGGCGAGCCGCACCGTCGGAACTATTCCAACACGCGGGTCGGGCGCTGGTCGGCGGACGCGTCGTGGTTCAAGGACGCCTGGTGGTGCGAGCAGGCGGCGGCGTGGTGGGAGCAGGCCGCCGCGTCATCCGCCGCAGACTTCCGGGGGGCGATGTTCTTGAACCTCTGGGCGCCGCACCCGCCGCTCGTCCTGCCCGAGCCATACGCGTCGATGTTCGATCCGGACGCGATCGACCTGCCGGCCAACGTCGGCCAGCCCGCAGCCGATGAGCCCGCCGACCGCCGCCGGGCCCCCGCGGCGCAGCTGGCCGACGGCGTGGACGAGGCGGCGTGGCGGCGGGTGTGGGCGGCGCACCTGGGCCTGGTGCGGCTGGCCGACGACGGCATCGGCCGGGTGCTCGACGCGCTGGAGCGGGCGGGCGTGACGGACGACACCGTCGTGGTCTTCACCAGCGACCACGGCGAGCACCTCGGCCAGCACCGCCTTTATCAAAAGATGGAGATGTACGAGCCCGCGGTCAACGTGCCGCTGCTCATCGCGGGGCCGGACATCCCGGCCGGACATCACCAGCACCTCGTCAGTCACGTCGACCTGACGCCGACGCTCGCCCAGCTCGCCGGGGCGGCGACTCATGGCATGACCGAGCCGGGCTTCGCCGACGCGTTGCGGGCCGGCGGCGGACCGGCTTCCGGGGGCCGCGATGCGGTGGTCTCGCAGTTCAGCGGCAACCACCGCCCGGGGGACCTGCGTCGCGCGTGGATCGGGCCGCGGTTCAAGTACGTCTGGAGCCCCGCCGGGCCCGAGCTGCTGGACCTCGAAACCGACCCGCTCGAGACCCGCAACCTCGCCGACGACCCGCGGCACGCGGGGACGCTCCGCCAGATGCACGACCGCCTCGTGCGCTGGGCGGAGCTTCACGGCGACACGCTGATGTTGGAGCAGCTGGTTGTATAGAGCGTTCGCGCTGTTGTTGATCCTTTGCACCGGCCCTTGCGGAGCCCAGCCCGAGCCCCCGCCCCGGCACCCCGACTGGCAGCCGATCACGACCGGTGACAACCCGCTGGTGGTCGATGCCCACCGCGACAGCGGCCCGCCCGACCGCCACGGCTTCGCGTACCAAGCCATCACCTACGGCCGCGACACGCCCGCGCCGCTGCCCAACCTCGCGTCGGCCTGGTCGCTCGCGGATTGGGACGGCAACGGGCTGACCGACATCCTGGCCAACCTGCGGCGCGGCGGCGGGCTGGTGCTCTATCGCAACGTCGGCACCGCCGACCGACCCCGCTTCCGGTCGCTGCATCAGAACCGGGTGCTCATGCGAGAGCCACGGCTGCGGCGGTACTTTCAGGCCGCCGATTTGCTGGGCGACGCTCGGCTGGAGCTGGTCGGCTTTATGCGCAACGCCCCCGGGGCCGACGGGCCCGACCGGCTGCACGTGGTCATCAACGGTGGCGACGCCGAATCACCGGACTGGGACCTGGTCGAGGTGCGCGACCCGGCGGGCGAGCCGATCGTCCCGCCCGCCGATGACTGGCACGGCGTCCGTGTGGCCGCGGGCGACTGGGACGGCGACGACCGGCCGGACCTGGTGCTCGCTTGGGACCGGGCCCAGGACATCGTGCCCGGCGAGCAGCGGCACAGCGGCGAACGGGCCGGCCGATGGCTGCCCCCCGAGCGGGTGAACACCCAGGTCGGGCGGGTCCTGGTGAGCCTCAACCGCACCGAAGCCGGGGGTATGCCGGTGTTTACGCAGCCGGCCCGCGTCATCGGCCCGGCGGGCCCGCTGGTGGTGCACCACCAGCCGCGGGTCGGGCTGCACGACGTCACCGGCGACGGCCGCGACGACCTGATCGTCGGCGTCGACCCGCCCACCGTCTGGGTCTACCCCCGCCTGGACGCCGCCGACCCCACCGACGTGGGCGAGCGTCGGCCGTTGCCCACGCCCACCGGCCAGCCGATCGCCACCACCCTCGCCCTGCAGCTGGGCTTGGCCGACATGACCGGCGACGGCGTCGCCGACCTGATCACCTCCAGCTACCACGGCAACGCCAACCGCTTCATGCTTTGGCGTCGCCTGGCTTCCGGGTTCGCCGACGGCGAGCCGCTGCAGGTCCAGGCGACACCCGATACGCCCGTTTACGGCATGGGCAACAGCACCGTGGATGTGGTCGATCTCGACGGCGACGGCGACCACGACCTGCTGCTGGGCGCGGAGCGTGGCCTGCCGACGATGGTCATCAACGTGGGTAGCGACGGACAGCCCGCCTACGAGCCGCCGCAGCGGCTGCGGCACCCCGACGGCTCGCCGTGGGAGACCTACGCCATCGACACCGGCGAGGGCAGCCACTGGGGCCTTTCGGAGTGGTACAGCGACCGCGTCAGCCCCCGGGCCGTCGACTGGGACGGCGACGGGACGCTGGACATCATCAGCGGCAGCATGGGCCGGCGTTTATACTTTGCCCGGGGCCAAAGGGTGCAAGGGCATCTCCGGTTTGAGCGGCCGGTCAACTTGCAACGGGACGGGGTGGACCTGGCGGTGCCCGACCGGGTGATGCCCGCCGTACTGGACTTCACCGGCGACGGCACGCCGGACATCCTCACCCCTTTTGACCCCGGAGACCCGCGCCGCCCAAACGCCGACTGGGGCCACATCCGCGTCTACCCCGGGGTCCCCGGTGCGCCGCTGCAACTGGGCAGCCCCACCGTGCTCCGCCACGCCGACGGCTCGCCGATTCGGTTGCACGACTATTGGGACCGGCAGAAGGGCAACCGCTGCTCGATCGCCCTGTCCGACTGGACCGGCGACGGCGTGGGTGACCTGCTGGTCACCATGTTCCACCGCGGCGCCTACCTCGCCCCGGGCTCGGAGGACGGCAGCTTCGGCCGATGGCGGCCACTCATCGAGCCGCTCTACTCGCACAACCCGGGCCTGAGCGTCTTCGACTACGACCGCGACGGCATCCCCGACCTGGTCATGGGCGGCGACGAACGCCGCATGATCGAACCCGCCCGCCCCGCCCACCTCATCTGGGTCCGCGGCCAGGACACGCTCACCCCGCCGGGCCACCACGGCTCACCGCCCCGTGAGCCGTGACCGGGCACGGCGGCGTCCAAGCCGCTCCAGACGACGGCGCCGCTATGGCTTGACCCCGCGTACGTGCGCTACGCCCGCCCGGTCTCTTGCCGGTCCAACTGCGCTTCCAGCCGATCCAGCCGACGCCGCAGCAAAGTGTGCTGCACGGTGACGTGCGAGATCACCGCCAACGCGAAGCAACCGCCAGACACCATCAACCACGTCGGCTCTTCCAAGGCCCCGAGCCCGGCGACCACCCCGAGGATCATCAACGGCAGCGTGGGCTTGCTCAAGAGCGCCCGCCACGACACCGCGTCCGGGTCCGCCGGCCTCAGCCCCGCCGCCTCCCGCAAGTCCCGCCGTGTCACCGCCATCGCCTCACACCTCTTCGATAAAGGCCGCGATCAGGTCCCGGCAGGCCTCCAGGTCGTGGCGGTGCACCATTTCCGTCACGGTGTGGATGTACCGCGTCGGGCACGAGAGCGTCATCGTCCGGGCCCCGTGGCCCGAGCGTTGGATGCTGCCGGTGTCGGTCCCGCCGCGCCCCAGCAGCGAGCGTTGGGCGGGGATGCCCCGGTCGCTGGCGATCCGGTCCATCTGCTCGACCAGGCCCAGGTCCCCGATCGACGCCGAGTCCATCACCGTGATCCCCGCCCCCATGCCCAGCCGGGTCACCTGGTCCACGTCCGGGGTGCCGGGCGTGTCGACCGCCAGCGTCGTGTCGACGCCGATGCCGATGTCGGGCTTGACGGTGTAGGCGGAGGTCAACGCACCGCGGAGGCCGACCTCTTCCTGGACCGTGAACACGCAGTGGACCTCCGCCGCGTGCTCGACGGCGGTGAGCTTCCGCAGCGCCTCGACGCCGATCCAGCAGGCGACGCGGTTGTCCAGGCACTGGCTGACGATGTGGCCGTTGAGCTCGGCGTAGGGGGCGACGAGCGTGACCATGTCGCCGATCTTGACCTTGCCCTTGACCTCGTCGACGGGCAGGCACAGGTCGATGGCGAGCTCGCGGACCTCGGGGATTTTTTTGCGTTCTTCCTCGGTGGCGATGTGGACGGGCTTGGTCCCGGGGTTCAGCACGCCGGTGAGGTCTTTGCTGGGATCGCCCACGTCCGGGCAGACCTTGACCATGCGGGCGAAGAGGTTGCGGGTGTCGAAGCCGCCGACGTTGTGGACGCGCAGGAAGCCCTTGTCGTCGATCGCCCGGACGAGGAAGCCGATCTGGTCCATGTGGCAGGCGAGCATCACCTTGGTGGGGTCGTCACCGCCGGCTTGGGGGGTTTTGGTTGCCCGCTTGACCGCGATGATCGAGCCCATCGGGTCGACGCTCACCTCGTCGGCCAGACCCTCCAGTTCGCCGAGGATCAAGTCACGGACCCGGTGCTCTCGGCCGGGCACGCCGGCGGTGAGGCACAACTTTTCTAGCAGCGGCATCTCCATCGGCGCGAGTGTAGGGAGTGTCCGGTGCCCGGCCGCACCCCGTTTAGCGGTTGCAGCGCAGCTGCACCCGCCCGCGGCGAGGCCGCGTCGCGAACCGCCCCACACGCCCCGTACCCGGCTTCGCCGGGCCACGCGGGCCAAGGCCCGCGGCTAAATGCCGACGCCGAGGCCCCGCGTACGCTGCGGGTGATGTCAGTGGTCTGGTTCATCCTGGGCGTGGCACTCGCCGCGGCGGTGGCCTGGCCCGCGGCGTGGTGGTGGAAGCGGCGGGCGCAGACCCGGGCGACCGAGGCTCTGCAGCGGGCCCGAACGGCCGAGCGGCTGGCGGAGCTGGGCAAGATGACTTCCGGCCTGGCGCACGAGATCAAGAACCCGCTCTCGACGCTGGGCCTGAACATCCAGCTGGTGCAGGAAGACCTGCTCGAGCTGCGCGGGACCGCCGAGGACGATCGGCTGGACCGGCTGCAACGGCGGGTCGGCTCGCTGCTTCGCGAGACGCACCGGCTCCGCGAAACGCTCGAAGACTTCCTGCGGTTCGCCGGGCGGATGGAGCTGGATCGGCAGGCGGTGGATGTGCTGGGCCTGGTCCGGGAGCTGGCGGACTTCTTCGAGCCGCAGGTGCAGCAGGCGGGGCTGGGCCTGGAGGTCGACCCCGATGGGCCGACGCCGGGGGTCGGCACCGATGCCCCGGCGAGTCCGTACATCGCGTGGGCCGACGCGTCGCTGATCAAGCAGGCGGTGCTCAACCTGCTGCTCAACGCGGTGCAGGCGATGCAGGGGCCAACTGCCGGCGGCTCGGATGCGGGCGGGGCCGCTTCCGGGGCCGCTTCCGGGGCCGCTTCCGGGGGCACTTCCGGGGGGCCGTTGACGATCCGGGTCCGCGAGCGTCGGCGGGACGGCCAGCCGGGCGTGCAGCTGCGGGTCATCGACCGCGGCCCGGGCGTCCCCGAGGACCAGCGGGAGCAGGTGTTCACGCCCTACTACACCACCCGCCGCGGCGGCACCGGCCTGGGCCTGGCCACCACCCGCCGCATCGTCGAAGAGCACGGCGGCACCATCTGCATCCACGACACCCCCGGCGGCGGCGCCACGTTCGAACTGTGGCTGCCCGCCCCCCCGGAAGCCCCCCCGCCCCCGGAAGACGCGCCACCTCCCGTCGTTTAGCGGGTGCAGCGCAGCTGCCCCCGTCTGCGGCGCAGCCGCATCGGCGTGACGCCACACGGTCCCACGCCGCACGGCTCCACGCGTCGAGCGCCGCGTCCCTCGCTCACGCGTCGGGCTCGGACAAAGCCGTCCCCCCTCGACACCCGGCGACCACACACCCATGCCCCCCAGGCCGCGGGCGGGTGCAGCTGCGCTGCAACCGCTAAACGGGGCGGCGGCGGGGCGTCACTCCCACGGGTACACCACCCAGTCACCATCCCCCGCCCGCTCCGGCGGGCGGAACGCGGCGAAGCGGTCATCCGGGGGCGGCACCCCACCATCGTCGTCGCCGTCGGTCCCGAAGCCGTAGACCGTCACCCCGCCCTCATCCCGCCACACCCACCGCATCGGCTGCCCGGATGCCCCGCCGATCGGCACCGCATCCAGATAGTCCGGCACCAGCGCGTCCAACGCCCCCACCGGCGGATACCCCCCGTGCTCCCGCCGATACCGCTCCAGCGCGATCGCCACCTGCAGCCCGGCGATCGCGTCATCGTGGCGGAACTCGGTGATGCGTCCAGCGTCGAGCGGTGGCAGTGCCACGGCAAGAAGCCCATAACGCAGGTGCCACCACGCAGGCATTTCGTCGATGTCCGGAATCGGGTACCAGTCTTCGTGCGGCGGTACCTGCAACGCGTGTTCGGCAGCATTGAACCACGCATGAACTTCGGCTTCCAGACGATCGCGTCCAGGCTGGAGCAGCATCAGCGGCGGGCCGACGATCGCCAGCATCGGCTCCGACAGCGGCGGCGCTCCGCTCAAGAGCGGTGGCATCCGCCGCAAACCCTCATCCGTCAGCAGACCGCCGCCGATGCCGCCCCGGCTGTAGGTGTGCTGAAAAAGGTCCAACATCGCAGCGCGTTCGCCGGCCAGTTCGACCCACGCCCGGCGACGCAGCGGGTCGAAGCTGCTTTGCAACTGCTGCAGTTGATCCGCGTCCATCACTGCCAGCCCGTCGGCCTGCAGGGCCTCGCCGAGGCTGCGGGCGTGCAACTGGTTGATCCAGAGGGCGATCAGGTCTGCGATCAGCATCTGGCCGTCTGCGGCATGGCGGGCCAGGCCGTGCAGCGCCGCGCTGTCGGCCAGCAACCGATCGGCATCGGCCACTTCGGCGGCGGCGAGCAGGTCGGCGGTGAGCAGCCGGCCGGGGAACCGAAGCTGCCCAAGCGGTGTGGGGGCACCCAGGATGAGCAGCGGGTCGATCGGGGGGTTGGGGTCGGGGGCGGCGGTCCTATAGATCGCGAGATCCTCGGCCGGCATCGTCAGCTGCAGCGGCCGACCCAAGTGCGGGCGGGCCGCGGCTTCGTGGATGTCTGCGATCACGTCGCCATGCGCCACCAGCCACGCGGCGAACTCGTCCCAATGCTCGTCGCCCGGCCGGCTCTCGATCATCTCCCCGAGCCGGTCAGCATCCGGGGCATGATTGATCCGCGTGATGGCCCGCCGATACACCGGCCACGCCCGCTGGTCCTCGGGCACGGCCAGGGCCTCGGCGTTGATCGCGTTCAATAGTTCGTCGGTCGGCTCGGGCTGGCCGGCGAAGAAGATCGCGGCGGTCTGCGTCCAGCCCAGGGCGGCGGTGAAGGCGGCGACGTGCAGCAGCGAGAACATGCGGGCCTCCCGGGCGCGACGCGTGATGCGGGGCGTCGCGGTGATGCTATCGGGAGCGAGAAGGTCAGAAAGCGCGACCTTCTGTTCGCCCCAATCCCCGGCGGTCATCCCGGGGGTGCCACGGTCGCGTGCGGCCGTGCTTTGGATGTTGGCGGCATGGCCGGCACTGCCGCACGCGGCAGTGGCACCCCGGGGGCCGCGTCGCGGTATATTGCGAGGATGCGGTGGTGGGTGTGGTGTGTGTGGGGCGGGTGGGTCCTGACGTTGGTGGGGTGCGCGGCGGTTCCTGGCGCGGCGACGGTCGAGGCGGAGGCGGAGCCGACGCGGTCGCTGCGGATCCTGAACGAAAGCCCACGGTCCTTCAGTGATGACGAGGTGTGGGTGCGAGTTTATCGAAGTGGGTCGGATGAGTTCCTGCTGCAGGCGCGTGTGCCCGACAGTCCGGCTCATCCGCATCTGATGCTTGGCGGACTGCGGGATCGGGACCGGTTGCGGCTGGAGTTCTCGTACAGGTGGCAGCCTGACCCGAACAACCTCGGCTTCGGGTCGACCCAGCCGGTGACGGATTTGGTGCGTGTTCGGGTCAACGGGGACATGGTGGTGTTCATGGATTGGTGGCCGGAGATGCAGACGCACAGCTTGCTGCACGAGGACGTGGCGTGGGAGCAGCGGCGAGCCACGTATCGGATCAACGGGCGGTCAGGGGGGTGGTTTTGAGAAGCCGCATGCGGCCGTGTCTCGGAGGTTGTCGGCATGGCCGGCGCTGCCGCACGCGACAGTGGCACCGCGTCACCGGGAGCCTGATCCGACCCTTCGGCTACGCCTCAGGGCTCGGCTTCTTCGGGGGTGGGGTAGGTTGCTCGGATGTCTGGTGAGCCGACGGTGAACGCGTACGACGTGTTGGAGCAGCGGGGGCTGATTGCCCAGTGCACCGAGTCGCCGGGGGCGGCGCGGCGGCGGTTGAGCGAGCCGGTGGTGGTTTACAACGGGTTTGACCCCACAGCCGATTCGCTGCACGTGGGGCACCTGATCCCGATCCTGGGGCTGGCGCACCTGCAGCGGGCGGGGCATCGGCCGATCGCGGTGGTGGGCGGGGCGACGGCCCTGGTGGGCGACCCGTCGGGTAAGACGTCCAGCCGGCCGATGCTGACCCCGGACGATGTGTCACGCAATGCCGAGGCGATCCGGGGGCAGCTGTCGCGGTTTCTGGATTTCGGGGATGGGCCGGGCGATGCCCTGTTGTTGAACAACGCCGAGTGGCTCACCGGCCTGAGCTGGATCGACGTGCTGCGGGAGGTGGGCGCGAAACTGTCGGTCAACCGGATGCTGTCGATGGACTCGGTGAAGGGGCGCATGACCCCGGAGAGCGGCGAGGGGATCTCGTTTCTCGAGTTCAACTACATGGTGATGCAGGCCTACGACTTCCTGCACCTGTACCGCACGCGCGGCTGCACGATGCAGACCGGCGGCCAGGACCAGTGGGGCAACATCGTGATGGGCCTGGAGTTGATCCGCCGGTCCGCGGGGGACGATCTGACGAGCCGCGACCGTGAGGGAGCGGGCCGGCCGGAGGCCGGTGCAGACACCGGCCCCCGCTCCCTGACGGTCGCGGCTCGTGCAGACGCCGAAGCCCGCTCCCCGGCGGTCGCGGCACGCCAAGGCGAGCAGGCGGCCGCCGCGGGCCTGACGTTTCCGTTGGTGACCAAGGCGGATGGGGGCAAGTTCGGCAAGACCGAGAGCGGGACGGTGTGGCTGGATGCGGGCCGGACGCCGCCTTACGAGCTGTACCAGTTTTTTCGGAACACGGCCGACGCGGACGTGGGGCGGTACCTGGCCCAGTTCACGTTTTTGCCGATGGACCGGGTGCGGGAGCTGACCGCCGAGGGGGGCAAGGCGCTCAACGAGGCGAAGGCGGTGCTGGCCCACGAGATGACCCGGCTGATCCACGGCGACGCCGAGGCGGACGCGGCCCGCGACGCGGCGACCCGGGCGTTCGGGGCGGGCGACGTCACCGCCGAGTCGATCCCGCACGCGGACCTGCCGGCCGACGAGCTGGCGGGCGAGGGCGTCGGGCTGCTGACGCTGCTGGTGCGGGCGGGGCTGGCCAAGAGCAACGGTGAAGCGCGACGCCTCATCTCCGGGGGCGGGGTGCGGTTGCACGATGCGAAAGTGAATGACGTGCAGCGGAGCGTGACGGGCGATGATGTGGTGGACGGGCACGTGGTGTTGCGGGCGGGGAAGAAGCGGGTGTTCCGGTATGACGTGGTGTGATCAAATGGGGCGGCGCCGCGGCGGTATAGCCCCGCATGTACATGCGGGGCTCAGGGTGTGGGTGGTGCTGTTGGCGCTGGGGATAGCGCTACCCGCGGCGGGTCAGGCGACGCAGCCGGCGGGGGAAGCGGAAGTTGCGGCGACGCAGCCGCCCCCGGAAGCGGTGGCATGGGAGCCGTGGCCGGACCTGCCGACGCCGGCGGCGGCGGGTGCGGCGGGGGTGATGCATGTTTCGGGCGTGAACTGGTTGATCGTGTCCGGCGGCTTTGGTCAGGGCAATGTGGTGAGTGATCGGGCTTATCTGATGCACGTCACGGACGATGGGCAGCGGCGGTGGATCAGCGAGCGGATGCGTGAGGCTCGGTTCGGGCACGCGATGGTGCTGGTGGCGGACCTCGTACCGCTGTTGATCGGGGGCGAGCGGCTGGAGGGGCTGCGGAAGCGGCCGGTGCGATCGTTGGAGACGCTGCGGCTTGAGCCGGCGGTACATGAGCCGCTGCCGGTGGATGGCCGGGGTGAAGTCGTCGCGATGCCGGAGGCGGAGGCCCACGGGCTCGGCCAGCAGCGGGTGGTCGTGCAGGGCGGGCGATGGGTCGCGATCCTCGATGCGCTGAGCGGGCAGTGGCGGCAGAGCGTCCGCCTGGTGCACGAGCACTACGCGGCCGCGACCGCAATGGTGGGCAACACGCTGGTGGTCATCGGCGGGACGCGGACGAACGTGATCGAGACCGTGGACCTCGATACGGAGCTTCCGGGGGCTGTTGCGGGGGCAGTTCCGGCGACACTTCCAGGGGCGCTTCCGGGGGCCCCGCGGGTGCTGCGGTGTCGGTTGCCGTATCCGCTGGATGACGCGCAGGCGGTGACGTTGCCCGACGGACGAATCTGGTTGCTCGGGGGGCAGCGGGGGGACACGGGGGACACGGTGAGCCGGACGTGGTTGCTGGACATCGAGCGGCAGACGTTGACCGATGGGCCGCGGTTGCCGCATGTGGATGGGGTGGCGGATCACTGCGTGGTGGCGGTGGGGCGTCGGCGGTGGGTGCTCGTCGGCGGGGAGTCGCAGGTGGACGGGCGGGACACGGAGCTGACCGATGCGGTGCTGCTGCGTTGGGAGCCGGTGGTGGACCGTGACGCACCGCCGAGCCGGGAGTTAAACCTATTGGAGCATGGGGCAGTATGGATCGAGCCGTTGCCCCCGACCGCGGTGGCTCACGATGACGCGGCGGCGGTCGCGGTGGGGGACACGGTGGTGGTGATTGGCGGGCAGTTGCCGATGCGGGTGCCGCTGACGGACCGGGTGGTGCCGATGCCGATCGCGACGGTGGAGGCGTTGACGCTGCCGGCGGCGGATTGAGGGGCTCGCGCCTTAGGCCGGCGGGTGGGTCTGCCTGAGGTGGACGGCGTGCCGTACGGCATCGACGTGGGAGCATGTGGGGTACACTCGGGCGTTGATCCGCTGTGCCCGCTTGCGGCATGGCTCCCGCCGGTCCGCCCATGAGCGACACGCCCCCGGAAGCTTCCCCCCCGTTGCCCCCCCCGCCCCGGGAAGTGGGCCACCGGGTCACGGACGATGCGGCGGAGCGTGACGCGGAAGGCTCGACGGATGCGGACCCGCCGCGCGGCAATTCGAGCAGCTTTCGCAGGCTGTTTTTCCGCGGGTTGGGCATCCTGCTGCCGTCGGTCTTGACGCTGTGGCTGATCGTGATCGCGTACAGCTTTGTGAGCGAGCGGGTGGCCGGGCCGATCAACCTCGGGGTGCAGGAGCTGATCATCCGGACCACCGGCTGGCCCGCGGCCAGTGAGGACGATCTGGCGTGGGCGTACAACCAGGACGAGCTGGCGGCGGTGCGGTCCCAGTGGGATCAGGCGGTCGAGGAGCGGCGGGAGCTGGCCGCGTCGCGGGGGGACACGTACAGCGTCGGCCAGCAACGGCGGGACCTGCAGCAGTGGCGGTCCGAGCTGCCCCAGGTGGTCCGCCTGGCCCGTCGGCACGCCCTGCAGGACCGCTGGAACCGCATCAGCATCGGCAACTTCGCCCTGCTGGACCTCATCGGGCTGCTGCTGGCGGTGATGCTCATCTACGCCGCGGGCGTGCTGGTCAGCAGCTTCATCGGTCGCCGGCTGTACGCCCGGGGCGAGCGGCTGATCGACCGCGTGCCCCTGATCCGCCGGGTGTATCCGTCGGTCAAGCAGGTCACCGATTTCTTCGTCGGCGACGACTCGAAGCGGGTCAACTTCAACCGCGTCGTCGCGGTGGAGTACCCACGCAAGGGCCTGTGGTCCGTCGGGCTGGTCACCGGCGACACGATGCAGATGATCCAGGACCAGGCCGGCGTCGAGTGTCTGACGATCTTCGTGCCCAGCAGCCCCACGCCGTTCACGGGCTACGTCATCACCGCGCCCAAGGCCGAGACGATCGACCTGCCGATCACGATCGAGGAAGCGCTGAAGTTCGCGGTGTCCGGCGGCGTGCTCATCCCGCCCAATCAGGTGATCGATCCGGCGGCCGGACGTGGGGTGCACTCGCCCGACACGCCCCGCCTGGACCTGCAGCCGCCGCCGGGTGCGGCCGCCGGCGCGACGTCGCCGAGCCCTGCGGGCACCGCGGGAACGACGGCGAACGATTCGATAGATACCTCGAAACAAACTTCACTTCCCCAGGCCCCGCTCGCCGAGGCCTAATCGTTCGGTCCCTTTCACCCCTCACCCCGGAGCCTCCATGAAGGTCACCATCACCGGCAACCGCGTCGATGTCACCGACTCCATCCGCCAGCACGCCAACGACAAGATCGGCCCGCTGGACCGCTTCTACGACCGCGTCCACACCATCGACGTCGTGCTCACCAAGCCCGACCAGCTGCACTACCAGACCGAGCTGATCGCCCACGTCAACGGCCACAGCCACATCGTCGCCCACGCCAAGAACGAGAACGTCCACGCCACCATCGACGACGCCGCCAAGAAGATGGAACGCCAGCTCCACGAAGAAAAAGAAAAGCGACGCAACCGCAAGCACTGACGTGCATCAATGGCGCTTGCAACTTGTTTAGCGGGTGCAGCGCAGCTGCCCCGTCGGTGGCCCCGACCCCGCGATATCACGCCGCCGCGCTGCAGTCCAGCATCCGCACCTTCGCCGAGGATCGGCGAAACTCGGCGAGTTGTTCCCGCTGTTCATCGGTCACGTCGACAAAGCTCAGCCCCAGCACCGGCCGGCGTCGTTTGGACTGGTCCAGCCACACCGCCTCGGCGATCAGCGTCAGCTTGGCGGTCGGGTGTTTGAGCTGGATCTGGGCCGCTTCGCCGACCCGCAGGGCGCTCCGCCCCTTGCACTGGACCCGCATCCCGGAGCCCGACAGGTCCAGCACCTTGCCCAGCACACACGTTGCGTCCTCGGTCCCGACCCGGCCGTAACGCCGACGGTCGTCCCGCTGCACCGACACAAGGATCCCGCTGCTGGGCACTGCCATACCCGCGCCATCGGCACGATCCCCCCGCGACTTAAGCCACGGCGACAAGAAGCCGAGCCCTGAGGCGAAGCCGAAGGGCCGGATCAGCCCCGCGCTCGTCCCGCGGACCCGGCCCCGCCCCGCGCCCTCCACGCCCCCCACAAGATCAACCCAAACGGCACCCACCACACCAGATCGTTGCTCACGATCGTCCACCCGAACCCCATCGGGAACTGGTCGCTCAAGATCGCCGCGTCTACAAAACCCACCGGCCCGGCCAGCTTGCCCAGCAGCCCCACCAGCACGATCGGCCAGTGCCGATACGGGTCCATCGCCGCCGCCGCGTACCCGATCCCGTACACCCCCACGATCATCCCGATGCACTGCCACAGCCCCGGGTACCGCGGCGCCTCGGCCCCCACCCAGTCCCACAGCATGCCTGGAAACAGCACCACCCACGCCCCCCACAGCAGGTTGTACCCCGCTGCCACCCACAACACGACCGACATCCACCGCGGCGCCCGCTGATCTCGCATCCGCGAGTGTAGGAGCGGTCATTCTCATCCAGCCCCGAGCGAGATCACGCAGGACGTCCGCCCGACGCCAAGCCCTGGCCGCGGTGCGAGCGGTCCGTCACTCCCCCAAACCCCCAGCCATCGGGCCGAGCGGGGCGGCCGCGCAGGCTGATAGGCCCTGGCAAGCCGCACTTTGGCCCCTTGACTGGTCCGCCCTTCGGCCTTCTGCCTTCCACCTTCATCCTTCCGCCTCGCCCCGCGTTTGCCCCCGCGGTGGTCTTGGCTAAGCTGGTCGATTCGCCGCCTTGGAAGGCGGGTGGTCTGTGAGGGTGGTGCATGTCGGCATTGATGGCGTGGTCGGGACTGTTCCAGCAGCCGGTGCGGATGCGGGGCCGCAGTTACCAGCAGCAGGACCGGGTGGAGCGGGTCGAGCCGGTCGATGGCGAGCTCGTGCGGGCACGCGTCCAAGGCACGCAGGAGTACCAGGTCACCATCCGCGCCAACGGCCGCAAGGCCGTCGCCGAGTGCACCTGCGAGCACTTTGCCGGCGGGGCCCTGTGCAAGCACATCTGGGCGACGCTGATCGACGTGCAGCAGCGGCCCGACGCGCCCGGTGCCAAGCTGCCCGAGCTGCTTCGGCTTCGGCCCAGCCCGCCGCGGGCGCGTCGCCGCGAGGCGAGCGATGACGAGCCGGTGACCCCGACCCCGCGGACCGGGCCCAAGTGGGAGGGCCGGCTCGCCATGCTCCGGCCCGGCGAGGGCGACCTGCCGACGGTCACCGGCCTGCCCGGTCAGCGGCAGGTCTGGTACACGCTGCTGCCCGAGGCCTCGAGCCACCGCGGGTCGCTGGTGATCGAGCTGCGGCAGAAGAAGGCCACCGCCACCGGCTGGTCCCGCAGCCGGCCGCTGCGACTGGACCTGCACAAGGCCGGCCAACTCGAAGACCCCGAAGACCGTCGGCTCTGCGGGCTGCTGCTGGGCGGCGAGCCGGTGCTGCCCACCGCCGTCGCCATGGCCGGCAGCCAGCCCGCGTCGATGTACCAGTTGCCCGACTCGGCGTCGGCGGCGCTGCTGCGGCAGATGATCGCGACCGGCCGGTGCTGCCTGGACCTGGACGAACAGAACGCCGGCGCCAGGGAGCTGCCGCTGTGGTGGGACGCCGGCCCGGCACCCGAGGACGAGCAGGCGCTGGCCAAACATCACGGCGAGGGCGAGCCGTGGGTCCTGTGGCTGCACGGCGTCGAAGACGTGCACGGCGGAATCGACGTGACCGAGGCGCTGCAGGCCAGGCAGGACGACGACGACATCTTGAAGCTCGCCGAGGCCGCGGATCTGGAGGCGGCGGATCGTGGAGAGGGCGGGGGCGAGACCGAGACCGAGGACGAGGACGAGGGCGAGGACGAGGGGGAACAGCCGGGGGTGGCGGGCGACTTGGTGCTGGACGTGCAGCTGCGGCGGGCCGGTCGGCGGGTGTCGGTGGCCGAGCCGCTGCTGGTGTCCGGGCGGGGCGGTGTGGTGGTGTATAAGGCACCCGGTGGGGCTTCCGGGGGGGGGGCGATCGTCGCCGGGCTGGACGATCGCAATGCGGGGCGGTGGATCACCATGTTCCGCGACGAGCGCTGGGTGGACGAGCCCGAAGGGCGGACGATCCGGGTCCCGGCGGCAGAGGCCGAGCGGTTTTTGGAGCGGCTGTACCTGCTGCCGAGCCTGCCGGAGCTGGACCTGCCCGAGCGGTGGACGCGGTCCGAGCAGCGGATCAAGCCCTCGCCCTGCCTGCAGCTGCACCGACCGCAGACGCGGGCGGCGGTGGACCTGGCGGGCAGCGGGGTGCGAAGCGATCTGGTGGGGCGGTTGTGGTTTGACTACGACGGGCAGCCGGTGCGGCCGACGCAGCGCGGCCGGTTCGTGATCGTGGACGAGAACGCGCCGAGCGAGGAGGAGGTGGAAGGCGAGGGCGAGGACCCCAATGGCGAGCCGATGCCGATGGCCCCGGATGAGCCGGATGAGCCGGAGGAGTCGGCGGGGCCGGTCGAGGACGAGAACGAGGTCGAGGACGAGGTCGAGGGGGGGGACGACGACGGCGACGCGGACGACGCGGACGACGAGCTGGTCGAGCCGGCGGAGGGTCAGCGGCTGGTGCGTCGCGACCCGCGGGCCGAGCGGGAGGCGATGGGGCTCGCGGCGTCGGTGGGCCTGCGTCAGGCGGGGGACCGGGCCGACCTGCTGCTGCTGCCGGTCAAGCAGATGGGCCCCGCCGTCCAACGGCTGCTGGCCGCGGGCTGGAACGTCACCGCCGACAGCCAGCGCGTCCGCTTCGCCGGCCCGCCCAACCTCTCGGTCCGCAGCGGCATCGACTGGTTTGAGCTCCACGGCCGGGTCCGCTTCGGCGAGGGCGAAGGCGCCTCCGAGGCGACGCTGCCCGAGGTTCTCGCGGCCGCCCGCCGCGGCGAGTCCACGGTCCAGCTGGGCGACGGCACGGTCGGCCTGCTGCCCGAGCAGTGGCTCCAGCAGCACGGCATGATCGCCGCGCTGGGCGAAACCCACGACGACCACCTGCGCTTCGACAAGGCCCAGGGCGTGCTGCTCAGCGGCCTGGCCGGCGAAGAAGGCCTCGCCGAGGTCGACGAGCCGTTCGCCCAGCTGCGTAAGCGGCTGCACGAGTTCGACGCGATCGACCCGATCGAGCCGCCCGACGCGCTCGAAGGCGAGCTTCGGCCGTACCAGAAGCAGGGGCTGGGTTGGCTCGAATTCCTCCGGCGGTTCGAACTCTCGGGCATCCTCGCCGACGACATGGGCCTGGGCAAAACGGTCCAGGTCCTGGCCACGCTCGCGGAGCGGCGACCGGCGAAAACCGACGCTTCAGTTGTATCGACAAGCGAGTCCGCGGATGCATCCAAGGACACGGGGGAAAGTTCCGGGGGGGGGGCGTCGCTGATCGTCGCGCCCAAGTCGGTGGTGTTTAACTGGCTGGACGAAGCGCAAAAGTTCGTGCCCCACCTGCGGGTCGGGGCCTACAGCGGCACCGAACGCCACGGCATGCTCGACCGCATCGACGACTACGACGTGCTGGTCACGTCCTACGGCCTGCTCCGCCGCGACGCCGAGGCCCTTGGCAAGCTCGACTTGGACTACGCCGTTCTCGACGAAGCCCAGGCGATCAAAAACCCCACCAGCCAGTCCGCCAAGGCCGCCCGGTCGCTCAAGGCCCGGCACCGCCTGGCCCTGACCGGCACGCCGATCGAAAACCACCTGGGCGACCTGTGGTCCATCTTCGAGTTCCTCAACCCCGGCATGCTCGGCGCCTCCACCCGCTTCCAGGACCTGCTCAAAGCCGCCCCGGACACCACCGACCTGCAGGACGCCCCGCCCGGGCAGAAATCCACCGGCCTGGAAGACCTCGGCCGGGCCCTGCGCCCGTTCATCCTTCGGCGGACCAAAAAGCAGGTGCTCAGTGACCTGCCGACCAAGACCGAGCAGACCATCGTCTGCCAGATGGAGCCCGCCCAGCGCAAGATCTACGACGAGCTGCGGGACTACTACCGCGGCAGCCTGATGCAGTCGCTCGACGGGGCGGGCGTGCAGTCCACCGCGACGCTGGGCGGATCGGCGTTCATGGTCCTCGAGGCCCTGCTGCGACTCCGCCAGGCCGCGTGCCACCCGGGCCTGATCACCGGCGAGGCCGCGGGCGTCGCCGCCGCCACCCGCAACGGCACCGCGGGTGCCGAAAGTGGCGAGTACCCCTCCGCCAAGCTCGACGAGCTGCAGCTGCGCCTGGGCGACGTGCTCGAAGAGGGCAGCAAGGCCCTGGTGTTCAGCCAGTTCACCTCGATGCTCGCCATCGTCCGCAAGCGGCTGGAAAAGCAAGGCATTAAGTACGTCTACCTCGACGGCCAGACCCGCAACCGCAAGGACGTCGTCCAGCAGTTCCAGGAGGACCCGACGGTCCAGGTGTTCCTGATCTCGCTCAAGGCCGGCGGCACGGGCCTGAACCTCACCGCCGCCGAGTACGTGTTCCTGCTGGACCCGTGGTGGAACCCCGCCGTCGAAGCCCAGGCCATCGACCGGGCCCACCGCATCGGCCAGACCCGCCCGGTCTTCGCCTACCGCATGATCTGCGAGGACACCGTCGAACAACGCATCCTCCAACTCCAGCAACAAAAACGCCAACTCGCCGAAGCCGTCGTCGGCGGCGACCAGTCCCTGCTCCGCCAGCTCACGCGGGACGACTTGGAGCAACTGCTGGCCTGAATTTGACAGGATTCACAGGACAAACAGGATCAGAAGCAAAAGGTTGATTTCCGATCCTGTCGATCCCTGCCTTCAATCCTGTCATCCTGTCAAAAACCAGTCCCCGGATGCCCCATGGAACTCACCCACCGCCACGTGATCGTTGCCGGGTACGGGCCGGTCGGTCGGCTGGTGACCCAGCGGCTGGAGGAGTCGGGTGTCGAGGTCACGATCGTCGAGGTCAATCTCGAAACCATCACCCGCCAGCTGCGGCTGGACAAGCGGGTGTACTTCGGCTCGGTCACGCAGGAGCAGACGCTGCGGCAGGCCGGCATCGACCGGGCCGACGCGCTCATCCTCACCATCCCCGACGAGCACACGGTCCTGGAAGCCTGCCGGGTCGCCCGCCAGTTGAATAAGACGATCTATATCGCGGCGCGGGCCAACTTCCTCTCGATGGGCATGCTCTGTCAGCAGGCCGGCGCGGACCACGTGACGGTCGAAGAGGTGGTCACCGCCGAGTCGATGCGGGACGTGGTGGTGCAGCAGCTGACGGGTACCGCAACGCCATAAACCAAACGCACCCGGCAGTGCCGATCCGGCATCCGGGTGCGAGTGAAGTGGGCCGTACTGGAACGATCAACTGGACCCATCACCCGCTACCGCCCCCATAGGC
>CAZVBW010000072.1:0-16062 GCA_964625505.1 uncultured Phycisphaeraceae bacterium
CGTCGATGGCCAACAACCCGGTGAGGGTTGACAATCTTCTACATAGCTGAAAGCGTGGCGGCGCATGGGATGATCTCTCACAAGCGAAAATTCGAGTATGCGATTCAGAGGGAAGTCACGGCCGGGCGGGTCGGCCCGGCCGTGAGAAGGGGGTTCGACGGGGCGGTCAGTGCCGACGGCGGCGGCCCAGCAGGCACAGCCCGCCGGTGGCGAGCAGCGCCAGCGACGCGGGCTCGGGGACGGCGTTGATCTCCAACACATTCAACTGGCCTCCGCTACTGGATGGCGTCTGCATCCGAAATCGGATGACCCCGCTGTTGGGCGTCAGGGCGGTGAAGTCAGCGAAGTTGACGCCGGTTTCGCCGTTCTGATTGCCTTCGGCAGGGTCGTACGAATCTGTCGTATCCAAGCTTCCGTCACCGGTCGAATCGACGTTGAAGGTCGTGTTGTCGCGGGACCCCGACGATGGCACAGACCCGAAGAACCGCAGCTCGTAGGTCAGGCTGTCATCAAGCCCCCGCAACTCGAACTCGGCGAACGTCTCGGCCGAGTCGAGGAACAGCGTGTCCCGCGAGGCGCTTTCAGGGTAGGATGAAAAGTTGCCGGCGGCGGGATTGTCCGCGCCGCCGATGCCGATCTCGTTGCCGTCGCCTGAGTCGTCGGTGAAGAACAGGGCGGCGCCGGTCGCCGCGCCGTCGCTGTTGCGGACCAGATTGCTCAGACCTGTCATCGCAGTGCTGGTGCTCGTGTTGAAGCGACCATCAGCTGCCAGAGCGGCATTGTTCCAGTTGGGACTGGTTTCCTGGCCGGTCTTACCGAAGTCGATCAGCAGCGTGTCGCCCGCCACCACGGCAGCGTCGGCTGACGGAGAACACACGCTCACAACGGCCACGGCGAGAGCGGGGAAGAGCGAAAAGTACTGGTTCTTCATAAGGAGGCCTCCTGTAGGAGTCTGCCGCACAGGCGGCGTTTGCGAATCACGCGGGCAGAACATCCGCCAGCGTCTGGCCCTGCTGGAAGGTGAACGGGACCGGCTCGGGCGGCAGGGGGTCGCCCGGGTGGTCAAGACGGTGCTTAAGCATCTGCACGGCCCGCCGGCCCATGGTCTGGTGCGGCAGCCGCAGGTAGCTCACTTTCGGGCCCATGTCCTCAATGGGTCTGTCGCCGAAGGTGATCAGCGACAGGTCGTTGGGGACCCGCAGGCCCCGCGTGGTGGCGGCGAGGACGGCGCCCCTCGCCTCGGTCCCGCAGTAGCAGACGGCGGCGGTCGGGCGGTCTTCCGCCTGGAACAACTGGACCAGTTCTTCGATCATCCGCCCGCCGTAGAACGTGTCCTGGTCGCCCGTGCGGCGGGGCCGCAGGCCCGCGGCCTTCATCGCCGCGGCGTAGCCGGCGAAGCGGTCCAGGCCGCTGTAGTGGGCCTCGGCGGGGCGGTTGGGCGTGATGAAGTCCAGCAGCGCGATCCGCCGGTGGCCCCGGTCCAGCAGGTGCTGGGTGGCCGTCTGGCCCGCGGCGCGGTCGTCGGGGTAGACGCAGTCGTGGTCGTGGCGGGAGTTGAGCCAGACCGCGGGCAGGCGATAGCGCCCGATCAGCTGGATCATCTCGGCGGGGATGTGGGCGTTGTAGTTGACCAGCAGCCCGTCGGCGCACAGCTGGGTCAGCAGCCGGGGCACGCGGTCCGGGTCGGTCAGGGCCGCGTCGGAGAACGTCTCGAGGATGAGGTTCAGCTTCAGCTGGTGCATCTGCGCCTGCAACCCCGCGAGCAGGCCCGCGGGGAGCATCGACGAGGAACGTGTCTCCGCGAGCAGCAGGGCGAAGGCGTTGAACCGCCCGGACGCGGTGTTGCGGGCGGCGGTATTCACGCGGTAACCCATCCGGTCGGCGGTCTGGAGCACCCGCTGGCGGGTCTGCTCGTTGTGCCCGGCTGAGCCGTTGAGGATGCGGCTGACCGTCGGCTGGGACACGCGGCAGGCGTCGGCGATGTGCTGGAGGGTGACTTGGGCCATGAGCATCGCTCTGATGCACGGCGTGCATGTAAGCGTATTCAGTATGACTCGATTCGCCCCATCCGTCAAGCAGATTGTAAGTCACGAATCTGCGAAAGAGGGCCCATTGTGCCTTTGCATACGTTTACAGTGCGACTATGCTCTGCAGGTCTTCCACGGAGCCCCCGCATGCACCGCCTGATCGCCATCACCTTCCTGTTTGCCACCCTCGCCGCCACCACCGGTGCCCAAAGCCCGGTCCACCCGCCCGACGACACGACCGGCGTCACGCAGTTCATCTTCCCCGATGACGCGGTGGTCAACGTGCAGACCCGCTACGGCGCGGTTGGCGACGGCGTGACCGACGACACCGCCGCCCTGCAGGCCGCCATCGACGAGAATATGGGCTCCAACCGCATCCTCTACCTCCCCAACGGGACGTACCTGATCTCCGACAGCGTCGGGATCTTCGGCGGCCGGGCCCACACCCGCGCCCGGCTGCTCACCCTTCAGGGCGAGAGTCAGCAGGACACCATCATCCGCCTGGCCCCCGACAGCGAGGGTTTTGATGACCCGGAAAACCCCAAGATCGTCCTCTCGATGTACGAGGGGCAATCGACGGGCGACGCGATGTACACCAACGCCCGCGACTTCACCGTCGAGGTCGCCGAGGGCAATCCGGGGGCGGCAGGCCTGCGGTACCTGACCAACAACTTCGGCACGATCGGCCGGATCACCATCCGCAGCACCGACCCGGACTGGGCCGGTGCAATCGGCCTGGACCTGCGCCAGAGCCAGCAGGGCCCGGGGCTGGCCCACGACATCACCGTCGAGGGCTTCGACCGCGGGGTGCAGCTGGGCAACAGCTTCTCGATGGTGTTCGAAGACATCACCCTGCGGAACCAGCGCGAGGTCGGCTGGTACAACCACAACGCCCGGGTCGCCATCCACCGGATGCTCGTCGAGGGCGCCCCGCTGGCGATGACCGGCGGCCGGCACGCCCAGATTGAGCTCATCGATGCGCTGCTCGTCGCGGGCGACGACGCCCAGCCCGCGGCGATCCAGCTGCCGGGCCGCAAGGTCTTCCTACGGGACGTCCGGCAGGAGGGCTTCGAGCACCTGATCACGACCCGCGGCGACCCCGGCGAGCTCAACGACCGCGGCGAGTTCTACGCGTACCCTGCCCAGACGCTGGTGCCCGGGACCCCGGAAGCAACGCTGCGGCTGCCGATCGAGGACCCGCCGCAGGTGCCCTGGGAGACGGACCTGGACAACTGGGTCCGGATCGACCGCAGCGAAGGCCGGGATGTCACCGAGCAGCTGCAGGCCGCGATCGACGCCGCCGCCCAGACGGGAAAGACCACCGTCTACTTCAGCCGCGGCGAGGGCAACAACCGCTTCCGCATCTCCGCGCCGATCCGGGTCCACGGCAGCGTCAACCGCATCATTGGCATGAACATCTTGCTCGAGATCGAGGATCGTCCGGCGTTCGAAGACAGCGCCGCGTTCGTCCTGGAAGACCTCGATCATGACGCGTTTATCTTCGAGCGGTTCTTTCAAATCGGCGGCTGGGATCGGCCCAACGTCCACGCCATCGAAAACCGCACCGACGCCACGGTGATCCTCCGCAACCTCAACTTCACCTCGTACGGGCATATGCCCCGGCCCGGCGGCCGGTGGTTCCTCGACGACGCCTCCCCGGGCCGCGGCGAGCCGCTGACCGCCCTGGAAGGCGAGCAGGTCTGGGCGCGGCAGTTCAACCCCGAAAGCCCCCGCGGCGACGCGATGATCCTGGTCGACGGCGGGACGCTGTGGCTGCTGGGGATCAAGACCGAGGGCCGATCGACTCATGTCGAGGTGCGCAATGGCGGCCGGGCCGAGGTGCTCGGCGGCGTCAGCTATCAGTCGTGGGACAACCAGGACTTTGATCCGCCGGTGTTTATCGTCGACGACGATTCGCAGCTGTCCGCGACGCTCGGGTTCTACCACTGGCAACAGCCGTTCACGACCATCGTGCGGCAGCAGCACGTCGGTGAAACGCTCGAACTGCCCCGCCGCGGGCTGCCGGGCTACCACCTGCCGATGTTCAGGGCCGGCGGTGGCGGCGACGCCGGTGACCGCGATCAAGGGAGGTAAGGTTCCAGGAACCTATATCCCGACGGACCTACCCGGCACGGCCGATACGCGGCCGTGACACCCGGCAGGAAAGAAAGGGGCCTGGGGCGTTTGTTCCGAACTGGTCGGCAGGCGGGCGCAGACGCGGTCGGAAAACGGGACTGGTACGTTTTCGGGGTGGTACGTTTTTCGGGGTGGCACACCTCGTCAGAACCGAGGTGTGAGCGGGTGCCCGGACGGGATCGGAGCACACACCGCCCGCGGCGAGGTGCGGCACACGGCGGTTGTCGGCTTCAGGGGCAACTGCGCTTGGCGGCGGGGCGTGATCAGCCGCCTTCGACGCGGAGGTCCCAGCTGGTGGCGGTGGCGTCGATCTGGATGCGGTAGAGGCCGGGGGCCAGTTGCAGGCCGATGCCGCCGGAGGCGGGCTGGCCGTCGGCCAGGCGTTGGGTGGTGCGGTATCGGCCGTCGACGCCGCGCTCCTGGAGGACCAGGCGGAGGTGGCCGTGGGTGTTCAGGGCTTGGGCGGACCAGCGGACGCGGACCTGCGTCGGCTGGTCGACGGTGAACAGGACCGACTGGCTGTCGCGGCCGGCGGCCTCGCCGCGATGGGTCGCCAGCAGCTGGGCGTGGGCACCGCCGGCTGCGGCGAGACTCAGCAGAGCCGCGGCGATGAGGGCGAGTGCGTGGCGGGTGATGGTGGGGCAAGTGAGCATCGGCGGGTCACGGGGTGCGGGGGGCACGTCGCAGAGCGTGCGGGTCACAGGTCGGGTCGCGGGTCGCGGCTCGCGGGTTAGGCTTCGTGCTTCTAGCTTCCAGCTTCTGGCCACCGGCCAACGGCCAACCGCTAACCGCTAACCGCCAACCGCTAACCGCTAACCACTCCCGCCCCCATCTATCATCGGCCCGATGCGGCTGTACACGCGACGTGGCGACGATGGCACGACCGACCTGCTGGGCGGACGGCGAGCCCGCAAGACCGACGCCCGGATCGAAGCGATCGGGGCGGTGGACGAGCTCAACGCCGCGCTGGGCCTGGCCGCGGCGTGCTGCACAACAGACGAACTCAAGGCGGACCTGCTTACGTTGCAGCACCGGCTATTCGACCTCGGCGCCGACCTGGCGTCGGCGGACGGGCAGGCTCAGCCCAGAATCGGGGTCGACCACGTGACCGAACTGGAGCGGATGATCGACCGCCACAGCGACGCGGTCGAGCCGTTGCGGCAGTTCATCCTGCCCGGCGGGACCGAGCTTGCCGCGCGGGTGCACGTGGCCCGGGGGGTCTGCCGGCGGGCCGAGCGGCGCTGCGTGGCGCTGGCCGGGGCGGCCGGGAGTCCGGCGGACGATGGTGCTGCGAGCGATGACCCGGGGGGGCATCTTCCGGGGGGGGTGGTGGTGCACTACTTGAATCGCACGTCCGACCTGCTGTTCGCGCTTGCGCGGCGGGCCAACGCGGTGGCGGGGGTGGGGGACGTGGCCTGGGAGCCGGGGGCCGGGTCGTGAGGCGGCGGCGACGCTGCCCGTGCCGCTGAGGCGGTGCCGCCGGGCGGGTCTCTATAGTCGCCGCCATCCCGGGAGTACGCGGCGTTGACGGCCGGGTCCTCCGCCGGGATGGAGACACCATCGATGACCCCCATCACGGTCGCCCACGGCGACGGCATCGGCCCGGAGATCATGGCCGCCACGCTCCGCGTCCTCGACGCCGCCGGCGCCAAGCTCGACATCCAGACCATCCAGATCGGCGAGCAGGTCTACAAGCAAGGCCACGCCAGCGGCATTGCCCGCGAGGCCTGGACCAGCATCCGCGACACCGGCGTGCTGCTCAAAAGCCCCATCACCACCCCCCAGGGCGGCGGCTACAAATCGCTCAACGTCACGCTCCGCAAGACGCTGGGCCTGTTCGCCAACATCCGGCCGTGCGTGGCCTATGCCCCGTTCGTCAAGACGCACCACCCGGACATGAACCTTGTCATCGTCCGCGAAAACGAGGAGGACCTTTATGCCGGCATCGAGCACCGCCAGACGCGGGAGGTCACCCAGTGCCTCAAGCTCATCACCACACCGGGCACGCAAAAGATCGTCCGCTTCGCCTTCGACTACGCCAAGGCCAACGGCCGGCCCAAGCTGACGTGCCTGACCAAAGACAACATCATGAAGCTCACCGACGGCCTGTTCCACAAGGTCTTCGATGAGATCGCCGGCGAGTACCCCGAGGTCCAGGCCGAGCACATGATTATCGACATCGGCGCCGCCCGGCTGGCGGACGTGCCCGAACGCTTCGAGGTCGTGGTGACGGCGAACCTCTACGGCGACATCGTCAGCGACATCGCCGCTGAGGTCAGCGGCTCGGTCGGCCTGTGCCCCTCGGCCAACATCGGCGACCACGCGATGATGTTCGAGGCCATCCACGGCAGCGCCCCGGACATCGCCGGCCAGGACATCGCCAACCCCTCGGGCCTGCTGCTGGCCGCCCTCAAAATGCTCAAGGCCATCGGCCAGGGCGACGTCGCCGCCACCGTCCAGAACGCCTGGCTGTGCACCATCGAACAGGGCATCCACACCGCCGACATCCACGAGGCCGACTCGCCGCACAGCAAGCAGCTGGTTGGCACATCCGCCTTCGCCGACGCGGTGATTCAGCGGCTGGGCCAGACCCCCGAGCACCTCCAACCCGTCACCACCGCCGAGGGCGTGGGCCCCACCGCCCCGCCGCCGACGCCGCCCGCCGACAAGCAGCTGGTCGGCGTCGACGTGTTCCTCGATTGGGACGAGGATGACCGCAACCCCGACGCGATCGGTGCAAAGCTTCAGGCCGCCGCAAAGCCCAGCCCGATGGACCTGGTGATGATCACCAACCGCGGGCAGAAAGTCTGGCCCGATGGCCAGCCCGAGACGTTCTGCACCGACCACTGGCGCTGCCGCTTCCAACGCCCCGGCGAAGCGCCCGTCAGCCACCGTGATGTGATCGACTTGCTGGGCCACATCGCCGACGCCGGCCTGGACTTCATCAAGACCGAACACCTGTGCACCTTCGACGGTAATCGCGGTTATAGCTTGGGCCAGGGGCAACAACGCCCCCGCGGCGGGGGCAGCTTCGCCGCAGCCGCTAAACGTGTACCCCCCCCCGTTTAGCGAATGCAGCGCAGCTGCCCCTTCTTCGGTACGCTGCGTCCGTGGTCCTCGCCTACCACCTCGTCATCACCGCGTACGGGTTCTGGCTACCCAATGATCCGCGAGGCTCATGGTCCGACTTCGTCCGGGCGTTCGAGATCTATCGTGCCAGCGGGCCAGCAACCACAACCTCAACCCGCCGGTCCGTGGCAGCAGCAAGGCATGATCGCAACGCGAGGGAAGCCGCCAAAGCGGCACTTGCACACCCACCAGTCGTGTTCACCGGTCCGCAGGCGCAGGCGATCAGGAAGGGGATCAAGCGGTATTGCCAGCAGAACAGTCGAACAGTACACGCACTGTGCGTAATGCCCGACCATGTCCACCTCGTGATCGCCCGGTGTGACCTGACGATCGAGAAGGTCGCCGTTCAACTGAAAGCCGCCGCAACTGCACAGTTGGCCGCCGACGATTTGCACCCGTGTGCCGCACGACGCTACCGCAACGGTCGGCTGCCCACACCGTGGGCGAGGAAGGCCTGGCCGGTGTATCTGTCATCGCCGCAGCGGATCCAGCAGGCGATCCGATACGTCGAAGACAACCCGATGAGAGCGGGTATGCGACGACAGCACTACCGGTGGTTAACGCCCTATCGGCCGTGACGGGGGCAGCTTCGCTGCACCCGCTAAACACCCACGCCACGTGTAGCGGCTGCGGCGAAGCCGCGCCCGCGGACCGCCGGCACCCGCTGTCACGGCGCGACGCTGCCGTCCGTCGCGACCTCACGCAGCGCGGCTTCGAACGTGTCAACCACCCGGTCCCAACCCAGGTCGGCCACCGTCTCCCGGGCCGCCGCGCCCAACCGCGACACGATCGCCGGGTCGTCGGCGATGCGATCGGCGCCCGCCAGAAAAGCCTCGCGGTTCTCGAACTCGGCGAGCAGGCCGTTCACGCCGTCGTCGATAAATCGTCCGGGGGCGGCGTAATCGTACGCGAGCACACACAACCCGCTGGCCATGCCCTCGGTGACGACGTTGCCAAACGTCTCGGTCACGCTGCCGAACAGGAAGCAGTCACACGACGCGTAATGCCGGGCGAGGTCTTCGCCGCGCTGCATGCCCGCGTAGATCAGGTCCGGGTGCTTTTTCTCGAGCCCCGGCCTTGCCGGTCCGTCGCCGACGATGACCATCTTCGCCGAAGGGACTTTGGCCGCGATCCGCCGGTACGCTTCGATAGAAAGCGGGATGTCTTTTTCGCCAGCCACCCGCCCGATGTAGCCACACACCAGATCCTCTTCGCCAGCCCCCCACTGCTGCCGCAGTTCGGGGTCCCGCCGGTGCGGGCCGAACAGCTCGGTATCGACGCCGCGTGACACGACCACGATCCGCTTGAACCCGTCGGCGTCCAGCTCCCCGCGGGTCTGCTCACTGGGGACCATCGTGCAGCCCGTGCGGTTGTGAACCCACCGCAGATACCCGACCACCCCGCGCAGCAGCGGGCCGTAGCCGTAGTGCTTGCCGTACTGGTGGAAGTTGGTGTGGAAGCCCGAGCTGATCGGGATGTCCAGCTTCCTTGCCGCCATCAGGGCGGTCAGGCCCAGTGGCCCCTCGGTCGCGATGTGCACCACATCCGGCCGGTCCGCCCGCCAGCGTCGCAGCAGCCGACCGCGGGCGGGCAACCCCATTTTCAGCCCCTGGTATCGCGGCAGCGGCACCCCCGGCACCGGGGCCTGGTGGATGCCGTCAGCCTGAGCCTCGGCGTCGCCCTTGTGCTGCCGCGGGCGGATCACGTCGACGCGGTGGCCGCGGCGGGCGGTGCCCTCGACCAACCGGCCGAGCGTCATCGCCACCCCGTTGACCTCCGGCGGAAACGTCTCGGTCACCAACGCGATGTGCAGCGGCTCATTCACGGCGGCAAGGTAACGCCCTCGGCAATCCGGCGAGAATGTTGATCATCTGAGCACGAAGCGTCAGCGAGTGCACGGGCTGCCGCGGGTTCCGGACAGGCGGCGGGTGCCACACCTCGCCGGCTGGGCGGTGATGTGTGCCGGTCGCGCAACGGCACACACCCCGCTTCGCGGGAGGTGTGGCACCCTGGCAACCGAGCTCTGGGGCCGCTTCGCTTTCACCACAGGCACCCCGATCCCGAGCCGCGGGTGGATACCCGCGGTCGCCTGAGAAGGGCGGGCCGTTGAGAGGTTCCGTCGAGCTTCGGCGGCCGCGGGTATGCACCCGCGGCTGGGGAGCGGCAGGGGCACCCGGAGGCGGCGGGTTCGTCTGAGCACGAAGCGTGAGCGAGTGCATGGGCCGCGGCGAGCTGGTGCATTCGCTGACGTCTCGTGCTCCGAAAGAGGGGGCCGAGCCAGGGGCAGCTTCGCTGCACCCGCTCAACGCGGCGGCTGGACACCGGCGAAGGGGACTGCGGCCGATAAGCGACCAGGAATGTCAACCTCGTGCTACATCTGCAGGCCGACCCGATTTACGATGACATCATGATCCCCGACTTTGCACTGCTGGAGGCGGCCTCGCGAGACTTTGTGCGGCTGTTGGGATGGATCGGCCCCGCGGCGACGGCGCTGGCCTTGCTGGGCACGCTGCTGACGCTGGTGCTGGCGATCTGGGCGGGCCGGCCGCATGGGCTCCGCTGGTCCGCGGTCGCGGCGTTCACCCTCGCGGGCGGGGCGCTGCTGGGCGGCTGGGCGATGCTGCAGACCGCCGAGGCGGTCGGGGACACCGACGCGGTCTCGTCCGCGGCGAGCTCGCTGGAGCAGCTGCTGATGGTCCTGCCGTGGGTCGCCTTCGGGGCGGCGGTGCTGCTGGCCCTGTCGACGATCAAGCTCGCGGGGGTGCGGGTGCTGTTGGTCGTGCTCGCCCTGATCGTCGGGCTGGTCACCACGGCGGGCAGCGCGGTCGTGGGCTACCACCAGCAGGTCACGCTGATGGGTGAGCCGGTGGTGCTCGTTATCGATGGTGATGCCGATGAGCCCGACGATGAGGCGGCGGACCCGCAGCCCGACGATGAGTCCGTCGATCCCGAACCCGTGGTGGCCCCTGCAGACGACCCGGACCCAACCGACGCTCCGGAAGCCGCCGGCGAGGATCCCGCCGAAGAGCCTCGGCGGACGATCTTTCAGTTCGGCGGGCTGGATGCCGATGGCGATGACGAGCCGGCCGAGCCCGAGCCGACGCAGCGAGCCCCGGCGAGCGAAGACGAGAAGGTGCGGTAGCGACCGCGTTGCAGTCATGGCGTGATCCGGTTCAGGCGGGCCGGCGAGCCGCAAGCACCGGCGGCTCGCGGCTCGGTTGAGCTCGAGCGTTTGTCGGAGTACGAAGCGTGAGCGAGTGCACGGCCTGCCGCGGGTTTGTGCACTTGCTGACGCGTCGTGTCCAGACAGACGGCGGGTGGCACACCTCGCCGGCTTGGCGGTGATGTGTGCGGGTCGTGCGACGGCACACATCCCGCTTCGCGGGAGGTGTGGCACTCTGGCACCCTGCCGACCAAGCTTTGAGGTCGGTTCGCTTCACCACAGGTGCCCCGATGCCCAGCGTGCGGCCGTACTGACAGTGAGGGGCGGCGGGTCCGTCGGGCGCGACGCGTGAGCGAGTGCACGAACCCACCGCTGCCTGTGCACTCGCTGACGCTTCGTGCTCAGATCGTTCAACAGCTCGGATGCCGAAGCATTGAGCGCTTCTCTGGTGGGGAAGGCATTTGATCCGCCTGCGGCGGACCGGCAGGCGAGACGCCCGCCCCAAATTCAACGCCCATCGAATAACGTCCACACGTCTCAGGAACGACGCCGCCGAACCGCGGATTGGCACCCGCGAAGACTGGTGGCCGGCTAATCCTTCGACTTCGGCGCGGGCTTGCTGTCGGCCTTCGGCGTCTTGGACTCGCTGCCGGACTTGCTCGACTTGTCGCCGTCGGACTTGGACTCGCTCTTGGGCTTGGCGGCGTCCTTCTCGGCCTTGGCGCCCTTCTTGTACGACTCGGAGCGGTAGTCGGTCTCGTAGAAGCCGCCGCCCTTGAAGATCACGCCCGCCCCGGTACCGATGAGCCGCTTGAGCTTGAGCTTCTTGCACTGCGGGCACTTGCGCAGCGACTTGGCGGTGATCGACTGAAACTCTTCAAACTCGTGGCCGCAATTTTCGCAGCGGTAGTCGTAAGTTGGCATGGCTGGTTCCTGTAGAAGCGTCTACGGCGCAACGGCGACCTGGGCGGGCCGGATGATCCGCTCGCCGAGGCGGTAGCCGATGCGCATCCGCATGGTGACGTGGCCGGGCTCAATGCCCTCGGCGGGCTGCTGCAGCAGCGCCTCGTGGACCACCGGGTCGAACTCGTCGCCGGGTTCGGGGCTCACCGCCTCGACGCCAAAGCGGGCGAGCACCTGCAGCAGGTCCGTCCGCACCGCGGCCACGCCGTCGATCACCTGCGACGCCGGCGCGTCCGGGGCCACGGCCAGCGCGGGGTCGAACGAGTCCATCGCCAAGGCGAGGGCCTTGACCACATCGGCGGTCGCATCGACGCGGGCCTGCTCCACGCTCCGCTGTGCTCGGCGGGCGGCGTTCTGCTGGTCGGCGACCTGCCGCAGCAGCTTGGCCTCCAATTCGTCCCGCTCGGACCGCAGCTGCTCCACCGCATCGCCCCCGGGGGAATCCGCATCGCCGGGCTCATCTTCCGGGGGCCCTTCCGGGGGGGCTTCCGGGGGGGCGGCGGGGTCGTAGCCCTCGGCATCGGTGATGTCGTAGGCCTCGGGTTCGGGTTGTTGGGTGTCGTCGGTCATATCACTTGTGCACCGCGTCGGGTGCTAGCTCAGGTGTTCTTTGATCTTGTGCCAGAAGCTGCGGCTGCGGGGCATCACGTCGTGGTCTTCGGTGTCGGCAAACTCCCGCAGCAGCTGCTCCTGCTTGTCGGTCAGCTCGCGGGGCACTTCCATCTGCAGCACGAGGATCAGGTCGCCGCTGCCCCGGCCGCGGAGGTCCGGCAGGCCCTTGCCCGCCAGCCGCTGGGTGTGGCCGTGCTGGGTGCCGGGCTTGACGGTCACGTCCGCCGGTCCGTCGAGGGTGGCCACTTCCATCTGCGTGCCCAGGGCCAGCTGTGTGAAGCTCACCGGGACCTTGAGGATCAGGTCGTTCTCGTGGCGTTCGAACAGCGGGTGTTCGTCAACTCGGACGACCACGTGCAGGTCGCCGCGGATGCCGCCGCCTTCGCCGGGCTCACCCTCGCCGGGGACGCGGATGGCCTGGCCGTCGTGGATGCCCTTGGGCACGCGGACCGAGAGCTTGCGCTTGACGGGCTTTCGGCCGACGCCGCGGCAGTCTTCGCACTTTTCGGGGTAGACCTTGCCCTGGCCTTTGCAGCTGGGGCAGGCGCTGACCATTCGGAACATCCCGCCGAAGCCCGCCTGCTGGACCTGGCCCGCCCCGCCGCAGGTCAGGCAGGTGACCGGCTCGCTGCCGGGCTTGCCGCCGGTGCCTTTGCACGTTTCGCAGGTGTCCTGGCGGGTGAACTCCAGGTCGCGCTCGACGCCGATGGCGACGTCTTCGAGGGCGATGTCGACCTGGGTCTCGAGGTCGTAGCCGCGCCGACCGGCCGCCGCGCCCGGGCCGCCGGTGCCGCGGGCTCGGCCGCCGCCGCCGCCGAAGATGTCGTCGAACATCGAGAAGATGTCCGACGGGTCCATGTGCGAGAAGTCGTGCCCGGCCTGGCCGCGCATGCCGGCGTGGCCGAAGCGGTCGTACCGCGCCCGCTTCTGGTCATCGCTGAGGACCTCGTACGCCTCGGCGGCTTCCTTGAAGCTGCGCTCGGCGTCCTTGTCGTCCGGGTTGCGGTCCGGGTGGTGCTTCATCGCCATCTTGCGGTAGGCCCGCTTGACGGTCGCCGCGTCGGCGTCGCGCTGGATGCCCAGCACCTCGTAGTAGTCCCGTGTGGTCGCCATACGCCTGGGTGGAGGGGGCTCGCCATCGAGCCCTGCCGGGGTTGCCGGAGATTGACTTCCCGGGGGGCCGGGGTTGCTTCCGGGGGGTTCTGTAAAAGCGGGCCCGGAGGTTGGTCCGGGCCCGCGTGAGCTTAGGGGTTCAGCGAGCGGCTTACGACGTCGCGCCGGCGACGGGCTCGTCGTCGTCGTCCAGCTCGGTGACCAGCACGTTGGTGGTCAGCATCAGGCCGGCCACGGACGCCCCGTTCTGCAGGGCGGTGCGGGACACGAGCGCCGGGTCGATGATGCCCATCTTGACCAGGTCGCCGTACTCGCCGGTCGCGGCGTTGTAGCCGTGGCTGCCGGACTTGGCCAAGACGTTTTCGACCACGACGTGGCCGTCTTCGCCGGAGTTGTCCACGATCTGGCGGGCCGGGGCCTCCAGGGCCTTGGCGACGATGTCGTAGCCGAGCTTCTCGTCGCCGCGGGCCTTGGACCGGGCGTTGTCGACGGCCTCGATGGCGCGGAGCAGGGCGACGCCGCCGCCGGGCACGTAGCCCTCCTTGGCGGCCGCTTTGGTCGCGTGCAGGGCGTCGTCGACGCGGTCCTTCCGCTCCTTCATCGCGGTTTCGGTGGGGGCACCGACGCGGATGATGGCGACCCCGCCGGTCAGCTTGGCCAAGCGTTCCTGGAGCTTTTCGCGGTCGTAGTCGCTGGTGGTCGAGTCGATCTGCTTGCGGATCTGGTCGGCCCGGCCGGTGATGTCCTTCTTGGTCCCGCCGCCCTCGATGATGGTGGTGTTGTCCTTATCGATGACGACGCGCTTGACGTTGCCCAGCTGGTCCAGCTCGATATTTTCGAGCGAGATGCCCAGGTCTTCGGAGAAGAACGTGCCGCCGGTGACGGTGGCGATGTCGCCGAGCATGGCTTTTCGGCGGTCGCCGAAGCCCGGGGCCTTGACCGCGGCGACGCGGATCACGCCGCGGAGGCGGTTCATGACCAGGGCGGCCAGCGGCTCGGACTCGACGTCCTCGGCGATGATCAGCAGGGGCTTGTTGGCCATCGCGACCTTGTTCAGCAGCGGCAGCAGGTCCTGCAGGTTGCTGATTTTCTTCTCGTGGATCAGCACGATCGCGTCCTCGAGCACCGCTTCCTGTGTGCCGGGGTCGGTCATGAAGTACGGCGAGAGGTAGCCCTTGTCGAACTGCATGCCCTCGACGTAATCCAGCGTGGTCTCGGCGGTGTTGCCCTCCTCGACCTCGACGACGCCCTCGGCGCCGACCTTGTGGATCGCCTCGGCGATGAGCTCGCCGATCTCAGTGTCGTGGTTGGCCGAGACGGTGGCGACCTTGGTCAGGTCGTCCTGGCCCTTGACCTTGGTGGCCATGCCCTGGATCGCCTCGGCGGCGACCTCGGCGGCGGCGTTGATGCCGCGCTGCAGGGCCATCGGGTTGGCCCCGGCGGTGACGTGCCGCAGGCCGGCGTGGTAGATCGCCTGGGCCAGCACGGTCGCGGTGGTCGTGCCGTCGCCGGCCTTGTCGGAGGTCTTTTTCGCGACCTCGACGACCATCTTCGCGCCCATGTTCTGGAATGGCTCTTCGAGCTCGACTTCCTTGGCCACGGACACGCCGTCCTTGGTGACGGCCGGGCCGCCGTAGCTCTTTTGCATCACGACGTTGCGGCCGGTGGGGCCCATCGTGACCTTGACCGCGTCGGCCAGGGCGTCGAGGCCCTTGCGCAGTTCGACGGCGGCTTCGGCTCCGAAAATCATCTGTTTGGTTGCCATATCTTTTCTAGCTCCTTCCTCGCGGCGGTTATCCCGCCACAAGCTTTTGAGGGTTTGAGGGGTTGGGAGTGTCTAAATCGTGATCTTTAAGATCGTCGGGCAGCTCGCGGACCTCGAGCCACGGGGTCTCACCCCGCTCGCGATGACCGAGCCAACGCTCGAAGGATCGGTCGCTCTCGCCGGACTTTTGGCCCAGCAGCATGCCTTTGATGCTGATGTCTTCGTCCAGCACCGGCCAGTGCAGCCCGAACGGGGTCACCTCGAACTGCTGACGTTCGTCCGGGGTGCCGTGAGCGAGGCGGGGATACCACTGCACGGGGACCGCCACCGTTCGGCCGTCGTCAAGATCAACCGTCAGCGTGTCCGCGTCCACGTGGACGGCGGTGGCTTGCGGCCAGTCCGGCTCAGTCGGGTTTTGGCGTGAAGTAATCATCCCAGGCTTGTGAGCGTTCGTCCCGCAGGTGTTCCAGCAGCCGCTCGATCCGTGTCAGCTCGTGGGCCGCGAAGCCTTTGTTCTTGGCAAGCCGGATCGGGTCCAGCCAGAACTTCACTTGCTTCTGGTCTCGGACCACGTGGACGTGCTTAGGTTCGTGTTCATCCGAACTATAGAACGACACGCGGTACGGACCAATGCGGATCGAGGGCATTACCGCTCGATGACGCCGAGCAGCTCGGACTCGCGGAGGATCATGACGGTGTCGCCGTCGAGGTCGACTTCGGTGCCGCCGTACTTGCCGTAGAGGACGGTGTCGCCTTCGCTGACCGAGACGGCGGCACGTTCGCCGGTGTCGGTGAGCTTGCCGGGGCCGACGGCGATGACGGTGCCCATCTGCGGCTTTTCTTTCGCGCCTTCGGGCAGGTAGATGCCGCTGGCGGTCTTTTCTTCGGCCTCGTCGGGGCGGACCACGATGCGGTCGTCCAGGGGCTTGAGGCTGGTGGCGTTCTTCTTGGTGGTGCTCTTCTTGGAGCGGGTGGCGGTGGCCATGGGGGGTTCTCCGGGTTTCGGGGGTTGAGGTTCGGGTTCGGGGGGACACGCGGTGCGAGCACCGCGGCTAAATGGTTCTGGGTTTGGCTAACGGCTAACGGCTACTGGCTAACGGCTGGATCACATCATGCCCATGCCACCGCCCATGCCGCCCATTCCGCCCATTCCG
>CAZVBW010000072.1:16072-21226 GCA_964625505.1 uncultured Phycisphaeraceae bacterium
CCACTCACGTCAGAATCCCATTCCGCCCATCCCCGGCATGCCGCCGCCCATTCCGGGCATGCCGCCGCCCATGCCACCCATGCCGCCCATCCCACCCATGCCGCCGCCGGGGCCGCCGCCAGCATGGGGGTCTTCGTCGGAGGGGGCTTCGGTGACCACGCAGTCGCAGGTCAGCAGCAGGGTGGCCACGCTGGAGGCGTTCTCCAGGGCGGTGCGGTCGACCTTGGCGGGCGTGATGATGCCCTTTTCGATCAGGTCGCCATACTCGAGCTTGAGGGCGTCGAAGCCGTGGGCACCCTTGGCGTCCTGGACCTTCTTGACCACGACGGTGCCGCGTTCGCCGGCGTTGTCGGCGATGGTCCGCAGGGGCACTTCCAGGGCACGCCGGACCACGTCCACGCCCGCCGACTCGTCGCCGGTCACGTCAACCTTGTCCAGCGCCTTGACGGCCCGCAGGAAGCTCACGCCGCCGCCGGGCACGATGCCCTCTTCGACGGCCGCACGCGTCGCGTGCAGGGCGTCCTCGACGCGGGCCTTCTTCTCCTTGAGCTCGGCATCGGAGCCCGCGCCGACGTTGATCTGCGCGACGCCGCCGGCCAGCTTGGCCAGCCGCTCCTGCAGCTTTTCGCGGTCGTAGTCGCTGGTGGTGATGTCGATCTCCCGGCGGATCTGCTCGATCCGGCCCTGGATCGCGTCGGTGCTGCCCGCACCTTCAATGATCGTCGTGTTGTCGCCGTCGATGGTGACCTTCTTGGCCAGGCCCAGCTGCGAGAGCTCGACCTGGTCCAGCTCGACGCCCAGGTCCTTCATGATCGGATCGGCGCCGGTGAGCACGGCGATGTCCTGCAGCATGGCCTTGCGGCGGTCGCCGTAGCCCGGGGCCTTGACCGCGGCGACGTTGAGCACGCCCCGCAGCTTGTTGACCACGAGCATCGCCAGGGCCTCGCCCTCGATGTCCTCGGCGATGATCAGCAGCGGCTTCTTGGCGCCCTGCACCTTCTCCAGCAGCGGGACCAGCTTCTGCACCGAGCTGATCTTATCCTCGTGGATGAGCACCAGGGCCTTCTCCAGGTCGACGGTCATGTCGTCCTGGTTGGTGATGAAGTTGGGCGAGAGGTAGCCGCGGTCAAACTGCATGCCCTCGACAACATCGACGTAGGTCTCGAGGCTCTTGCCCTCTTCGACGGTGATCACGCCGTCCTTGCCCACGCGGTCGAACGCGTCGGCCATGATCTTGCCGATGGCCGGGTCGTTGTTGGCCGAGATGGACGCGACGTTCTGGATGTCTTTCTTGCCGTCGATCGACTGGCTCTGCTTGGAGATGTCGGCCACGACGGCGGCGACGGCCTTCTTCATGCCGCGGACCAGGGCGTTGGCGTCCACGCCGGCGGTCACCTGACGCAGCCCCTCGCGGAACAGGGCCTCGGCCAGCACGGTCGAGGTCGTGGTGCCGTCGCCGGCCTTGTCGCTGGTCTTGCTGGCGGCTTCCTTGACCAGCTGGGCGCCCATGTTCTCGTTCTTGTCGCGGAGCTCGACTTCCTCGGCGACGGTGACGCCGTCCTTGGTCACGGTCGGGCCGCCCCAGGACTTGTCGATCACAGCGTTGCGGCCGCGGGGGCCCAGCGTGCTCTTGACCGCGGTGGCCAGCTTCTCCACGCCCTTGAGCAGGGCCTGGCGGGCCTCCAGTTCAAAGCTCAGTTCTTTCACGGCCATCAGGTTCGACTCCTCTTAAATAGTCTGGGGATCACGTCGTTCGGGGGCGGGCCGGTCAACACGTACAGCGTGGAGGCCCGCGGACGCCAAGACCTGCTGCAACTGGTGCGCCGCAGCGCCAGCGTGGGCCGATCGCGGGTTTGCAGGGGCAAATGCGGGGGTTTGCGGATTGGCGGCGGTCCGGCGATGCGGCGGATGGGGGTCCGGACGCTGCCGAGGTGGCAGTCGGGCGGGTGCAGGGGTGACAGGTGTGGCGGGGCGCGGGGTGACAGGTGTGGCGGGGCGCGGGGTGACGCGGGTGGCCGGCAGGCGCAGCTGGGCGGCACCCGTCAGGCATGGGTGGTCCTGCCCCGGCGAGGTCCCCGCGGAGCGGGTGAAGCGCAGCTGCGCCGGACCGCGTGGGCTACCGCTCATCCGCGTCGGCCAACTGCCGGGCCGTCTCGATCAGCCCGACCAGCTGGGCCCGCCGGCCGTCCGCGTCGTCGCCGCCGACGGACTGGGCCAGCTCCTGCACGCTCTGCCAGTCGGCCGCCCCGGCGTGGTCGCTGTCCCGCAGCAGCATGCCGAACGCCGCGACCGCGGCGGCGAGCCGGGTGTCGGCCGAGGCCTGCTCGATGGCGACGCCCGCGTCGGTGACGTGCCGCTCGATCAACTGCGACGCGGCGGTGGCCGGACCAGACGCTTCGCCTACGAGCGGGAGCTCGGCGGCCGCGGGGATACCAGACGCTTCGCTTCGCTCAGCGTCGGCTTCTTGCGTCGCGGCGGGTTGGGTCGCCGCCGCAGGCTGCGTGGCCGGGGCGTCCGCTGCCGCCACCACCGCCCCGCCGCCCGCGGCACCCGGCGGCTGGTACCGGACCCGGACGGTCATCAGCTCATCGGACTCCCGCGCGACCTCGCTCAGCTGCGGGCCGGTCACGTACCGCCGGTCGGCCTGCTCCGGAGCGGGCAGCGTCGCCTCCAGCCGGCGGATCTGCTGCTCCAGTTCGGCGATCTGGGCCTCGCGCCGCTGGGCGGCCTCGGGGGTCATCGTGGCCCGCATCATGAAGTCGCGGATCACCTGCACCTCGGCCCGCAGCTGCTCGATCTGTCGACGGATGTCGGCCGGCTCTCGCGATGCACCCGGCGGGATCAACTCGTACAACGCCGTCACCTGGTGCCCCGCCCCGACCTCGCCGGCATCGACGGTGTCATCAGCGAAATCCTGCTCGGCCAGCTGGCGGTTCTCGTAGCCGATCAGGCGGTACCGCTCGACTTGAGCGGGGTTGAACTCGACCTGCAGCTTCACATCCCGGGCGATGGTCTGCAGCCCGCCGGATGCGAGCCGCTCGATCGCCCGCATCGCTTCGGCGGGGCTGTCGATGTAGGCGTACTCGCCCTCGCCGCGGTTGGACAGGGCCTCCATCGTGCCGTCCTGCAGGTTGCCCATGCCCACGCCGAGGATCGACAGGTCGGTCCCCGCGGCGGCCTGGTCCTGGATCAGCTCGACCAGCGAGGAGCGGTCGGTCGTGCCCAGGTTGAAATCGCCATCGGTGGCCAGGATCACGCGGCTGATCCGCCCGGGCTGTTGGTGACGCTCGGCCAGCTGGTACGCGGTCGTGATGCCGCCGCTGCCACGGGTCCCGCCGCCGGCCACCAGCGAGCCCAGGGCATCGACGACCTGCCGGGTTTCGGACGCCGGGACGTGTTCGAGGACGGTCCGGGCGTTGCCGGCGTAGGTCACGAGGCTGATGTGGTCGTCCTCGCGGAGCCGGACCAGCAACCCCGCCAAGGCGTCGACGACCATCGTCAGCTTGTCGCTGCTGTTCATGGACCCGGAGGTGTCCACGAGGAACACCAGGTGGGCCGGGGGCCGCTGGTCGATCGGGACCCGGCGGGCCTGGATGCCGATGCGGGCCAGGCGGTGTTCCGGGGCCCAGGGGGCCGAGGCAACCTCGACGTGGATCGCGAACGGGGCGGGCTGGCCATCGGGCCCGACCGCATCGCCGGGGCCGGTGTAGCTGTAGTCGAAGGCGTTGAGCATCTCCTCGATGCGGACGGCGCCGGGGGGCGGCAGGGTCCGCATCTGCTGGAGCATCCGCCGGACGATCGCGTAGCCGGCCGTATCCACATCCGCCGAGAACGTGGATACGGGTTGGTCCATCGCCCGGATGAAGCGGGCCTCTTCGAGCTCGTCGAAGGCGTTGCGGGTGAAGTCGTCGGGGTCGGGCTCGGGGGCCGGTATCACGCGTGGGGCGATAAAGTCGAGTGCACCTTGAGCGTCTTGCAACCGCACGTCACCCCGCGGAACACGTAAGGCCACACGGTGCAGTGCGGAGCCCCCGGCCGCTTGCTGCTCAGCGGCGGACAGCAGTTCTGTCTGGCGTCGAACCTGCTCGGCTAGCCGGGCGTTGCGGCCTTGGAGCACAGCCACTTGTCCGGATGCGCCAGGGTCGACCGCTTGCTCCACGCTCAAGGCACCCATCCGCAGCGTTCGCTCCCGCTCCGTATCGCGATACCGAATGACCGGCAGTACGTCCCTGATCATGTCACGCATGGCTATCGCGGTAACGCTTTCAGGCTCGATAAAGAGGGCCTGATCCAGCAACTCCAACGCTTCGTCGTACCGCATCTCCCGCTGCATCTGACGGGCTTCGGTTAGCAAAGCTCGCACGCGAGCCTGCTCTCGCTGTGCCTCGATCCGGGCGTTCGCGGGTTCGGGTTGCAGGAATGCCTGCCGGGCCTCTCGCTGCAGCGATGCGAGCACCGGCTCGATCGCAGCCGGGCCGTCCTGCTCCAGCTGCTGCTGCAGCTGGCGGATGCGGGGGTCGTCGGGGAGGGCGAAGGCGAGTTGGTCCAGCAGGGGTGCGGCGGCGGCGGCGGGGGCGCCGCGGTCCAGGTGGTGCTCAAGTTGGTTAAGCAGGGCGGCGATGGCGGTGGGGGTGGTGGTGGGGTCGCTGGGGGTGACCCGCGGTTGGGTGGCGGGGGTTTGCGAAGCGATACCAGACGCTTCGCTTCGCTCAGCGTCGGCTTCCGGGGTGGTGGATTGGATGGTTGGGGCTGCGGCTGTACCAGACGCTTCGCTTCGCTCAGCGTCGGCTTCCGGGGTGGTTTCCGGGGTGGTTTCCGGGGTGGTGGCGACCACGGGGTCGTTCGTGGGGGCGTCGCCGTTGGGCAGCAGGGCGCTGATGACCAAGGCCAGCCCCACCAGGGCGGCAGCGCTGCCGGCGACCCACGCGAGGCGGTACAGCACGCCCCCGGAAGCTTGGCCCCCATCGGATCGAACGGCCGGGGCGCGGGTGGCGTCGTCGAGCATCGGGCCGGTCGGCGGCAGCACCGCCGCCGCCCCCCCGGAAGCCCCGGAAGCCCCGGAAGCTGCGATGCCTGCTCCGGCTGGACTTCCGGGGGGGCTTCCGGGGGGGCTTCCGGGGGGGCTTCCGGGGGGGCTTCCGGGGGGGCTTCCGG
>CAZVBW010000073.1:0-19785 GCA_964625505.1 uncultured Phycisphaeraceae bacterium
GTCCCCTTCACCATCGCAGGATCAGCGACTAGGCGGAGAATGCGATTGCCCTGCATGGGGCATTGGTTGGGGGCATGCCACCGGCGGCCGCCCACCCCTGAAGGGGTGGGCTTTAGGACAGGCCCATGTCCTGCAGCCGCTTGAGGCTGATCTCCAGTGACTCGAACGGGTCCAGGTCGCCGTTGTCGCGTTCGATCAGGTAGTACTCCACGCCGGCCGCCTTGGCCGCCTCGAGGATGCGGGGCCAGTTGAGGTTGCCGCTGCCGACCTCGCAGATCTTGTGCTCGCGCTTGCCGGTGACGGTGATGTCCTTGACGTGGATCGCGGGGATCCGACCGGCGCACTTGGTGATCCACTCGGCGGGGTCGGCCCCGCCGTGCTGGACCCAGTAGGTGTCGATCTCGAACCACACCGCGTCGTCGAGGGTATCGACGGCCAGCTGCATCGGCGTGTGATCGGGGCTGATCGACGCCGGGTTGTCTTGCAGGCCGAAGGGGCTGTACTCGTGGCTGTGGTTGTGATAGCCCAGCCGCAGGCCGGTGCCTTGGTATTGCTTGGCGAGCTGGTTGTAGCTGTTGAGCCACTCGACCCACTCTTCGCGGGGGTTGCCGCCGAAGCCGTAGCCGCCGACCGCGGTCAGTTTGCAGCCGACGGTGTGGTGCCAGTCCGCCTGTTTCTGGACGTCTTGGAGCGCGTCGAAGCCGCGATGGGTCGCGGCGCAGACCATGGCGTTGTCGTCGAGGATCTGCTTGAGGCGGTCGGCGGGGATGTCGTTGAACCCGGCCGCCGAGCCCTGGATCACGCCAAAGCCCATCTTGGACAGGCGTTCACAGGTCCGGGCGATGTCGTCGGGGGTCTTGCAGAAGTCGCGGACGGTGTAGCACTGGGCACCGATCTGGCGGGTGGGCATGGTGGGGCTCGTCGGGGGACCGGATGACCCGGGCCACGCGCGGCACCGGGGGCATCCAACATAGCGACGATCACGCCGGCCGGGGCGACGCCGCGGGCGGGGGCTCGTCGGGCTGGTTGATCTGCTGGACCGCCTGCTCGACCGCCGTATCGTCGGCGCAGTCGGATTCGGGCAGCGTCTGGTCCTGCTGCTTCTCGGCGGGCAGCGGCGAGCCGTCGAGCAGAAAGGCCACCGGCTCGAGCCCGGGCACGTGGCTGCAGACGATCTTGAAGCTCACCAGCAGCGGCACGGCCATGACCGCCCCGGCGATGCCCCACATCCAACCGAAGAACACGATCGCCAGCAGGATCATCATCGCGTTGACCCGCAGGCGGTGGCCGTAAATCATCGGGCCCACGACGTAGGCCTCGATCGAGTTGACCAGCAGAAAAGCCAGCGGCGGCCAGATCGCCAGGCCCGGCTGCCCGTCGGGGGCATGCACCAGCCCGGCGAAGCCGATCACGACCAGCGCCGCGACCGCCCCGACGTAGGGCACGAAGTTGAACACCCCCGCCACCACGCCCAGCGTCCAGGCGTCGGGGACACCCAGCAACGCCATCAGCCCCCAGGTCGCCAGGCCCACGCAGATGTTGATCAGCGTCAGCGTGACGAGGTAGGTCGACACGTCCGACTCGATCTGCTGAATCGCCTTGACCGCCTCCTTCTGGGCCGAGAGCGACGAGATGAGCTTCACGATCCGCCGGGTCAGCAGGTCGCCCGAGGCTAGAAAGAAGAAGGTGAGCACCAGCGTGATGCCGATCGCGAACACCAGCGACTGCCCGATACCTAAGACCTCCGGCAGCGCGTCCAGCAGCTGGCTGTTGCGCAAAAACTGCGTGGGTTTGGTGAACGCGGGGAACTTCACCGGCAGGGCTTCCACCGCAGCGGGCAAGTCGTCCACCCACGCCATCGCGGTGTAGAACGCCGCCACGACCGGCAACAGCAGCACGCCGATCAATACCACCAGGGCGATCAACGCCGTGATCGGCGGCGGGACCTTCCAGCGTTTGCAAGCCCGGACCATCGGCTTGAACAGGAAGCTCAGCAAGAGCGCCGCGACCACCGGCACCACCATCGGCGCCAGCAGGTGCAGCGAAAACACCACCGCTAAAACCACCAGCGCCAGCAGCATCGATCGCACGCCCGGGACACGCACCACCTGCGCCCGGTCCAGCTGGTCCTGCCACGCCTTGGCCCGCGCCGACTTGGTCAGCTTCTTCGGGCTCGAGTCGGATTGGGTGGATGCGTCTTCAGCCATCACGTCGCCGCCGACCGTATCGCGACCGCGGCAAGGCCGGATGATCCCGCACCGGGATGAAAGCGGGATATGTCCCGCCGAGGGCTCCGACCGGCCGGGCCAAGGCTAGATTGGCACACGATGGACCACATTGTCGGCCAAGACCGGGCGATCGACCTGTTGCAGGGCCAGCTCACCGCCGGCCGGGTGCACCATGCGCAGGTCTTCCACGGCCCGGCAGGCGTGGGCAAATTCACGACCGCCCTGGCGCTGACGCGGGTGTTGCTGTGCCACCAGCCGCAGCGCGATCTGGTCGGCCGGGCCACGGCGTGCGGGACGTGCGATTCGTGTCGGCTCATACCGCAGCGGCCCGCGGACCCCGCCGCTGCAGACGATGCCGGGGATGCTTCCGGGGGGGGGCATCCGGATATGCACGTGGTGGTCAAGGAGCTGGCGAGGTTCAGCGGCGAGGCGGACGTGCGGGCCCGCAAGCAGACCACGATCCCGCGGCAGGTGCTGGTCGAGCGGTTGATCGAGCCGGCGTACCGGGCGGCGCAGCTGGGCCACGGCAAGGTGTTCATCGTGGACGAGGCCCACCTGCTCGGGCCCGACGGGCAGAACGCCCTGCTCAAGACGCTCGAGGAACCGCCGGCGGGGACGACCATCATGCTGGTGACCGACGCGGTCGATCGGCTGCTGGCGACGGTGCGGAGTCGAAGCCACCTGGTGCCGTTCGTGCCGCTGGCCGAGGCGCAGCTGGAGGCGTGGCTGGACGCGCGGGCGCGGGCGGACCCCGATAGCCCGGCGGCGTCGCTTTCGGACTCGCAGCGGGCGGCGGTGGTGCGGATGAGCTCGGGCAGCCCAGGCCTGGCGGCGCTGGTGCTTCAGCGGGGGCTGGTCGAGTGGCTGGACGCGGTGAGCCCCATGCTGGGCGATCTCGCGCGGGGGCGGACGGTCCCGGAGTTGGGGCCGGCTCTGGCCGAGCGGATCGACGGCTACGCAAGCCAGTGGGTCAAGGACCACCCGCAGGCGAGCAAGGAGGCGGCCAACCACCGGGCGGCGGGGCTGATGGGCACGCTGGTGCAGGGCTGCGCCAGGGCGGGGTTGGCGGCGGCGTCGGCCAAGGCCCCGGCGGACGACCCCGAGGCGGCGTGGGACCGGCTCGGGCCGTGGGTGCGAATGATCGACGCGGTGGTGGAAAACCAGCAGCTGCTCTCGGCCAACGTGAACACCAAGCACGCCGCCGAAGACCTCGGGGCGCAGTTGAACCTGGCGTGGTCGCGTTAGTGGCACGGGCGTCAACTTCTGCCACCCCTCCCTCTGAGGGAGCGGCCGGGGGAGGGTGGGGTGTGCGGATCATGGGTTGATTCAGTCGTGCGCCGGTGGGAACGACCCTCACCCCAACCCTCTGCGAGTTAGAGGGGGCAGAACATCAAGCCCACTTCGCTCAATCCGCCACCCGCCCCACGCCCCGCTTCAGCCGCAGGTGCATCGCGCAATACCCCAGCCACGCCGCGATCCCGATCGCCGTGGTGATGATGAACACGCCCGGCCCGATGCCGCCCCACCCGGGCAGGCCCAGCCAGTCGACCGCCGACCAGCCGCCCAAAAGCAGCACCCCGAGGTACGGGAAGATCGCCCCGCGGACGCCGGTCAGCGTCACGTGGATGCCCATGTACAGCGAAACCAGCCGGCGGTCGGCGAAGTCGTTGTGACCCAGTTGCCAAGCCAGCCGGCCGCCCCCGCCCATCAGCCCCTGCCCGATCCGCGGCAGCAGGAACACCCACAGCGGCGCCCAGCCCTGCAGCACCGCGACGGCGCAGATGCCGTTGAGCGGCTGGGTCACGATCCACGTCAGGCCGTGCCGCAGTCGGAAGCTGACCACGTGCCGGTCGTCCAGCAGCCGGGCCCACAGCGGCATGCTCAGGATCACCGAGATGAGCGGGACCACCGTCGTGAGCAGGATCGCATCGCGGAATTCGTGCGGCCGGCCGTCGGTCAGGTCCACCAGCAGCTTGAGCACGGCGACCTCGCCCATCATGTTGCACGCCCCGGCGAGGAACTGGCATCCCATGTACGCCCGGAAGAACCCGTCCTTCCGCAGCACCGTCCAGGCCGTGGGCCGATCGGCGTCCCCCGCGTCGGCGGGGTCGAACTCGTACACGCTGCCCGCCTCGCCCTTGGGCACGGCCCTGGCCTGCGGGCGTCGCTCGTAGGCCAGCAGCGCCCGCTCGCCCCGCAGCCGGACCCGCGTGTAAAAGCCCGCCCCGATCAGCCCGACCGCCGCCACCGCCGGGTAAATCCAGCGGAACCGCTGCGGGTTGGCGTCCAGCAGCCCGTACACCATCGGCGAGAGCGCCAGCACCAGCGTCGCGATGATCTGCAGCTTGCTGGTCACCCGCGCCCGGACCGCCCGCGGGTAGTTCGCCCGCCACACCACGCTCCGCAGCGTCACGATCCCCGCGATCGCGCACCGCATCGCCAGGACCATCGCGATCAGCACCGCCGCCCCCGTCGGCGTCGTCGGCAGCACCGCCACCGACGCCACCAGCGCCATCAGCGTCACCTGCAACGCCACCACCAGCTGCACCTTCGGCCGGCCCCGCCCGAGGCTCGCCCACAAAAAGCTGGTGATGTTCGCCGCCATCGGCGCCGCGAGGATCGTCGCGAAGCCCAGCGGCCCGACGCCGAAGACCTTGTCCGCCAGCACCCCGATCGCCGCGCCCTCGGCCATCGCCAGGCCCACCGGCATCGTCGCCGCCGTGATCACCTCATAGCGGTACGTCCGCCGCGTGATCCACGGCTGCCGCGCCGTGGCGAAACTGCCCAGCGCCTCCAATACACTGACTCCGCCAAAACGCGACATCGCTGGCCACTATGGGTGCAGCCGCCAACACTGTCCAAACGCCTGCCGATCCCGACGGCCCGCCGCTGGAGGACCCGGACCGGCCCAGCCTCCGCGTCGGCCTGTTGATCGGCACGTCGATCTCGTTCGGCCGACGCGTGGTGCAAGGCGTCCTGCAGTACGCCCGGTCGCACCGGCAGTGGAACGTCCTGCTCACCCCCGAGCACGACCGCTTGCCGATCGGTCTGAACCGATGGGAAGTCGACGGGTGGATCGTCCGGCCGATGTCGCAGGCGTTTGCGACGTGGCTCGAGCGGGTCGATCGGCCGGTCGTGGTCCTGCCGGGGCGGATTCGAAGCGTCGACCGCCCGGGCGTCACGATGCCGGGCCCATCGACCGACCCGGCGTCGGTGGCCAGGCTCGTGCTGGACCACTTCCTGGACCGCGGCTACCACCACCTGGGCCTCTGCGGGTTTCGCCGGTCACCCGAGGGCTGGCTGGCGCAGCTGCACCGGCAGGCCGAGCAGCGGGGGATCGACTGCGCCTACTTCGGCGGCGGCCAGGGCAGGCTGAGGGACCTCAGCGGCGCCGGCGATCGGCCTCGTCTGGAGGCGTGGCTCAAGGCCCTGCCCCGTCCGGCGGGGGTGCTGGCCTACAACGACCTGCGCGGCCGGCACGTCCTGGAGGCGGCGAGGCGCATGGGCCTGGGCGTGCCCGAGCAGCTCGCGGTCGTGGGCGTGGGCGACGACGAACTGATCTGCGAATCGACCGACCCGCCGCTGAGCAGCGTCCTCACCCCGGCCGAAGCCATCGGCCACGCCGCCGCGCAGATGCTTCACGACAAGCTGGCCGGTCGCACACCCGGCCCCGGCGAGGCATTGCCGGCCAGGCGGCTGGTCGCTCGGGCATCCTCAGACCAGGTGGCGATCCGCGACCCGGTCGTCGCCGCGGCGATCCGGTTCATCCGCGCCCAGGCGATCCGTGGCGCCGACGTCAACGCCGTCCTGGCTGCCTTACCCGTGTCGCGAACGACGCTCGAGCAGCGGTTCAAGAAGGTGCTGGGCCGCACGCCTCACGCCGAGGTGCATCGCGTCCGGGTCGAGCGGGCTAAAGAGCTGCTGGAGTTGACCGAGCTGAGCGTGCAGGTGGTGGCGCAGCGGAGCGGGTTCGGCAACGCGACGCGGCTGGCCGAGGCGATGCGCCGGGCCGAGGCCATGACCCCGTCGCAGTTCCGCACCGCGGCGCGGCAACGCTGAGACCGGCCTGTGCAGGGGGACACGGATCACTGATCGGCGAGCGTGTCGCGGACGATGGCCGCCTGGGTCCAGTTCTGCGTGAACGGGCCGTTGGCCACGAGGTTGTTCCACACCGCCTGCGAGCCGACCAGGCGGGTCGACCCGTCGGGACGGGTGAGGTTCCAGGCCGGCGTGCCCGCCTTGTCGACGTGCGAAGTCCGCACCTGGGTCAAGGCAATGTCCATCGCCAGCACCGCCTCCAGCGGCATGTCGTCGAGCAAGCGATAGAGCCGCTCGTCGTTGGACGTGTCGCGGTAGGGGGCAAACTGGTAGCTGGTGCGGACCTTGTTGTCGCCCGACGGGATCGTCCCCCACGGGTCCGGGTAGTGCTGCCGCTGGTGCTGGAAGTACTCCGCCGACGGGCAGTAGAACACCTCCGGGCTGTCGATGTAGTCATTCTCGTACAGCAGTGCGAGCGTGATCGGCAGCATGGTGCCGCTGGCGTCGTCGTGGATCGGGTCGTAGACGATGAAGGTGTGGAACGGCTGGCCGATCTCGTAGCCCGTCCCGGGCAGGAAGTTGTCCGAGTCGGTGGCGTAGGTGTGCACGCCCCGGGCGATCTGGTGCAAGTTGGTCCCGCACTGGGTCCGCCGGGCTGCGGCCCGGGCGTTGCTCAACACCGGCAGCAGGATGGAGATCAGCAGCGCGATGATGCTGATCACCACCAGCAGCTCGATAAGCGTAAAGCCGACGTGCGGCCGATGATTCGCAGTCTTCGGATCCATCACAGCATCTCCGGCAACACCCCCCGGCCAAGCGGATGATCCCAGACGCAAGCCCCGTCATCAGGACAGCTCACCGCCGACGGCGGATCGGCGGCCCGCCGCCTCAGGCGGATTTCCGCTGACGCGTCAGCAGGCACAACCCGCCAAGCCCCAGCAGCGCCAGCGACGCGGGCTCGGGGACGGCGTTGAGGATCACCGTGTCGATGCGGCCGCCGGTGTTGTTTACGGTGTTCGAGTCCGCGTAATAGATGCGGAACGTCAGGCCGGTCGAGTCCAACGTCAGGCCGGTGAGGTCCACGACCTGATTGGCCGGGGCCGACATCTCATCGTTAGCCGCCGAGTAAGTGAAGTCCGTGCCTTCGAGCAGCGTGGCGTGACTGTCGGCACTGGTGCTGACGTTGTACCGGGCGGTGGTGTCATTGCTGCCGGTCCGCCCGATCGCAAACCGCAGGTCTTCCAAGAGCACCGGGGTGCTCGAGGACGCAGTGAACGTCCAGTATGGCGCGGTGCCGGCCTCGATGGTCGTGTTAAGCGTGTTCTCGAAGATCGACCGCTGGGCCGTATCCGACGTGAAGGTCGAGAACTCCAGCGCGTTGTCATCCCCATCGACAACACTGAACGTACCACCGGTTACGCCGCTCGCCTGGGTCGTCGGGGCGGCGGTGCTCGTGCTCGTGCCCGAGGGGTTTTCAAAGTTGTACTGCACCAGCACCTCCGCACCGGCGTAACCGGTCAGGGCGAGGGAAGCGGCGGCGACGGTCAAAAGCGGGGTTCGAAGCATGACATCTCCTTGGGAAGCGTTGGATCGAAACGGGCCTGCTGACAAAGGCCTTCATGAACCCTTTGAGATTACCCCGGCACCGCACGAAAGCAACGCGAAATTGCGTGGATCGTTCCCGCTTTTGCACAAATCAGGGCGTCGGATCGCCGGGTCGGTCAATCCGACTCGCGCGGACGATGCCGATGCTCGGCCCGGTAGGCCAGCGGTGTGGTGCCGCGGTGCTGCTTGAACACCCGGTTGAAGTGCTTGGCGTCGCGGAAGCCGCTGCGTCGGGCCACTTCGCGTGCATAAGGGGTCTGACCCCTTTTTGTGGATCTCACGCGCTGCTGGTGATCTGCCGGGCGATCGGCTGCAGCAGGTGCGGCACCAGGCGGTCCGCCGCCAGCTGGTCGCACTGCTCGAACAGCTCCCGGCTCTGATCGCCCAAGTCCTCGAGCTTCTCGATCGGCCCATACTTCCGCAGCGTCAGGAACAGGCTGATCGGCTCGCCGCGGTACGCCCGGCTGGAGCCGCGCCGGCTCTTGGGCCGGGTCTTGACCTCGAAGTACGCCTGCAGGTCGCCGCTGTCGGACAGCTGCAGCCCGAAGACCGGCTGGACATCCAGGACCTTGCCCTGGCCCTCCCGCTGGTCGCCCTCGCCGGGCGGCTCGAGCAGCGCCGCCAGCGGGCTGTCCTCGAATAAAGCGTTGAAGACCACGTCGTCGTGGTTGGACTTGCACTCCAGGTCAAAGCCGTAGAGCAGCTCGAGGTAGTCCACGTCCAGCGGGCTGATCGACAGGTGGTACGGCGCCTGCTCAAGCACCAACTGATGGAACAGCAGGGCGTCGTCCATGGCCTCGGGGTTGACATGGCCCGAACGGATCGAGTTGCGGCGCAGCGCCAGCCACTTGTACTGGGTGTCCCGCCGGGACGATTCCAGCGCAAGCTCGCCGTCGTACCGGCGGAAGCGGTTCATCGCCGGGATCGACTTGCGGATGCGGTCGAAGAAGTGAAGGATCGTCTCCCGGTCGCCGGGCAGGTCCATCTTCAGCGACAGCTTCTGGTTGACGTAGAAGTCGGTGCACAGCGCGCCGAAACTGGTGGCCATAAGCGGGTCCGGGTTGCCGGGGGGTCCGGGGAGTTCCGGGGGTTTTGCCGGGGCGGCTCGACGCTCGCCGCGTCGGATCGGACATCATAGCAGGCGACGGGCCACCACCGGGACGGGCACGAGATTCTGCTCACATCCGGCGGATTACCTATTGCCCCCAGCTAGCGCAACGCTAACGTCATAGCTTCAGCGGCTGCCGCAGCGTGCGGCGGACCACTGAGATCGTCGCGGCGGCGTGCCCGCGACACGCTTCGGGGACCAAAGCAACCGGCGGGCTGGTGCCGGTGCTCTGCTCCCTGGTTGAGCGGTTTCTTGCACGCACGACGCACTACCGCGTCACAAGGGATGGCTACCAAATGAACAAGCTCTGCCTGCTTACCACCGCGGCCCTGATGCTCGGCACGATGCCGGCGATGGGTCAGGAGTTCGACCCCGCCCCGACCGAGGGGACGTGGGAACTCGCCCTGGGCGGCTCGGGCTCCAGTGATGAAGACTTCGACAATGACACCTTCAACCTCAACGTCGACGTGGGCTACTACCTCAGCCCCGCCGTCGCGGTCGGTGTCCGTCAGACCATCGGCTTCGCCGACATCGGCGACAGCTCATGGAACGGCTCGACGACCGGCTTCATCGATTACCACTTTGACGTGGGCCAGTTCCGGCCGTTCATCGGCTTGAACCTGGGCTACCTCTACGGCGACGACACCGCCGAGTCGTTCATCGCCGGCCCCGAGGTCGGTGCCAAGTACTACGTCCAGGATGACGCATTCATCTTCGGCCGGGTCGAGTACCAGTTCCTCTTCGAAGACGTCGACGACGCGGACGACCGCTTCGACGACGGCCGGTTCGTCTACACCGTCGGCATCGGCCTGAACTTCTGATCGCCGAGCCACACACGCCGCCCGCCAGCCCCGGGCAGCCACATAGCGGCCGGTCCCTCATCGGGGCCGGCCGTTTTTATTTCGGTCATCGTCAATGGGAGGGCGAGCCGCGGACGCCGGGACGTCGCGGCTCGGCCGTCCGCCTCAGGCGGATCGCCCTCCCGCGGTTGCACTGGGTCCGTCACACGTGCAACACCACCCACGCGTCCTCCACCGTCACCTCATAGGTGTCCACCGCCGGGTCCGGCTCGTCCTCGCCGACCCGCCGCTGCTCCTGCACCACCGCCCCGTCGTCATCAGTCGTCTCGACGGTGACCTGATAAGACCGCACCCGGCAGCGATGCGGGTTGAACACACTGCGGCCGGTCGTGATGTCAAACTCCCAGCCGTGCCATGGGCAGCGGATGATCTCGCCGTCCCGGCCGTAGTTGTACTCGCCGACCTTCCCCGGCAGCGTGGTCCCGCTGACCCGCCCCAGGCACAGCGGCGCCAGCTGATGCGGGCAGCTGTTGCGGATCGCGTGGAACTTGCCGTGCACATTAAACACGCCGATCGACTTCCCGTCGATCTCGACGATCTTCCGCTCACCGACTGGCAGATCGTCCACCTTGCAGACCTGATGCGTCGTCTTGGGCATCGAATCAAGCTATACGAAGCAGAGCCCGCCGTACAGATTCGACGTCGGATTCAACGATGCTGAATCTATAGAACCACCAAGCTCCAGCCTCACCCCGCCTGGATCCACCCCATCGCCGCGCTCGCCAGCGCCAGCGTCGTCAGGAAGCTCGCCAGGTCCACTACCGTCGTCAGCACCGGGCCCGACGCCATCGCCGGGTCCAGCTTGATCTTCTGCAGCACCAGCGGGATCGCCCCGCCGACCGCTTTGGCGATCACGGTCACCAGCGGGATCGCCCCGCCGATCACCACCGCGAGCGGCAAACTCCCCCGCCAGACCCAGACGATCCCGCACAGCACCGCCCCCAGCAGCAGGCCGGTCGCCGCGCCGACCGCGATCTCCTTGCGCATCACCAGAAAGGTGTCCCGCGGGTCGACCAGGCCCAGCGACGTCTCGCGCATCGTCACCGCCACCGATTGAAAGCCGCCGCTGCCGCAGACCCCCGCGACCACCGGCAAAAATGCCGCGAGGATCGGCAGCTGCTCCACCGTGCCCTCGAACAGCGCAATGATCGACGCCGAGACGATCATCAGCAGCATGATCGGCAGCAGGTACATCAGCCGCCTCGCCGCCCGCGAACTCAGCGGCATGCTCCGCAGCTCTTCACCGCGGATGATGCCGCCAAACTTCGCCAGGTTCTGCTCGGCCACCTCACCCTGGGCCTCCCGCACCGCCGCCCGCTGCACCACACCCGCCAGGCACCCCTCCCGGTCCAGCACCGGCAACGCGGAATAATCCACGCGGTCAAAGATGTCCTCCAACTCGTCCGCGTGAGCATCGACATCGACCGTTGCCGGCACCTCGATCGCCTGCGAGACCAGCGGCTGGCCCCGCTTGGCCATCACCAGGCACCGCATCGGCACCACGCCCGCCAGGCCGCCGTGGCCATCGGTCATGTATAGATAGCGCACCTCAAACTCGTTGTAACGGTCGGCGTTGGCCCGCAGGTCCGCAAGCACCGAATCGACGTCCTGGTCGGCGGGGTACGCGAGGTATTCCGTGATCATCAGGCCGCCCGCCGTGTCCTCGGCGTACTGCAGCCGCTGCTGAACATCGACCGCCTCCTCGGCGTCCATCTGCTCGAGAATCGCCTCGGCGTCGTCGGCGGCCAGCTCGGAGAGCACGTCCACCTGCTCGTCCGAGTCCATCTGGTCGACGATCGCCGCCGCCTCGCCCGGCTCCAGCTGGTCCAGCATCTGCGCCGACTGCTCGTCGGCGAAGTGCTCCATCAGGTCCGCGGCAAACGCCGGCTCGTGCTCCGAGAGCATCGCCAGCATCGCCGACTGCTTCTCCGCCGGCAGGTGGCTGACCGTGTAACTGGTCTGGTCCGGCGGCAGCAACCGCAGGAACGTCACCACCGCTTCGGGCAGCCCCGAGTCGATCAGCTCGCCCAGCTGTTCCCAAGCCTCGGCCGGCGGCGCATCCGCCGTCGCCGTGCCACCCTCGGCATCGTCCTCAAAGTTCGCCGGCGGCTCATCAGTCACGCCGCGCACTGTACGCCCCGAGAATCTCCGGCTTCCCCGGTCGTGTGACTTCCGTGACACCGACAGGCCTCAACCCCCCTACCGCTCCTCCATCGGCCGCGGCACCCGGCCCTCCCGGAACGGATCGTCCGTCCGCTGCATCCACCGGCCCAACCGACCCCGCATCTCATCGAGCACCTCGCCGTACGCGGGGTCGTCCGTCACCGGCCGCACCTCGTTGGGGTCCAGCAGCAGGTCGTACAGCAACTCCCGACCCGCCGGCTGCTGCACGAACCCCGCGTCCCGCATCAGCTGGTTCGTCGGCCCCGGATCGACGATCCGGATGTGCCGGTCACCGCCCCGCCGGATGTACTTGTGCCGATCCGTCCGCACGCTCCGCTGCGGGTCGAAAAACCCCGCGTGCGCGTTCTGCTCCGCGAACACCGCTTCGTGCAGCCGGTCCACCTCGCCCCGGACACCCCGCACCAGCGGCAGCAGCGACCGGCCCTGCAACCACCCCGGCGGCTCCAGCCCCAGCACCTCACACACGGTCGGATACACGTCCAGGTGCGTCACCATCGCATCGAACACCCGCCCGCCGCCGAGCACCGACCCCTCGGGCCCCCCCGGACCCCGCATCATCAGCGCCACGCCCAGCCCCGCATCGGTCAGGTTGCCCTTGCCGTGCGGCCAAGCGATGCCGTGGTCGGTCGTCAGGATCACCAGCGTCCGCTCGGCCTGGCCGCTTCGCTGCAGCGCCTGCAGGACGTGGTCGACCTTCTCGTCCAGCCGCTTCGCGCCATACCCAAAGCTCGCCCAATCCTGCCGGGTCTCGGGCGTGTCGGGCAGCCAGCCCGGCGGCCGACGCCAGCGCCCGTCGAGTTGGTCGAACGACGGCGTGCCCGCGTCGTAGGTGTGGCGGACGCCGCCTTCGGGGTTGTCGCGATGGGTCTCGGTGAACCCGACGGACATGAACCACGGGCCCTCGGGCCGGCCGTCAAGGAACGCCGCCGCCGGCAGGTGCGGGTCATGCCGCCGCAGGTCGGCCTCCTCGATGCCGTGCAGCTGCTGGTAACCCAAGTCCTCCAGGCTCGCCTTCGGCGGCCGCGCCTCATGCTGCACCCCGCAAAGCACGGTCTGGTACCCGTGCTGATCCCGCAGAAACCGGGACAGGTGATGCTCATCGTTGTGCAGCGCAAACCCATCCGGCGGGTTCGCGAGGCCGAACATCCCACACACGTGCGGGTACTGCCCCGTCAGCATCGACGCCCGACTCGGCGAACAGCTCGGCGCCAGGCAGAACGCCTGCCGAAACACCGCCGACTCCCCCGCCAACGCCTGAATCGCCGGCGTCTGCACGTCATACCCATACGGCTGCAGACACCGCCCCGTGTCATGCGAATGCAGGAGCAACAGGTTGATCGGCGGGTCGGGCGTCATATCCCCAAGCCTAGCGGAAAACATACTAATCGATAATTACCGTTGCACCGCTATACAAATCGATTAGTATTGCCTCTATGCCGTCTGCTCGCATCACGCAAGGTCAGATCGCCGCCGCAACGGGCGTGAGCAACTACGTCGTGTCCCACGCCCTGCGCGATTCGACCAAAGTGGCGTTGCAGACCCGCCAGCGGGTCCAGCGGGTGGCTCGTCAGATGGGCTACCGCACCAACACCTCGGCCAGGGTGACCCGCACCGGTCGGCACTACGCCATCGCGTTGCTGCAAAGCGCCTGGCAGCACCGCAGCTACCTGCCCCAAGCCCTGGTCCATGCGATGCACGGCGAAAGCATCCGTCATCAGACCCAGTTCACCATCGGGATGTTGCCCGACGAGGAACTCACCGACGCTGGGTTTGTCCCGCGCATCCTTAACGAATGGTCCGCCGATGGCCTGTTGATCAACTACATTAGCAAAATCCCCGAGCGGATGGTCGAGCTGATTGGTCAGCACGTCATCCCCGCGATCTGGCTTAACACCAAACGCAACTCCGACTGCGTCTATCCCGACGATCACGCCGCCGGTCGGACCCTCGCCGAGCACTTGCTCGGGTGCGGCGCCCGCCGAATCGCGTTTGTGCAGTTGGTCAGCCCGGACCATTACAGCGTCCGCGATCGCCGGCGGGGTGTCGCCGACGCCGTCCACGCCGCCGGTCTGGAGTTGATGCGGCTGGATCCGCGATATGACCGACACGTCGAACATCATCAGTGGCCCGAGATATGCACCGCCCTGCTGGATCGGCCCGACCGCCCCGACGCGATCATCAGCTACACCCACGCCGCCCTGACGCCTCTGCTGCTCACCGCCCAGCGGCTGGGGATCGACGTGCCATCTCAGCTGCGTCTCGCGACCTTTGGCGAGGGCGCGGTGACCACGTTGGGCTACCCGATCTGCACGGTCACTCTGCCCGAGCCGCAGATGGGCCGAACCGCTGTGCAGATGCTGCTGCAGAAGATTGACAAGCCCGAAGAGCCGCTGGCGCCGGTCGTCCTGCCCTGCACGCTCAAGACCCAGCCCGACCCGATCTCCAGACCTTGATCTCCGTGTCTATTCCCGAGGAATTGCTGCCATGACCCTTTGCCCCGCTCGCTGCTTGTTCGCCGCCGCCCTGACCACGTCGGCCCTCGCCGGCTCATCACACGCCGCCTTCGTGCTCGTCGAAGACTTCGAGTCCGTCGCCGACTGGACCAACGCCGACGTCATCGGCTCGGTCGCCGCGTCCAGCGCCCCGGCAGGCTCCGTCGGGGCCGTCGGCTTGTGGGACCCGACCGGTTCGGAGAAAGAGCGCCGTGACCTCGGTGGAAACAGCATCGCCGATGGTTCTTCCGGGACGCTCTTTATCCGCACCCTCTGGACCGACACGACAGACAAGGATGTCACCTTCGGCTTCAGCGTCGATGACAACCCGGACTTCAGCGACTTCAACGGCTACGCCGAGATCGACGGGACCGCGTCCCCGGTGGACCTGCTCGTCCGCAACGGCGGAGGCTTCACCGACAGTGCCGACCTGGTCCAAAACACCTGGTACAACCTGTGGTTCGTCTTCGACAACGGCGACACCAGCAACAGCGAGACCGAAACCTACGACGTTTACCTGACCACTGGCACGGCGTCCGCCACCGCCGCCGATCGCATCGCCGACGACTTCGCGTACCGCGGCGGGGCGGGTGGTGCGATCGACACTTTCACGTTGCGCGAAGGCAACTCCGGCGGCCGGGGCGATGCGTACTTCGATGAGCTTTGGATCGACACCACCGGCGTCAATCTCAACAACCCCATCCCCGAGCCCGCCAGCGTCGCCCTGCTCGCGGCCGGCGGCCTGTTGATGACTGGCCGGCGACGCTGAGCCCGCTCGATGGCCCCAGCGATGTGTGTCTAGCCGAGGTAGCCCGATGCTCGACCCCGCCCCGAAACCCGCAGCCGCCGCCACCCAAGCCCCCGCGGCGGATCGGCCGACCTTCCGGGACGGCCGACCGTGTCCGCAGCGGCTTCGAGCGTTCACCTTGATTGAGCTGCTCGTGGTGATCAGCGTCATTGCCCTGCTGATCGCCCTGCTGTTGCCGGCACTCTCGGCAGCCCGGGAAGCGGCGCGGGTGGTGACCTGCGGCACGCAGCTCCGACAGTACGGGATGGCCTACCACGTCTACGCCGAGAGCTATGACAACCACTTCCCCGCCGCCAAGACGACTTACCCGATCGGCTCGGCGCCCAACAACTGGCTCCTCTTCGAGAACCGACTCGCCGAATTTGTGCAGTTCGAGGGCGACGCCATTCACGACCAATCCGATCGCGTCGCCGTGGCCTTCAAGAGCCGCGATGGCTCGCCCGCCATCGAGCTGTTCCGCTGCCCCTCCGGCTACGACCAGCTGACCACCAAGTACCTCGGCGGCGTCCGACAACGGGTCAGCCAGTCCTACATGCCCAACTGGCGGTGGGACTTTGGCGTGTTCGGCAACAACAGCTTCTCCGGCTTGAGCCAGTACCCCCGCCGCAGCGAATTCCGCAACGCCAGTCAGGCCCTGCTCACCTTCGACCAGTGGCACTTCCAATTCTCCGCATTGGTCAATAACGGCCCGGCGATTCCGGACAACCGGCACCAGGCCGGCCGCAACGCCCTGTTCGTCGATGGGCACGTCCAGCTGCTCGACCCCACGACCTACGACGCGAGCAACGGGCGGACCGTCGATGCCGCGTTCAAAAAGCTTTACTGACCTTCCCCTGCTCCGGGAGCCGCTCGCATGCTCATGAATAGGTTCCGCCTGCTGTCGTCAGCACTACTGACCGCCTTGCTTACCGTGGCAATCGCGTGGCCCGCCGCGGCCCAGGACGCCGGCCTGGACCTGCAACTCCGCTTCTCCACCGACGGGGGGCAGACCTGGTCCGAACAACCGCCTGTCGTCGAGCCCGGCGGCTCGTTCCTCCTCGAGGGCAGCTGGGAGATCACGGACCCCGACGTCGAACCGAACGCGACCATCGTCGCACTGCTCGGCGAGCGGAACTTCGCCAGCGCCAACCGCGGCAGGAAGCGCGACTACGGCGGCGGCTTTATCCAGCAGCCCCGCCCTTACTGGGTTAACGCCAATCGCAGCCGAGTCCGCATGGAGGTCGATCTGGGCGCCCGCGCGGAGGGCACGACCGGCTACCGCAACAGCTGGCAACAGGGCCGATTTGTCGATACGAGGCTCGGTGCTGTGGAGCCGCTGCCCGCGGGCGTTCATGAGTTCACATTCGTTGCCAACTTGCGTGGTGGCCCCCAGGTCCGGGCCACGTTCCCGGTCCGTGTGGGTACCCGTGACGCCGACGCCACCCCCGTCGGCGAGGTCACGAGTGTCCAGCAGCGGGATGATCGCCCCGCTCGCCCAATCGATATCGAAGGGCGAGCCGAGTCGGCGGGGCACGCGATCCACATGGCCCCCGACGGTCAGGACCACAACGACGGCGCCTCGGGCTCACCGGTGGCGACGCTCGAGCGTGCGCTGTCGCTCGCCGGACCCGGCGACACCGTCATCATCCACGACGGTGAATACCGCCTGACCCGCGGCATCCGTGTGATGCACAACGGCGCCGCCGAGGAACCGTTCATCATCCGAGCCGCCGACGACGCCCAGCCGATCCTCAAGGGCTCCCAGCCGGTCGAGGGCTGGCAGCAGCACGCCGAAGGCGTCTACCGCGCTGATTGGCCGACCAACAGTCAGATGGTCTTCGCCGACGGTCGGCCGCTGACCCAGATCGGCGGCACATCAGGCTGGCACGGACGCGAGGTGTGGCAGGGCCAGCCCGCGTTGCGAGCCGCCCGGGGCGGCGTCGATGACCTGATCGACGACAGCTTCCACTACGACACCGACGCCTCAGTGCTCTACGTCCGACTGGCCGAGGGGCGGGACCCAAGCGACATCTTGATCGAGGCCGGCGTGTCCGGCGGGCTGCTGAGGCTCATGGGCGACGGCCACCAGGTCGTCCGCGGTCTCACGCTGATGCACACCAACGGCAGCGTGGCCGGCGGCCGGCCCAGCGTGCTCAGCCTCGGCGGCGACAACAAGACCGTCGAGGACTGCACCCTCGCCTTCGGCGATTTCAAGGGCCTGGGCATCATCGGCCACAACCACACCATCCGCAACACACGCATCGAAGGTAACGGCTGCGTCGGCATCGAAATCAACGGGTCCAGCGACGAGCACAACTGGAGCTTCCCCGGCGACCGCCCGTCCCAAAATATCGTGATCGAAGGCTGTGAGGTCATCGGCAACAACGTCCGCAACTTCTACCCCGCCTGGCACGCCGGCGGGATCAAGGCGGTCACCGGCGTCCGAGGCGTCACCATCCGCGACAGCACCTTCGCCCACAACCTCGGCCACGGCGTGTGGTTCGACCACGTCCACGGCGGCATCCTTATCGAACACAACCGCATCCACCACAACCGATCCGGCATCTTCTTCGAGATCAGCCGGCCGCTGCCCGGCGACCCCTACAGCATGCTCGCCCGGCACAACTTCATCTACCGCAACGACAACCAGGGCGTCTATATCTCCGCCTCGCAGCAGACTCGGGTCGAACACAACACGATCTTCGGAAATAACTTCGACCTCGTCTACCACGGCATGCCCCGCGGCACACAAGAACTCCGCGACAACACCGCCACCCGCAACATCCTCTGCGGCCGCGCCGTCGATGTGGTCGTCTACCAAGGCGAGGGCGCCGGCGGCAACTCGGTCCATCGCAACTTCTACGCGATGGTCGCCAGCGATGGCGTCGAAGACCCGATCATCTACTCGCTGCCCAACGGCCGCGGCTATAGCAACCGCATCAGCAACCTGAGCCGCATCCAGTCGGCGTTCGGCCTCGCCGAAGGAGCCATAAGCGGCGAGCCACGTTGGGCGGACCCCGACGGCGGCAACTTCCAGACCCGCGGCCCCAGCCCCGCAGACGGCTACGGCGCACAACCGCGGGACTGAGCCCCCCAGGGCCGTATCACTTAGACCAAACGCATCCCATCTGTAGCGACGCCGCAAGCCGACCCGTAGGACGGGCGTCCCGTCCGTCGATCAAGCGGAGCTTGATTCACCCTTCCGTCAGCGGTACGCCATGACGGGCGAGACGCCCGTCCTACGTCGCATCCGCTACACATGAATCGACTTTGCTCTAAGTGACACCGCCCGACCCCACGCCCGCCCCCCGCATCGCCTCCATCCGCACGCGGTCCGTCAGGTCCGCGTGCATCGGCGTGATCGTCAGGTACCGCTGCATCAGCATCGCCACGTCCGTGCCCTCGGACCGCTCCCGGAACTTCAGCCCGCCGCACGCCTCGTAGCTCGTCCGCCCGTCCGACTCGCTCCGCCGATACGCGTCGGCGATCGGGCTCATGCACAGCGGGACCACCGCTGTGCCCGCCGGCGCTTCGCCGTCGTCGGTCACCGGCACGTTCACATTCATCAGCTCCCCCGGGAGCAGGCCCGCTCCGACCAAGCCATCGATCGCCTCCCGGGCCTGAGCCGCCCCGGCGCCCCACCGCGTCGCGTCCCACTGGCGCAGGTGCAGGCTCACCGCCACCGCAGGCAACCCCACCATCGCCGCCTCCCGCGCCGCGGCGACCGTCCCGCTGTACAGCACGTTGACCCCGATGTTCGCCCCCGCGTTCATCCCACTCACCACCAGGTCCGGCGGCTGTTCCAGCAGCTCCGTCAACGCCAGCTTCACGCAATCCGCCGGCCGCCCGTCCACCGCCCACCCGGCCAGGTGCTCGTCGGCGTGCCACGCCACCTCGATCGCCCGGTGAAACGTCACCGCGTGGCTCGTCGCCGACTGCACCTTCGCCGGCGCCACCACCGTCAGCTCACCCAGCCCGTCGAGCGCCCGGTGCATCGCCCGCATCCCGGGCGCGGTGATGCCGTCATCGTTGGTCAGCAGGATCCGCATGAGGCCGATGGTAGCGCAAGCGAAAGCCCGGGCATGGCGATGCCCGGGCTTTATGGGTTGCGCTTGGCGCTGGCTTACAGCTCGCCGGCGGTGCGGCGCTCATGGACGCGGTTGTAGGCGTCGGCGGCGGCCGGGCGGGCTTCGTCCCAAGTCAGGTCCTGGTCGGTGCGGTGGCTCTCCCAGTCGCGACGCAGGTCCGGCTCGACATCTTCGAACCGGCGGGCCGACGCGACGTCGTCGTCCTTCTTGTTGTGCTGCTGGTAGGACTCCCACCCGTACTGGTAGGCCGGACGGTAGTGGTGGTCGTAGTCGCGGTCGTCGACGGTGTACTCGCGGTTGCGATGCTCCTCACGCCAGTAAGCTTCTTCGTCGGTCGGGTCGATGTACTCGGCCACGCCCTTGCCGGCCAAGCCGCCGACCAGGCCGCCGATGAT
>CAZVBW010000074.1:0-19533 GCA_964625505.1 uncultured Phycisphaeraceae bacterium
GGGGGGGGGGGGGGGCGATGCTGACGGATCGGCTGGTCGCGCCGCGGCGCGACGGGCGTTACTTGCCCACGCCCACGCTGACGTATTACCTCGGTCTGGCGGCGTACCTCGGGGCGACAGACTTGTCGCCGCGGATGGAACTGGCGGTGGGGTCCGAGCGGGCGGCGGCGGCGGATGGGCTGCTGCGGAAGGCGGGGTTGGCGGCGGGCCAGCGGTTGGTGGTGCTGAACCCGGGGGCGCAGAAGTTGGAGAAGCGCTGGCCGGCGGACCGGTTCGCGGCGGTGGCGGATGCGCTGCGGGGTGGACGGGCGGATTCTCCGCCTGAGGCGGATCATCCGCGGCGTGAGGTCGTGGTGGCGGTGTCGGGTTCGCCGGCGGAGCGGGACGTATTGGAGGCGGTGGTGTCGGCGGCGCGGCCGGGGGTGGTGAATCTGGCGGAGGCGGGGCTGGACCTGCGGGTGTTGCCCGCGGTGCTCAAGCGGGCGGCGCTGCTGGTGACCAATGACACGGGGACGCGGCACGTGGCGGCGGCGGTGGGGACGCCGAGCGTGACGCTTTACGGGCCGACGACGCCGGACTGGACGATCACGGGGGCACCTGGGGAGCGGCTGATTGTGGCGGGAGGACTAGACGCTTCGCCGCCGGGAAGGGTGGTGTGTTCGGATGCGGGGGCGGGGGAAGTACCAGACGCTTCGCCTGCGGCTCAGCGTCGGCTTCCGGGGGGGCGTCCGGGGCGGATGGCGGATATTGCGGTGGAGCGGGTGGTCGCGGAGGCGTGGGCGGCGCTGGAGGGGGCGGTGGGCGGTGGGTGAATCGATGCGGGTTGCGGTGGTGACCGAGCGTTGGGACCCGGCGGGCGGCGGGGCGGAGCGGAGCACCGAACAGATCGTGCGTCGGCTGATCCAGCGGGGGCACGAGGTGACAGTGCTGGCGGGGCGGGCGGAGTCGGAGGGTGTGCCGAAGGCGTCCTACGCGGCGGAGCAGCGGGTGGAGGTTGAGAAGCCGAGCGGCGGGACGCGCGGTGCGGCGGGGTTGCGGCGGTTCGGGTGGTGGGTCCAGCGGCGGCTGGATGAGCTGGCGCCGGATGTGTCGCTGTCGGTGACGATGGCGGCGGCGGCGGATGTGGTGCAACCGCGAAGCGGGACGATCGTGGAGACGCAGCGGCAGAACGTGGCCAGTCGCGGGGCGCGTGGATCGGGTTGGACCAAGCGGCTGAGTCAGGCGGTATCGCCCAAGCAGCGGGCGCTGCGGGCGGCGGAGCGGCGGACGCTGCAGTCGGCGAGGGTCCAGCGGGTGGTGGCGATCAGCGACTACGTGGCGCGGCAGCTGGCGGAGCACCACGGTGTCGCGGCGGATCGGGTGGTGCGGATTGATAACGCGGCGGAGGGGCCGACGACGGATGTGGCGACGCGGGAGCGTTGGCGGGCGGTGCAGCGGCGGGCGTGGGGGGCGGGCGAGGGGGAGGCGGTCTTCCTGTTCGCGGCGCTGAACTGGCGGTTGAAGGGGTTCGAGGAGTTGATGGCGGCGGCGGCGCGATTACCAGACGCTTCGTCGCCTTCGGCTCCTCAGCGTCGGCTTCCGGGGGGGGCGTGGCAGCTGTGGCTGGTCGGGCCGTACCGGTACGGGCACGTGCAGGCGGTGGCCGAGGCGGGTTTGAGCGAGCGGGTGCGGTGGCTGGGGGTGACCCAGCGGATGGATCGGCTGTACGCGGCGAGCGATGTGCTGGTGCATCCGACCTGGTACGACCCGAGCAGCAAGGTGGTGTTGGAGGCGGTGCTGGCGGGGCGGCCGGCGGTGACAACGCGGTTCAACGGGGCGGGCGAGGTGTTGGAGGCCAGCGGCGGGGGCCGGGTGGTGGATCGGCCCGACGATGCGGCGGGGCTGGCGGCGGCGATGGCAGCGATGCTGGACCCGGCGACGCGGGCGAGCCACGTCGCGGCGGCCGAGCGAGCGGGGCTGCGGGAGCGGCTGACGATGGACCGGCACGTGGACCGGCTGGAGGCGGTGCTGCGGGAGGTGGCGGGGCGGGGCGGGGGAGTTCGCAGGTGGTCCGAGCCATACCAGACGCTTCTCCGCCTCCGGCGGATCAGCGTCGGCTTCAGCCGTCACTCGGCAATGAGCAGGGCGGGGCCGCGGCCGCGGGGGGTGCTTTCCCAGTCGAGCTCGAGGGTGGTGCCATCGGGCTTGCGATGCAGCAGGTGCAGCGGGTAAGGCGAGCTGCCGTTGCGGACAAAGCTCGCAGTCAACCGGCTGCCCTCGCCCTCGACGAGGAACATGGGCTGGTCGTTGGGGCCGGACCACCGCCGTTCGCGGTAGAACAGCCCGCCGAGCACCTCGGTCTGGCCGCCGTCGCGGGTGACCACCACCGGCGTCTTCGTTTCGGTCTTGTATCCAAAGATCCACACGCGACCGCCGGTGTTGACGATCATCGGGCGTGGGCCAAATTCTGCGTTGATCTGCCGCATCCAGACGTCCTGCGGGTGGTCCATCCGCAGGTGCCCGATGACGTCTTCGATATATAGATCACCGGTGGCATTTTCGGTGTTTCGGTAACCCCGGCCCATGCCGCTGTGGCGAAGGGTGAGGCTGCGGTCGGCGTTGTGTTCGAGGGTGCTGTTGCGGATGCGGACGTGCTCGATGATGGTGCCCTCGGCCGGGCCGCCATCGAAGCGGATGAGCGGCTGCACGCCGGTGCCTTCGGGCGGGCTGATCATGGCGGCCATGCCGAGCATCAGGCGGACGTTGCCGCGCAAGATGATCGGCTCGCTGACGAAGTAGATGCCGTTGGGCAGGTAGACCACCTCGGCACCCGAGTCGATGGCGGCCTGGATACCCGGCGCATCGTCATCGGCACGGCTGGCGCGGTCCTCGTCACCCCAGTCGGTGGTGACCGTTGCGCCGAAGTCAGTCACGCTGGCCCACTGGTCGGGCGGCGGCGGCTGATACGTGGGCGTCGGGCGGATGGGCAGTTCCAGCGGTTCGGCCCCGTCCTCGGCGAGGATGTCGGTGGCATACAGGTCGATCCGACCCTCGTCCAGATCGCCGGTCGCCAAGTCGCCGCCGATGTCGCGGTCGGCGGCGGGCTCGTCGGTGGTCATGTCGTCGACGGCGACGCCGTAGCCAGCCACCACGGTGTCGCGAGCCAGCAGGGTGCCCTGGTAGCGGATCGCCGCGGCGTCGTCGGCGCCGCCGGTCAGGTTGCTGTTGACCAGCACGATGAGCGACGCGTCCTGCCGGGACTGGATGGCGGGGACGGTGTTCTCGCTGCGGAGGTTCAGAAACCACAGGGCGTTGTGGCTGTTGTCGATGCCCAGGCGGTTCTGCCCGCGGAGGGTGAGGTTTTCAAAGGTCACGCCGTACTGGTAGTGGCGGGCGGACACGCCGACGTCGAAGCCGTCGATGAGTACGTTCTTGATCAGGCACGGCCCGGGCCAGCCGCGGTTCATCGACAGGCCGGTGTGGCCCGCCCCGCTCGGGTCGCTGGACCGCAGCGTCACGTGGCTGACCGCCCCGCGGTTGGAGACCATGTAGTCCAGCGCGATCGCGCCGGGGTTGCCGGCCCCAATGTCGATGGTGAGGTTGCGGACGTAGTGGCGGAACGCGCGGTTGCCCCCGCCGACGCGGTTTTGATCGGTATTCTCGGCCTCGGACCCGGTGCGGAGCACGGCCTGCGGCTGCTCCGGGTCGCCGTAACCCCCGGCCGCGTCGGCAAGCCGAATCACGGTGCCGCCGCGGGATTCGCCGATGAGGTTGAGCCCGGCCCGCCAGCCGTTCCACTGATCGCCGTCGGCGAGCCGGGCGTGCACCCGGCTCTCGATCGGGCCGGTCACGCGGTACGTCCCGTCGGGCAGGTAGAGGAATCGTGGGGCCCCGTACCGCGGGCTGTTGCCCAGCACATGGGCTACCGCGTCCCGCAGCGCCACGGTGTCGTCGGCCTCGCCGTCGCCGACCGCGCCGAAGTCGCGGACGTTGACCACGCGGGCGTCATCAGGAAACACCCAGTGCTCGGCAGTGAGACTCGGATCGGCGTTGGCGGCCGCGGTGCCCGCGATCTGCTGGCTGTCGGCGGGCAGATGGCAGGCGGTACCGGCCGCCAGGACGAGTGCGGCTTGCAGGAGGTGTCTCATGACGTGCGGCATGCGGAAGATCAACCTCCGGTGGCGAATCGCGACCAGGCGGCGTTGTCGGTGTTCAGTTCGATGACCCAGGCGCGGCTGTGTCGCTCGGCGTGGCCGTCCATGTAGACGGCGTTGAGCGTTTGCTCGGGGTGGCCCAGGCGGGCGTGCTGGTAGCCGGTCCCGCTGGGCCGGAGGAATCCGCGGGGCATCCGCCAAGTGGTGGCGTCGATCAGCATCCCGGTCCCGGGCACGCTGTGGTTGGCCAAACGACGAAAGCCCCCGGCCGCGGCGTAGTCGGCCCAGCTGCGGATCCGGCCGATGCCGTTGATGTAACCGCCGTTGTACGTCCAGGCGAACGGGCCGTTGTCGCTGTCGATGAACGCCCAGGTGTTCCGCTTCTCGCTTTTGTCGGTGGTCCGCAGGTCCTCGAGGTACTCCGGGCAGTGCAGCGGGCTCTGGTAGGGCCACTGCTTGGGGTCGCCCCAGCCCAGGTCGCGTCGCGGCGAGAGGTCGGGGAACATGTAGTCGCCCATGATGCGGATCATCCGCTCGGTCGAGCCGGAGTCGCCGATCCCGCCGGGCGGGAGCGTGCCGGTGAAGTCGCTGGCGTAGGTGTGCACGCCGACGGCCGCCTGCCGCTGGTTGGACAGGCACACCGCGGTGCGAGCGGTGGCCCGCGCCGCGTTCAGGGCCGGCAGCAGCAGCGCGATCAGCAGCGCAATAATGCTGATCACGACCAGCAGTTCGATGAGCGTAAATGCGCGGCGGTGTGTCACGACGGGCCGGTTCCCCAGAGGCCATCGGGGTCGTACGGCGTCGTCCCCGCGGCGCGTCGCCGCGGTGCCGCGACGATGTCGTCGTAAGTCATGGGTGCCACATGGCTGTCCAGGAACAGGACGTTGGCCGAGCCGGCCTGCGGGTCGTCGTTGTCGCTCCCGTGGCGGGCGACGGTTCGGTCCACCGCGCGCTGGGCGTTCCAACCGGCGTTGAGCCCGACGGTGTGGATGTAGCTGGTGGTCGGGGCGTCGCCATGCTTCTCGGTCAGCGTCAATCGGGCCGACGGGCTGGCGTAGCCATCGATGCGAAACGAGCCGGTCGCCCCGGCAGCGCCGTAGTTGCCGTTCTGGGGCAGGACCACCGTGTTGGCGAGGTAGCTGTGGTTGTCGTACCCCGAGTCGATCCGCTGCCCGACGTCGGCCAGGCTGTCCGAGGGGCACTGGTGCACGCGGGTGTCGCCGCGGATGCGGTAGCCATTGTCGTACACCTCACCTGGCAGGTAATCGTTGCCCGTCAGCTGGGTGTGCATCCGCTTGAGCCGCCACGGCGTGAGCGACCCGCCATACGGCGACTCGCGGTTGGGCAGCAGCCCGTCCTGGTCGGTGGCGTAGTTGTGAACCGCCAGGCCCATCTGCCGCAGGTTGCTCGAACAAAGCGACGCCCGCGCCGCCTCCCGCGCGGCGCCAAGGGCCGGCAGCAGCAAGGCGATCAGCAGGGCGATGATGCTGATCACGACCAGCAGTTCGATCAGGGTAAATGCGCGGCGGCGGGGCATGGGCGGCTCCGAGTTGGAAAGAAAGCCCGGGGTCGGTAGACCCCGGGCTTTAGCACGGTGATGCCACTCAGCGGCGACGCCGCGGCAGCAGGCACAGCCCGCCGGCGGCGAGCAGCGCGAGCGACGCGGGCTCGGGGACAACCTCGCCGGTAACAACCACATCATCCACGTACAAGAACCGGTTGCTGCCGGAGAAATCGGGATTTCCGGTGCCGCCGTAGGCGATACGAACGGTGATCGACGAAAGTCCCTGATACGCTGCGTCAGTGGACACATCGGTGGACCCAGGTGCCCAGTTAGCTTGCCCGAAGTTTCCGATGTTCACGACTTTTGAAGCAAAGTTGTCGACATCCGTATATAGCGCGGCACCCGCCAAACCGCTTCCGGAGCGGGTCGCCTCGAACGCGAAAGAGTCGAGGTTCAACACCTGCCCTGGATCAGCCACCAGTGCAAACTCGTAGTAGTATCCATTGGTAGTTTGCACATTGACATCAGGGTTACCGCTGAGGTTTGGACCCACATTGTCTTCATAGACGTCGTCCGTCTGGTCAATGCGGATGCCGATTGATCCATCAATACTTCCAAAGGTCGACGGTGATTGCGCGAAGCCGGTTCCATCGACGAAGGTGGGGGTGTTGAAAACGCCGGGTGCCGTCGTATCGGCGATGCGGTCGCTGTCTTGAAAGTTGAACTCGGCGAGGGTGATCGGGGCAGCAGCGCTGCTCGAGCCAAGGGCGAGGCCCATGCCGGCGGCAAGGGCGGTGGACAAGGCGAGGCGGGTGTTCATCAGAACCTCCAGGTGAGAGAAGCAAATCAAGGCAACAACTTCGCCCGGGCCAACGTGGCGCCGGGCTCGAGATCGAAGGGCACGGCCACGCATGGCCGGGGTTGGTCGGGGTTGGCGATCAGCTGGGTCAACTCGTCCACGGCTGCACGGCCCACGCGGTCGTGGGGCACGATCAGCGAGGTGAGCGGGCCGAGGTAGCCCAGCGCGTTGTTGTCGAAGCTGACCAGGGACAGGTCAGTGGGCATGTCCAGGCCTCGGGACGTCGCGGCGATGTAGATCGGCACCGCGGCCGTGCTGGAGTAGCTGATGACGGCGGTGGGCTGATCGGCTTGCAGCCTGACGGCGGCGAAACCAATCCGCTCGGGGCTCTTGACGTCCGCGCCCTCGGCGGCAGTCCAAATGGTCAACTGCAGCCCGGCGGCCTCGACCGCCTCGCGGGCACCTGTTAGGCGGTCGGCGGCCGAGTAGTGCGGGTCGTCGAAGTCCGGGCCATGGGTGAAGTCGGCGTAGGCGATGCGGGTGTGGCCGCGGCGGAGCAGCAGCTCGGCGGCCATGCGGCCGGCGGCGATATCGTCCGGGTGGACGCAGCGGTCGGCCCGTTTGGTGTTGATCCAGATCGCCGGGGCATTGGACCGGCTGATCATGCGGATGGCGCGGTCCGGAATGTCGTGGGTGTAGTCGATCAGCAGGCCGTCGCTGGAGGTCTCCCGCAGCAGCTTGGGGGCCTGGCCGGGTTGGGCGAGCTGCTGATCGGTAAGGCGGGCGACGTTGAGCGCCAGGTCACGGGCTTCCAGCGCGTCGTGGATCCCATTGAGCAGGCCCTCGGGCAGCGAGCTTCGGCCGTCGCGGGTGCCCAGCAGCAGGGCGATCGCGCCGAACTGGCCGCTAGACATGGCCCGGCTGGCGGTGTTGGGGCGGTAGCCGTGCTTGCGGGCGAGCTGGGCGATCTTCTCCCGGGTCTGGGCGGCGACGCTTTGGTCTCCAGCTAGCGCTTTGGTGACGGTCACGCGGTGCACGCCCGCAAGCTGGGCGAGGGCGGACTGGCTGATCGGCTTGGCGACGGGGTCGGGCATTGGCGTTGAAGAAGCGGAAACCGCAGATACTACGCGGGTAGTGCTACGCGAGTAGCAGTGTAGCACGGCCGGGCTCTCAGGGCAACCTTATTCGGCGTGGGTGGGGGGATTTTCTGGTGGCACAGGCGTCCCGCCTGTGTCTGCCGCGCCAGCGGCAGCCGGGGCGCCGCTTCGACCTGCGGTCGACACACAGGCGAGACGCCTGTGCCACCGGAGCGGGAGCGCGGCGGATCAGCCCGGCGGGGGCAAAGCTTCCGGGGGCGAGGCTGTCGGGGGTGGGTCGCCGATGTCTTCGTGCCACAGGTCTGGGCGGGCGGCGATGAAGTCCCGCATCAGCGCCACGCAACGTTTGTCGTCGGCGTGGATCAGCGCCGCGCCGTGCTGCTCGAACAACTCCTCGGCACCCCGGAACGTGCGGCTTTCCCCGATCACCACCCGCGGCACGCGCAGCAGCAACGCAGTCCCCGTGCACATGATGCACGGGCTGAGCGTGGACACGAGCGTCAGGCGTGACCAGTCCCGCCGACGCCCGGCGTGCCGGATGCAGGCGACTTCGGCGTGGGCGGTCGGGTCGCCGGTCTGAACGCGCAGGTTGTGCCCGCGGGCAACGACCTGCCCCGCGGCGTCCAGCAGCGCCGAGCCGATCGGGATCCCCCCCTCGGCCAGCCCGGCTCTGGCTTCGTCTAAGGCCGCGTCGAGCCCCCGCCTTTCCGCTTCGTTCAGGGCGTCGTTCATCCGGTCAGTATGCACGGTCGCATCGGCCGACCGCCTACGCTGAAGCCGTGAGTGCGTGCCGCGTCCCGTTGGATGAGTTGGTCAGCTTTGGCATGCGGCTGCTGCACGTGGCCGGGGATGCTGCCGAGCCGATGAGCCGGTTGGCGGTCACCGCGGCGGCGATGGGCAATGACACGCACGGCCTGCGGCAGCTGCTGTACCTGCAGCGGCACCTGGGCGGCAAGATCGACCCGGTGGCACGCCCCGCGATCCTGCCGGAGCTTTTTCCGGGGGTGGGCCGGGTAGACAGCCGGGGTGGGGCGGGGCATCTGGCGACGCGGCTGGCGGTCGATCACGCGCTGGAGATGGCGGAGCAGCGGGGCGCGGGGCTGGTCGGATGCGGGAATGCTCACTGGATCGGGGCGCTGGGGCCGTACCTGCTGCCGGTGCTGGAGCGGGGGTGGCTGGGGATCATGCAGGCCCAGTTCAGCGGCGGCCGGGACGCCGCGCCGCTGGGCGGGATCGACCCGATGTTCGCGACCGACCCGATCGCGCTGTGCATCCCCGCGGCACGTCCGGGTGACCGGGTGCTGGCGGACTTCAGCCTGACCACGTACAGCCACGGCCGGGTCAACCAGATGCAGCGGGACGGGCAGCGGGCCCCGCAAGCGGTGTTCCTCGATGCAGAAGGGCAGCCCAGCGACGACCCGCAGGCTTTTGAAGACGGCGGGTCGATGCAGTTCATGGGCGGAGAGCTGAACGCTCACAAGGGCTACGCGCTGGCGCTGTGGGCCGAGGCGATGGCGGCGGCGTTTGGCGGCTGGCCCAACGACCCGGACCGGCCGGGGCTGCAGTCTGTCGTGGTGCAGGTGATCCGGCCGGACGCGGGCGGGGCGGACACGTTCGGGACCCGGTGGAACGGCTTTCTGGAGCGGGTGCGGGGCGGGCGAGAGTTGCCCGGCGGGGACGGGGTTCGGCTGCCCGGCGAGCGGGGACTGGCGGCACTCGAGGCGTCGCGGCGGGACGGCGTCACGGTCGATGCGGCGATGCTGGAGCAGTTGAACCGGGCGGCGGAGGCGGCGGGGGTGCCGCGCTTAACTGGCAGTGCCATTTAAAAGTGGCACTGCCGGGGGCAGTGGCGATTTAGAGTGCCGGAATGGATTGGTTGGAACAGGTGCTGCGGCTCGGGGTGCTGCTGGGCGTGGCGCTGCTGGTGTGGCAGGTGCTGCTCGTGGCGGCGGTGGTGTGGTCGGGGTTGCACCCGCCGCGTCTGACGGCGGGGGTGGCGCTGGGGCGGGGGTTGCCGACCGAGCCGGCGGACACGGGGCTCGCTGGGCGGGCCGAGTGGTTTGAGCTGCCCGAGCAGCGGGTGGGTGGTCGGCGGTTCGCGGGGGGGCGGACGCCGGGGTTTGTGCTGCGGGGTGAGCGTGCGGGCGGGCCGGTGGTGCTGCTGGTCAGCGGCCACGGGGGCGGGCGGTTTGGTGGGCTGGACCGGGCGAGGCAGTTTGCGCCGCATGTGAGCTGGTTGGCGTCCTATGACCAGCGAGGCCGGGGCGACAGCGAGTTGCCGCGGTGCACGATGGGCGTGGCCGAGCCGGCGGACGCGGTGGCCGTGCTGGAACAGGTGCGGGAGGCGATCGCCGAGCGTTCGGGGGACCGCGCGGAGGCGGGGCGGCCGGTGGTCTTGTGGGGCGGGTCGATGGGGTCGGCGACGGCCCTGGACGCGGCGAGGCGGCTGGAGCAAGACGGGCAGGAGGTGGCGGGGGTGCTGCTGGAGGGGGGGTACGGTCGGTGGCACGAGGCGGTGGGGGGCCGGATGCGGCGGGCGGGTTTGCCGCCGCAGCCGACGACGTGGCTGACGGGTCTGGTGCTGCGGGTGGTTCTGGGGCGTGGGCTGCATGGGCGGGACGGGGCGTCGGACGCGGGGTGGTTGGCCCAGCGGGGCGTGAGGGTGGGGTTGCTGCACGCGGTTGGGGATGTGGTGGCGCCGCTTGGGGCGGCGCGGCGGATCGCCCAAGCGGCGGGGGCGGAGCTTCGGGTCCTCAACGGGCCGGGACACACGCGGCTGGCGCAGCAAGACCCGGGGTGGCACGCCGAGCAGCTGGCCGGGTTCTTTGAGGAGCTTGCCCAGCGGGAGCCGCGGCGGCAGACCGGCTAGGCACCCTCGGCGGGCGGCTGGTGGTATGCCGGGTCATCGGCGTCCAGCTGCAGCTGCAGGGGGTTTTCGACGTGTTGCCAGACCAGGTCGGACCGCACGTCGTCGTCGTCGACGAGGCGGTCGAGCCGATCGGTCCCGTCGCGAAGGGCCACGCCGGGCCACAGCAGCGGGTGCAGCCGGCAGAGCACATCCTCGCCCAGGCCGGCGAAACTCGGCACGGCGGAGGGCAGGTACAGGTGGTGCCCGGCGGCGAGGTCCGGCTGCGTCGCGGCGGCGGCCATGAGCCGGCCGGCGTCATCGCGGTGCAGGTGGGTGAAGCCCTGCTCGGGGAGCATGCGGCGCAGGCGGTCCAGCGGGATCGGTCCGCGGTCCATCCAGCGCCGGGATCGCTCCATGAAACGCGGGCTGACCAGCCACGGCAGCCGGACCGCCACGGCCGTGAGGTCGGGATAGACCCCGCACATCATCTCCAGCAGCTGCTCGCCGTGGACCTTGCTCAGGGCGTAGAGGTTCCGCGGGTCGGCGGGCAGCCGGCTGTCCAGCGGCAGGTACGGCGGCATCGGGTAGCCGTCTTCGCGGCGGACCGGCTCGGAGATTGCGGCCTGAATGCTGCTGGCAAAGGCGATCCGACGCACGCCCCGCTCCAGGGCCGCCTGCACCACCCGGCAGGTGATCGTGGTGTTGGTGATGTACGCGTCCTGCGGCGTGGGGCCCGCGTGCTGGTTGGGGATGGCGGCGACGTGGATCAGCGCGTCGATGCCGTCGGTCAGCTCGTAGGCGGCGAACGGGTCGGCCAGGTCCGCCAGCTTCAGCGGGCCGGGCAACTCGGCCCGGAACCGCCGGTCCGTCGCGACCACCTCGTGCCCCGCGTCCAGCAGCGCCCGCCAGGTCGTCTGCCCCAGATGCCCGGCCGCGCCGGTCAATCCTACTCGCATCATTCGGCCTCGCTTCGACCGCGGACGCGGCCTGGAAGACCATCGTAGCCACAGCAGCAGCCGGTCCGGCCCCGCGGTGCGTCGACTATTGCCCGCCGCTGCCGGCGGCGAAGTTGATGTTCTCGAACCGGGCGTTGATCCCGCTGTTGAACGCGTTGACCACGTGCTGCCAGCGCACCTGCGCCTGCGGGCGGATGATCACCGGGTTGTCCGGCAGGTACGCCCCCTGCAGCCCGCGTTCGGGGTCGACGATGAGCGTATTGAGGTGGGCGGTCAGCTGGCTGAAGCTGGTCATCTGCGACTGGCCGACCTGAATGATGACGTCGTTGCCCGACGGGGCGGACTGCAGCTCGATGTAGAGCGGAGCCTCCGGTGGGTCGAGCGGGTCGCCGGCACCCGAGCCCTGCGGCAGGTCCGCGGTCAACACGCCCTCGTCGATCATGAAGTTGGCGGTGACCACGAAGTAGATCAGCAGTTGAAAGATCACGTCGATCATCGACGTCAGCTGCAGCTCCATCTTGCCCGCCCGCCGTTTGCTGCGGCGTTCGCGGGCCCCGCCGTGGTGGACGGTTTCGGCGGTCTCTTCGACGCTGCGGTCCAGATGAGGATCGACTTCAGGCATCGGTGCTACTGATCCTCCTGGTAGGCCACGAGGTTGATCCGGCCGATCTCGGCGGCGGTGATCGCGGCGATGACCGGCTGCACCGCCTGGTAGTAGATCGCCGAGTCGGCCCGCAGCAGCACCTGGACCTCCGGGTTCTCCGCCTTGGCGGCCCGCAGCTGCTCCGTAATCTGCGGCAGCCCGTCGAGGCCGTACCGCACGATCCCGACTTGGTAGCCCGCCGGCGTGCCCTGATGACTCAGCGGATTGGCGGCCCGTTCGTCGCGGTCGTATTCGGCGGGCACGATGTTGACGACAATCCGATCGACCTCACCCAGCTCGCGGGTCTGCGGGTCTTCCAGCTCGGGCAGCCGCATCTGCACCGACTCGGCGGTGACGATGTTGTTGACCAGCATGAAGAAGATGATCAGCAGGAACACCACGTCGATCAACGGCGTGATATTCATCGACGGGGTCGTCGGTCCTCGCTGATGCACGCTGGCCAAAGGGGGGCTCCGGGGATCGGGGGCGGGGTCGGTCAATGCCGCTGAAGCGGCACCGCCGGGGGGGGTAGCCGCAAGCGGGGCTTACGCCGGCTCGGGGCGGGCCTCGCGGCGGGACTCGCGCTTGTCGTCCTTGCCGCGGTCCTTGCCAGAGCCCTCGGGCTTGGGCGTGGCCCGCGGCCGGCTGCTGGACGAGCTGCTGCTGGAACTGCTGCGGCGGCTGGGCTTGAACGGCTGGATCAGGTCCTCGGCGATCAGCATCCCCTCGCTGGTCAGCGCGTCGATCTTGTTGCGGATCAGGGCGTACGCGGTCAGCGCCGGGATCGCCACGACCAGCCCCCAGAACGTGGTCACCAGCGCGGTCGAAATACCGGCAGCCAGCTCGGCCGGGTCCGGCGAGCCGCCCGCGGCGACCAGCTCGGAGAACGCCAGGATCATGCCGAACACCGTGCCGAACAGCCCGACCATCGGGCTGATGTTGCCTAGCACGTTGAGGTACTCGATCGGCCGGAGCATCTTGGCGGTCTCGGCGTCGGCGGCCTCCTCGACGGCCCGCTCCATCGCGCCAAAACCGTTGGACGCCTCGCTGAGCGCGGCGTGGGTGATGTTGGCTAAGTACGAGTCGTCTTCCTCGGTGTACTGGATGGCGTCGCGGTACTTCTTCTCGCTGAGCATCGCCTCGACGCGTTCCTGCGTGTCGGCCGGGAGCACCGTCGGCCGGCGGTAGTCGATGGTGAACTTGATGGTCAGGGCGATGGCCAGGGCCGACATCAGCAGCAGCAGCCAGATCAGGATCAGGCCGAAGATGTTCTCCGACCAGAAGAACGCCTGGAAGAACGACTGGCTGCCTGCGTCATCGCCATCGCCCTCCTGGGCGAGCGCGGCGACGGTGGGAAGGAGCGTCGCCGCGATCAGCAGCAGCGGCAGGCGAGCGGTGCGGAAGGCTTGAGTCATGTTGTTCCTGATCGCGGGTGCGGGCCAGTGAGCACGGCCGGGCCGTGGGTGAGTTCCACAACATACCCGCAGAACGCATCAGACGTCGAGCGAGCGTTGGGCCCGGGTCCCACACCTGCCGGGCCGATCACTGACCGCCGCGGAGCTGCTCGAGGCGGGGGAAGTAGTTGGGGTCGCCCTCGGGGTCGATGCGCAGGGCGGCCTGCTGGAACAGCTGGGCCGCGGTGTCGGTGCGGCCGATCTGCTGGTGCACGTAGCCGGCCTCGACCGCCGATGCGGCGTAGATCGGGTTGGCCGCGGTGCTGCCGCGGCCGAAGTGCACGACCACCCGCATGAAGGTCAGCCCGGCGTCGAGGTAGTCCTCGCGGGCGCCGCTCTGCTCGGCGATGCCCAGCTGGGCCATGCCCTTGAGGTACAGCTTGAGCATCAGGTTGCCCGGCCGCGTCAGGGCGTTGTCGGCGGCGGCCAGGGCCTGCTCGAAGTTGCCCGCCCGCAGCTGGTCGGCCAGCGGGGCCATATCGGTCTGGTCGACCATGGCTGGCAGCACCACGGCCCCCTCGGCTTGCGGGGTCGCGCCCGCGGAGCCGTTGGAGCCGGTGCCGCCCGCGGGGGTCTGGCCGGTGCCGGTGGTTGGAGCTGCCTGCTGCTGGGCGAGCTGCAGATACTGGTCCAGCGGTTCACGAAGCTCCGCCGGGGCCCGGCTGGCCAGCGGGCGGATGGCCTGGGCGGCACGTTGGCGGACCTGTGGCTGGGCCTGCTGCATCGACGCCATCGGGACGCTCAGCAGTGCCGGCGGCGCGCCTCTGCGGAGCAGGTCGGCAAAGGCGGTGGCCGCCGCGACGGCGTCGCCCTGCTGATCCAGGGCCCGGACCAGCAGCGCCCCGGCCCACTGCTTGGCGTGGTCCGGGGCGGCAGAGCGGACGACCCGCTGCAGCGGCCGGACCGCGTCGGCCCACCGCTGGTTGTCGATCGCCTCCTGCGCCTCGGCCAGCTCCGGGTGGTCTTCGAGCTGCAGGCCCTCCAGGTCCGCGACGGGCCGGCGGACTTCCTGGCCGGTCTGGCCGCGGTAGACCAGCTGGCCTCCGTCAAACCCGCGGACCAGCACGTCCTGCACCCAGATGCCGTCGAGCTTGACCGCGTCGGCGAGCGACAGCGGGGCGAGCAGCAGGGTGAGCAGGGCGGCGAGCAGGGGCCGGCGCAGCGTCGAAATGGTGGTCATGGGTTATTCCAGGTTGAGATATCGGCGGGAGATGAACGTGTAGGTCCCGCCGGTCATATCGGCGATCCGTTCGAGCGTGGCGGGCTGGCCCGTGGCGGCCAGGGGGTCGCGCTCGAGGAACTGGATCGTGCTGATCACGGTGCGATTGTCGCGGTCGAGCTGGCGGATTTCGCTGACCAGCTGGTCGGGCTCGACAAACCACTGGCCGTAGCCGGTGATGTTGTCGCTGAGGATGTACATCAGGTCGGGCCGGTAGCGGAGAGCCTGCCGGATCGCGGGCAGGGGGGTGGTGGGGCCGCTGGCGACGACGTTGTGCTGGTCGGGTCGCATCCAGGCGATGGTGTCCCGCACGTTGGTAGCGGTCGCCGGCTGCATGCCCGCGGGCGGGGCCTCGATGACCTCGCCGGCCCGGAAGAACAGCACCGCGTACGTCTGGTCGGCCGACAGGTCCCGCAGGCTGTCGTTGAGCTCCTGGATGACGAACGGCAGCGTGTCGATCAGCGAGCCGGACGCGTCGATGACGAAGACGATCGAGCGGGCGTTGGCCGGGGTTTCAAAGAAATCCCCGCTGGGATTCGAAGGCGGCGTGGGCACCGGCGGACCATCTTCTGGCCTCTGCGGTTGGTCTTCAGGATTCGTCGGTAAATCCGGGGACGGCACCGTCGGCCCCAGCAGCTGGACCGGCGTCGGCTCGACCTCCAGCCACTGCGGGCTCGTCAACGCGGTCATTTGGGAAAGCGGAGCGCTCTCCAACTGCGGCCGCTCCACATACGGCGCGATCACCGGCACGACCGGCTCCTCCCGCGGCTGATCCACCACCGCCCGCCAGACCACGACCAGCGCCAGGACCACCAGTGCCCCGTGCACCAGGACCGACACGCCCCACGGCAGCAGGCGCTCGACCGTCTGGCGGGCCTCCCGCTTCGCGTCCAGATGGTCGGCGTCAGGCGGCGTCGGCTGCGGGTCGCTCATCGGGGGCTACTCCAGGTTGAGGGATCGGCGGGACACGAAGACGTACTCGCCGCCCGTGGCTTCGGAGATGCGTTCGAGGGTGGCCGGTTCGCCCGAGCTGGTGATCGGGTCGCGTTCGAGGAACTGGATGGTGTTGATGACGGTGCGGCCGTTGTTGTTCAGGTCTTCGATCTCGCTGATGAGCTGGTCGGGGGGGATGAACCACTGGCCGTACCCGGTGATGTTGTCGCTGAGGATGTAGAGCAGGTCCGGCTGGTAGCGCAGGGCCTGGCGGATGGCGGGCAGGGGGGTGGTCGCGCCGCCGGCGGTGACGTTGTGGGCGTCCATGTCGATCCACCGCAGGGCGGCCTGCTTGAACGCGTCGGTGGCGGGGGTCAGGCCGCGGGGCTCGGCTTCGATGGCCTCGCCGTTCTGGAAAAAGATGATGGCGAACCGCTGGTCCGGGTCCAGCTGGTTGATGGTGTCGCGGAGCTCTTGGATGACGAACGGCAGCGTGTCGATCAGCGAGCCCGAGGCGTCGACGACGAAGGCAATGTTGCGGGCGTTGCCGCCGCCGCCGAAGAAGTCCACGCCCATGCCCGCGCCGTCGCCCACGCCCAGGCCGAACGGGGCCGGGGAGCCGGACGCGCCCTGCACCCCCATGACCATGGGCTCGATGCTGATCTCGGAGATCAGGTCGCTGGGGTCGGCCTGGACCTCGGTGGGCACGGGCTGCAGCGCCTGGCTCGGGGCCTGGGAGACGGTGGTGGTCTCCATCGACTGCATCTCGCGGGTCGGGTTGTCCGAGCGGACCAGCTGCGGGATGATCGCCTCCTCGTCCTCGACGGCGACGACCGTCCGCCAGACGATGAACAGGGCCAGCAGCACCAGCCCGGCGTGCAGCAGGATCGACACGCCCCACGGCAGCAGCCCGGCGAGGGTGTCGCCCACCTCTTCGCGAACCGACGGCTCCTCGCCGTCCTGGGCGCCCAGGTCCATGGCCACCGGATCGGTCACCGGCTCATCGGGCATCGGCGTGGGCGGCGTCTGAGCGGGATCGGCAAACCACAGCGGCATGGGGAGCTCCAGGTGCGAGTTCGCATTGTACGAGACGCGTAGGCGGGGCGGGAGTTCCGGCTTGCGGGTGGCGGGTGGCGGGTGTCGGGTCGCGGGTTGCGGGTCGGGCTACCGGCCACCGGCCACCGGCCATCGGCCATCGGCTAACCGCTAACCGCTAACCGCTAACCGCTAACCGCTAACCGCTAACCGCCACCAGCTACCATCCTCCCATGAGCGTTCAGGCCCAGCGGGCGACGGTGGCGGCCGAGGCCCGGCCGATGTTGACCCGGGCCTGGATCATCTGGGGCCTGCTGGTCCTCGTGGGGGCGGTGCTGCTGGTGTGGACGGCTTCATCGCTGCCCGCCGGCTCGCCGGCCTTGCGGGACCACGGGGCGGCTGGCGTGGGGCTGTTTCTCGCGGCGTGTGGGGTGTTGTTGGTGCTGGCGCCGCTGGCATACCTAATGCGGAGCCATGTGTTCCGGGCGTCGTGGACCGGCCGGGCCGTCGAGCCGCGGAGCTACCTGCGGGGGCTGGGCACGGTGTGGGCGGTGCTGGCGGCGGCCGTGGTGCTCGGGCTGGTCAGCGTCTGGGTCGGCCACACGCTGCTGCCGGGCCTGCTGCCGGCGGGGTTGGCGTGGTTGCTGCTATTGCCGGTCCGGCCCGACGGGGACGCCGTCGCGCGGGGGTAAGGGCTCGCCAGACCGTGGTGCGGGCCTGCCTCGCCGCCGCGACTCACTCCAGCGTCATAAAGAAGCGATCCCACCGGGGCCGCCAGCCCTTGCCCAGCGAGCCCGCGACGGCGAAGGCCCGGCCGGTGATGTTCTCGTGCGGCACCAAGCCAAAAAACCGCGAATCGCGGCTGCGGTCCCGGTTGTCACCCATGACCCACACCATGTCCTCGGGCACCTCGATCGGCCCGAACGCCCGCAGGTCCACGCCCTGGGTCACCAGCCCCCGCCGATCCCCCTCCACGTACTGCACCGCCCGCCGGTGGCCCAGCACGTCTTCGCGGTCCGCCCCCGCGACGCCGCGCGGCACGCCGTAATCCGCCGGCTGCCACCCGTCTTCGCCCGCGGGCCGAATCAGCAGCCGGCCGTCCACCATCCGCACCACGTCCCCGCCCGTGGCCACGACCCGCTTGACCAGCCGCGTGCCCGGCGGCTCGGGCGACCAGAAGGTCACGATGTCCCCCCGCTGCGGCTGGCCCCACTCCGCCAGCTGCACCCGCGTAAACGGCACCCGCAGGTCGTACGCCAGCTTGTTCACCACGATCCGGTCGCCCACCAGGATCGACGGCATCATCGACCCGCTGGGCACGTCGTTCCAGTCCAGCAGCGACGACCGGGCCGACGTCAGCACTACGATCACCAGCCCGATCGGGAAGACCCAGTCGTGCCACAACTTCCCCAGCACCGACCGCTGCGCCGCCCGCTCGGCCTTCGCCCGCTTGCGGGCCTTGCGACGCTCCCACCAGCCGGCCTGCGGCTCGTCACCAGTCTGCGGATTCGCCGGAGCATCAGCCATGCGTCGCAAAGTCTACGTCCCCCACCAGAAGCCGACGCTGAGCCGAAGGCGAAGCGACGGGTACCCCCTCACCCCCCCAGCGCCCCCCGTACCGCCGCCAGCTCCCCCAACAACCCCAGCGTCTGCTCCACCGGCAGCATCACCGCCGCATCGCTCATCGCCTTGGCCGGCTCCGGGTGCGTCTCGATAAACACCGCGTCCACCCCCGCCGCCACCGCCGCCCGTGCCAGCATCGGTGCCCGCTCGGGCCGGCCCCCGCTCGTCGCCCCCTCCGCCCCCGGCTGCTGCGTCGAGTGCGTCACGTCAAAACACACCGGCCGCCCCAACTCCATCAAATCCCCCAACCCCGCAAAATCATTCACCAACCGGTGATACCCAAAAAACGTCCCCCGCTCCGTCAACATCACCCCCGGAAGCCCTCCCCCAAGCCGACGCTGATCCGTCGTAGGCGGAGAAGCGTCTGGTATAGCCGCCCCCGCCCCCCCCCCAAGCCGACGCTGAGCCGCAGGCGAAGCGTCTGGTATCCCGCCTGGTATCTCCGCCCCCGCCCCCTCGACCTTCCCCACCACCTGCCGCATCTCCGCCGGTGCCACCCACTGGCCCTTCTTCACATTCACCGCCTTGCCCGTCGCCCCACACGCCACCAGCAAGTCCGTCTGCCGACACAAAAAAGCCGGCACCTGCAACAGGTCCAGCGCCGCCCCCGCCGCCGCCGCCTGACCCGGCTCGTGCACATCACTGGTCACCGGCACCCCCAATGCGTCCCCCACCCGCCGCACCAGCGCCAGCCCCGCCTCCAGCCCCGGCCCCCGCGGCGAGTCCCGCGAACTGCGGTTCGCCTTGTCGTAGCTCGCCTTGAACACAAACCCGCCACCCCCGCGCGCACCAACCCCGCCCCATGCGACGAAAATCATGACGGTCCGCTCCACGCCACCCCATCCAGCCCCCGCCCGCCGCGCCGAGCGAGACACCACCACCCTCACGCTCGTACGAGCAATCTCAACCAAGTCTGCCCCTCGTCCGCTGTTTGGCGGCTGCGGCGAAGCCGCGCCCGCCGCGGGCGTGTGTCACACCTCGGCCTGCACACATCACCGCCGAGCCGGCGAGGTGTGCCACCCCTCGGCACTGCATCCTGGCCAACTCGTTGTCAACAGCGGCTGCGGCGAAGCCGCGCCCGCCGCTGCGTGGCTCCGCCGCCACCGCGCCGCCACCGCTTGACCCGCGTCGCCCCCATAATCCCCGGCGTGAACCAGCCGCCCACACCCCCGCCCCACGCCACACCGTCCCTCCGCTGGCCCGTCGCCTGGGTCGCCGTCGCCGCCTCGCTCGACGCCATCGCCCTCGCCTCCTAGCCCAGCCCCTCACCCCTCCCCCAGCCGCGGGTG
>CAZVBW010000075.1:0-18343 GCA_964625505.1 uncultured Phycisphaeraceae bacterium
GGTCGGCGGCCGGGTGCACGGGCTGGGATCGCTGCCGGTGGTGCACATCCAGAACCTGCCCCAGCCGCTGATGCACCCGGGCCTGAGCGACGTTGAGCCGCTGATCCCGCTGCAGGACGAGCTGAACACGCGGCTGAGCGACCGGGCGAACCGGGTGACCTTTCAGAGCTTCAAGATGTACCTGGGCCGGGGGATCGAGGGGTTCACCGATCGGCCGGTGGGCCCGGGTCAGATGTGGAGCACCAGCGACCCGACCGCGTCGATCCAGGAGTTCGGCGGCGACGCGGCGACGCCCGGCGAGACCGCCCACATCGCCGAGGTCCGCGAGGCCATGGACAAGGCCAGCGGCGTGCCGCCGATCGCCGCCGGCGTGATGCACGGCCGGGTCGGTCGACTGACCAGCGAAAACGCGGTGCGGATCGTGCTGCTGGGCCTGCTGGCCCGGGTGCAGAAGAAGCGGATGACCTACGGCGTGGGCCTGCAGCAGATCGCCCAGCGCGTCCTCGCCGCCGCCGACGCCGCCGGCTCGCTCCACACCACGCCTCACCAGCGGCAGGTCCAGATCGACTGGCCCGACCCGCTGCCGCAGAACGAGACCGACGCCCTGCAGCGGGCGCTGCTCAAGCGCCAGCTGGGCGTCCCGCAAGACCGCGTGCTCGCCGAGCTGGGCTACGCGGACTGCGACCCGGCGCCAGACCCCCACAGCCCGTAGCTCGCCGCCCACCACGCCTCTTTCAAACCGCATCGTCCTCGATGCGCGTCTTCGCCCCACACCACATCACACCACCACGCCACCCCATGCCCAACACGCCACCCCCCACCGCCGCTGCGGACAACCCGACCCCGCCCCCCGCCGACCTGCAACGCCAGCTCGACGAAGCCCGCGCCACCATCACCGCCCTCGAGCGTCGCCAGCGCATCGACGCCCAGCTCGCACAAGCCGACGCCTCGGACCTCGAGGCCGCCCGGCTGCTGACCGAGGCCGCCGTCGCCCAGATGGATGACCCGGACGTCGAACTGGCCGTGCGCGACCTCCGCGAGCACCGGCCGTACCTGTTCCACCGCCGACCGCCCACCGCCCCGCCGCCCCCGGCCGGCAGCCCCGAACCCGAGGACGGCGCCGACCCCGACCCCGCCACCCACGCCGCCGCCGAAGCCCGCGCCACCGGCGACCGCCGCGACCTGCTCCGCTACCTCCGCCTCAAACGCGGCCCATAGGCCGATCGCAACTTGGCCGACGGGTTGACACCCGCGGCTCCACGCCTGACCCCTTCTTCCTTCGTCCTTTGTCCTTCACTCTTGCTTGGAGCTCTTTATGTCTTTCACCGGAAAAGCCACCTACTCCGCCGGACCCGACCTGCCCGAAATCGCCGAAGACATCTCCGACATCGTCGGCATCGTCAGCCCCTACGAGACCCCCCTGCTCGACGCGCTGGGCGACCCCGCCCGTTCGGCCCGCAGCACCGTCCACGAGTGGCTCGAAGACTCGCTGCTGCCCAACCAGGACGCCATCGACCACCAGGCCCTGGCCGACGACGGCAGCGTCACCAGCATCGATGTCGCCCACGCCGACCGCTTCCGCGTTGGCGACCAGGTCCAGGCGGCCGGCAGCCGTGAGGTGATGTTTGTCACCGGCGTGTCCGGCTCGACGCTGGGGCTGGTCCGCGGCTACGGCGGCACCCCGCAGGCCAGCGTCGCCGACGGCGACACCCTGCACATCCTCGGCAACGCCGCCCTCGAAGGTGACGACGCCCCGACCGCCCGATTCACCACCCGCTCCCGCAAGAGCAACGTCACCCAGATCTTCACCGCCACCGTCGAGGTCTCCGGCAGCGAACTGGCCGCACGCCAAGCCGCGGTCGCCGACGAACTGGCCTACCAAAAGCAGGAACGCGCCCGCGAACTGCTCCGCGACCTGGAAAACACCGTCCTCAACGGCGTGTCCCGAGCCGCCGACGACGACCCGCAGGGCAGCTCGACCATCCGCCGGACCATGCGCGGCATCGTCCCGTCGCTGGCGACCCACCGCACCGACGCCGGCACCGCCGACCTCACCGAGCCCATGCTCAACGCCGCCCTCCGCGACATCTGGCAGTCCGCCTCGACCCGCATCGACACGCTCGTCGTCGGCGGCCTGCAGAAGCGACGCATCAACGGCTTCGTCACCGCCTCCCGCGGCTACTCCGCCTCCACCGAACGCTTCAAAGACCTCGTCGGCGTCTACGAATCCGACTTCGGCGTCTGCCGCGTCGTGCTCTGCCGGTGGGCCCCGGCCGACATGGTCCTGATGCTCGACAGCTCCCGCATCGACGTCATGCCCCTCACCGGTCGAAGCTTCCACTACAAGCCGCTGGCCCGCACCGGCGACCGCGAAGCCGGCCAGGTCCTCGGCGAGTACACGCTCGAGCTCCGCAACGAATCGGCCCACGGCCTCATCCACAACCTCAGCACCTCCTGACGCGCTCCCCCGCGTCTCGCCTCCCCCCGGCGCGGCGGCCCCCCCCGCCGCCGCGCCGCTTCTTCCGAACCGTAGGACGGGCGTCTCGCCCGTCATCCCGCGCCACCTCAAGACCCCGACGGGCGAGACGCCCGTCCTACGGCCCCCCCATGCTCTTCTCCACCGACCGCGACCTGCTCGCCTACGAACCGGCCGTCTTCAACGACGTGCCCCTGCTCACCCAGCAGCACCTCCACGCCGCCGACGGCGAAGTCGACGGCACCCTCGTCACCAGCGTCACCGCCGACTTCGATGCCGCCGGCACCGCCGCCGGGGACGTGCTGCTCATCGACAAGGTCCCGCACGAGGTGATCGAACGCCTCGACGCCGCCACCCTACGGGTCTCAAAGCTGCGGACCCGGATGACCGACCCGCTGATCGGCCCCGGCGACGGCGTGGGCCGTGAACTGATCGTCCGCACCTTCGCTCCGCAGGCCCAGCTCGTGCACCAGACCCTGCTGCGCCTGCTGGGCCTGGGCGATGACCGCGACCACGACTTGACCGCCGACGCCGTCGTCTCGCTGACCACGATGGCCCGGCTCGAAACGCTGGGCACACTCGAGCGGATCTATAGCGCCGCGGTCGCCATCGGCGGCGACAACGCCGACCTGCACGCCAAGGCCGACCGCTACGCCCGCCAGTTCGCCGCCGCCTGCGCCGGGGCCGGCGTGCTCATCGACACCAACGGCGACGGCCTGCCCGACGAACGCCGGTTCCTGGGCCTGTGCACGATGCGACGCGCCTGAGCCCCCGCCCCCCGTACCAGGAGCACACCATGTCACCGGACCTGCTCGAATCCGTCACGCAGTTCGGCGTCGCCGGGCTGATGGGCGTGCTGTGGGTGTGGGAACGCTGGCTGTCCCGCCGGCAGGAGTCGCAGCTCCGCGCGTCCCACGCCCGGCTGATGCGGCAGCACGACGAGCTGTCGGTGCTCATCCGATTGGTGCAGCGCAACACCGCGTCGCTCGAGCGGTTCGAGCAGACGCAGCGGCGCTTGTGCCGAGTCCTGGACCGGTTGACCCACCGCCCGCCGGACACCCCGCGGCAGGCCGAGCCCGACGCCCCGCCCGCCCGCATGGCATCATGACCCCACGCCCATGCGGATCTGCTACTTCACCCCCAACTTTCTGCCCACCGTCGGCGGCACCGAATACGTCTCCGCCGCCCTGTCCGAGCACTTCCACCAACGCGGCCACCGGGCCCACGTGCTCACCCAGGGCAAGCCCCACGACCTGGACCTGCCCTACCCCGTCACGTGGTACCCGAAGATGCGGTTCCCCCACGCGTGGCCCGAACGCGTCGCCAGGCACCTGGTCCGGCTGCACGACCGTGAGCGGTTCGACGTGTTCCTGGTCAACTACGGCAGACCCTCCGGCGTCGCCGCCGTGCGGCTGACCGAGCGGACGGGCGTGCCCACCGTCCTGGTGTCCCACGGCGGCGACCTCTACCGCGAGTCCGAAGACCGCGGCCGGCCGCACGTGTTCAAACGCACCGTCGAGGCCTACCAGAAGGCCGACGTCGCCATCGCCATCAGCCCGCACATCCAGTCGCTGATCCGTGAGATCCGGCCCGAGCCCGCACCGGTGGTCAACATCCCCAACGGCGTGCACCCGGACCGGATCACCGCCCCGGCCGAACCGCCTGCCGACCTGCCGGACCTGACTGATCGGCCGTTCATGCTCGCGCTGGGCAACCTCACCGAGTACAAGGGCTTCGACGACGCGGTCGACGCCTTCGCCCTCGCCCGGGACCGGCTCGGGAGCATGCGACTGGTCATCGCGGGGGCGGGCAAGATGCTCCCGGTCATACAGCAGAAGGCGCAGCAGCACGGCCTGCAGGACCACGTTGTTCTCGCTGGGAAACGGACCGGAAGTGATAAACATTGGCTGCTTCAGAACTGCCGGTTTGGGCTGATGCCTTCTATTGAAGAGGGCCACCCGATCGTGGGCCTCGAACTGCTCGCCGCGGGCAAGGCCGTGGCCTGCTCACTCAACCCGTCGTTCGACGAGATCTTCACCGACGGGGTCAACGCCGCCCGCAGCCCGGCGCGGGACCCAGCGGCCCTGGCCGACGCGATGGTCAAGCTGGACCGCAGCGATCTGGAGGCGATGGGCGAGGCGAGCCGTGCCCGCGTCGATCGCTTCGCATGGCCCGCGATCGGCGACCGCTACCTGGAGGTGATGCAGCAGGCGATCGACCGTCGGCAGGCCGGTTCGGCTACCGCCTGACGTGATCGACGATCCGCCGCATCGCCTCGGCACTCCGCCACTCCCGCTGCTGGGTCGCGATCAGCTGCTCTGCCGCGACTTGCCGCACCGACTGCCGCTGCTTCCACACCGCGTCGAAGCGCTCGATCAGCACCGGCCCGCTCACCTCGGCAATCGGCAGCAGGTGCTCGGGGCAACCCATCTGGTGCATCGCCGCCGTCACCTTGCCCCCGTGCATGTCGTAATCAATCCCGAGCACCGGCAGCCCCGCCAGCCAGCCCAGCAGCACGCTGTGAAACCGCATCCCCACCAGCATCGACAGCCCCGCCAGCTCCCGCACCAGACCCACCGGCTCACGATGGTCCAGCAGGTGCACCCGGGCCTTGTCCGCGACGCGATTCCGCAGCCGGCCGAGCACCTCGGGGTCGTTACCGGGCCCATCCATCTGGGTGGGCACCAGCACCACATCCCGGCCGATTACATCATGGATATGCCGGATCAAAGCTATATAAGCTTCGGCAACATCGGCCTCGATCTGCGCGATCGAGCGGCCGCCGGGCAAGTGATAGTCCCGGGCCAGGCCGCGGAGCGACAGGCCCACCGGCCCGGCGGCGTCGTGAGCCGGCAGGTCCGGCAGCGGCAACGCCAACGCTGAGTCTGCCGCCACGTGGGTCGCGGCGGTGTCCGCACCCAGCCGAGCCGCCAGCCGCACCGACCCCTCATCACGCAGCGTCACCCCATGACATGCCGCGAACAGCCTGCGAATCCGCGCCGCCGCCGCCGGCGTCCGCACCGGCCCCACCCCGCAGCCGAACACCATCGTCGCCGCCCCGGCCCGCACCGCCGCCCGCAGCGCGTCGGCCCATCCATCGACAATCTCGCCCTCCTTGATCGGCCCGCCACCGATCAGCACCAGGTCCGCCTCACACGCGGCCTGGACCGCCGCCTGCGGCGAGTCGTCGATCAGCGTTACGGCCTCGGCGCCCAGCGCTGACAGCGTGGCTTCACTCACCGCCCGGTCGCTGGTGGTCTGCGTGACCTGAGCCGGGTCGAGCCGGCGAAGGATGCCGCCCAGGATCGCCTGGTCGCCGACCGTTTCGTTGCCGTACCACCCGAGGATCGACACCTTCGCGTCCAACCGTCCCGGCGGCTCGGGCGTTTCACTCGCCAGTTCCATCAGCCGCCAGTCCAGCACGTCGCGGTGCTCGATCCGCCGGCGCAGTCGGTCCGCCGTCCAGCCCAGCCGCCGGTGCGGGTCCAATCGATCCGCGACCGTCCGAGCCGTGCGGGCGGGCAGCTTCTTCAAGTTCTTCACCAGTCGCTGCATCTTCGCCGCAGCGGCAAGTCTACGCCCCCCCCGGAAGGAGTGTCTCCGATGCCCCACGCACCCCGCCAGAGACGTCAACCCCGTCCAACCCGCACCGCCCCACGGCCAGCACTCCACCGCTACGAGGCGATCCGACCCACCCTCGGCACCGGCGACCTCGTGCTCTTCGCCGGCGACAGCCCCGTGTCCCGCCTGATCCGCCTGGCCTCCGGCGGCGACTGGTCGCACGTCGCCATGGTGCTCCGCCTGCCCACGATCTTCCCCGGCGTGCTGCTCTGGGAGTCGACCACGCTCAGCGACATCCCCGACCTCGAGTCCCGCCTCCCGACCCGCGGCGTCCAGCTGGTGCCCATGAGCCAGCGGCTCGCCAGCTACCACGGCCGCGTCGCCGTCCGCCGACTCACCCCCCGACCGACGCCCGCCATGGTCCACGCCCTGGCCCGCCGCCGCGCCCAGCTGTCCCGCCGGGCCTACGAGCAGCACCGCCTGCAGCTGCTGCGGGCCGCCTACGACGGGCTCGGCGGCAACAACCGCGAAGACCTGTCCACCGTCTTCTGCAGCGAACTCGTCGCCGAGGCCTACCAGGCCATGGCCCTGCTGCCCGAGCCCCCCGCCGGCCGACCCAGCAACGAGTACACCCCCGTCGACTTCGCCCGCCCGTCCCTGCGGTTGAAGCACAGCCGCCGGTTGAGTCCACCGATCCACCTAATCGGTTAGCAAATGCTCAAAACGCCGTACGCGAAGACCCATGCTGCAAACTTCAAGCGGACACTGCCATACCACATCCTCCAAACAGGGTGGTAAAGCCTGCTCGTTTTCTGACCATTTCACTGGCTTCCTGAACCGCCGTCCTCCGATCTCCATACTGTCGGGAAACTGCGATCGCCGCAGAATCGCCGGCCTAATAGTGCCGTAGGCCGACGCAACTTTTCGCAGCTCATTGGAGTTGACTGACCGAGGATTCAGAACCGTGACTGGCCTTTTCACCTCGTCACGCACCAGCCGTACCGGCTCGACGAGGTCTGAATCTCCCGAAACCATGACGGCCCGGTCGAAGCGATTGAGGTGCGCGTCATGAAGCAGCTTGACGCCCAAGTTGACATCTGAGCCCTTCTCCTCGCGATGGTGGACGCGGGTGCGACAATCAGGTGACGCGTAACAACCAACGATCCGCCGCCATTTCCGCTGGCTCATAAAGTTGCCTTCAAGCACTTCCACGGTGTTGCACGCGGCCTTCAGGAGGCGCAAGTAAGTATCTTGGCGATCAGCCTTGTGTGGATCCTCCTTCGTGCCTGATACGCGAGCGGTGCAGTAAGTGATAGACGTGGCAGACTTTCCGTTGTTCAGGCGGCGGGCCATCTCTTCAAGATTTAGACAGTGCAACCGGTGCTGCTTGACAATGCCGTAGTAAAGATTGAACCCGTCGATGTAGAAGCTCACCCGCATGAGCCGAAAGTTACCACTACTTGACCAGGCGTGTTGCCGCCCATACGCTGCATTTTGAAGCGTCTTTGCAGCCGCTCTTCGACTATGAGCCCCCCCCATGCTTATGGCATGGGACCCAAGGCCGTCGGCTCAGCCGGCGGTCTTTTTGATTCCTCTCGAAGATTCTCAACCCGCCAATCCGTCTGACCGATAGGACTTCGTGGACCGGCTTGGTCTTCCGGGTTGACTTCAACGGAGCACGGCATGAGACGTGGCCCGCGGCGATGGTTGCCGACGGCGGTGTGCATGGGCCTGAACGTGTTCGCCTCGGCGGCCGCGGGGCAGGGCCAGGTGCAGCAGGCGATGGTCGAGCCCTCCGAGCTTGACCTGCCCCCACAGCTCGAAGCGACGCCCGCGCCGACCGACCGCGGACAGCGGGATGCGATCACCGACCCCGCCGCGACGCTCGATTATCTGGAACTGCTGCCGACCGGCCCGCTGCCGGCCGCCGACGATGCCGACGCGGCCCGGCGGTACGTGGCCCACATCGCCGCGGCGACCGCCGCCCAGCTGCCGATCAAGCGGGCCGAGCGGACTGATCCGCAGCAGCGGCTGCTCGAGCAACTGGCCCAGGATCACGTGGACGTGCTGCTCGAAGCCGAGCGGACCTACCCCGTGCTGCGGTACTACCTGCAGCCCCTGATCGCCGACGAGCAGGCCCGCCGACGCGGACCGGACACCGACGCCCTGGCCGCCCTTCACCTGCCCCACGGCGCCACCGCTGCCCAGGCCCGGCGATACCTGCGCCAGATCGCTCGCATCTCTGATCACCAGCACCGCGTCTCACCCAGCGACCCGCAGTACGCGATGCTCGACGCCTTGGCCGGCTCGCACATGCCGCTGGTGATCGAGGCGATGGGCGACCCCCGCCTGTCGTTCTGGGCCGAGCGCGTGGTCGACCAGCGGATCGATGCGTCGCACCGCGAGCTGGTGCTCGGCTCATTGCTGGACCAGCCCGGGCTCATCGGCGTGGTCGACGACCGAGGCTGGGCGCTTGACGCGTTGCCGACCCTGGTCCGGGGCCTGGAGCAAGGCGTGCCCGGCGTCGGCCGGCGGTGGTTCGCGGTGCTCGCCGAGCTGCAGGACCCGGTGAGCTACCCCGCCCTGCGGCTGCACCTGCTCCGCGTCGGCGGAGATCGGCGGTACCACCAGCTGCTGGCCGACCTGCCGGGCATCGACCTGCGACCCACCCTGCTCGCCGCCTGGCACCAGCCGCAGACCCAGGACGTGCCCCGCCGCCGGCTGGCCCTTGCCGAGCTGCTGCTGGACACCGGCGACCCCACCGCCCTGCAACACCTCGCGAGCCTGTTGCCCGCCGACCCGTCCGGCTACGACATGCAGGACACCCGCCTGCTGCAGCTGCTGCAACGCCGACTGCCCGTGTCGGTCCGGCCCGAGGGCGTCCGCGACTGGATCGACGCCCACGCCGACCGGCTCCGATTCGACGACCAGCTTGAACGCTTCTTCGTCGCAGACGGCTGGAGCTGATCCGCGCCACCATGGTCAGCCATCACTCCACAGGGTCCGCCCGGAACAGCGGCAGGTGATAACCACGCAGGTCCTGCCGCGGCAGCTCGCGGGTTTGATTTCCGCGAGCCTGCTCCACGACCGTCTCGAACGGGCGGTTGTGGTGGTAGAAGCCGAGCGTGAGCGACCCGGATGAGGTCTCGTCGAAGATGAACATCGGCGGATCGGTCGGCGGGTTGCCCCACGACTGGTAGCTGACCCCGCCGAGCACCTCGACCCGGCCGCCGTTGGTCACGCGGACGTGCGTCGCCCGGCCCTCGGTCTTGAAGCCCATGATCCACAGCGTGCCGCCGTCGACGTGGACCATCTCCTCCAGCGGGCTCTCGGGGTTGAATTGCCGGGCCCAGACCTGCTGGCCCTCACCGATGAGCATCGGCCGATTCCGCCCCGGCGACGCGTCGTCGAGGAACCACCGGCCGCCGGGGTCCGGCTCGCTGATGTACGCCGAGAACCGCGCGTTACGCAGCACCATCGTCGCATCGGTCCGGTTATCCAACGCCACCACGTTCGGCCGGTCCCAGCCCCCGATGCCGAAGAACCGCTCGATGACGAACACATCGCTGTCCAGGTCCTCGAAGATCATCGCGGCCGAGTCCTCGAAGGCCGGGCCCTCGATGATCTCCAACATGCGGTGCATCCCAACCAAGCGGTTGACGCTGCCGTGGAATCGGACCGGCGAGGTGAGCTGCGGGTTGCCGTGGCCCCGCTCCGAGACGAGGTAGATGGTGGTCTGGCCCCGCTCGGCGGCCTGATCGATCGCCTGCTGCAGCCGCTGGGTGATGTCCCGGCCGTCGTTGGTATCCACGCGGACCCAGTGGTCCATGTCATTGTCCCACGGCAGGTCGGGGGCGTCCTGGATCGGCAGCCGCAGCGTGGCCATCTGGTCCACTGGGAAGAGGCTGTAGCTCGGCAGCGCGTAGTACTCTCCGTGCTCGTTGAGCTCGCCGGTCTCGCCGTCGCCGATGCGGATCAGGTGGTCCCACCCGGTCTGGGTCACGTCCCGCAGGAAGACCTTCGGGCCGGGCAGCACGATGGCGGCGCCCGCCGAGTCGGAGGGGTCGGCTTGTGCCGAGGGGTCGGCGTGGAACTGGCCGTCGATGATCGTGACCTGCGCGTGCTGTCGGCCGGTCAGGCCCAGCGGTGCCCCGTGAACCCGCAGCCGGTGGAACGTCACGCGGGCGTTGCGGGTGTCGATGGCGACCTCGCGCTGGCCGTGCAGGTCGATGTCCTCGAAGACCTGCGAAAAGCTGTTGCCGATCACGATGCCGCGGTCGAAGCCTTCGACGGTGATGTCCCGCAGCAGGCCCGGGCCCTGCTGGCTCTGACGCAGGTCCAGGCCGATGGCCCCGGCACCGTCGGGGTCGAGGCTGCGGATCGTGAGCCGTTCGATCATGCCGAAGTTGTTGTTCAGGTAACGGAACGCGGCGGCACCGGGGTTGCCCTCGCCGATCTCGATGGTGAGGTCGCGGGCATTGGTGTTCATCGCGTCGCCGGTGGACTGGCCCTCGTACATCGACACGACGATCTTCGGCTCGGCCGGGTCGTCGAAGCCCTCGCTGCGGGGCGCCAGGCGGATGATGGTCCCGGCCTCGGACTGGCCCTGGAAGATGAGGAAGCGATCCCGGCTATGTGGCCGACCGTCGAAGATCCCGATGCTGTCGGAGATCAGGTAGACGCCGTCGGGGAAGTACAAGACGCGGTTGCCGCCCCTGGTCTCATCGATGGCCCGCCGCAGCGCGGCGGTGTCGTCGGTGACGCCATCGCCCACCGCCCCGAAAGCGGTCTGCACATTGACCACCGCGTCATCGGGGAAGTTGTAGATCGCCGTGCTCGGTTCAGGCGGCGACGCGGGGGCCCTGAGCGGGGCCGCGGGCTGGGCGATGGCGGGGGTGGCCAGCATCACGAGGAGCAGGCTGCAGACCGGAAGCAGGTGGGTCATCGGGCGTCCTTGGTTAGAGCGGCGGGGGGCGGAACTACCGCAGGTGGTCATACCACCGGTTGCCATGGTTAGTGCGGGCGGTCAGCATCGCCTCGGCGGTGACCGTCTGGACGCTGCCGTCGACGAAGCCGACGTTCTGGCTTCCGCGGTCGTAGGCGGTGCCGCTGATGGTGACGGACTGGGGATTGCCGTGGCGGAAGGCGATAAAGCCGTTGGCGACGCTGGCGGGCAAGTTGGTCCATTCGCTGGTGCGGAACCGCAGGTGATTCTCACTGGTTCCGGGGAAGCCGCCGTGGTCGGCCTTCTCGATCATCATCGCCCTCGCTGGTGGGTGGTCGTCCCAACCGCTGGCGCTGGCGCCGCCCGGGCCGCTGTCGCCGACCACGGCACCCAGCGGCAGGTAGCCGGGCCAGATGCGGTTGCGGCGGTACAGAAAATCGTTGCCGGTGAACCGCTGGTCCACCTTGGTGACCGACTCCTCGCCCTCGGGGCAGACGAGCACAGCTGGCAAGACCCCGGCGTTGGCCATCGAGTCGTCCACATAGTCGCCCAGGTACTCGTAGCGGGGGTGGGTCAGGGCCCGGGTCCACTCGCTCAGGCCATCGAACGCCCCGGCCCACTTGCCTGGCCGGAAGTACCCGTGCTCGGTCGCGTGGTTGTGCTGGGCGATGAGGATCTGCCGCTCGTTGGCCTTGCACAACGTGTCCCGCGCCGCCACCCGGGCGCCCCGCAGGGCCGGCAGCAGCAGCGCGATCAGCAGGGCGATGATGGAGATCACCACCAGCAGTTCGATCAAGGTAAACGCGCGGCGGGTCTGACGCATGGCTTGGCTCCTGAAAGCCCACCCGCTCCGGCGGGTGGGACCCACGCCCGGGAGGGCGTGGGCTTTCAACCACTCCACTCACCGCCGACGCCGCGGCAGCAGGCACAGCCCGCCGGCGGCGAGCAGGGCGAGCGACGCGGGCTCGGGGATGACCTGCAGTTGAATATTGCCGGCGTTAATTCCGTTGTAGACCACGAGATAGTTCGAATCGAGGCCCTCGACGGAGTCGAACGTGCCGGTGCGTGTGCCGGTGAAGGTGGCGATGGTGTAGGTCGTGCCGTCGAAGGCGCCGCCCAGGTCGTTGAGGCTGAGGATGTCGCCGGCGTTGGATAGATCAAGGTTGCCGGTCAGGGCGAGCAGGTCGCTGTTGGCGTTGGCGGCCAGATCGATGGCGAGCGTGCCGTTCTCAATGAAGGCGAGGGTGTCGGCGGTGACGCTGATGTCGCCGATGGCGTTGTCGTTGGCGTTGTTCGGGTCGTCGAAGCCGGGGGCGAGGATACCGCGGCTGGTGTTGTTGGTGAAGAACGGGGCGGGGTTGTCGTCGGGGTCGTCGCTGGCGCCGCCGACCACGAGCGACGCGCCCGAGGCCAGGCCGACGCTGCCGTTGCCGCCGAGGGTGGCGTCGTTGGATTGGTTGTCCCCGGGCCGGCCGGCGACCTGAAAGTCCCCGGCGCCGGTCTGCGTGCCGTTGACAATGAAGGCGCCGCCGTTGAGATCTGTCGTGCCGGTGTAGGACAGGGTGCTGCTTGCGTCGAAGACCTGGGTGAAGCTGTCGTTGTTGTTATCGCGGCCCAGGTAGAGGTCGATATCGCCGGTGATGACGCCGGAGAACGTGTCGCCGTTGCTGCCCTGGCCGAAGGAGATGAACGCGTCGGCGTTGGGGTCGGTGTTGGTGATGGTGCCCGAGCCGATGAACCCGTTGCTCATCGCCGAGGTGACTTTCACGTTGCCGATCCCGTGTCGGAGGTCGAACACGCCGGACTGGATATCCAGCTGACTCGGGGTGAAGCCATCGAGGGCCACGACGGTCCCCAGGCCGGTCTGGGTCATCGTCTTGCCGTTGTAGCCGAGGCTGCCGAAGGTCAGCGTCTGCGTGGCGTCGGGGACAGCGAGGACGAACGTCCCGGACCGGAATTGCACTTGAGAGTTGTTGGGTCCGCCGGACCCCTGGTTGAAGGTGACATCGCCGGCGCCAGACTCGAGGGTGATCCCGGTCAGCGACAGTCGATCTTCGTTGGTGAACGTGTAGGCGCCGGCCGCGGAGGTGAAGGTGGCAACGTCCGCCTGCTGATTGCCGAAGGTGGCCCCCGCGTCGCCGACGGTGATCGTGTCACCCGCGGCCTGGCCGAAGAAGACGTTGTCGCCTTGAGCGGGGGTCTGATCGGGGTTCCAGTTGGCGGCCGTGGCGAATTGATCATCGCCGGCACCGTCGTCCCAAGTGAGATCGACGGCCGTTGCCGTGGGTCCGAGTAAAGCCGCGGCGGCGAGCGGGGTGAGCAAGTGAGTGATGCGGGTCATGGGAAACCTCCAAAGGATGCGGCCAGGCGGCCAGGGTCAGGGAACAAGCGAAAACGGGACCGCCTTGCTGGGCAGGGGGCGGTGGGGACGGTCGATCTTTTCGAGCAGGGCGAGCACCGCGGTGTGGCCCATGGCGGCGTTGGGTTCGTGGACGAGCGTGGGGTTGACGCCGATCTCGGCGGGAGCATCGCCGAAGACGGTCAGGCCCAGGTCGGCCGGGTCGACGCGGGCGCCGTATGCCGCGGCGACGGTTTCGCCGACGTTTTTTTGGCCGTAGCAGACGACGGCGTCGACCTGGCCGGCGGCGAGGCGGGGGATCAGCCAGTCGATCCGCTCGGGCGATCGCAGGTGCGTCACGACCGTCGGCTCGAGCCCGGCGGCCCGGACCGCTTCGCGGTAACCGGCGGCGCGGTCGGTCTCGCTGTAGTGCTTTTCGTCGGCCTCGAAAATGTGGCCCAGGTAAGCGATCCGCTGGAAGCCCCGGCCCAGCAGGTGCTCGGCGGCGAGGCGGCCGGCACCGAGGTCGTCGGGGTAGATCGCGTCGGTCGGCCGCTTGGTGTTGAGCCAGATCGCGGGGACCTGGTGCTGCTCGATGAGCGATTCGAGCGGGGCGGGGATGCCGTGGGTGTAGTCGATGAGCATCCCGTCGCAGCCGCGTTCGCGGAGCAGCTTGGGGACCTCGGCTTCGTCGGTGAGCGTCTCGTCGGGCAGCCGGACCAGGGTCAGCGACATCTCCCGCTGGGCCAGGGCGTCGTGGATGCCGGCCAGCATCGGCTCGGAGAGGTGGCTGCGGTGGCTGGACGTGCTCAGCAGCAGGGCGACGTTGTGGAACCGGCCCTCCCGCGTGGCCCGGGCGGCGGTGTTGGGGCGGTAGCCCATCTGCTCGGCGAGCTGGCGGATGTGCTCGGCCCGCTTCTGAAACGTCGGCCGGCGGTACACCACCCCGGGTTGCAACGCCCGCGACACCGTGTTGGGTGACACGTCGGCGGCCTCGGCGATGTCGGTGAGGGTGACCATGAGCAGGGTTGGATCGATGGCGAACAGAGACAAAGCCGGGCATCTGACAACGACGCCAAATCAATTGTGGCCGGACTTGACGTCGTTGTCAAGTCTTTTTTCGGTCGGTCCTTCGTCGCGGAATCTTGTGCGAGACCTTCGATTAACCACAGAGACACAGAGGTACGGGAAAACCGGGAACACCTTGATTGAAGAAAATCCTGGTACCACTATCTCAACGAGCTTTTTCGATGAATGATCTCTGTGCCTCTGTGCCTCTGTGCCTCTGTGGTTGGTTGACCGTAGACCTCGTGCAACTTCCGGGCTGCTCGAATGGCGTCATCTCGTATACCCTGTGTCGATGAACACAGCGGGGAAGAAGGTGCGGCGGCTCGGGCGGGGTGGGTTGTTTGGGCTGCTGATGGGGGTGATGGTGGGTCTTGCAGGCCCGGTTTGGGCTGAGCCGGCCCAGCCCGCGGAACCCGACGATCCCGCTGAGGTGGCTGCGGAAGCTGAGTCAGCGCCTGGGGCGGATCTGGCAGCGACGGTGGACCCGGGCACCGAGACCGACGAACCGGCGGCGGGTGATGGGTGGTTCGGCGCGGCGTTTGACAAGGTGGCGGCGACGCGGGAGATCGGTCTGATCCTGGTGCTGCTGTCGGTCATCGGACTGGCGGCGGGGTTGGAGCGGGCGTTTGCGCTGCGGCGGTCGCGGTTTGCCCCGGAGGGGTTGGGCGAGCGGGTGCTGCAGGCCATGCGGCAGCGCGACTTTGACGAAGCCCAGCGGCTGGCCGAGGCGGACCCGAGCCTGCTGGCGGATGTGGCCCGGGCGGTGATCGAGCACAAGCGGTTCGCCTATGCGGACCTGTCCGCGGTTGCGGGCGACGTGGCCACCCGGGGGCTTCGGCAGGCCCAGCAGCGGGCGTTCCCGCTGGCGCTGGTTGCGACGCTCAGCCCGTTGCTGGGGCTGCTGGGGACGGTCATCGGGATGATCGGGGCCTTCGACGCGGTGGCCCTGGCCGGTTCGCTGGGCGACGCGTCGGTGATGGCCGGGGAGATCAGCTACGCCCTGGTGACCACGGCGATGGGCCTGATCGTGGCCGTCCCCGCCTTGGCGGCGTATCACCTGGTCAAGGCCCGGACCACCAGCCTCGCCACCTCGCTGGACCAGCAGGCCAGCGAGATGATCAACGGCTGGCACCAGCAGCGGATGACCTGGAAGCGGTCGAACCGCGACGCCCCCCGGCCCCGGCCCCGGGACGCGGCGCGGGCCGACGCATCGGCTTCGGCGGCCAGCGGCCCAGTCGCCAGTTCGCCGGCGGTGGGCCCCGCCCCACCCACGTCCGGGGGGTCGGACCATGCGTAGCCGACTCGAAGAAGAAGACAGCTTGACGGTGGACATGGCGCCGCTGATCGACTGCGTGTTCTTGCTGCTGATCTTCTTTCTGGTGGCGACGACGCTGAAGAAGGTGGACCACGAGCTGCCGCTGACCCTGCCGGAGGCCTCCGCGGCGGTGCCGGGCAAGACGGCGGAGTCGGCGGTGATCGTCGGCATCGACGCCCAGGGCGGCTACTACCTCGACGGCGAGCCCGCGTCGGTGACCGCCCTGCGGGACCGGCTGCGGGACGTCGCCCAGGCGGAACCCTTGACGCCGATCCGCGTCGATGCGGATCAGGAGACGCCTTACCGGGCGATCGTGCACGTGCTGGACCTGACGCGGTTCTGGGGGCTGGAGCAGGTCGGGCTCAACACGCGGCGGGCGGAGCGGACGCCGTAGGCGGGGGCTGGTGGCCAGTGCCCAGTGACCAGAAGCGAGAAGCCGGAAGCGGGAAGCCTGAAACCGATACCCGACATGCCCGACATGCCCGAGACCCGAACACGTCGACGCTGGACTGCTGCGTGGTGGTACGTGATGTCGATCCTGCTGCACGTGGTGATCGTGGGGTGGTGGCTGTTGATGCCTGCCCGGGCCGAGCGTGAGCCGCCGGCGCGGCCGGAGGACCGGGTTTACGCCGAGGCGACGCTGCGGGAGGTGGCCCAGCGGGTGGATGACGCGGCGACGCAGCAGCTGCGGCAGGACGTCGCGGCGCTGCGGGATGTGCAGCGGCGGATGCAAGAGCTGGCCGAGCAGCGGCGGGCCGAGCTGGAGCAGCGCGAGGCGGACCGGCCCGAGCAGGCGTGGGAGCGGGCGGTCGAGCTTGTCGAGCAACTGGTGGACACGCAGCGGCGGGCGGCCGAGGCGATTGACGCGACCGCCGAGCCGTTGGAGGACGCGGGCGAAGCGCTGGCGGCGGCCGCCGAGCTGGAGCCGGATGACCTGACCGGGGCCCCGGAGCTGGTGGAGCAGGCGGGGCGGGTGCTGCGGGAGTCCGCTGATGGTCGCGATGCCGCCCGGCGACTGGTGCGGGAAGCCCGGCAGCTGCAGGACCAGATCGCTGATGAACTGGCGTGGACCGGGCGCGGTGACCTGGCAGAGCAACTCGAGCAGACCCGCCCGCCGCAGAACGACGCGGCGTCGATCAACGATCGGGCCCGGTGGGCGGCGGAGCGGACGCTGGATCGTCAGCGGGAGGTGCTGGCCGTCACCGGGCGGGGCATCGACAGCTGGCGGGGTGAGGGCACCAACCGGTACGGGCAAAACCGGATGCGCAACGCACAGCGGACGCTCGATGAAGCGAGCGAGCGGCTGGTGTCGGTCCCCGACCGGGTCGCCGAGGCGGCGGACGCCCAGCGGCAGGCGGCGGCGGCGAGTGAGGCGCTGTTGGCGACGATGCGTGGGTTGCAAGCCGAGGCCGACGCGGCGGACGATGACGCGCCGATCGCATCGATTGAGGACTTGGCGGAAGTTCTGGATGCCACTTCTATAGATGCCGATCCGGCGGAGCCCCCGGCGTGGAATGCCCCCGCCGAGGACTTGTACGCCGCGGCGGTGCGGCTGGAGCGGCAGCTGCTCGAGGACTATCGGCGGGTCCGGGCGGCGGACCTCGCGGCGGTGACCGGGCTGGCCCCGGCGTCGAGCCTTGAGACGGTGCAGATGCCGATCCCCGATCGGCCCACGGCCGGGGCGTTGGCCCAGCCGGCGAGCGAGGCTGGGGACGACCAGCCCGCCGAAAGCGATAATGCCTCGGCCACCGCCGACTTCTACGACCGCCGGCAACACCTGGACGCGATGGTCCAGCAAACCGGACAAATGACGGCCAGTGCGTCGCAAGTCCTGGACCGGGTCGATGGCACGGACGCGGACGAACAGGCCACGTCGAACACCCCCGCCTCATCGACCGAGGGGGACGCGAACGAACCGGGCAGCGGGAACGCCACCGGCGGGGGCCGGGCCGGCCAGCGGCTGCTGGGCTTCATGGACACGCTGCCCGAGGACGTGCCGGTCCGGTCTGGGCGGGTGATCGGCGGCAACGCGGGCGCCATCGACGGCTGGATGTTCCTCGACGGCTGGTATGCCATCGGCCCATTCAAGGCCACGCACGGCCGACCAGAGGACCAGCACTTTGTGCCCGAGTCCGTGATTGATCTCGACGCAAGCTATGCAGGACCCGACGGAAGAACGCTCGCCTGGGTCTATCACCGCAGCCCGGGCCCGATCATCGAGCTGCCGCAGATGGACAGCCGCAGCGTGTACTACGCCTTCACCGAGGTGCGGGTGCAGACGCCCGGCGATTACATGATCGCCGTGGCCAGCGACGATTACGGCGAGCTGTGGCTGGACGACCGGATGATCTGGGAGGGGCAGTACCGCGACGGGCCGTTCCCGTGGCCGTTCCCCAAGGGCGCCCGCAGCGGCGACAACCCGCCGACGTATATGAACCACCTGGGCTATGTCCCGGTCAGCCTCGACGCCGGCGTGCACCGCCTGCTGATCCGCGTGATCAACCACGGCGGCGGGGCGGGCTACACCGTGCTCATGCGACCCGCCGACGGCGAATCGCCGCCCGCGTCATGACGACCCAGGGAAGCCGACCCCGAGCCGCAGGCGAAGTCGTAGACCGCCCCGAGGTTCTGCCGCGGCCC
>CAZVBW010000075.1:18353-19255 GCA_964625505.1 uncultured Phycisphaeraceae bacterium
GAGCCGCAGGCGAAGGGTCGGCTTACCCCGCCGCCGCTACCCCCTTACCGCCGCCCGCTCCACCTCCAACGGCGGCACCGGCACGCCGAGCCCGTCGCAGACGGCCCGCACCAGCTGCGCCTCGTCGACCGTGACCTGCCGGTCGTGCATCGCCGCCGCCTCGATCCCCGCGATCAGCCGACGCTTCCCGGTGGGCGCCAGCCGCTCCAGCCGGGCCAGCGCCGCGTCCATCCGGGACCACGTCAGCGTCCCCGCCGCCGGCCGGTCCAGCCCCGTCAACCCGCTGGCCCGCAGCGCCGCCGCCCACGCCGCCGCCTGACTCGCGGACTCGCTCGACGTCGCCCGCACCACCGCCTCCACCACCGCCGCCGCGTCCTGCCGACGGGCCCGGCCGCCACGGGGTTGACCCACGTCATACCCCGGCGACGCTCCCAGGCGACGCCGCACCAGCCGCGAAGCCGCCCACTCCCACAGGCTCACCCGCCCGTCCGCCTCGACCAGCGCCCGGACCTGCTCCAGAAACACCGCCGCCTGCCGCTCGCTCAACGCGTCGAGCGTCGGCAAGCACGCGTCCAGCAACGGCAACCGACCCGCCGTGGGCATCCGCGACGCCGCGTCGATCAACCGCTCCGTCAACACGCCGATGCCCGGCTCGGCCGCCTCGTGCAACACCCGCAGCTGCCCCGCCCTCAGCTCGACATCGTCCGGCGGTGCGAGCAGCAACACGTATACCACCGCCCGCGCCCCGTACGGCTCCCGCGCCGCCGTCAGCAACGCCCCCGGCAATACAGACTCCACCGCCTTCGCGTGCTCCACCGCCTCACCACCCAGCGTCCCGGCCAGCCCCACCAGACCCGCCGCCGCGTCGTCCCCGCTGCCCCCACCGCCCCCGCCGCCCAACA
>CAZVBW010000076.1:0-18764 GCA_964625505.1 uncultured Phycisphaeraceae bacterium
TGGCCGTGGCGAACTCGGTGTCGGCGGTGCGCGGGGGCGCGAAGCAGGTGGAGTGCACGATCAACGGCATCGGCGAGCGGGCCGGCAACGCCGCGCTGGAGGAAGTGGTCATGGCGCTGCGGACACGCAGCGACTTCTACGACCAGTGGAACACGCAGGTTGACCCGCGGCAGATCTATCGAAGCTCACGGATGGTCAGCACACTCACCGGCCTGCGCGTGCAGCGCAACAAGGCGGTCATCGGCGAGAACGCGTTCGCCCACGAGGCGGGCATCCACCAGGACGGCGTGCTCAAGCATCGCGAGACCTACGAGATCATGGACCCCCGCGACATCGGCGTGCCCGAATCGAAGCTCGTGCTGGGCAAGCACTCGGGCCGGCACGCGCTGCGGGACCGCGTCGAGGCCTTGGGCTACACCGTGGACGACGCGGTGCTCGAGGCGGTCTACGAGGCGTTCAAGGCCTTGGCCGACAAGAAGAAGGACGTCTACGACGAGGACATCGAGGCGATCCTGGACCAGCAGCTGGACGACCAGCGGGAGCTGTGGACGCTCGAAAGTTTCCAAGCCATCAGCGGCACCAACGCCATCGCCACCGCGACGGTCGTGGTTCGCGACTCGGCCGGTGAGGTCCGCCAGGATGCCGCCACCGGCGACGGCCCGCTGGACGCCGCGTTCTCCGCGATCCAACGGATCACCGGCGTGGACATCACGCTCGAGGACTACCAGTCCCGCGCGATCACCGGCGGCAAGGACGCCCAGGGCGAGGTCACCGTCCGAGTCAACCACCACGGCAAGGTCGTTCGCGGCCGGGGCGTGTCCACCGACGTTATCGAGGCGGCGGCCCACGCCTATCTCGCCGCGATCAACCGCATCAAGAACGTTGAAGCCCGACAGGGCAACGCGTCCGAACCGCCCGCCGAGGGGGTCGCTCAGCCATGACCGCCACCCAAACGCCGCCGATTCTCGAGGCCCGCCCGTTCGCCCTGCGCGACGGCCGGCAGCTGCTGCTGCGCGTCGCCTGCGCCGATGACGCCCCGGCGATGCTGGTCTACCTCGACGAGCTGCGACGCACCGCGCCGGGGATCCTATTCAGCGTGGACGATGAGCTGCCGACGCTCGAGAAGGAACGGCAGATCATCGAGGAGGCCACCGGCCGGCACGCGCTGCGGCTGGTCGCAGTCGACGGCGATCGCATCGTCGCGGCCGTGGGCGTCTCGGCTTACGAGCGGGCCAAAGTCCGTCACCGCGCGGTCTTGGGCATGGGCATCCTCACGCCGTACCGCGGCCAGGGCCTGGGTGCAGAGCTGCTGGGCGCGCTGGTGGACTTCTGCGAGCGGGACCCGCAGATCCGGCTGGTCGAGCTCGGGGTGCTCGCCGACAACGAGGCGGCTATCAGGCTGTACCGCAAAACGGGCTTCCGCCCCTACGGCATGATGCCTGACGCTGTGCGTCAGCCCGACGGTTCGTTCGTGGATCAGCTGTTGATGTGGCGTTCCATCGAGGGGGGTGCGTCGTGAGCATCATCGAACCCCGCGATCTCACGCTGGCCGATGGCGAGACGCTGCGGCTGCGCAGCCCCGTGGAGGATGACGCGCCCGACTTGCTCGCGTACCTCGATGCGGTGCGTCGCGAGTCGGACGGCATCCTGTTCGCGCCCGAGGACGCGCTGCCCGACGAGGCGTGGGAGCGCAAGTGGATCGCCGGCAACCGCGAGGGCGAGGGCGTGCAGGTCATGGCCCACACCGCCGAGGGCGACCTGGTCGCGCTGTGCGGCATCGGCCGGTCCGACCGCGTGCGGATCCGCCACCGCGGCGACATCGGCATCTCGGCCCGGGCCGCGTGGTGCAACCGCGGGCTGGGCACGGCGCTGATGGAAGTGCTGATCGCCTGGGCGCGCCGCCAGCCCGGGCTCGACGTGCTGTGCCTGTCGGTATACGCCCACAACGACCGGGCCCGGCGGGTCTACGAGAACGTCGGGTTCACCGTCGAGGGCCGCCGTCGGTGGCAGGTGTGGCGAAACGCGGACGAGGGCTACGCCGACGACCAGTTGATGAGCCTGTGGGTTGGCGAGCCGCCGCGGATCGAGCCGGTGATCCTCGACGCCGGGGCCGGGGTGCGGCTGCGCCTGGTCGAGCCCGCCGACGCCGACGCGGTGTACCGGATGATCGTGAGCAACCGCTCGACGGTGACGCCGTGGCTGGACTGGGTCCCGACGGTTAAGCACGTCCGCGAGGTGCGTTCGGCGATCGACCGCTGGCGGCAATCGCACAGCAAGGACGGCTCGTGCACGATGCTGATCGAAGCGGACGGCAATCCGGCGGGCCTGATCTACCACCTGCGGATGGACCGCCGCGTGGGCAGCGTCGAGATCGGCTACTGGCTGGACGCCGACCATCGGGGCCGGGGCGTCATGACCCGGGCGCTGCGGGCGCTGACCGACTACTCGATCCAGACGCTGGAGCTCGACCGGGTCTGGCTCAAGGCCGGCGCCGAGAACCTCGCCAGCCGACGCGTGGCCCAGCGGGCGGGCTTCGAACTGGAGGGCGTGTCCCGCAAGGCATTTCGGCTGACCAACGGCCAGCTCATCGATGTGGCGATCTATAGCGAGGTATCTCCAAACGAACCTATAGAAAGGGGAGGCTGACGTGGACTTTCTCTGGCCCATCGGCGACGGGCTGAACCTTCGGCTGTTGGAGCCGCGGCACGCCGGTTTGATGTTCGCCCTGATCGACCGCAACCGGGAGCGGCTGCGGCCGTGGTTCCGCTGGGCACCGGACGTGCGGGCGGTCGAGGATGTCCGCGAGCGGATCGAGCAGAACCTCAAGCGGATGGCCGACGACGGCAGGCGGTACACGCTGATCGAAGCCGGGGGCGAGCCGGCCGGCCTGGTCTACATCTGCGAGGTGGACCCGCGGCACGACCGGATCGAACTGGGGTACTGGCTGGATGGCCGCTTCGAAGGCCGGGGGATCATGACGCGCGCCTGCAGCGCGATGGTTGCGTTCGGGTTCGGGGTGTTGGGCGTCAACCGGATCGATATCACCGCGGACGTGGACAACGCCCGCAGCAGGGCGGTCGCCGAGCGGCTGGGTTTCACGCTGGAGGCGATCCTCGCCGAGTGGACGACCCGGCCCGATGGCCAGCGGCGGGACATGGCCAGCTATCGACTGCTGCGGCGCGACTGGAGCGGCGGCGATGGCTGACGGCTCGGCTCACGACCACGCCACCGTCGCCGAGATCCGCGCCCGGTTCGACGCCGACGTCGAGCGGTTCAGCAACCTGGACACGGGACAGGCGGCGGTGGTCGACGCGCCGCTGCACCTGGAGCTGGTGACGCGGGCGGCGGCCGAGGCGGCAAATGGCGAGTCGCCGGCAGTGGTAGACGTCGGGTGCGGCGCCGGCAACTACACGCTGAAGCTGTTGGAGGCGTTGGGAGCCAAGCGGCCGTCGCGGATCGCGCTGGTGGACCTGAGTCGGCCGATGCTTGATCGGGCGGCGCAGCGGGTCGGCGCGGTGTACGACGGGCCGATCGAGCCGGTGCAGGCGGACGTGCGGGGGTTCGATTTTGGCAGTGAGCGGTGGGACGTGGTCATGGCGGCCCAGTGCCTGCACCACCTGCGGGACGAGGACCAGTGGCGGGCGGTGTTTGCCGCCGTGGTCCGGGGGCTGCGGCCCGGCGGCGGTTTCTGGATCAGCGACTCGATCGCCCACGACATCCCGGCGGTCGATCGGCTGATGCGTCAGCGCTGGGCCGAGCACCTCGAATCGCTCGGCGGGGCCACGTACCGGCGGAAGGTCGAGGCGTATGTCGAGCACGAAGACACGCCGCGGCCGCTGGCGTGGCAGCTGGATCTGCTGCGACGCAGCGGGCTGGAGGCGGTGGACGTCCTGCACGCCAGCGCCCGCTTCGCGTCGTTCGGCGGGGTCAAACGCTCGACGGGATGACCGCAAGCTCGACGGGGCGGCCTCGCTGAACCCGCACTATCTGCGGTTTCAATCCCGCCCGTAGCTCGACGTGGCGGTCGGCTCAGGGTCATCGCCATCGTCCGCGGGGTCGATGCCGGCGTCAACGGCACCCGAGTCGCTAGCGGAGTCGTCGTGTTCGGCGTCATCGCCGTCGTGGTTGACTTCCCGCCAATCGGTCATCGGGTCGCTGGTGGACTTCTTGCCGAGGATCTGGTTGGAGTAGCCACGACTGGCGGGCACTTCCTCGACGGGCTGGGACGGGCTGCTGCTCGGGCCGTAGCCGGTCGAGTCGTCGGCGGGGGTGTCGCCGCCGGGCTTGGAGGCGGCGGTGACGCTGGCGTTGCCGCCGCCGTCGGACTTGCCCGACCCGCGGGGCCGGGCGACATTGACGGTGAGGGGCCGGCCGTTGAACGGGTTGCCGTTCCAGTGCTCGATGGCCTTGAGGGCGGCGGCGTCATCGGGCATCTCGACAAAGCCAAAGCCTCGGGATCGGCCGGTCTCACGGTCGATCACGATGGTGGTCCGCTCGACGGTGCCAAAGCCGGTGAAAGCCTCGGCGAGGTCGTCCTCGGTGGTGCGGTAGGGCAGGTTACCGACATAGATGTTGGTCATCGGTCGAATCGATCTGAAGTTGGGTGGCAGGTCAAGCCACGGGTCCCGGGTTACGCGGCGTCGCGGCGGTGGTGGGGTAGGGTCGGTGCCGGGTGAGACGCTCCGTCAAGGACTCTCGAACCGGCGTCGCAGGCCGACGCGTTTCAAGCATAGGATGCCGGATCGGCGGGGGCAAACCGGGCGCGACAGCAATCGGCCGCTGCGTTACAATCGGCAGCTTCGCCACCCTAGCTCAGTTGGCAGAGCACACCCTTGGTAAGGGTGAGGTCGGGGGTTCGAGTCCCCTGGGTGGCTTTTCTGAGCACTGCTTCACGGCAATCTGTTGCCGCACACACCGCTTCACTCATCCAGCGTTGCCAGCATCCCCGGCGTCAGAGCGTGCTTTGGGTCCCGCCCGGCAAGGACCGCCTCCAGATCGTCGACCAGCCAATCTACCACCCGCTGCACCGATTCGATCAGCCCACCAGCCCGGTGCGGCGTCAGGTGCAGGTTGGGCAGCCCACGTAGCGGCGAGTCGGTCGGCAGCGGCTCCTGATCGCAGACATCGACTGCCGCGATCAGGTCGCCTTGGCGCAGCCGATCGGCCAGGGCTTGGGTGTCCACCAGCGCCGCCCGCGCCACGTTCACGAAGACCGCGTCGGCGGGCATGAGCGCGAACTGCTGCCGGCCGATCAGCCGCTGCGTGCCTTCGTTTGCCGCGGCGCACAGCACCAGCAGCTCCGATCTCTCGCACAGCGTGTCGATCCCGAGCCGCTGGGCCCCGTGATCCCGCAGCACCGCCTCGGGCACGTGCGGGTCGGTCACCGCCAGCCGCACGTCGAAAGGCTGCAGCAACTCGGCCAGCCGACGCCCGATCCGCCCCAGCCCGACGATCCCAACACTTCGGCCGGTTAACTGCCGCTCCCGCGGGTCGATGTCCCCGGGCAGCTGTTGCACCCACCTCTCGGTGCCCGCCCGCATCGCCGCGTGGTACCCCGAGGTTTGTCGCAGGCAGCCCAGCATCAGCGTGAGCGCCATCTCCGCCACCGCCGGCGACCAGCCGCCCCGCGAGATCGACACCGGCGTGTCCCGCTGCAGCGCCACCGCCGCCGCGGCCTGGCTCAGGTCCAGGTGCCCTCGGAAAAGCAGCGGACCTGCGGCGTCCAGCATCGCCGCGTCCAACTTCGGCCAAGACCACATGATCGTCGCGTCCGCCCAGGCCAGATCGTCCGCGATCTGGTCGGGGGTGTCGTGCGAGCGGTGCCGAACCTCGCCCAATGTCGACAGCCGCTGCCAAGCGGGGATCAGCACGTCGCAGTTGAAGAACGTGGCCGGTAGGTTGATCAGGATGTGCATCACGCGAGCTCCATCGGTTGGCCGTCTTGTCGGGCCGACTCGATGAGTCGGTGCAGCAGCCGAAGGTCCCGAACCCCCTCGTTCAGCGGGCAGCGCGCTGGGCCGCCGCTCCGGATCGCCAGCACGAAGTCTTCCGCGGCGGCGGCGTGGACATCGGCGGTCTCATCGATCCGCTCGCCTTGCCCGCCGCGGTACCACGTGGCGACATCTGGTTCGACCCACGGCTGGCCTGTGCACCGGTAGTCCAGCGTCACGCGCTCGCACGCCACTTGGAAGTCAGCGAAGAAGTGCTCCTCCGCGGCGCAGTTGCTGCCGGTGATGCACGCCAAAGCTCCATTGGCGAAGCGGATCAGGCCGGCCGAGGTGTCTTCGATGCCGTAGTCCGGGTCGTTGCCGTGCAGGAGGTTGGCCATGTGGCCGGTGACCTCGACCGGGTCGCCCAGCAGCGACGTGGCGAGGTTGTAGAGATGGATCACCTGCTCAAAGATCTGGCCGCCGGACCTGTCCGGGTTTCGCCACCACGCCGGGCCATCCATGTTCACTCAAAAACGACCGGTGAACAGTGTCGGCCGACCTGCTTCGCCCGATTGGATCGCGCTGTGCAGCCGGCGGACCGACTCGCGGAACCGCATCTGGTACACGACCTGCGTCACGACGTCGGCGGATTCGGCTGCCGCGAGCATTGCTTGAGCGTCGCCGAGCCGCAGCGCCACCGGCTTTTCCAGCAGCAGGTGCAGACCCCGCTGGGCCGCCCGCACCGCTTCGCCGTCGTGGGCGTGCGGCGGGATCGCCAAGACCACCGCGTCGGGCTTCGCCTCGTCCAGCATCCGGTCGAAATGCTCGTAAGCCCTCGCCGCCTCGAACCCTCCCTGGGCGATGGCCGCGGTGGCCCGTTCCTGCTGCCGCGAGCAGAAGCCCACAAGCTGCACGTCCTCGCAGGCGGTGAGGTTCTTGGCGTGGGTCCGGGCCATGTGGCCCGTGCCGAGTACGGCGACGTTCAGGGGCCGTGTGCTCATGATGCGTCTTCCTCCGGCTGGTGCACGCGGATGACCCCCAAGGCTTGCAGCGCTTGCGTGGCAACGATGTGGGCACCCAGCAGGTTGAGGTGCCGGCCCTCGGCGTAAACCGTGTGATAGGTCGATTGATTGTGCAGCGCTTCGGCTCTGACCCGCAGTGCCGGGCCGACCCGGAGCACGTCACCACCCCGCTGCTGGACCCGGCGGGCCGCCGCGTCGTTAAACGGTGCCGCCGCCTCGCATCGCGGGCCGACCGTCGCGTCCCCGCCCGGGCATGGCCCAAAGCCGCCGACGTACAGCAGCCGGTCGCACCCGTCGGCCGCCAGCCGGTCCAGATACCGCTGCAGTCGGTCCTCGAATTGCTCCAAAGACATCCGGTGCGGGTCGTTGTTGCCGATTGTGAAGACCATCAGCGTCGGCCCGAGCGGGCGGACCACCGGCTCATAACGGTGCAGCATGTCGTCGATGGTCGATCCGCTCACCGCGGCGTGTCGGCGGGTGAGCCGAAGCTTCGGGAGGTTCGTGAACAACCACTGGTCCACCAGCTGGGGGAACGTCACGTGCCAGTTCATCAGGCGGCCGAACGCCCACTGATGCATGGCCGGCCCCGCTCGTCGGCTCGAAAGGCTGTCGCCCTCGAAGACGATGGTGTCGCCTCGCTTCAGCCTCATCTGGATCGGTTCACTCAGTGGCATGCCACGAACAGCTTGACACAGAACCTCACGCGTGTAAACTTCACCCGCGTAAAGAATCTTCGGCAACCTCATTGATGCTCCTCATGTCCAGCACCGACACCCCCACCATGGTCGACATCGCCCGCCGTGTGGGCGTGCACCGGGTGACCGTCTCGAATGTGCTGAACGGCAAGCTCAAGAGCACCCGCAGTGATGCGGCCGTTCGAGCCGCGGAGATTCGGCGGGTCGCTCGTGACATGGGCTACCGGCCCTCGGCGGCGGCCCGCACCGTCGCCACCGGGCGGACCGGCCTGATCGGGATGCTCCGATCGCCAGAGATGCGGTACTCGGTTCACGTGCCGCAGTTCGACATCGGCGTCGACCGCGCCCTGCATGCTCGCGGGCTTTGCCTGGTCCGGGACCTCATGACGCCCGGCGGCCCCGTGCCCCGCATCGTCCGGGAGGACACCGTCGACGGCCTGATCGTCAACTACGCCTTCGGCACGCCCGAACCGGTCCGCGAGCTCCTGGACCGCTGCGCCATCCCGGCGGTATGGGTCAACCGCAAGCGAGACAGCAACTGCGTCCGCCCAAAAGACGAGGGCGCCGCCCGCGACGCGACCCGGGTGCTGTTAAACCTCGGGCACACGGACATCACCTTCGTCTCGATCGATTCGGAAGGCTCGTCTGCAGAGCAGGAGCCCCACTACAGCGGGCTTGACCGCTTCGACGGGTACCGCCAGGCCATGCAGGCTGCCGGGCTCAAGCCGCGTCACGCCTCGTTGCGGCAGCCGCAGTTGGGTACGCCGGGATTCGTCGGCGGGATGCTCGATGCGTACCGCGGCTTCCTCCAGCGGCCGGGCCGACCCACGGCCGTGCTCTGCAACGTCGGCGGCCGTGTGATGCGGCTGGCGGCCTGCCAGTTGGGGGTCCGGGTCCCCGACGAACTGTCGATCCTCACGTTTGACAGCGACGTGGCTGCCGATGCACGCGTCGGAGTTGACCGGCTGCTGGTCCGGTACGAGGCCATGGGCCGTGCCACCGTTCAGGAGCTCGAGCAGCTCATAGACGAACCGAGCGCCCGGCGTGCACCCGTCCTGCTTCCATTCGAATTCCATCGGGCAGGCACCGTCGCCCGCCCCCGGATCGCGGCGACGTAGCCGCGGTCGTTTCTCCCGTTCAGATTGAGAGGTCCTGCATCATGCCCCGAGTTCATCCCCCCGTCTTCGTGCTCGCCGCCGCCGCGTTTACGCTGTCCCCGCTCGCCCACGCCGACTACCTCTGGCAAGGCGGCAGCGGCAACTGGACCGACAACAACTGGCGTAACACCCTCGACGACACCGACAACAGCAACGATACCTTCACAACGGTCCGGCGGGCAGCGGCGTCGACCACAACATCGCCAGCTACGCCAGCTCGGGCGGCGGTGACATCACCATCGACTCCGCGGTCGCCACCCGCGACCTCGGCGGCGACCGCCGAAGCACCACCCTCGATGTCACCACCAATGGCTCGCTCGACGTCACCGGCCGCGTCAGCCTCAACAACCGCAACACGGACCCCTTCAGCCTCGGCATCACCATCACCGGCGGTACCGTCAACACCGACCAGCGGGTCCAGCTCACCTCCAACAACGCCGGCGACAATACCTTCCTCAGCCTCAGCTCGGGTACCCTCAACGGCACGCAAACGCAGAACAACAACAATATCGAGCTGGACAACAACGACCTCACCAGCACCACCGCCCTCAACGTCAGCGGCGGCAGCCTCACCGGCTTCGACAACATCATCATCAACGACGGGGCTCAGCTCAACATCTCCGGCGGCTCCGTCGCCACCAACGGGACCACTCAAGTCGCCGGCGGCGAGATCAACCTCACCGGCAGCAACGCCGGGGTCGTCCAGTTTGGTGACGAAGGCTTCGAGGGCCTCAACATCGGGTCCGGCGGCGACGTGAACTACGTGTCCGATGGTTCGGGTGTGTCCAGCCTCAACATGGCCCGGCTCGCCGTCCCCGACGACGCCGGCAGCGACCCGAGCTTCGACCTCAGCGTAGACGCCGACGCCCTGCTGCCCGGGGCTCAGGTCGGCGACGAGGTGCTGCTGATCGACTACACCGGTTGGCGGCGCAACGGCATCAACAGCGACCAGCCCACCGGCGACTCGGTCCTGCCTTACATCGACTTCAACGACTTGAGCAGCGTGATCCAGGGCGAGCTGGTCAACGACACCGACAATACGACCGTGTCCTACAAAATCACCGCCATCCCCGAACCCGCGTCGCTTTCGCTGATGGGGATCGGCATGCTGCTGATCGCGCGTTGCCGACGCACCGCCTGAGCCTGGACCTCGTCCGCACCGGGTTGACCAGCCCGGTGCGGGCTTTTCGCCTCTCCAATTCTCTCCTGCGCCACGCGAAGGTCTCCGCCATGTCCCGTACCCGCACCGCCGCCTTCACCCTGATCGAATTGCTCGTGGTGATCAGCATCATCGCGTTGCTGATCGCCTTGCTGCTGCCCGCCCTGCAGGGCGCCCGCAACGCCGCCCGCGATGCGTCTTGCCTGTCCAACCTCCGGCAGCTGGGCATCGCCGGCTACACCTACGCCGTCGATAACACCGACACGCTGCCCACGCACGGTTTTCAGCACAACCAGAGCTTCGGTGTGCAGCCCGGCGGGAGCATCGACCCGAACGACTGGGCCGTCTATCGCGGCAACGCCGCCACACCCCGGCCCAACTGGGGCCAAGGGGTCAACTACTACAAGAAGCTGCCCGGCATCGACTTCAAGCGTGACATGCAGCCCAACGTCTTCGTCTGCCCGACCGCCGCCGGGACCTTTGCCGGCCAGTGGCAGTTCGGCGACTCGGCCTCCGTGCACTACGGGCTGATCAACGCGATGGGCGGGTGGTTCACCAACAACAACATGATCGAGGACGGACGGTGGCGCTGGCTCAACGGCATCACCCTCGACCGGGCGCTGGATAGCCGGCACGGCTGGTTCGTCGACGCCCCGATTTACCAGGCCTCGTGGACCGGCGGGGACTGGGCGTCGCACGCCGCCTTTAACGGTGGGGTCCGCATTAACGCCCGAAACGCCACGATCCACGGCGGCTCGGCTGACTCCGCCACGCCCTGGCCCTGGTCCGTGGACGGTCAGGGTCACGGCAATAGCGATACCGCCAATATCGCCTACGGCGATGGCAGCGCCTCAGGCATGAGTCAAGACGAGAACCTTGCGATGGCTGATGACGAGCTCTTCGACCTCAACGCCGTGAGCACCTCCCGCGTTGGCGACGCCCCCAACTGGTGGCGGCGCGGCTGGCGATAGTTGCATCGATTGCGTGTCCCGACCTTGCCCTGTTCGGCCCCCAAACCCATGATCCCGACCTTCATCCGACCGTCCGTGTTCGCCTTGTCAGCCGCCTCTCTGGGGCTCGGCGGGTACGCGCCCGCTCAGGACCTGATGCCCACCGACTTCCGCGACCGACCGGCGGAGTTTGTCGTCACCGACGAGGTGATCCAGGAGGAGGTGGCCGCCTTTACGGTCACGGGCCCGGCATTTGGCAACACGCTCAAGCGCGGCGGCCGCGGCGGCTTTGAGCCCGCGACGTTCCGCACCCGGCTCACCGCACAGCGGGACGCTGAGGACCGCGTCTACGACGACCGTGGGGCGGGGCTCTCGTTCTACGACTCCTACGCGTCGGGCTACCTCGATGGCGCCGAGGTCCGTGTGTACCGACTTGTCGACGGCCGCATCGAGCTGGTCCGCACCGACCACGTCGTCGAGGGCGGTGCCGTCATCGAGGACTGGAACCGCCGGGACAACGAGGTCATCCCGGCCGGGACGACCACCGGTCAGTTCCGCTGGGCCGACTGGAGCCAGCCCGATGCCCACCGCTGGTTCAGCGTGTTCGCCGTGGACGAGCAGGGCCACGTGTCCGAGGCCGCGACGCCGGTGCGACTGCAGCGGCGTCAGGCCGATCCGGGTACTCGGGACCAGAACACGACCGAGCGGTTCCGAGCGGGCAACGGCGGCGACGATCAGGCCCCGCCCGCCCCCGAGAACTTCACCGCGTCATACAACGCCCGGGGGATCATCGAGTTCAGCTGGGACCCGGTCGCGGTGGACGATCTCGCGGGCTACCGGATTGGCCGGACCGATACCGACCCGGCGGCGCACCGCGGGACGTACCTGCAACTCGCCGGCGAGGGCGACCACGCCGAGGAGCCGATCCGTGCCGGCGACATGGTGATCGTGAGCAAGTCGCTGGCGGGCTTCGACCGCTCCTGGCTCAGCCATCGGATCCGCAACCTCGACCGAACCGTGCGGGACTACGTGCCCTACGGCGTGCCCAACGGGTTCTATCCGGGGGAGGGCGAGACCCGCGATTGGCGGTTGGTCCGCCACGAAGCCGACACGCCGGTGCCCGATGCCGGTGAGTACTACTTCCAGATGACCCTCGGCGAGGGCGACGTCGAGCTGGTCGGCCGCTCCGGGATTCCAGACATCTCCCACACGCAGCAGGACTTTTACCGCGTGCCGCAGGACGCCGCCGAGTACGTGATGGAGGTCTGGGTCAAGGCCGACCGCGAAGATGCCCCGCCCGTCGTCTTCACTTGGGACGGCGACGAACGCATCGGCGGGTTTGTCGGCGAGCATCCGCTGGAGGTCTCCACGCAGTGGCAGCGGCAGGAAGTCCGCTTCGACGGCCGATCGTCGGACGACGGCCACCACGCCTACTTCGTGCTGCGGGCTGAGGGGCCGGCGACCTACAGCTTCGATAACTTCCGGGTCTACCGGGCCGACGCCGATTACCTCGATTATCTGCCCGAGGATTATGACGCGCTGCGGGCGTCGGGGGTTTCGGCCTACCGCACCCACGGGCCGATCAAGACCGGCCGGCAAACCTACTCCATGAGGCAGTTTCTTGGCGGCGCCGGTCAGACCCAAGGCATCCATCTGGGCAACACCCTGCCGCAGATGCTCACGATGATGGACCGGGCGGGTGTCGAGCCGTGGCTGCAGATCGAGCACCACATGAGCCCGGCGGAGTGGCTGGGCCTGGTCGAGTATTTGGCCGCGCCGTACGACCCGGCGACCGACACTCCGGAGACCAAGCCTTGGGCTTACCTGCGGCACGCACAAGGCCGGGCCGAGCCGTGGACCGGCGCGTTTGACCGCATCTACTTCGAGTTGTCCAACGAGACATGGAACCGGATGTTCGCCCCGTGGACCTTCGACGATATGCCGGATCATGGCGGTGACGGCGAGATGTCGCGAGGCGAGGTGTACGGGGCGTTTCACGATCACGTGGTCGGCATCCTGCAATCCAGCCCATACTGGAATGAGGCGTTGGACGAGCAGTTCGTGCACGTGCTGGGCGGTTGGGCCACACCGCTGGGGCGGCCCGACGGGTACACCCAGCAGGCAATCCGCGGCAGCCGGACCGGCGAGCTCATCACGATCGCGGCGTACAACGGTGGGTGGGACGAGGGCGAGGGCCCGCCCCAGACCACGCCGGCGAGCTACTTCAACGTGCTCAGCCAGGTCAACCAGACCGCGATCCCGCGGGCCGACGAGTTGCAGCGGCTGGTGCAGCAAGCTCAGGCCGAGGGGCAAGCCATCGAGGCGGGGGTGTACGAAGCGGGCCCGGGCTACGCGCTCAACGGGCTCAACAACGCCCGGGTCAGCCCCGAGCAGGCGGCCGAGCAGGAGCAGGTGATGAAGAGCCGGCTGGCTGGCACGGCCACGCTCGACTCGTTCCTGGCCCGGCTGGAACACGGGTTCGTGCTGGACAACTTCTTCACCTTTGCCCGCGGCAACCTCTGGAAGTCGCACACCCACATGCGGCGGGGCGGCGGGCCACACGCGAGTTTCCTGCCGCCGCAGCTATACAACCAGCTGATCGCCGGGGCGGATATGCTCGAGGTGCAAACCGTCAGTGTCCCGACCGCCGACACGGCCGAGGCCCGTCGCCGACGGGCGATCGATGACGCCCCGCTGGCCGCCGTGTACGCGTTCCGCGGCGATGACGTGTTGACGGTGGTGTGCATCTCGCGCCGCTGGGCGGGGTATCCGGCCGATGACGCGAACGGGATCACACCCCTGCGGGTGCAGCTGCCGACCGCGGCGACCGGAGCGATCATGCTGCATCGACTCACCGGTGAGCCGACCGACACCAACATCGACGAGCCGATGGTCGAGGTGGAGTCCGTCCAGCTCGACCCGGCGGTCGTGCGAGACGGCGTGCTGCAGATCAACGAGGCCTCGGGCAGTGCCCATGACGGCCTAGGCCCGAGCGAGCTGCTGATCTACCAGATCGAGCTGGCTGCGGACAGCGCGGGTGATTGACCCCCCTCCAGGTTGCCACCGGGCAGCACACCGACTGGCGTCGACGGCCTGCCGATGCCTGCGGTGCGCTGATCAGCGGTGACGCCGAGTCACCGGGTTAGCATGTTCATGCTCGGACCGGTCGCGGAACCCGTTTGGGTTCGCGTTGGCCGGCGGCTCGGATGGGATCGGGCGGGGCTGGGGTGGGAGTTGCAGAACATGAGCGTGAGGTCCTGGTGCGTACCGGTGGTGCTGACGACCATGGTGTCGGCGGGGTTGTGGAACGCGGGTTGTGGCGAGGGGCCCGATGTCGAGGCGGGCGACGATGCGGCGGGGCCGGTCACTGTGGTGCCGCCGGCGGACCCGGGGGATATGACCGATTCGGATCAGGACGGTCTGACCGACGCGCAGGAGGCGCAGCTGGGGACCTCGCCGTACCTGCCGGATACGGATGGCGACGGGTTCGGCGACTCCGAGGAGCTGCTGGAGCTGGCGTTTGATCCGCAGATCAATCCGTACCGATTCAACCCGCGGATCGCCGACGTGCCGCGCGTCTCGATTGAAGTCACGGGCCCGCCGGAGGTCCGGCTGGTGCAGACCACGTCCGAGGGCGAAGCCCGGACCTTTGACAACACCCGGGCCACCACCCAGACCGAAGGCTTTACCACCAGCAGCACCGACAGCACCTCGGTCCGCACCGAAACGAGCAACACCGTCGGTGTCGAGGCGAGCTACGGCACGATGTGGGGCGTGACCGGCAGCTACTCGCACTCGTGGTCCGAGTCCGAGGAGACCAGCTTCAGCTGGACCGACACGCAGAGCAGTGAGAACAGCGAGACGCTCTCGGCGTCCGAGGGCTTCAGCGAAACCAGCGACGTGGTCAGCACCGGCGGCACGGTGCACGTGCCGGTCGATATCCGCAACGAGGGCTATCTGACGTTTACGGTCCAGACGATCGCGCTGGGGCTGCGGAAGATCGACCCGAATCAGACGGACGTGATTGAGATCGGCCAGCTGGAGCCCGCGTCGGACCGGACGTTTCACACCGTGACCTCGCTGGCACCGGGCGAAGCGATCCGGGGCCTGGTCTTCGACGCGGAGATCGGCCTGGAGCGGGCCCGCACGCTGCTGGGCGAGGGGCCGATGGCGGTGCGGACGCTGATGTACGAGCTGATCGATGCGGACGGCCGGCAGTACGACCACCGCTACACGCAGATTGCAGCGCGGACCGCGACGATCACGGTCGATCGCGGGCTGGGTGATCCAGCGGTCGGCTACGAGGTCGCGACGCACACGCCGGGCAACGAGGGGCTGCCGCTAAGCGTGGCGCTGCGGGACGTGCTGCGGCTGCACTACGAGACCGGCACGACCCTGTGGACCACCCGCGAGGGCCCGCAGCGGACCCACCAGACGCTGCTGTCGCTGGACGGGGTGGGCACCGACTCGGCCAGCGGCGGGTACTGGGTGGTGGAGGTCTTCACCGACGACGGCCGGGGCGGGCAGACTCAGACTTATCACCCGCTGGAGACGAACCTGGACCTGGACGCGATTCGGCTGCGACCGGCCATGTCGGTGCAGTTGGTCTACGTCGTGGACGCCGAGCGGGACGGCCTGGGCGAGCGGGCCGAGATGCTGCTGGGCCTGGACCCGTCGGCCTACGACACCGACGGCGACGGAATCGGTGACGGCGATGAGGTCGCGGCGGGGACCAACCCGCTGGTCGGGCTGCCGACGGTGCGGTTGGGAGGTGCGGAACTGGCGGGCCGGGAGCTGACGATGCGGTTGCGGGTGAGCCCCGGCGAAGTCGGTCAGCCGCGGTCGGTGCGGGTGGACTGGGGCGACGGCTCGGCCGCCCAGCTGGTGCCGGTGGATCAGGCGCTACGCGGGTTCACCATGTCGCATCGGTACACCCGAGACGGGGAGTTCGAGGTCACGGCCGGGTTTGCCGACGATCCGGATGCGGCGGCGACGGGCGATCGGCTGCGGGTGCGTTTGGCGGAGCCGCTAAGCGACGGGTGGTCGGTCGATGTGCCCGATGGGGTGCAGGTGACCGACATGGCGGCCGGGGGCGGCGGGGTGTTTCTGCGGACCCGTGAGCGGCGTGGCCGGACGGTGCACTTCGGGCTGTCGTTCGTGACCGGCGAGGGGGAACTGGCGTGGTCGCGAGAACTGGGCACGCAGCGTGCCGAGGAGATGCCGTGGTGGTGGGGGGCGTGGGTGAAGCTGTCGGTGGATGACGAAGGCACCGCTTACGTCACGGATCACCACGCGGTCTTCGCCTTCGACGCCGAGGGGCAGCAGCTGTGGCGGCACGAGACCCGGGCGCTGAGCGTGGCCGCGGGGGGTGGGGGCACGGTGTACGTCATCGGGGACGGCACGGCGTTTCACAAGCGGTTGAGCCGGCTGCATGAGGGGGCCGAGGTCTGGACGCGGATCCAAAGCGAGTTGGGCCGGGGCTGGATGCCGACGCGCATGACGGTGCTGGCCGATGGCCAGCTGGTGATGGGGGAGATGAACGTGGTGAGTTTTGCGACGGCCGGGACGGTGGATCGATTGCGTCGGATGGACGGCGATGGCGAGACACTGCGGGTGGATGAGGTCGCCGGGGAGCAGACGGGGGTGCAGTTGGAGGGGCCTGCCGGGCGGGTCATTCTGGCGGGGAATAACGGCAACCACGTCAGCGGCGTGATCCGGGCGGGGGTCTGGTGCTACGGGCCCGATGGGGAACTGGTCTGGGGCGGGCCGCTGCCGCCGAGCGAGGCGAACAACCGGTTCGGCAGCGGGGCGGTCGACCCGGCGGGGCGGGTGTACCTGGTGATGACCGATTGGGTTGATCGCGGCAGCGGTGGACTACAGCGGCACACGGTCTGGGCGTACGACGCGTCTGGCCTAGTGCTGTGGCGTCGGCCGATGGCGGACAACTCGGAACCTTCGATGTCCTATCAGATCGCGGCGGATGGCGACGGGCTCTTTGCGGTGGGGTTCGACCGTGCAACCCGGTCGTCGACGGTGAGGCGGCTGCGGTTCAGCGACGCGCCTTCGGGCGTGACGCGGTAGCGAGCCCGGTCGGCCAGCCGTATGCACCTGCAGACAACGTCGCGGACGTGCCCGTGTTTGTGGTCAAGGCGCCTTGTCGGCCTGCATCGTCCGCCGGCCCTCGAGCTGGGCGACGCGGTCTTCGAGGGTTGCCACGCGGTCGCGGAGGCGGGTGTTTTCGCTCTGAAGGATGTCGATGCGGTGTAGCGATTCCATGTACCGGCGGCGGTAATCGATCACGGCGGACTGGGGGGCGAGCTCGCCGCGGTCGCGGACCCGGAGCGGGCGGTAGTCAGGGTCGGCGTCGCTGATGTCGCGCAGCGGGGCGTTGGGGTCAGCGCGGGGGCCTTCGCGGGCGGCTTGCTCGAGGGTTTCGCAGCCGACCAGCAGCAGCAGGCCCAGCACGACGCCGCCGCCCAGGAGCCAGACGGCCGCCGCGCCGATCAGGCTGCGGGTGCGGGGTGCGTGGGTGTGGGTCGGGCTAGGGAGCATGGGCAGGTTCTCCGGGAAGACCGGGGCGTTATGGGTACAGCCGGGTGATCCGGGTGCCGGGGTAGAAGTAGACGAGTGCGGTGCGGTGGTCGTTACCGGCGGCGGCCATGCCTTGCACGCCCCACTGACACAGGCCCACGCCGTGGCCGTAGCCGCGACCAACAAACAGGACGCCGCCCACGGGACGCAGGTCCCAGAACGACGACCAGAGCGTGGACTCGCCGACCGGCGGCAGCCCCGGCACGTCGTGGTTGGCGGCGAAGCGGAGGTCTTCGGCGGGCCAGGCGTACGCCGCGCCGGACTGGTCGACCACGGTGTAGTCCGTAGGCCGACCGGCGGCGTTGCGCTGGCGGACGCTGATCGAATCGACACGCGTCAACGGTGGTGCGGTCCGCCGCTGCGCCGCCAGCCAGGCGTTCAGACGTTGGGCGAGCTGGCCGCCATCGCGGACGGTGGTCCATCGATGCCGCGTGGCCGGGGCACACCAGCTTGCCCGCTGCTGTCCGCGGAGCGGGGCCAGGTCCGGCACGCGATCGCCGAAGACCGCGGCGGCGTCCTGCGACGTGCCGCCGCACGTGCTGCTGTAAAAGGCCGGCAGCACCCGCCCGTCGAAGCTCAGCACCTGCCCGCGCGTATCGCGGACCGCCTGCACCGCCACCGGCCGGGTCGCGACCCCGGCGTAAGCCTGCGAGGCGACGGTCGCCTCCAGGTCGTGGTGCGGACCTCGCCGCCAGGTCATCTCCCAGAGCGTGTATGTCCGGGCCGCGATCGCCTGGGCCCGGTAGGCCTCGGGGTGCCACGATGCGAACAACTCCCGCTCCAACACGCCGGGCAGGTACTGCTCCATCGGCACGTGATTGACCACGTCGATCCCACGGTCGACCGCGTGCAGCGACACCGTCCCCGGCACCGCCCGTTCGCCGATCTGGAGCAGCCCGCGCCCCGCGGTCGTCAGCCGCACGTCCGGCCGGGCCCAGCGCAGCGTGCCGCCCGTCGCGTCGGTGAGCGCCCATGAGCCGGATGCGTGGGTGGCCCGCACCGGAAGCGTCAGCTGGGGATCAGCCGGCCCGGCCTGACCGCTGGCCGACACCACGATCTGCTGGCCCGGCCCGCCGCCGAGCAGCACGTGATCCACGCCCGCTTCCAGCCGCACCCGCACCATGGGCTCGGCGGTGAACCACGCCGTGGGCGGCCCGGCCCACACGCCGCGGGGCCCCTGTCCGCCGCCGTGCACCACGCCCGTGGCCTGCGGCGGCGGGTTCGTCCGCGGCGTGGCAACCGGGCCCCGGCCACCGCCCG
>CAZVBW010000077.1:0-17818 GCA_964625505.1 uncultured Phycisphaeraceae bacterium
TGGTGGTGATCAGCATCATCGCGCTGCTGATCGCGCTGCTGCTGCCGGCGCTGGGCAAGGCCCGCGAGGCGGCCCGGTCGGCGGTGTGCAAGAGCAACCTGCGGCAGATCGCGGTCGCCAGCGTGACCTACGCCACCGATCACAGCACACAAGTGCCGATGTCGTTCGACGGCGGGCAGCCGGATTGGCGAGTGATGCTCTTGCCCTACATCCAGTCCGAGCGGGTCGCCGATGCGGACCACGCGGTGGAGATGTACGACGCCCGGGCGGCTGGCGTGTACGACTGCCCGGAGGGCGCGTTCCGACTGCAGGAGGCGGTCCAGACGGGCGTCGAGGGCGGTGAGACCACCAAGAACCGCGGGACGCTGGGCGTGGTGGCGCAGCCGCCGCTGGGACATCCCGCTCAACCGGGCACATCGTGGAACGGCGTGGGCGGCGGGCCCGGTGGCTGGTGGCACGCCGACGTCGTCGCGTGGTCGCTGCAGCCGGGTCGCGACTGGGCCCGGCCCGAGCAATCGATATATGTCGCCGACGCGACCCGCGTCCGGAACCAGCCCACCCTGACCTACCCGACCGTGGAAGAATCGGGGACCAACCACCTCTGGCCGCCCCACCACCCGAGGTACACCAACAGCATCGTCCGCCGGTTCGCCTCGCGGCACGACGTGAGCACCAACGCGGCGTTCCTCGACGGCCACGTCGAGGCCCGGCTCACGCAAGAGCTGGACAGCTACGCGAATCAGGACCCGGACAACCCGTGGGACGTGTACTGACCCCGGCGCCGGGCTAATCCCGTGACAAACGGTCGGCCTCCGCGACCGCGGCGTCGAACAGCGCGAGGTTTTCCCGGAGCCGGGACGGGCGGTTCGCGTTGAGCCACACGCGCTCGAAGCGTTGCCGCAGCGAGCGGTGCTCGTCGCGGACCGCCCGCCATTGGGCGGCATCGACCGCCTCGCCAGCCCGCAGCCGATGGCCCGCCCGGCACCGACGGCACGCGGCGTGGTCCAGCTCGGCCGCCAACGCGAACTCGTCGATGGCCTGGCTCATCCACGCGTCCCCGCTCGCAGGCTCGGGCCACGCCGACCGCTCCCGCCACGGCCCGAGCATCCCCATCGCCTCGCTGAGCTTGTCCGGATCGAGTGAGTCGAACGGTGGGCCGATCGCGTGGCGGGCGTGGTCGACCCGCAGGTAGTGCCGGGTTCGCTGGCCGACGATCGGCTCGCGGAGGCTGTAGTACAGGCCCAGGCGGGAGTCGACGTGGCGGCAGGTTCCGCCGAGCGTGCGGATGCCATCGGCGAGTTGGCCGGTGGTGTCGCCGAAGGTCGATGCCGCGAATGTGTTGATGAACGCGGCGTCGTCCAGCACCGCGCGGCCGTTCCACGCGCAGGCCCCGGCGTGAGCGATGCTGCACAGGCTCACCGCCAGCGGGTTGCGGTGGCCCCCGTCGCCCCAGTCGGTGTGCAGCAGGCCCTCGGCCCCGAGCTTGCGGGCGGTGGCGGCGAAGACCGCAACGTTACGTAGTGCAACGTCCAGCCGGCTGCCGTGCGAGCCCCAGCCGTGGGTCCCCGGGCACGCGACCCACGGCAGGCCGGCGTCGGCGATCTGCTGGCTCTGGCCCAGCCGCTTGTCGTGTGCGTCGTAGGCCCAGTTGAGCATCACGATGTCGCTGGGCCAATCGCTGAGCAGCTCCGGGTGCTCCAGGACGATGTCCGACCAGATGTTGGTCCGCTTGCCGTGCGACCGGCAGACGCGGTCGACCCGCTTCATGAAGTCGACGTACACCCGCCCGACGCCGACCTTGGCCGCCCGCCGCTTGCTTCGCCCCTGGCCGAGCTCCCAGGGCTCGTCGCCGCAGGCGTTGAAGTCTTCCGCGGCCAGCAGCGGCACGAACTGATTGTATAGATCGGTCACGAGCTTCATCGACCCGGGGTCCGCCGGGCTCACCGTCGTGCCGCCGGGGTACCCGTTGTGGCCCGGCAGCTCACCCAAGGACCGGTACCGCGGCAGCCGGAGGATCAGCTCCATGTGTCCAAAGCTCGCCAAAGAACCCACGAGCCGCACGTGATGCGATGCGGCGAACGCCTCGAGCTCGTGCAGGTCCGCCGCCGTCAGTGGGTTGAAACCCCGCCCGATCTCCGGCTGACGCGGAAAAGCGAAATTGTTCTCGATATATAGCTGCAGCTCGTTGTATTTCCAGCGTGCCAGCTGGTGGACTAAACCTTTGAGTGTGTCCAGCGTGGGCACCTTGCCGCGGGCGGTGTCCAGGTACAGACCCCGCCGGGCCAGGTCCGGGTGGTCGTCGATGGTCACGCACGGCAGCGATGGGCCGTGCCGCTGGACCAAGTCCCGGAGCGTCTGCAGGCCGTAAAACGCCCCCGCGTCGGTGGCCGCCTCGACGGTTGCCGCCTCGGGCGTGATGTGCAGCCGGTAGCCCTCGGGTTGTTTGACATCGGGCGTCCGCCGCACCCGCACCGCCGCCTGCGGCCCCTCGCCCGGGAGCACGCGGACCCGCCGAACGCCCGCCGCCTTCAGATCCTCCGCGAGTTGCCGCAGGGCCAGCGTGTCCGCCCGCCGCGGTGACGCCAGCATCAGCCCGTCCGCCAGCTCGAGCCGGCCGTCGAGTCGACGCATCTTGCGCGGCGGGATCAGCGGGGCGTCGGTCACAGTCCCCCCGCCGAGGCGGCGGCCGTCGGCAGCGCCTGGACCTGTTGCCACAGCGCCCGGGCGGCCTGGCCGCGGTGGCTGATCGTGTTCTTCTGCTCAGCGGTGAGCTCGGCGGTCGTCAGCCGGGGGTGCTTCGGATGATCGTCGGGCAGCACGAACAGCGGGTCGTAGCCAAAGCCGTGCTCGCCCCGCCCCGCCTCGGGCGCATCGCGGTCGGCGACTTCGTGGGGCAGGATGATCCGGCCCCGCAGCTCGCCCCGCCCCACCGCCGCCGGCCGATCGTCTCCCGGCCGCCACAGCACCATCACGCACACAAACGCCGCGTCCCGCGCCCGCCGCGGCACGTCCACCAGCTCCTGCAGCAGCCGCAAGTTGTTCGCCCGATCCCGCTCATCACGCGAGCCCTCGAAGCCCGCGAACCGCGCACTGCGGACCCCGGGCCGACCCCCCAGCGCCTCCACCGACAGCCCGCTGTCGTCCGCGACGACCGCCCGCCCCGTCGCCCGGGCGTAGTGCCGGGCCTTCTGCGACGCGTTGCCCAAAAACGTGTCCTGATCCTCCACCGGCTCGTTCACCACTGCGTCCAGCTCGGACAGCAGCGTCCACCGGATCGGGACTTCATTCAGTACCGCCTGAATTTCCTCCAGCTTGTGCGGATTCGTCGTCGCCAGCAGCCAGTCGTGCATCGACACAAGTTAGAGCAACCGAGATTTGAACTCGACCAGACCCCCGACGACTCCAGACACCCCCCGGCTACACTCGCCCGATGGCCACGTTGACGGAGCAACCGGTCCACCCGCACCCCACGCCGCCCGCCGCTTCGGGCGATGACCCGCTGCTGGAGGGCCTGACCCCCGAGCAGGCTCGCGCGGCCAGCCACGGCGACGGCCCGCTGCTGGTGCTCGCCGGCCCGGGCTCGGGCAAGACCCGCGTCATCACCCGCCGCATCGCCTACCTCGTCAAGCGGCTGGGCGTGGCCCCGTGGCAGGTGCTCGCCATCACGTTCACCAACAAGGCCGCCGGCGAGATGCGCGACCGCGTCGCCCAGACGCTCACCGCCCGGCAGGCCCGGGCCGCGACGATCTGCACGTTCCACAGCCTCTGTGCCCGCGTGCTGCGGCAGCACGCCGAGCGGCTGGACCTGCCCCCAGGCTTCTCGATCTACGACACCGCCGACCAGAAGCGGGCGATCAAGCAGGCGCTGGACGACCTGGAGATCAGCACCAAGAACTTCCCCCCGGCCACGATGCTGAGCACCATCAGCAACGCCAAGAACGACCTGCTGAGCCCCGAGGGCTACGCGGCCCAGGCGATGGACTTCTATAGCCGGACCGTCTCCAAGGTCTATTCGAAGTACCAGCAGATCCTCCGCCGAAACAAGGCCGTGGATTTCGATGATTTGCTGCTTGAAACGGTCCGCCTGCTCCGCGAGCACCCGGACGTGACCGAGGCGCTGCAGCAGCGTTTTCTGTACGTGCTCATCGACGAGTACCAGGACACCAACAAGGCCCAGTACGAAATCGCCCACCGCCTGGCCCCCGGCCAGGGCGGGCCGAACAACATCATGGCCACCGGCGACCCGGACCAGTCGATCTACGGCTGGCGGGGCGCGGACATCGCCAACATCCTCAGCTTCGAGCAGGACTACCCCGACGCTGTCGTGGTCCGTTTGGAGCAGAATTATCGCAGCACGGGGCACATCCTGCGTGCTGCCGACGTGCTGATCCAGAACAATTCGGCCCGCAAGCACAAGGCCCTGTTCACCGACGCCGGCGACGGCGAGGCCGTGCGGATCATCAGGTGCACCGACGAGCAGCACGAGGCCAGGACGATCCTCGACAAGCTCCGCAAGCACCAGACCGCCGGGACGCCCTGGGGCCAGATGGCGGTCTTCTACCGGATCAACTCGCTGTCTCGCGTGATGGAGGAGACGCTGCGGGATGCCGGGGTGCCCTACCAGATCGCCCGGGGCACCGCGTTCTACGACCGCAAGGAAATCAAGGACGCGGTGGCCTATCTTCGCACGGTTGCCAACTCGGCCGACGAGGTCAACCTTCTGCGGATCATCAACACCCCCGCCCGCGGCATCAGCAGCGCGACGATCAAGACGCTCCAGGCCCAGGCGACCCGCACCGGCGAGCCGGTGGACGAGCTCGCGCGGGACCCGGCAGTGGTGCCGGACCTGAACACCCGAGCCCAGACCGCGTTGGCCCGCTTCGCCAAGCTGGTCGACGGCTGGCGGGCGATGGCGGGGCTGGATCAGGACACGCCGGCCAGCCCACCCGAGATCGCTGAGACCGACGGCGCCGATCAAGCGGCCCCCGAACCGCCCCAGGCACCGGCAAGCGGCTTGTTCGCGGGGACGATTCCTTCTGACGGGCAGTGCCCATCAAGCGGCGCTGGCCGGGATGCCGCGCCCGATGACAGCCCTGCAGATGCCGCGCCGCAAGCGGACCACGAGCTGGAGCTATCGCTTGCCGAATTCGTGCAGCGCATCATCAACGAATCGGGGATGCGCGACTTCTACGCCAACGACAAGTCCGACCCCGACCGCGAACGCCTGGCCAACCTCGGCGAACTGGTCAGCTCCGCCCAGCAGTTCGAAGAACAGCTCTACGACCCCCCGGAAGACGATGAGGGCGACACGAGTGAGATGCCGGCGATCCCCGACGACGGCGTACTCGCCGATGAAAACCCCAGCGGCGACCTGACGCTTGGACAAAAGCTGCTCGCGTTCCTGGAACGCATCTCGCTGGTCGCCGACATCGACGCGCTCGACAAGGACCAGGGCGCGGTCACGCTGATGACGCTCCACGCCGCGAAGGGGCTGGAGTTTCCTGTCGTGGCGATGCTCGGCGTCGAGGACGGCCTGCTGCCGCACGACCGCGCCAACCGCGACCCGACCGAACTCGAGGAAGAACGCCGGCTCGCCTTCGTCGGCATCACCCGCGCCGAGCGCCACCTGTACCTCACCCACGCCCAGTGGAGGACCGTCTTTGGCGAGACCAAGGCGACCATCGCCAGCCGGTTCCTCGACGAGCTGCCCGACGAAGCGGTCCAGAAAGAGGACGTGGCCGGCGACGCCGAACGGGCGTTCCTCGCCGGTGGATCGGCCGGCTCCGGCGGCGGCCTGGGCGACGGGGCGTTCCCCCGGCGGTCGGGCGGCTCTAAAAAGCCCCCGCCGTTCCCGCCGGGCACCCGCGTGCGGCACCCGCAGTTTGGCACCGGCACGGTGCTGACCCTCAGCGGTGCCGGCCCCTCCGCCCGGGCCAAGATCGAGTTCCCCGGCGTCGGCCGAAAGACCCTCGTGCTCGAATATGCTCGGTTGACCCCGGCCTGAACCGCATGCCCGCCGGTGAGACCTTGCGACCATGACCCGCACCCGAATCAAAATCTGCGGCGTCCGCGACCTGGCCACCGCCCGGGCGGCCGTCGACGCCGGGGCCGATGCGATCGGGCTGGTGTTCGTGCAGGCCTCGCCGCGGCGGGTCGACGTGGACACCGCCCGCGCCATCGTCGAGGCGCTGCCGCCGATGGTCGAGCCGGTCGGGCTGTTCGTCGATGCCTCGTCCGGTGAAGTGGCTCGCGTCGCCGCCGCGACGGGCGTGGGCACCGTCCAGCTGCACGGGCGGGAGGGTCCGGCATACGGCACGTCGCTGTCGCACCTGCGGGTGATCAAGGCCATCGCCTTTGACCCCGGGCACGTCGAGAAGCACCTCGCGGCATGGCGCGGCTCGTCCGGCCGGCTCGACGCGGTGCTGCTGGACGCCCCGCAACGTGGCGACGCCAACGCGGGGCCCAGCGGCGGGACCGGCCGCAGCCTCGACTGGACCGAGCTCGCCGACATGCAGAAGACCGGGCGGCTGGCCCCATCGCCGCCGCTGATCCTCGCCGGCGGGCTCACCCCCGAGAACGTCGGCGTGGCTCTCGGTGCGGTGCGGCCCTACGCCGTGGACGTCTCCAGCGGCGTCGAGTCCAGCCGCGGGGTGAAAGACCCCCAGCGGATCGCCGCGTTCTGCAGGGCCGTGCAGAACGCCGACCGGGACTGAACCCGCTGCCGGCTCAGAGCGTGTCGAAGGCGGAGCTCGCCGCCCGGGCCTTGCCGCAGTACATGCACTTTCGGTGCCGCGGGCCCATCGGCCGGCCGCACGCCCGGCACTGCGAGACGCTCCGAGTCGCCTTCCCGTCGTCGCTGCCGTCCATCTGGTCGAGCAGCTGCACCCGCTCCATCAGGTCTTCCTCGGTGTGCCCGAGTTTGTCCTGCATCAACGACCACATCGCCATGTTGATCAACGCCAGCCGGTCCAGCTTGTCCTCGGCATGCCGGGCATCACGCTGAGCCATCGGCGCGGCCGTAGACGCCGCCGCGCTGGACGCCGAAGCATCCCGCTGCCCCCCGCCGTAGCCAAGCCCGCCGATCGGCATGCTGCCATCTTACCAGCCCCCTGCCCGCGCCCTCCCCAGTGCCCGCAATGCACCGCACCCCGCGCGTCACGACCGCCCCACCGCTTCCATCAACCGCCGCGTCACCGGCCCCGGCTGCCCATCCCCCACCGCATGCTTCTCCACCTTCGTCAGCGGCAGCACCCCCCAGTCGCCGTTGGTCAGCATCGCCTCGTCGGCCCCCAGCAGATCATCAATGTTCAGCATCCGCCGCTGCACCTCCAGCCCCGCCTCCGCCGCCGCCCGCAGCGCCGCCGCCCGCGTCAGGCCGGGCACCACCGGGGCAGGCAGCGCCCCGTCCGCCTCCTCGCCCCGCGCGATCGGCGTGAGCACCGCCCCGTCCTTGACCAGCAGCAGGTTGCTGATCGACCCGCCCGCCAAGTGGTTGGTCACCTGCAGCCAGATCGCCTCGGCCGCCCCCGCCGACGCCGCCCGCCGCAGCGACCGCAGCCGCGCCCAATAGTCCAGCGTCTTGTGCCCCGCCAGCTCATCAAACGGGTTCGCCGCCGGGCCGTGCACCACCGCCATCACCCCCTGCTCGTAGTACCGCGGCTCCAGCTGCACCGCCGGCTGCGCCTGCGCCACCACCGTCTGCCGCACCCTCGGCGGCCCCCCCTCCCTCGCCTCCAGCACCCCCGCCGTCACCGTCAACCGCACCCGCAGCTTCGCCCCCCCAGCCGCCAGCTCCCGCAGCTCATCCTGATCGATCACCGCCCGCACCGCCTCGCCCAGCGGCCCGGTCTGCATGTCCGCCGCCAGCCCCAGCACCCCCGCCGAACCGGCCATCCGCTGCAGGTGCTCCGCCAGCCGCACCGGCTGCCCGTCCACCACCTGCACCGTCTCGAACAGCCCCACCGCCTGCTGCAGCCCCGCATCGCTCACCGACACCCGAGCCGCCCCCGCCTCCACCAGTTCACCGTTCAAGAAGACCTTCGCCATCCGCGTGTTCTACCCCACCGCGACAAGTGAAGCCGCGGGTGTGAACCCGCGGCATCGTCGCGGCTTTGGTCTCGCCCTCCGACGCCGCGGATTGTCCTCCGCGGCTTCACACCCACTCCCGCGCATCCGTCCCCGCCCGAGGCAACGCCGGCTTCTGCTCCCGCCCCACCACCAATGCCCCGCCGTCCACAAACTGCTCCGGCCGACCCGCCAGCGCCTCGACCATCCGCCCCCGCCAATCCGCAAGCTCCCCGCTCCGCTCACCCGCCAGGTCGTGCAATTCCCGCGGGTCCGCGTCCAGGTCGAACAGCTGCTGCTCGCCGGTCTGGCTCCACCAGATGTACTTCAAGCGCCCATCGGTCAGCCAGTGGTTGGACCGCTCACCCCGCTCGTGCTCGCCGTGCAGCACACCGCGCGACTCACGGCCTTCCGCCACGCCCGCCAGACTCAGCCCATCCGTGTCGGGGCGGTCGATCTCCGCCAGATCGCAGCATGTCGCCAGCACGTCCCGCAGCTCCACCACACCATCGCACGTCGTGCCCTTCATCTCCTGCAGCCGCCCACTTGAAGTCGCCGCTCGCAACAGGCACGGGATCCCCGCCGAGGCCTCGAACGGCAGCGCCTTGGCGACCTGGTGGTGGTCGTACAGCATCTCGCCGTGGTCGCTGACGAACAGGATGTGAGTGTCCCGCTCGACGCCCGCGGTGATCAAAGCGTGGGTCAGCCGGTTGATCTGCTCGTCGATGTGGGTGCACTGGGCGAAGTACGCCCGCCGCGCCGGGTCGATCCCCGCCCGGTCACGCGGCACCGGCGACTCCGGGCTCGTGCCCGCCGGCAGCTCCAGGTCCGCCGCCCAGTCCCCGACCGCCGGCTCGGGCAGCTCGGCGTCCCGATAGCTGTCCAACAGCCGCCCCGGCGGGTCCAGCGGCGGGTGCGGCCGGTGATAGCTCACCTTTAAAAAGAACGGCCGGCTCGGGTCCCGCCGCCGCGTCAGGAAGTCGCACGCGTGGTCGGTCGCCCACGCCGTCGGGTGCAGCCGGTCGTCGTAAGGCCACGGCGCGACCGCGTACCCGTTGCACCCGATCCCGTGGTCGTACGGCTGGGCCAGCGGCCTGCCGGTCTCCCGCCGCAGCTCCGGCAGGTAGTCGTCGTTGTGCATCAGGTCCGCCCCCGCCCCGTGGTGCGAGTGCAAATACCCGTCGTGCAGGACCACGTTGTGGAAGCCCATCAGGTTGCGGCAGGGCTTGACGTGCATCTTCCCGACGCACTGCGTGTGGTACCCCGCGTCGGCCAGCGTCCCCGCGAGCGTCGTGCGGTACCGCCAGTCGACCGCCTCGCTGTAGCCCACAAACCCGTGCCGCTCCTGCGACAGCCCGGTCATCAGCGCCGCCCGGGCCGGGACGCACGTCGGCGTCGCCGAGTAGGCCCGGGTGAACCGCACCCCATCGGCCGCCAGCCGGTCCAGGTGCGGCGTCCGCACCACCGGGTGCCCCGCACACCCCATCGCGTCCCGCCGCCACTGGTCCACCACGATCAACAGAATGTTCGCCCGCTCGGCCATGGCCCCCTTGTACCGCAACCGTGAAGCCGCGGGTGTGAACCCGCGGCCTCGACGCCCCCGCCTCACCTGCTATATTGCCCGGCTCGCTATTTTCCGCGCCGCCCCGGCAGTGCCACTTCAGTGGCACTGCTCCCCGCCCCACCCCAACCCCCCCTCACCCGCCATGGCCAAGTCCAAGACCAAGCAGCCCACCTACCGCCCCGTCGTCTTCCAGGACGTCTCGGCCGGCGAATCCTTCCTGACCCGCTCAGCCGCCCCGAGCAACCAGACCGTCAAGTGGGACGACGGCCACGAGTACCCCCTGGTCAAGGTCGACATCTCCTCCGCCAGCCACCCCTTCTACACCGGCAAACAAAAGTTCGTCGATACCGCCGGCCGCGTCGAGAAGTTCCAGAAGAAGTTCAGCGGCAACTACTTCGGCAAAAAGGGCTGAGCTCGCCCCGGTCGTCGAGTCGCAGCAGCGATCTGCGATTGTCAGCTACTTGGCTCGTCGCCATTTTTCAAGCGGCCACGGCGAGGAGATGCGGATCTTCTTCTCTCTCCAAACGTCGAGAGTGTGAGCGAACAACTCGTCGCTGCTCTCCGAATGACACACAAGGGCAAGTTGCTCGCCAGCTTGCGTCAGCAGCACCTTTCCCAACGAAAGCGTGTTGTCCTTCTCTTTCGGAAACTGCAGGATGATTGGCCGTCCATGGTAGTGGACGAGTCGTCGACCTTCCAACCCCGTCAGATTGAAGCCGCTAAGTGGTTCGAATCGGACAAGGCCAATTGACGCGAGGTGTGTAATCAGACCGAAGTCGATTCCCATTTTCTTGTACACGGCTGCGTTGAAGTCGTAGACCGTGGCGGTAACTCCCTGAATGTTCCACGTCGAGCGACAGAGCCGCTGAAAGCCGAGCGCGTCAGCCTTATCGAAAGATTCGAGAGTCGCAACGGTCCGTCTAGAGAAGGTCCCAGGTACGTTCGCTTCGCCAGCGAGAACCCTCGCCCAAAGCTCCTGCATCTGATCATCCGAGACGAGCCGGCCCTTCTCGAAAAAGTTTGTAACCCAATCATCTTCAACGCCTTGCGGTTCCGCATCATCGTCGAGATAGGGAACCGCCTTCGCGGTGATCGTCTCTATGTTTTCCTGCTTCTTACCTTCCTCGGTGACAAATCGAGATAACGCTCTGCGATGGATCGCATTTACTTCAATCGTCGATTGAGCTTCAATGATGGCAGCATCAGCATTCGCCCGAGCGATTCGTCGAATATGATGTGGCTCGTAGACGGTACCGATAGCCCCCGAAACCTTCTCAATCAAGGCAGTTGCTGGCTTTGCGAGATCTCCAATATTCGCGATAGCACCCATGTCGGCCATAGACCCCTAGATTAACTTTAGCAGCATGTACGGTCGGTGGTGCGGAGCGGAACCCACCGCAGCGGTGCCCGGCCCCCGGAAGCATCCCTACCCGCGCCAGCTACTTCCGATGCCGCCATACCTGGACCACCCGCCGCCCCAACAGCAGCCCCCCGCATCCCGCGCCGAGCAGCTTCGGGCGGCGACGGCCGGACGCGGCGGATCGCCTGAGGGTGGGTCGCGCGGGGCGAGCCCCGCGGCTAAATGGTGGGGCGCCTCACTATCGTGACCGGCATGGCCGACCCGTCGCCGGGACTGATTGCGAAGCTGGAGCAGCTGGACGCGCAGCAGCGGGAGCTGGACGCGAAGCTGGCGTTGCCGGAGGTGATGAGCGATCACGAGCAGGTGCGGGCGCTGTCGGTCAAGCGAGCGGCGATCGACGGGCTTGTGACGCGGTTCCGGGAGTGGCGGGCGTTGCAGGAAGAGCTGACCGAGGCGAACCGGATCATCGCCGAAGAAGACGATGCGGAATTGGTCGAGATGGCGCGGATGCAGGTCGAGGAGCTGACCGGGTCTTCGGCCGGGCTGATCGACTCAATCACCGGCGACCTTGTTACGGCCGACGACGCGGCGGTGGCGTCGGTGGTGCTGGAGCTGCGGGCGGGGACCGGCGGGGACGAGGCGGCGCTGTTTGCGGGTGAGCTGCTGGAGGCGTACCAGCTGTTCGCCAAGGCCAAGGGTTGGTCACTCGAGGTGGTGGACTTTTCCGGGGGCGATCAGGGCGGGGTGCGGCAGGCGGTGGCGACGGTCAGCGGCCCGGCGGTGTGGCAGCACCTGGGCTACGAGGGCGGGGTGCACTGCGTGAAGCGCGTCCCGGCGACCGAGAGCCAGGGCCGGGTGCACACGAGCACCGCCACGGTCGCGGTGCTGCCCGAGCCCGACGAGACGGCCGAGCCGCTGGACGAGTCGGAGGTCGAAACGCACGTGACGACGGCCCAGGGCCCGGGCGGGCAGAACGTCAACAAGGTCGCCACGGCCGTGCACCTGATCCACAAGCCCACGGGCATCGAGGTCCGGATGCAGGAGTCCAAGAGCCAGCAGCAGAACCGGCAGAAGGCGTGGCAGCTGCTGCGGGCCCGGGTCCACGACCACCGCCAGCAGCAGAATGACGCCGACCGGGCCGACCAGCGGAGCGAGATGATCGGCACCGGCGGCCGGGCCGAGCGGGTGCGGACCTACCGCTGGAAGGACAACATGGTCGTCGACCACCGCCTGGAGGGCGACGTGAAGTCGGCGAACCTGCAGTCGGTCATGCAGGGCCAGCTGGACCCGCTGATCGAGGCGCTGATCGCGCAGGACCGGGCGATGCGGCTGGCGGCGCTGTGAATGCGGGTTGCGGGTTGCGGGTTGCGGGTTATCTCCACGGGAGTCGGCAGATGGCAGAAATGGAACGTGAACTTGTGTCGACCCCGACGCTCAGTGCGGTGGAGCTGGATTGCGGGGAGACGGTGTCGGTGAAGCTGTTAGGTGGCGGGACGCGGACGGTCAAGCTGCTTGACACGAAGGCGAGCGTGAAGCGGCGGGGGCGGCTGCCATACCGGGATGCGGACGGGGTGATCCGGTACCAGATTTCCTGCCGGCTGAAGGTTGATGGGCAGGTGGTCAGTTTGGTTCGGCAGATCCCTTCGCAAGACAACTTCCGCGATCCGCCCACGGTCATGGGTCTGCACCTCTGGCTGGACGCGGTGGCGGGGATCGATGCGTTCCTGACCTCGCACGGGACGACGGCGTGCTTCCCCCGCAAGGCCTGCCGGCTGGCGGTGTGGGACGCGACGCAGCGGATCTGCCCGCCGCTGGTGCATCCGTGGTGCCCGCTGCCCGAGGGCTCGCTGCGGGTCGAGCAGTGCTACCGCGGCGAGGACGTCTGGCTCGGGCCCTACGACGGCGCCGAGTGCCACGGTGGGCTGGATATCAACCACCCGGCGGGCACGCCGCTGTGGACGCCGGTGTCGATCCACGAGCACGAGCTGTTCGACAGCACCACGGCGGGGGCGAACAACAACCGCTGGCGGGGGCTGCACCACTGGCCGGACGGCAAGACGTGGCTGCTCCAGTCGCACCACCTGACCCGGCTGCTCGTGCCCGAGGGTGAGCCGATCGAGGCGGGGGTGCACTACGCGGAGGGGGCCGGCGTGCACAACGGCTCGCACGAGCACAGTCACTTCGCGTTTGGTATCCGCGAAGGGGATATGGAATATCTGTTGGACCCGTGGTTATTGTTCTGGCAGATGTATCGTGACCGGGACGCGACGGGGGCGCGGTGAACCATCGAGGTCTTAGCCCCGCATGTCCATGCGGGGCTCAGGTCGCGGCGACGACGGGCCGTGCCTGCATCTTGTGGATCCATGCATCCACCGCGGCGTCGTCCATCGACGGGTGCAGCGACAGGCGGACGGTCCGGCCGACCAACACGAGCGACCGCGGGCACTGATCAGGGCGAAGCTCCCGGCGGAGGTGGCGGTTGGCGGGCATGCGGTACGGGTCCATCGCCGGGTGGTGGCCGCCGCGGCCGGCCAGCAGCGGGGCCCAGTCGGTGTAGGTGTGCCGGCCGGTGTGCAGCAGCACCTCGCCGCCGAGCCGGTCGGCGAGCGTGTCGGCGTCGTCGGGGGTGTCGGCCTGCAACAGGAGGTAGCTGGCGCAGTCGCCGTCCGGGTCGTGGACCGGGGCGGGGGTGAGCCCGGCGTCGCGGGCAGCGGCGGTGAGGCGCCGCTTGAGCTGGCGGAGCGTGTCGAGCCAGCCGGGCAGGCGGTCGAGCTGGACCTCGAGCATCGCGGCCTCGATCTCCGAAGCGCGGGAGCCGGCAGCGGCGAAGTGGTTGGCGTCGGCGTGGTCCATGCCTTGGGCCCAGTACGGGGCACATGCATCGATGCGGCAGCGGGCCCGGGCGAAAACCCGCGGGTTACGGGCGACGACCGCCCCGCCCTCGCCGCAGGTGATGTGTTTGTAGTAGTTGAAGCTGTAGGCCCCGGCGTCGCCAAGGCTGCCCAGGCCGCGGCCGTGGTACGTCCCGCCGACACCCTGGCAGGCGTCCTCGACGACCCGCAGGTCATGGTCGGCGGCGATGGCGAGCAGCGGGTCCATGTCGCAGGGCAGGCCCCACATATGCACCGGGATCATCGCCGCGACGGAAGGGCCGATCGCGTCCCGCACCGCCTCGGGGTCGAGGGTGATCGCCTCGTCAATGTCGACCACGACCGGGATCGCGCCGACGGCGAGGACCGCAAGGGCGGTGGCCATGTAAGTGTGGGCGGGCACGAGCACCTCATCGCCGGGCCCGACGCCCACGCCGGTGAGCCCCGCCACCAGGGCCGCGCTGCCCGACGACGTCATGCCGCAGTGCGGGCTGCCGACGAACATCGCATACCGCCGCTCGAAACGGTCGCACACGCCGCCGGAAGCGCCGCCGTAGCGGAACAGCTTGCCCGAGCGGATGACCGCGGCGACGGCATCGATCTCGGCCTGGCCGGCGTCGAACATGACGGACATCGTACGACCGGCCGCGTCACGACGTTGACCAAATGCCGCAAATGCCCTGCTTGGCCTGAGGCGCTACGCTGCGGGCATGCAGTGCAATCTTGAAGCGCGTGGACGGGCGGTGCGGCTGTTCTTCGGGCTGCTGACGCTGGTGCTGGGGGTCGTCGCCGCGATCCTGGTGATGGTCCTGGCGCTGCCGGGCTGGTGGTGGTGGCTGATCGTCGCGGGGCTGCTGCTGCTTGGGGGCTTCACCGTGTTCGAGGCGAAGTCAGGGTGGTGTGCCCTGCGGGCGATGGGGATCAAGACGCCCATCTGATGGGGCTGCTGACGAGCTCGCTTGCGACCTGCGGCCTGGCACAAGCCCCCTCCACCGGTAGCGGTTCGATGCCTTGATCCGTAGGACGGGCGTCACGACCACTCGCCCTTAAAGGGCCACATGAATCAAGCTCCGCTTGATTGACGGGCGAGACGCCCGTCTTACGGGGCGGGTTCAGCGGGGCTTGACGCCTCCACCCGCACGAAACTGATCCGCCCGTTGTAACGCGTCTCGCCGTTCTCGAACAGCAGCCCGAGGGTGCCGTCGGGCAGGAGCGTCAGGTCGCTGTAGCCCGACGGGCCGGCGTGGATCACGACGCCGGCGTTCCAGGTCTGGCCGCCGTCGTCGCTGCGGCGGACGGTCAGGTTCTCGCGCTGCTCGGTGGCCGCGGGGTTGGAGAACCACAGCACGCCGCGCCCGGCGTCGTACAGCAGCGAGCCCTGGCATCCGCCGCTGAACCGGCTCGGCTCGACCAGCTCGGGGACCAGCCGCGGCGGGCCGAAGCTCTCGCCGCCGTCGTCGCTGACCGCCTGGACGCGCGGGGCGGCATCGACCGGCTGGTTGCGGGCATTGAGCACAATCCGGCCGTCGGGCAGCTGGGCGACCGTCGCCTCCCACGGGCGGATCTGCGGCCCGGTGGCGGGGACGATCCCGCCGACGCGCCAGGTCTGGCCGCCGTCGTCGCTGAGCAGCACGTGCGAGGCGTTGGTGGCCTCCTGCGGCGAGTCGGTCGGGCGGTCGTGGTCTGAGTGGTTGGCCGGGGCGACGAGCCGGCCGGCGTGGGGGCCGTGGGTCAGCTGGATGCCGTGGCCCGGGCCGGTGGCGTACCAGCGCCAGTCGGCACCGACGGGTGTGGCCTGGTCGGTGATCTCGCGGGGCGGCGTCCAGGTGTGGCCGTGGTCGGTCGACCGCTGGTAGTGGACCCGGCGGATGTCGTGGCTGGTCCCGGCCCGGATGGCGTGCTTGACGTCCTCGCCATGATTGGAGGTCGTCAGCAGGTGAATCGTGTTGTCGCGGGCGAGGATCGGCGTGGGGTTGCCGTAGGTGTGCTCGCCCCGCTCGCCGACGAGTTGCAGGTCCGACCAAGTTGCCCCGCCGTCGGTGCTGCGTCGCAGGACCAGGTCGATGTCGCCTTGGTCACGGTCACCGACGCGCCGGGCCTCGGCGAAGGCGAGCACCTCACCATTGCCTGCCACGGTCAGGGCCGGGATGCGGAACGCGGCGTAGTTGTCGTCGCCGCGCTGGAACACCGTGACGCGTTGCGGCCCAGTGATGGTGTCGGCTTTCGAAACCGCCGGCATCGTCATCGTAAGTCCGAGGATCAAGGTCGTGCGAAACAGCGGCATGCGGGGCCCGGGGTGGCGAACCCCGGGCTTTAGGTTGCGGCGGACGACGCGGCGTGCTCGTCGATCTCGTCCTGCGAGACGCCGAGCCAGTCGAGCATTTGCTGTTCGTAGGTGTCCTGGTGGGCGGGGTTGGAGAAGTCCAGGCGGAGCTCGTTGATGACCTTGGTGCCCTGGCCGATCCATTCGGACCAGGTCTGCTGGCCGAAGTGGTCGTAGATGAACTGGCCGACGGGGCCCTTCATGGGGGGGCCGGCGAGCTTGGGCTGCTTGCGACCGGTGCGGCGGTCGAGGATGGCCTCGCCCTCGATCGGTTCGTCATCGGGCACCTCGGGTTTCAGGTCGGACACGTCGGGCAGCGGGCGGTCCAGGCGCTGGAGCAGCGCGGCGATGGAGCGCTGGGGCATGACGTCGCCGCGGCTGGTCGCGACGCGGTAGCCGGCCTCGAGCACGTCGCCGGCCTCGTCGGGGCGGTCGAGCTTGTGGAGGACCTCCCCGCGCTTCTGGTACGCGCGGGACAGGCCATCGTTTCGCTGGATGGCCTGGTCGTAGGCCTCGGCAGCGTCTTCGAGTCGGCCGGCGTCCTGGTAGGCCGAGCCGAGGCTGAAGTAGGCCATATCGTCGGGGGCCTCGGCGGCCATCTTTTCCCACTGGGCGATGCGGTTGTCAATGTTCGATTCCATGGGCGGGAGTGTAGGAGGGTGGGAGATACCAGACGCTTCTGGGCCTGAGGTAGATCAGCGTCGGCTTCTGGGAAGGTCGCGTGGCCTGGGATACCAGACGCTTCTCCGCCTAAGGCGGATCAGCGTCGGCTTCGGGGGATGCACCGGGGTGGGCTTAAAGTGGTGGGGTGCTGGCGGAGCGGGTCATGCTGGGGTGGGGGCGGCCGGTGCTGGAGGCGGCGGCGGGGTGGTTGCATGAGCGGTTTGGTGGGCCTGAAGGGTTGGACCTGCACGGGGTGACGGTGGTGACGGGGTCGGCGCGGGGCGGTCGTCGGCTGATCGAGCGGCTGGCGGTGGAGCAGGTGCCGGGGCGGGCGTTGCATCCGCCGACGGTGGTGACGGTGGGTCGGCTGGCGGAGCGGTTGTGCGGTGCCGGAGATGTGCCGCGGGTGGCGAGTGAGTTGGAGACGTTGCTGGCGCGGGCGGCGGTGCTGCGTGGGGCGGACCCGGCGGCGGTGGAGGCGGTGGCGAGTCAGCCGCCGGGGCGGGAGGACTGGCGGGGCTGGCTGTCGCTTGCGGAGCGTTGGGCGGAGGCGGACCGGGTGCTCTGGGGGGCGAAGCGGACGTGGGCGGATGCGGTGGCCGATGCACCGCCGGCTGCGCCGGTCGCGCGGTGGGCGGCGCTGGACGAGCTGGGCCGGGCGTACCGCCAGCGGCTGGCGGAGCGGGGGCGGGTGGACCCGCTGGACCGGTGGTTAGCGTGCGGAGCGGAGGCCCGAGCGGCGATCGGGGGGGGGGGCGGGCGCGGGTGATGCGGGGGATGGCCGGGGGATTGTTTTGATCGGGGTGGTGGAGTTGCCTGAGCCGGTGGTGGACCTGTTGGCGGCGGCGGGTGAGCCGGTGTGGGTGCTGTCGGCGGGGGGTGACGGGTCGCTGTACGACGCGTGGGGCCGGCTGGACCACGGGGCGTGGGCGGAGCGGGAGGTGGCGCTGGCGGGGGCTGGGGTGCGGAGCGTG
>CAZVBW010000078.1:0-8583 GCA_964625505.1 uncultured Phycisphaeraceae bacterium
CCACCCTCCCCCGGCCCCTCCCTCAGAGGGAGGGGTGGCAGAAGTTGACGCCAAATCGTCTAGGGAATGGGAGCGACGCATCTGTGCCTGATCCGAGCCCGACGCGTGAGCGAGGGATGCAGCGCGAGCCGCGTTGGCCGCCCAATGTGAATGGCACCACGCTATGAGTCGCGGGTGGATACCCGCGGCTGGGGAAGAGGCGCGGACCGTTCCCTGACTCGTTAGAGCCTGCCGCATGAGCGAAGGATCGTCATTGGATCGGTCGATGGCGCTACGCTCGGGGATGCGGCGGTGGTTGACACGATGGCTGATTTGGCTTCGGCCCGGGTCGGTGGCGGTGGGGGCGGCGGGGACGCAGCTGCTCGGCGGGCTGGTGGTGTTGGGATGGGCGTACGCGAATGCCGTGTGGCTAGGCGAGGGCGGGCTGGCGGTGGCGGGGGTGCTGCTGCTGGGCGGGGTGGTGCTGTGTGGGCTGGCGCTGGTGCCGACGCACGTGGTGTCGTTGGTGGGCGGTTGGTCGCTGGGTGCGGCGGGGGGTGCGGGGGTCGCGGTGCTGGCGGCAACGATCGGGGCCCCGGTGGGCAAGTGGCTGGCCGGGCGGTTGGCCGGCGACGGGCTGGCGCGGGCGGCGCAGCGGTCACCGCGGGGGGCGGCGGTGATGCGGGCGATTGGCGGCGAGGGTGAGTCGGAAAGTCGCTGGTCGTGGGCGCGTGCGGCGATGTGGGTGGGGCTGCTTCGGCTCTCGCCGGCGGTGCCTTACGGGACGACCAATGTGCTGGCGGCGGTCTTCGGGTTGGGGTGGTGGCCGTTGGTATTGGGCACGGCGGCGGGGCTGCTGCCGCGGGCGGCAGCGATGGCATGGGTGGGCTCGGCGTTGGGCCGGCTGGATGAGCCGGCCGGGCCGCCGGTGGGGGTGGTGGTCCTGGGGATCGTGGCGACTGGGGTGCTGCTGGTGGGGCTTGGCTGGGTGGCGGGGCGGGCGCTGCGGGGTGTGGGGCAGGCGGGTTGATCCGCGGCGTCGCCGCGGACGCGCGGGCTAGGGCCCGCGGCTAAACGGGGGGCGGTCGTCGTTTAGCCGGGGGTGTCAGCCCCCGGGTCAGGCCGCGGCTGCGCCGCGGGCGGGTGCAGCTGCGCTGCGACCGCTAAACGGCGGCGGTGTGAAGAAGATGAGCCGCGTCCTGGTGGCGGCGGCGGGCCGGCCCCCGGCGGTATAGTGCAGCAGGCCGGTGGCGGCCGCATGTCTCGAGCGTGAACCGAGGGCGGAAGAGGCCAGATGCAGATCCACGTCAACACGCGAAGCGCCGACGGTTGTGTGCGGGTGGTGCTGTCAGGCGACGTGGTGGGCGTGCTGTTTGACGACGATTCGGCCAACCCGTTGGCCCAGGAGCTCGGGGCCGGCTGGCGGGATCACAAGGTCCTGATGGACTTCGACGCGGTGACGCACGTCGATTCGTCGGGCGTCGGCTGGCTGCTGTACTGCAATAAGGCCCTGGCCGGCGGGGGCGGGGATCTGGTGCTGTTTTGCCTCAGCGACGAGGTCAAGAGCATCCTGCGGGTGTTGCGGGTGGACCGGGTGTTGAAGGTGGCCAAGGATCAGACCGCCGCCGAGGCGATGTTGGACTGCAACGGGGGCCACGGGAGCAACGACTGATGGTGGATCGCGGTGACGTGAAGGTGGATTTTGGCGACGCGGACTCGGGCCGGACGCTCGACGTTGCTGAGCTGGACGTCGAGGAATCGGTCCAACGGCTGGTCAACCACGCGGTCCGGCTGGGTGCCAGCGACTTGTTCTTCGAGAGCCACCAGGAGTTCGTCGCCGTGGGCGTCCGCCGGCTGGGGATGATCGAGCGGATCAGCATCCTGGGCCTGGAGCACGGCCTGCGGTGCATCCAGTCCATCAAGGCCGCCGCCGAGATGGACGTCGCCGAGCGACGGCGTCCCAACGACGGGCGGTGGGTCGTCGAGGTCGACGACGAGCCGGTGGACCTGCGGCTCAACACCATCCCGACGCTCCACGGCGAAGACCTGTCGATCCGCCTGCTCCGCCGGGACGTCGGGCTGATGGAACTGGACCAGCTGGGCTTTTCCGCCGACCAGCTCAAGGCCGTCCGCGGCATGATCGACAGCCCGTCGGGCCTGATCGTCTTCACCGGGCCCACCGGCTCGGGCAAGACCGCCTCCATGTACGCCGCGGTCCGCAAGCTCAACGACGGCAAGCGTCGCATCAACACAATCGAAGACCCGATCGAGTTCGCCGTCGACGGCCTGCGGCAAAGCCAGGTCAACTCGAACCTGGACCTGGACTTCGCCGCCCTGCTCAAGAGCATCCTGCGTCAGTCGCCGGACGTGATCATGATCGGCGAAATCCGCGACGCCGAGACCGCCGCCACCTCCATCCGCGCCGCCATCTCCGGCCACCTGGTCCTGGCGACGATGCACGCCCCGGTCGCCGCCCAGGCCGTCGAGTCGCTGCTGGCGCTGGGCGTGCAGCCGCACTTTTTCGCCAGCTGCCTCCGCGGCGTCGTCGCCCAGCGGCTGGTGCGGACGATGGACCCCGAGCACCGCAGAGAGTTTCCGCTCGACGACGAGGCCGAGACCTTCGAGGAGGTCCGCGACCTGCTCGAGCCCGGCGAGGGCAAGACGCTTTACGCCCCCGATGGCGAGCACGGCTACAGCGGCCGGACCGCGATCTTCGAGGTGATGAACGTCAACAAGCAGCTGCGCCGCATGATCAGCAACCGGGCCACCGCCGCCGAGCTGCACGCCGAAGCGATCGACCAGGGCATGCTCGACTTCCGCAAGGCCGCCCTGCTCAAGGTCGCACGCGGCGAGACCACCATCGAAGAAGTCTTCCGTGTGATCCCCAGTGAGCACCTGCTGTTGGAGGAGTAAGCCGACGGTGGCTGCGCGAGGGTCGTGAGTCGGACCGGACATGCGATCCTGCGAGCCTCACGTCACCGGCACCGGCCCGACATGATCCGGCTCGGCGTCCTGGGCGTCGGCGTGCAGGTGAATATCCCCGCCCAGCAGGCCCGCCGCCCCCATCACCGCCCAGAACAGCAGGTACAGCCGGAACAGCAGCAGCATCAGCACCACCCCGCTCTGGCTCGCCCCGCTGGGCGTGAGCAGCTGGATCCCCAGCCATTCCATCACCCCGACCCCCTGCGGCGAAATCGGCAACGAACCGGCCAAAAACACCACCGGCAACACCGTCAGCATCACCCCCAGCGGCGCCTCCAGCCCCACCGCCCGGCCCGCCTGAGCTACCGACCACGCCAGCACCGCGTGCACCGGCACGCTCATCGCCACCGACCCCAGCACCGCCCACTTGTGGTCCCGATACGCCCGTGCCGCCTGGTCCACGCTCTTTAGGGCCTCCTGGAACGGCAGCCACGCCAGCAGCCGACCGACCCGAAGCGTCGCCCGCGCCCGCTTGGAAAAATACAGCGTCGAGAGCACCACCAGCAGCGCCAGCCCGCCCCAGACCAGCAGCGTGATGTTCCGGACGACCGGCCGATCCAGCATGAACAGGCCCGCGATCCCCGCCAGCAGCACCAGCCCCAGCAACCCCGCGATGCGGTCGAAGATGACGCTCATCACCGCGTCGGCCCGCCGGCCCGAGCCCTTGGCGGCGTAGTAGGCCTTCATCACGTCCCCGCCGGTCATGCCCATCGGGAAGCAGAAGTTGAAAAAGTGGCCCACCACCGTGAGCCGAAACGTCCGCCACAGCCGCACGGGCATGCCGCGGGCCCGCAGCAGCAGGTGCCACCGCAGCGTCTGGGCCGGGAAGATCAGGCCCACCGCCAACAGCCCCATCAGCAGCAGCCGCAGGTCCGCCCCCCGCAGCTTGCGGAACACCGACGGGTGAAAGGTCGCAAGCCGCTTGAGCTGGGCCTCGCCCGGCTGGGTCTTCATCCCCGCGGTGCGGTACCGCTCGGACGGGACCCGCTCGACCGGGCTGCCCGCCTCGAGGATCAGCGTCTTGCCGCGGACATCATCCACACCCACCCGCACCGACTGTTCGATGTGCGGGGTGTATTCAGCCGGCAGCGTGACCGAGTCGACCCAGTCCACGCTCATCGCGACGTAGACGATCCCGACGGCCGCGATGACCAGGCGCAGCAGCAGGCCCAGACGCTGTCGCATTCGGGCCGGATGATACTGCTGCCGCACGGTCCTATACATCGGCTCATCGACGGGGCGAGGCGCCAGCAGCACGCGTCGGGCATGTGGCCTGAACACGACGCTTCAGCGAGTCCGCAGACCCGCCGCGGGCCGTGCACTCGCTGACGCTTCGTGCTCAGTCGAACCCGCTGGACTTGATCAGGTTGACTCATCCGCGACGGCGTGGCGGACGCCGGGCCATTCGCGCCACATGTCGGTGTGGGCGGCGGTGCCGACCTGGTCGAAGTCGGCCTGGCGGACGCGGAAGATGGCGGCGTAGCGGATGTCCGGGCCGTGGTTGGGTGCGGCGGCGTGCCAGAGCAGGTGGTGGGTGATCACGGCGTCGCCGGCCTGGCCGCAGACTTGGACCGGCTCGTGCGGCAGCTCGTATCGCGGCGGGACCTGCTGACGCTGCTCGGGGGTGGCGGCCTGGAAGTAGTGCTGAGCCGCGTGGTGTGAGCCCGGCCAGACGGTGAAGTTGCCCCGCCAGGGCTCGAGCACGTCGGCCAGCAGCACGGTGACCAGGGCGGTGAAGCCGCGTCGCATCTCGCCCTTGGGGATGCCGTTGAGCCCGGTGCCGACGCCATCGATGTGGCCGCCGAGGCTGCGTTTCGAGCTGCCGTGGCCGGGGAAGCGCAGGGCGATCTGGGTGCTGGTGACGGGGATGACCTGCCCGTCGCCGAGCAGCGACTCGAGCATGGGCGTGAGCGGTCCGCGGTTGAGCAGGTCGGTCATGACGGGCTGCTTGCCCAGGCCGGGGCAGTAGCTCTGCTGCCGCATCCGGGGCAGGTCGTCCGGGGGCAGGCCGTCGTAGCCCAGCGAGTGGTTGACCGCCGCGCGGGCGGCGTCGATGGCGACGCGGGCCACGGCACCGGGGATCAGCAGGTAACCGTCGTCGTGGAACTGCTGGATCTGGTGCGGGGTGAGAGACATGGTGGGTGGACCGGGTGCCGCGATGGGTTGAGTTTATTGAAACCAGACAGTCAGGATGCGCCCGAGAGGGGTGGCACACCTCGCCGGCTTGGAGGCGATGTGTGCGGACCGCGGATGCCGCAAGCGCACACATCGGCCTTCGTCCGAGGTGTGGCACGCGCCCGCATACCGACCATCTAGAGGTCAATAGAAGTCAAGTTGGCCTTCCGCCCGCGTTGAGCCGCAGGGCTTGATTCGCGTGTCCGCCGGCGGGTCGGGTGCGATCGCACGGCACGGCTTGGCCGTGAACGGGGGCAGCTGCGCTGCACCCGCTCAACCGGGACCCATGCTCGGGTATGACGGCGGCCATCCTCGGGGTCACGCCGTGCGGCGATTCACCCGCGGTCGATTATGGTGGGGGGACCTGTCGTCTCCGAGCCTCACCGATGCGGCTGAAGTTTCGCACAAAATTGTTCCTCACGTTCTTCGGCTTTGCCGTTGTGGTCGCTGGCGCGCTGGTGGCGATGTTGTACGTGGTGCTGCGGAGCCAGCCCGCGGCGGCGGCGGGGTCAGCGGCGATGGTGGCGGCGGCGCAGGTCGCCCAGCAGCTGGCCCCGGAAGACGTGCTGCAGCTGAGCGATCCGGACCCGGAGATTGCCGGGGCGTCGGCGGAGCGGCTGCGGCGTCAGCTGCTCGTGGCGCGCGATGCATTGACCCGCCGGTCCCGGCCCGACGCGTCCAACCCGGCGCGGCTGCAGGCGAGCCTGCTGGTGGATCGCGTCGAGCTGCTGGTGCCCGAGGGCGGGCTGGACCCGGAGACCGGCGTGCCCGCGTCGCTGCGGCTGGCGGTCTCGACCGCGGCCCCCGACGAGCAGCCTAATGCCCTGCCCGAGGGCGAGCTGCTGCGGCGGGCGTGGGCCGGACTGACCGTCGATCCGAACGCCAAAGCCCGGGCGACGCCCGACGGCGCGGCGTCGGAGCGGTACCACGCGTTCGCTGCGGTGCTGGACGCGGACAGCCGGCCGGTCGCGCTGGTGAGCGTCGGGTCGGCGACGGGGTTCTTCCGATTGGCCAACCTGCTGATCCTGTCGCTGACCGCGGTGATCTTCGGGCTGGTGGTGCTCAGCTCGCTGGGCTTCGCGTACATCGTCTCGGCCCGGCTGAACCGGCCGATCCGGGTGCTGGACCAGGCGATGGCCCGGGTGGCTCAGGGCGACCTGTCCCAGACGGTTCGATCGCTGCGGACGCGGGACGAGTTTGACGACCTGATCGACCGGTTCAACCAGATGACCGACAAGCTGCGGGACCGGCAGGACCTCAAGCGGTCGTTGCACCTGGCCCACGAGATGCAGCAGCACCTGATCCCCGGCAAGCTGCCGGACGTGCCGGGCTTCACCGTCGCGGGCTCGGCGGTGTACTGCGACGAGACCGGCGGCGACTTTTACGACCTGCTGGACCTCACGCTGCCGGACATCGGCGGCCGCCAGCCCATGCTGCGGGACCAGGACTCGCGGTACTGGGGGCTGACGGTCTCGGACGTAACGGGCCACGGCGTGGGCGCGGCGCTGCTGATGGCCTGGACGCGGGCGGTGCTGCGGACCGAGGCGCCGGAGTTCGGCAACGACGTGTCGGGGCTGCTGCGGAACATCAACTTCCACTTCATGCGCGATGCCCGCTTCGGGACGTTCATGACGATGTTCTACGGCGTGCTGGACACGCAGACGCGGCAGCTGACCTGGTCCTCGGCGGGGCACGACCCGGGGCTGTGCATCCGCAAGGCCGACGGCCGGCTGGAGCAGCTGCCCAGCACGGATGTGCCGCTGGGCGTGCAGCGGGAGGCGAGCTTTGATGCCGGCGAGGTTTTCACGTTTGAGCCGGGCGATCTGCTGGTGATCAGCACCGACGGCGTGACGCAGGCGAGGGACCCGCGGGGCACTTACTTCGGTGTCGAGCGGCTCGCAGGGGTGGTCCGCAAGCACATGGACGACCCGCCGAGCGACATCCGTGACGCGGTGGTCCGGGCGGTCGAGGTGTTCTGCGGGCCCGGCTGCCAGGAAGACGACGTGACGCTGATGGTGGTCCGGGCGGGGTGAACCTGGGAGAGCTAGGGACCTTCCCCAAGGTCGGCCCATCCGTGTGACGACGGTGTTATGGTGGGGTCAACGCTTCGGCGGCCCGGCCTTGATCGGGCATCACCGGGGCACGGTTCCCCTCTGGCGCCTCGCCGCCTCCTCCTCGGCGGGGCGCCGCTTTTATAGGCCAGCGGCTCCGAGGACGGGGGCAGCTTTGCTGCACCCGCTCCACCGAGGCGGGGCGGAACGATGTCTTGGCCGGCCGCTGTTTAGCGGAAGACCTCGTTGACGTTGAGGATGCCCACCGGTTCGAGCTCGTCGCGGCCGTCGGTGCGGTAGACCAGCAGCGCGCCGAGGTTGTGGTCGAGGATGAACAGGGCCTGTTCGCCCTCACGGGTGTCGGCGGTCATGACCGTGACGTTGTCGCGGGTGGTGACCAGTTGGGCCTGGGCTTCGTTGCTGGCGCGGCTGCCGATGGCAAAGACCAGCAGCCCCGAGAGGGTCACGGCCGAGGCGGTCAGGGCCCAGCATGCGGTTTGGATGCGTGTCATGGGTGGTGTTCCTTGGAGCGGGGAGCCCGAGCTCGTCGCTGACGAGCTCCCGGCTTGCGGGGCTTAGCGGCGGCGGCCGGTCTCGTTGATGTCGTCGGAGATGAGTCGGCGGGCGATGGGCTCGAACTCGCCGGTGCCGCTGTTGAACATCAGGGCGGCGACGGCGGAGGTGCGGAGGTTGACGATGTAGACCGCGTCCTGTTGTCGGCCGTTGACGTCGCCGGCAACCATGGCGTACTCGCCGCCGGCCCCGCCCAGCCGCTGGGCCTGGGCCGGCTCGGGGGTCAGCACGACCAGAGACAACAACGCCAGCAACATCACGTTGACCAGCACCAGCACCGCGAGGGCTTGCTTGTTCATAAGAAGGCTCCTGATTCCACGTTTGCCGGTCGATTCGGCCGGGCTTAGTCCTGATGGGTCCGGCGGGGGCTCATGAAGCTGGGCACCAGCACGCCGATGACCAGCACGATCCCCATCGCCACCGCGATCCACGGCTTGTCCGGCTCGACGCGGTTCACCGTGTCCAAGTCCTGAGCCAGCAGCACGATCGCTTGGGTCCACATGACCACCCATGCTACCGGGTCCACCCCGGTACGCAATGGACGAACACCCACCCCCTCGCGCGACATCCACTGCCGCCCCTAAAGCCCCCGCCTTCAGGCGTGGGTGGGTGCCCGCTGCTACTTACCTCCGCCCCCGCTGCACCCCCACCCAGCAGGCCTCAACCCCCCCGCCCCAACACCCACCCCATCGTCGGCAGCTCCCGCCCCAGCAAATGCCGGACGTAGACACACATCAACCGCGCGGCCCGCACCCCCCCGCCCCCGGAAGCTCCCCCCGAAGCCGACGCTGAGCCCCTTCCGGGGGGCGAAGCGTCTGGTATG
>CAZVBW010000078.1:8593-17656 GCA_964625505.1 uncultured Phycisphaeraceae bacterium
CCCCTCACCCCCCCCCCCGTCCCCCCCCGCCAAATCCCGCAACACCCCCAGCGTCCCCGCACGCACCCGCCACGCGTCCGGGCCCCCCGCGGTCGTGAACCCCCCCGCGTCCGGGTCAAAGTGGTACGTCGCCGCCTCCGCCAGCGGCTCATCGGTCTGCACATCCCGGTCCAGCTCCGGCCGATACCCCACGTCCTCCAGCACGTCCCACTGCAGCCTCGCCAACGCCGGCCACACCGCCCGCTCGTCGTCGACCGCCTCCGTCAACGCATCCAGCGCCCCCACCACCGCCGCGTACACCCGCGGGTGCGGGTCCTCGTCGGCCAGCAACGCCGCGACCAGGTCGACGACGTACAGCCCCGCCCGCTGGGCCGGCAGCGACCGCCGAAGGTGCAGCCGATCGTCCGTGAGGTTCCACTCGGTCACCGCCGCCAGCTCCGTGCTCGGCCGGGTCGTCGCGATCACCTGCCCGCTCGTGCACAGCTCGATCCCCCCGCTGAACCGCCCCACCGCCCCCGGCGACAGCCGCCGCGAACCCTTGGCCAGCCCCCGCACCTTGCCCCGCTCCCGGCACAGCAACACCACCAACTGGCTCGACTCGGACCAGTCCATCGCCCGCAGCACCACCGCCTCATTCTTAAACCGCGGCATCTCCGAAGTTTAACCCCCGGCGTGGCCCGCCTCAGACCAACGCCGCGGATGAGGCGCAGCCGAATCCGAGGCTCGAACACGCTGACCGCCCGACCTACGCCCACCAATCGGATCGCATCCACCAGACCACCCGTCTACCAACACCTACGCCATACGCCGTAGTTCCATCGCCGCAACGCGACTTTCACGGTTTGGGGGTGAATGATTTGGACGTTATCCGGCGTTTCGTACGGGAACGTCACACTCTTGGAGCCACCTGATGCGTTTTGCCCTGTCCCTCGCTGTCCCCGCCGTCGCCGCCTTCGCCCTCGCGATGCCCGCTGTCGCCGAGCACCACGACCACGACGCCCAGACCCAGGCTTCGGCCCCGGGCAACATCGTCGAGGTCGCCACCGCGGCCGGTTCGTTCAACACGCTCGCCGCCGCGCTGGACGCCGCGGGCTTGGTCGAGACCCTGCAGGGTGACGGGCCGTTCACCGTCTTCGCCCCGACTGATGAGGCCTTCGCCGCGCTGCCCGAGGGCACCGTCGAGGCGCTGCTGCAGCCGGAGAACCGTGACCAGCTGATCAACATCCTCACCTTCCACGTCGTGCCCGGTGAGGTTGACGCCGCCGCCGCGCTCGATGCCGGCGAGGCGACCGCGGTCAACGGCGGGACCCTCACGATCGAGTCGTCCGGTGACCAGGCCATGGTCAACGGCACGAATATCGTCGCCACCGACGTCCAGGCCAGCAACGGCATCATCCACGTGATCGACGCCGTTCTGCTGCCCCCGGCCGAGTAAGCGGCGACTGATTTTGCCCCCCCCGGAAGCCTCGCGATCACTCGCGGGGCTTTCTTTGTTTGTCACCGCCCGGCGCCACACCGCAGCGCCATCCCCCTCGGGTGGCACGGCCACTTGCTGGCCGTGGCAAGACCCCCGTGCCGCGGCGGGCCGACCACGGGTGGCAAGCACCCGTGCCACACCCAGTCCCGGCCCACCTGTTCTACGATGCTCCCATGTCCAGCCCCGGACGCGACACCCCGCACAGCCCGCTCCTGACGCTCGGCCATGACCCGGCCGACCCGGCCTCGGCCGACCGGCTGCTGCACCGCGAGTGGCTGCTGACCCAGGGCCGCGGCGGGTACGCGATGGGCACCGCCCTGGGTTGCCGGACCCGCCGGTACCACGGCCTGCTGGTCGCCGCCGCCGACCCGCCCGTCGGCCGGCTGGTCGTGCTCAGCGACGTGATCGAACAGCTCGTGCTCACCCGCGATGACGCGGAACAGGTCCTGGATCTTTCGACCCAGCTGTTCACCGATGGGCAGGGCAACCGTGTGCTCTCGCCCGGCGGCCACCGGCTGCTGCAGCGCTTTGACAAGGGCCTCACCGCCACGTGGCACTTCGCGTGGGGCGAGCTGTCGCTGACCCGCGAGCTGGTGCTGCACGATCAGCGGCCCGCCGCGAGTCTGCACTACACGCTGGCCGGGCCGCCGGACGTCATCGCCCGGGCTCGCCTGCAGCTTCGGCCGCTGCTGGCGCTGCGTGACTTTCACGGCATCGACCGGGCCTGGGGCGACGGGCCGCCCATGCAGTGGGCCGGGCTCCGCGACACGCTCACCGCCGAGCGGTCCGGTCGGCACGCCACGCTGCACTGCCTCGGCGGCACGTGGCGGGACGACCCGCAGTGGTGGCGCGGCTTCTGGTATCCGCGCGATGCCCACCGCGGCCAGGAAGATCGCGAGGACGTGCACAGCCCCGGCGTCTTTGACGTGACCCTCGCCGATGCCGACGGCAACCTATCACCCGCCGCCCTCACCGCGACCCTCGGCCAGTCCGCCGCTGAGCCGGTCGCCGAACCTGCCCAGCGCCGGCAGAGTCTGGCCGAGGCCGCTCGCCACGCCCCGCACCTGCCGCCGATCGGCCTGGCCGCGGCCGACGACTTCGTGGTCCAACGCGTTGTCGGCGGGCGGACCTATGCCACCATCCTCGCCGGGTACCCGTGGTTCGCCGACTGGGGCCGTGACACCTTCATCGCCCTGCCGGGCCTGCTGCTGACCACCGGCCGGCACGCCGAGGCCGCCGACGTGCTCCGCGCCTTTGCCACGACCATCGACAACGGCCTGGTCCCCAACCGCTTCGATGACTACGACGCCTCGGCCACCGCCGTCCACTACAACACCGTCGACGCGTCGCTGTGGTTCGTCACCGCTGCGCTGCAGTACCACGCCGCCGGCGGGGACCACGCTGCGTGGACCCAGTGGCTGGGCCCCGCTTGCTGCCGGATCATCGACGCCTACGCCGGCGGCACGCAGACCCGCGGCGGCGAAGCGCCCGCCACCATCGCCATGGGCGAGGACGGACTGATTGCCGCCGGGACGCCGAACACGCAGCTGACCTGGATGGACGCCGCGTTCACCGACCCGTCGGGCCGACGCGTCGTGGCCACCCCCCGCCACGGCCGGGCCGTCGAGATCAATGCCCTGTGGCACCACGCCCTGGTGGGTTTGGCCGACCGCCTGCCCCGGGCGATGAGCAAGCAGGCCAGGCGTTACGCGCAGCTGGCGAAGCAGGCGGCGGCGGCATTCGGCCCAACGTTCTGGAACGAGCAGCGGGGCTATCTCGCTGACCACGTTTGGACCGACGATGACGGGCACGACCACGTGGACGATTCGCTGCGTCCCAACCAGCTGCTTGCGGTCAGCCTGCCGCACAGCCCGCTGGACGACGCGTGTCGACCGCGTGTCGTCCAGGCTTGCACCGACCACCTGCTGACCCCCGTGGGCATGCGGACCCGCGCGCCGGGCGACCCGCGGTTTTGCGGCAGGTACGCCGGGCCCCAGCATCAGCGTGACGCGGCGTACCACCAGGGCACGGTCTGGCCGTGGCTCATCGGGCCCTACGCCGAGGCGGTGCTGCGGGTCGGTGGCTTTTCGGTCGACGCGAAACAGCGGGCCCGTCGGGCCATCACGCCGCTGCTGGACCGGCTGACGACCCCCGACCACCCGGGCTCGCTGGGTCAGCTGCACGAGATCTACGACGGCCAACCCGACCCGGACGATCACACCCCCCGCGGCTGCCCGGCCCAGGCCTGGTCCGTCGCCGAGGTCCTCCGCATCGCCGACCTGATCGAGCGCGGCGACACCGGCAGCGCACCGTAGGGTGGGTGGAGCGCAGCGCAACCCACCAAGCCGCCCGTCGGCGGTGGGTTTCGCCTTCGGCTTCACCCACCCTACGCTCAAACCGATGCCCGACGCCCCCCCCAAATACCTCGCCCCCTACGCCGACGCGCAGCGCCGGCTGGGCAATGACGTGGGCGTCACCCTCTGGGCCTCGGAGGCGTCGCAACGGACCCGCTTTGACCTGATCCGCCAGATGGTCGACCTGACCGGGCGCACCGTGCTGGACGCGGGATGCAGCCGGGGCGACTTCGCCGCGTACCTCCACGACCGCGGCATCAGCTACGCGCGGTACATCGGCGTGGATGGCGTGCCCGAACTGATCGACTACGCCCGGGACCGGGACCTGCCGCGGACCCGGTTCGAGGCCGGCGACCTGGTGCGGGACGCTGGCCTGATGCGGACCGGCGACCCGGAGGTCGTCGTCATCAGCGGCACGCTCAACACCATGCCGCCGGACATTGCCATGGGCGTCATCGAGTCGGCGTGGTCGGCGACCCGGGACACGCTCATATTCAACTGGCTCTCGGACCGCGTGGGCCCGGACGCCCCGCCGCAGCTGCCCCCGGCGGTCCGCCTGCCGACGATGCGGTTCCTCGAGTGGGCGCTTCGACAAACGTGGAAGCTGCAGTACCGGCAGGACTACTTCCCCGGCGGGCACGACGCGACCATCGTGATGCGGCGGGCGTAGCCCGATTCCCGCTGTGTAGCCGGGAGCCTCCGCCCCGGCCTGATCCGCCCACGGTTATCCAGTCCTCGACAAGTCGGAACGTGGCCATCCGCGGCCTGCACACATCGCCGCCGAGCCGGCGAGGTGTGCCCCCGCTGGGGAATGCGTTCTGGCCATCTCCTCGTCAATAGCCGGTCGCGTCCGGGCCCGCTCACGCCGCGTCGCGAATATGCACCGGCTCCTGCCAGCTGGTCCGCCCCTTGCCGCCGCGCTTGGCGGCGTACAGCCGGGCGTCCGCGTGCTGCAACAGCTGGTGGCCGGTCTCCAACTGGTCGTCCGACAAGCCCGCCAGCCCCGCGGAGATGTCGGCGTACGGGCCGTGCGGGAACATGGTCCGCACCTGCTGGTTGAACAGCCGGCGGACGCTCTGCACCAGCTCGACGCCCCGCTGACGGTTCGCCCCGGGCATCAAGACCGCGAACTCGTCCCCGCCCAGCCGGATCACCAGGTCGTCGGGCCGGACCGCCGCCAGCAGCAGCCCCGAGAGCAGCACCAGCAGCTGGTCGCCCGCGTCGTGGCCCAGCGTGTCGTTGACCAGCTTGAAGTCGTCCATGTCCAGCACCACGCAGCCCACGTCGTGCCCCGCCGCGACCGCCGCCTGGACCAGCGGCTCGAGGTGGTCGTCCAGCAGCCGGCGGTTGCCCACCTCCGTCAGCGGGTCCCGCATCGCGATCCGCTCAAGGGTCAATGTGGCCCGGCGGGTCTCCTTGTTCACCCGCGCGTCCAGCGTCCGCCGGAGCTGCTTGGCGTCGTGGCTGTCCCGGATCGACGCCGCGGCTAACTGGTGCACGACCTTCGCCAGCCGCCCCGCCTCATCCCGCCGACTCAGCGGCAGGTCCCGCAGCAGCGACGCCCGACGCCCCCGCGCCAGCAGCTCGGCCTGACGAGACACCCGCTCCAACGGCCCGCAGACCCACCGCGTCCCCGCCGCCACCATACCCCCCAACGTCCCAAGCAGGATCAGAGACCACGCCACCCGCCACATGCCGTCGATCAGCACCAACGCCTCGCCCAGCAGCAGCCCCACCGCCGCCGCCCCGAGCATCAACAACGTCAGCTTCGCCGTCAGCGACGCGTCATCCCACAGCCGCGGCCGAAGCCGTTGGTTCGGCTCGACCATCAGGTCCGCCGACAGCTCCGCCTCCAACTGCCCCGGCCCGACCCCCATGTCGGGCGCAGCAGGCTCCGTCGGCCGCATCGTGGCACTCTGCGTCACGGCCTCAACATCGGCCCGATGCCCCATCCAATGCACAACCGCCGCTCCGCCGCGTTCTCGGACGCACGCGGCGCGGATTCCAATGTGACAATCGCCCGCTCGACTGAAGGTGTCCACCTCCGCGCCGGGCCGCGCCGTGAACCTGGCTTCGCCGAGACACGTGGGCTGACACCCCCGGCTCAACGGGGTCGCGCCGCATGTTTCGCCGGGGGGGCAACCCCGTGGAAGGCGCGTGGGTTTGTCGCGGGAACGCGTGGGCAAATGCCCGCGGCTCAACGAAAAACCCCGGCACTGCTGCCGGGGTTTGGGTGGCGGGTCGCTCACGCCCCGCCGCGGCGGCTGAAGCCTTCGCGGAAGTAGTCGTTGATGGCCGGGGCGGTCAGTTCATCACGCCAGTTCTGGCGGGACTGGTTGGCCATCTCGCCCAGCAGGCCCTCGACGCTCGAGCCGCCGATGGAGCGGACGTAGCTGTCGATGGTCCGCGAGGCGTCGTGGTAGACGCTGGCGGGCAGGTCCACGTTGTTGTTGGACGACTGGACGCCTCGGCCGCTGCCCTGGAACGTGCCGGTGTACCAGCCGTAGGACGTGTTGTTGCGGATGCGGACGTTCCGCTGCGGGTTGCTCATGTTGACGAACACCGCGAAGGAGGTGCCGCGGTAGGTCGAGTCGACCCAGAGGTTTTCCTCGACCAGGCCGTTGTCGACGGTCTGCATATGGATGCCGAATGACTGGGGTGCGCCCCAGAGGGAGCGGCCGTGTCGGGTGAAGACGTTGTTGCGGACCACCACGTTGATGGAGGAGAAGGTGGGGTAGTCGCCGTCGACGCGGTTGCCGCCGATGGTGATGCAGTTGGTGTTGCCGATGAAGAAGTTGTTCTCGACGAGGAACCCGTTGTTCTTGGTCGAGGAGTCGGACGCGATCTTGATCCCGAAGTTCGAACTGCGGGCCGAGACGTTGTTACGGAAGATGACGTTCTTGCACTGGAAGACGTAGACGTTGTGGTTGAAGACGGTCGGGCTTCCGGTCGATGCGCGGGGGTTGTGCCCGTTGTGGTCGAGGAAGTTGCCCTCAAGGGTCACGCCGTTCAGGCGATCGAGGAACACACCCTGGGAGTGGCCGACGTGGCCGTTCACCCGGCCGGGCCAGGCGTTGAGGATGACGCAGCGGCGGATGGTGGTGTCGCGGACCGCGTACTCCTGGTCCTGGTTGAACGAGCCGAGGTTGAAGTTGGCGGCAAACCAGTCGACGCGGAGGTCTTCGAAGAGGATGTTCTCGGAGTTGAGCAGCCAGCGGAAGCCGGACTCATCGGTGCCCACGCCGACGTAATCGGGGCTGTCGGGATCACGCCGGGAGGCGTAGAGGTGCAGGCCGACAAAGGCGACGTGCTGGGTGAGGTGGCGGTGCCAGCAGTTGATGAAGCCACGGCCGGTGGTCTTGATGACCGGGCGGGGGCCCTCGCCGTAGGCCCCGACGACCAGGGGGTGCTCTTCGCTGTGGCCCGAGAGGTCCCAATAGACGAAGCCGCCGTGGAACGTGTCGCCGCGTCGGAACAGCAGCCAGTCGCCGGCGTCGTCGCGGAGCAGGTCGTAGCCGCGGCGGATGGTCCGGATGGGCCGTTGGGGGGACAGTCCGTCGTTACGGTCGTCGCCGTTGGCGGCGCAGTAGATGATGCGGCCGCCGGGGGCCAGTTCAAAGTCGGTAAACCCCTCGGCCGGGCCGGGCGGGTCGCTCCATGTCCACGGGTCGCCGCCGGATTCGTCTTCGGGCAGGTTATCCCACGGGTCGGGCGGGGTCTCGCCCGGTCCCCAGATGCGGAACGGGTGCTCGACGGTCACGTCCGGCTGACCGGGCCGACGCAGGACCACCTGGATCACCGCTTCGCCGACGGGCAGCTCGTCCAGCCGGGCGTTGTCCAGGACAAACGGGGCCTCTTCGAGCGTATGCGACACCGCAGCGACGCGGCCGCCGACGCTGGTGGAGACCCCGTAAACGACCAGGTCCGAGTCATCGGGCAGTGCGGCATCGACCACGAGGTACACCGGCTCGCCCGAACCGATGACGTAGTCCGACGGGTTGCCGGGGGGAAACTGGATCAGCAGCCGGGCGGTGCCGTCGGCGGTCGCGGGGCTGGTATCGCCGGCCCCGCGGTGGGCGACGTAGTCCAGCGCCCCCTGGGCGTCACGGATGGTCGAACTGTTATCCGGCCGGACTTCGACCTCGACCTGGGCCTGGGCCCGGGGCATGAACAGGGCCGAGGCGGCAAGACAGGTCAGCAGCAGTTGACGCTTGGGGGTCCAGTTGTGGGGCACTTCGCGGGTCTCCGGGAACCGAATGGGGGGTCAGGATCGGTCTAATCAAGCTGCAGCGGCTGCTGCAAAGCGGAAGGACGGCACGTAAGCACCGCGTTCATCAAGATGCCGACGTCCGGGACGTCGGGGTGGATCAGGTTGTTCGGCCGGCCCTTCCGGGGCGAGTCGTCGGGGATCGAGGCAAGAGGGATGATCTCGATCATGTCGCTCGTGGCCATGCCGCCTGCGGCGGCCGAGCGTCCGTGCCCGCGGCTGGCGACCAGTCCGATCCCCGAGCGCAGGCCCGGCAACGTTCCAGCTCTCTCCAGCCAGACGCAGGTTACCAGCCTCAGGTCCAATCGGCAAGATGGGTGTTCTATAACGACTGGTCGGGTTCGCGAATCGCGTGAACCCGAGTCACCGGGGCCCGCTCGCCACGCGTTACCGGCGGGGCGTCGCACGGCTTTGACACGGCTGGGGGTGAGCCGTACGGTGGCTCGTCGGCCTGCGGCAACCGGGGTGAATCGAACAGCCGGCGATCAATCGGCCCACGCCGCGGGCGTGCGGGAGAGTCGCGGGCCGCGGGGTGAGGGCGCAACCGGGCCGCAGCGGCGCGGCGGGCTGAGCTGATCGGATGGCGTTGGGCAGCGGAGTGCACAAGCGGATGGCGAAGCTCGACCAAGCGCTTTGGCGTGACATCATGGGCTACATGCGGGAGCACCACGATCAGGTCTGCCGCGCCTGGTTTGACCAGCTCAAGCCCCAGACGCTTGACCAGGGCGTGCTGGCAATACAGACCCCCTCTTCGATCCAGCAGCAGTACCTGCAGCGCAAGTGCCTCGAGCCGTTCCGCGAAGCCGCCCAGCACGCCACCGGCAACCTCGTGGCCGTCAAGTTCATCAGCCAGACGTCCAAGCGCAAGAAGCCGGCCGCGACCCGCTCCGACCCGGTCGACGGCCCCCGCGTCCCCCCGCCGACCAACGGCGACCCCCGCACCGGGCTCGGACTGCCGCCGCCCC
>CAZVBW010000079.1:0-17300 GCA_964625505.1 uncultured Phycisphaeraceae bacterium
CCCGGTTACCACGCCGCAGTGGGGATTGTTAGAGGTGGCCTGAAGTGGCACTGCCAAACCACCCCCAAACTCAAATCAGCTCCGTCGGCTTGTCGTCCGCGTGATCCGCCGGGTGCCTGGCCCGCTCCTCGAAGGTCCAGTGGTAGCTCACGCCCGCGGCGACCCCGCCGATCGCCGGGCCCACCCAGTAGATCCAGAAGTGGTCCCACGCATCCGGCCCCGCGAGGATGGCCGGGCCCAGGTGCCGCGCCGGGTTCATCGCCGCGCCGCTGACGTGCCCGACCGCGAAGATGCCCACCGCCACCGCCGTGCCGATGTAGATCGGGGCCACCACCGTCGACCGCTTGTCCATCCCCGCGGCAAAGATCACGAACACCAGAAAGAACGTCGAGATCACCTCCGCCACCAACGCCGGCCAGGCATCGACACCGTCGGCGACCTGCGGCGCACCCATCGCCACTTCCCGCAGCGCGTCGTGGTCGAAGCTGAGCATCAGACACGCCACCGCCGCGAACCCCGCGACGCACTGGCTCAAAAAATAGCCCGCGGCGTTGACCGGATCGATCTTGCGAGTGAGCAGCGCCGCGAGCGTCACCGCCGGGTTGTAGTGCGCCCCGCTCTGAATCGCCAGGGCGGCGACGAAGACGGTGATGACCACGCCGTGGGCGATCGCGATGCCCAGCAGCGGCTCGTCGGTGGCCCCGGTGAAGTACACGATCGCCGCCCCGCCGACGTAGACCAGCGCGTACGTGCCGATGAACTCCGCCAGCCACGCCTTGAACTTGGGCTGCATCCACACGCTCCGCGGGGTCGGACCGGCGGCAACCTTACCGACCCCGCGCTAGGGCTCGGCAATCAGGGTCGCGGCGTCTTCGTGCCACTGGCGGTTCGCCCGCCAACGCCCCACGCACCCGTACGAACGGGCGAGCCGCCCGTGGCACAGAACCACCGCGCACCCGTGCATCTCCAAACCCCCACCACGTGGTGTATGGCACCATCGACCCCAAGCACGCTGCTCTGCCTGGCAAGACAGGCGACCTGTTGCACAGGAAGCGGCCGCGACGGCTTCACCAACTATCCGCCGCCGGCGAAGCGTCGCTTGCCACATCACGACTTGCGGCAGCGGGCTCGGTCGCCGCCACCGCCTCGGCCGGGCGGGCCGCGGCCAGCAGGTCCCACGGGGCGTACCCGGTGGTGTCGGCGATACAGGCCATGCCGCCGACCACGGCGAGCATCCAACCCAGCTTGTGCGCGATGCGGATCATGTCAGGTTCCTTGCGTGTGGCCGCGACGGCGGCGGGAGATCAGACAACCGGCCCCGGCCAGCAGCAACGCCGCCGCGCCGGGCTCGGGGATGACGCTGGTGTCGCCGGACAAGTTGGCCTGCACCCCGGACCCGAGCGTCAGGGTCAGCTCGCCGGTCAGGGCGTACGGCCCGCTGAGCGTGACGCCGGTCGAGCTGGTCGTCGCGTTCACGCCGTCGCCCAGGCTGAGCGCGGGCGCCGGCGACCCGGTCCCGAAGATCGCGTTGCCGTCGTCGGCAAAGCTCTGGAAGCTCGCCGCGTTGTCGCCGTGAGCCTGCAAAAAGCTCGCGGTCAACGCGCTTTGCAGCGTCTCACTGCCGGCCGCGTCGGGCGTGGTGAACCCATCGTCGCTCAGACGCAGGTTCAGCGTGGCGGTCCCGCCGCCGACGTTGTTGAAGTCGATGGTGCTCAGGCTCAGCAGCGCCCCGGGCCCGGCCGCGCCGGGGCTGTTGGAACTGCCGATCGTGATCGTTGTCTCGATATCGCCGACCGTCCCGGTGTAGCCGATCTGGCCGGTGGCCCCGAGCGTGTCATCCGTGTCGTTGTCCGTCACGGTGATCGTCGTCGCCCCGGAGCTGAGCTCAAGGGTCAGCGGCGCCGCCGCGGCGGGCAGGGCCAGCCCGGCGGCGGCTGGGCCGATCATCATGTGTGCAATGCGTTTCAAGTCGTCCCCTCGGGTACGCGGAAGTCGGTCCGGAAGCGGGCTGGCCATCACATCGGCCACCCCAAAACCGCGCCGCCGGCGTTAGCCGACGGCAGCGGTGAGTCGCGCGGGGGTCAGGCGCTCCGCCGGCGACGCCGGGCGATCAGGGGCAGGCCCGCGGCCAGCAGCAGGCCCGCGGTGGCGGGTTCGGGGACGGCCTGGTTAGTTACCATGACATTGTCGAAGTAGAGTCCGCCTTCGAGTTGGGAGGGGATCACGGTGCTTTCACCAGAGAACTGAATTAAATCAACGGCTTCGGCATGATTCCCTTGGAAAGCGTAGAAGCTCTCCCACGAAGTTCCGGTGTGAATCAAGTTGCCGTTGACGAAGATTCGAGTCACATCGTTACCTACAGCATCATTGTCACCGAAATCGCCCGATGCGAACCCGTCGACGAACGTGGTTTCGATGTCGATAGTGTGCCAGTCCGTGTATGAGAGATCGAGGTCGAATGTTGTTGATTGGAAGTTGTTGCCAACCGTGTCGAAGAACACCAGGTCGAACCCGCTAGAACCATCATCCGATATCCGGAGGTATGAGTGGCGTTGGTCGAAAGCGCCTGCGTAAGCCGCGAGCGACAAGCCTGCCTGACCAGCACCCGTTGCGGACCGGAAATCGAACTGGCTACGGAACACGTTTGTAGTTGGAGCCCCACGCCCGGCGTCGTTAAGAGCACCCGTCTCACCGGCGACCATGTTCATGTGTGGAGATGCTGGAGCATCCCCGAGCCGCCCGGTCGCCGTGCCTTGAGATAGCCGCCATACCTTCCCATGCGCTGCAGCCTGCTGTTGATCGAGAAGTAGGACGCTAGACGCAAGATCCACGATCTCTTCATCGGGGGGCACGTTACCTGGATCGGCACCGGGCATGAACCACGCTTGGGGGGACAGATTCGAGCTTGAGATCGCGGGGCTCGGGTTCGTTCCATCAGATCGATGGTTGTCGATCGTCTCTCCATCGACGAAGCCGGACGCCTCGAAGTCAGTGAACGTCTGAGCTGCTACCAGTGGGGCACCGAGCAAACCGACGAAAACTGCGATGACGGGTCGAACATCTTGCGGACCCAGTAAGTGGCGGCTCTTGATCTGCATTACTTTCTCCTGAAGAAGTCATTGCCAGCCGTGACACACTTGGTCCCGGCAAACCACCGCGCCGGCGTTAGCCGGCGGCGGCGGTGAGTCGTGCGGGGGTCAGGCCGTCCGCCGGCGGCGCCGGGCGATCAGGGGCAGGCCCGCGGCCAGCAGCAGGCCGGCGGTGGCGGGTTCGGGGACGGCGTCGTAAGATTGGCCGTTGACCGAGATGGAGGAAAGTAAAACGTTCTGGTTAGTCGTGTTGTAACCATCGACCGCGAAAACAGCGGCGATCACATTGTCGCTACCGATTGCGGTGAACGCGTCGCTAAAAGTACCGTTGTTGTCGCCGCCACTAAACTGACCGCTCTCCCACTGATATCCAGCGGTCACCAGATTCGGGGAATCGATCCATGTGCTCTGCGAAGGTGTTGTGTTGACCGGATTCGTGAGGTGAGCATGCGTTGCAGGATCGAAACCGGAGTCGGGCCATTCGGTGTATACGTTGTCGCCGTCATCGATTACGAGCGTCATCCGCGGTGAGCCCTGGCGGAACGATGTGCTGCCATCGATTTGATATCTGGCGCTCAGCTCGGTAAGGGTGTTGAACGCAAAAGGCGTGTCGAAAACGACAGTGAAACTGCTGTTCGTATCGTTCGTCCCATTTCCGTTGATGTACTGCAATTGCAGTACCTCGCCATCGGTGGAATCGTTAACAAGCGTCGCACTTCCGGACGTTCGAAACTCATCGGCACCGGCACATACCGGCATCAATCCGAACACGCATACGGTCGGGATGACTAGGTTCCTAAGCATCTGCATCACAGTCTCCTCATTGCATCTGTCATGGGCCAAATCGATCTGCGGCCCCGATCGCAGTCCCGTACATGACGGGATATGCCCAAGACCAACGCGGCCCCGGACAAACCGCGTCGTCGGCGGGGGCCGGCGTCGCGGGAGGGAGGAGGAGGTCGGTGGACCCCGGAAGCTCCCGGGTGGTGCCCCGCGGGTTGGCGGGGCGGTGTGGCGCCGCGGCGGGTGGCCGCGGTCGCTAGGAAACCGGGGCGGCGGGGTGAGCCGACGCCACGGTGGAAGGGGGGAGAAAGGTTGGGTCGCCCGGGGTGCCGGGGGTGCTTGGGGCCCACTTTCCGGGGGCAAGCTTCCGGGGGGGCGGAAACCGTCGGGCCGGGGTTGGCCGGGCCGACGGGAGGGGGAGGAGGTCGGGGGTTTGCCGCGGCTTGGTGCCGGGCGGGGGCGTCTGCTGCAGGCGGTCGATGACGGTCTGCAGCGACTCGGCGGAGGGCTGGACGAGGCAGGCGGTGGGTTGCAGTCGGCGGACCGCGGGTTCCAGGCCGACGGCGTCGGCGATGAGGACCACCAGCTTGTGCATCGGTCGCCACCAGCGGGCGAGGACTTCGAGCATCCGCTGGCCCTTGGCATCGGGGCCGAGGCACAGCACGAGCGTTTGAGTGCCGAAGCGGGTGAGGTCTCGCAGCAATGCGGGCCGGTCGGGCTGCTGCCAGACGGGCCAGCCCCGCTGCTGTGCGAGCCCCAAGACCCCCCGCAGCGTTTGCGTGGCGGGTTGGCCGTACACGGCGACGGCGACGGGTTGGAGGGGCGGGTAGGGCATGGCTCGGGTCGCTGGGTCGAGGCGGCCGGTGTGGCCACATCACCCACTACACAACCCACGTGCCAGTGCGGCGGGACGACTTGAAGTTGTTACAAGTGCTGCCACAGAAGCGGTTTGCGTCGCGTCGCCGGTCCGGGCGGCTGTGCGTGGATCACGTGAGCGGCGGGCCTGAAACGGTACCGGGTGACGTGCGGATCCGGCGTAAGTTGTGGCTTGCGAGAGATATAGAAGGCAAGGTTCCGTTTTGGTATTTGCGGTACGTCTGGAGTGATACGTTGCGGCTCGTCGGCTGCGACGCCGGGCGGTTGATTCACTCGGGCGATCGGCTTGTCACGCTGCGGATTTCGGGTGCTGCGGCCGGGCGCGGCCGTGCGATTGCGCTGCGCCCGCCTCCAGCCGCGGGTGCATACCCGCGGTCGATGAAGCATCGCTCGAGCAGTTTGTGCGAACATCTGCCCCCCCTCCCTTTCAGGGAGGGGCCGGGGGAGGGGCGGGGATCACAGCTCCGCTCGCATCGAAGATGCGGCGACTCTCAGCCGCAACCCCCTCCCCAGCCCTCCCCCTGTAAGGGGGAAGGGGCAAGAGATGATAAACTGTGCTGGCGGACCAAGCCGCCGCGTACTTGACCGTCCGCGGGTATCCATCCGCGGCTCGCCGGCTATCGTCGGAGCCCGACGCGTCAGCGGGTGCACCAACGCGCCGCTGCTCGTGGACTGGCTGAAGATGCGGCGAACTGCAAGCCCCTGGCCGAAGTGGCGATCGGGGCCGAACGCGCCTGCTGTGGGGTCGGCTCATTGCACCTGAGGCGCCGGTGCCGCCCCCCCGCCGCGACGGGCACGGCCAGCAAGTGGCCGTGGCACCTTGGATCGACGCCGATCAGGCGGACCGCCGTCGACAGCTCGGCGGCGGGCGTGGCTTGGACAGTCTTTGAGAAGTGGGCGGTGCTCAGCCCGCGGTGCACAGCTCGCGGAGCTCGTAGCGGTCGACCATGCGGTAGAGCTTGCGGCGCTCGACCTGGAGCATGCGGGCGGCGCTGGCCTGGTTGCCCTCGGCGGCGCTCAGGGCGTTGATGACGAGGCTGCGCTGGGCGTCGTCCAGCGGCATGACCGCGTCGCCTTGGAGGGCCTGGTCGAGCGTGGGCGGGGGCGGCTCGCTGTGTCGGACCGAGTCGGGCAGGTCGTGCAGGTCGATCACGCGGGAGGCGGCGAAGATGTGGCCGTGCTCGAGGGTGTTGGCCAGCTCGCGGATGTTGCCCGGCCAGTCGTGCTGGCGGAGGCGTTGTCGGGCCTGGGGCGTGAGGGTTTTGAGCGGCTCGTCGTAGAGCTCGGCGACGCGGGCGAGCAGGTGGTCACACAGCGACGGCAGGTCTTCGGGTCGTTCTCGCAGCGCCGGGACAGTGACCTGCACCACGTCCAGGCGGTAGAACAAGTCCTGGCGGAACCGGCCGGTGGCGACCATGTCGGTCAGGTCGCGGTGGGTCGCGGCGACGACGCGGACGTTGGCGTGGCGGGTCGCGGTGCTGCCCAGCGGGGTGTAGGTGCCCTCCTGCAGCAGCCGCAGCAGCTTGGCCTGCATGGGCGGGGCGAGCTCGCCGACCTCGTCGAGGAACAGCGTGCCGTGCTCGGCGGCGTGGATGAAGCCCTCACTGGGGCGGTCGGCACCGGTGAAGGCCCCGCGGACGTGGCCGAACAGCTGGCTCTCGAAGAGCGTATCACGCAGTGTGGTGCAGTCGACGGCGACGAACGGCTGGTCCCGGCGGTCGCTGCGGCGGTGCAAAAACCGGGCGGCGACCTCCTTGCCGGTCCCCGACTCGCCGCGGATCAGCACCGGGCAGCGGCGTGGGGCCACCTTGGTGAGGCGATCGCGCAGCGTCTCGGCGGATTGGCCACGGCCTATCAGAAGCCCATTTTCTCCCATCCCGAAAGCTCCCCCGCTGAGGTTCCCGGCCCCGCAGCGATGTGGCGTGCACACTCCACGCCTGCCGCCGGCTTGCCCGGCGACGTCCCTGGATCGATCAACCGACTGGCGCGGCTGACCGAGCAAGGTTAGCGGACGCTTATCTGAGATCAAGACCTTTTTAGTTGGCTTAGGGATGTTCCGAGGTAGGGATTTCGCTATCCGCCGCGTTCAGCGGGGGGGGCCGGGGCCCGCGGCGCCTCGCCCCGCAGGACCGCGTCGACATCCCGCACGACCCAGCTCATGTTCCGCATCGCCGTGTGCGTGCGGGAGGCCAGGTGCGGCAGCCGGCGGACGTTGGCCAGCCCGGCGAGCGGGTCGTCGGCGGGGTCGGCCGGGGGGGGTTCGGGGTCGTGGACGTCCAGCACGGCCCGACCCGCGGGGTGCTGCCGGGCCCAGTCAGCCAGGGCCCGCGGGTCCACCACCATGCCCCGCGAGGTGTTGATCAGCAGCACGTCAGGCCGCATCGCCCCCAGCGCCGCCGCATCGATCAGCCCGCGGTTGCCGGCCCGCCCGTCCACGTGCACGCTCAGCACATCGCAGCCGCGGTAGAGCATCGCGTGGTCGACATAATCAAACGGGTAGTCCACCGCCTTGTTCAAGTCCGCCTCGGGCATCAGGTCGCAGGCGATCAGGTTCATCCCGATGGTGTGGGCCACAGCGCCGAGCCGCTTGCCCACGCGGCCCAAGCCCAGGATCCCCAGGGTCAGCTGGTCGAGTTGTCTGCCGACTTCGGTCTGGCGGAGTTGGTGAAAGCGATCGGGACTTGCTTCCGGGGGGCCGGGCAGGTCGGTCCGTGGGCGGAAGGCGTCGAGCATCAAGCCGATGACATACTCCACGACCGCCTGCGTGTTGGCGTCCGGCGTGTACACCACCTCGACGCCGCGGGCCCGGCAGGCGGCGACGTCGATGTTGTCCAGCCCGACGCCCGCGCGGCCTACGACCTTGAGGTGCGGGGCCCGGTCCAGCAGGGCGTCGTCGACCTGGGTGTACGTCCGCACGACAAGCCCCGCGGCGTCGGCAAGGGCTTCGCCAAATGCCGCGTCGTCGTGCCGGACCCGCCGGACGTCATGCCGCTCGGCGAGCCAGTCGGCGGGGTCGTCGTCGAGGTGTTCGCTGATGATGACGTGGCCTGGCATCGGATCAATCTAAAGGATGCCGGCCACGCACCCTCTACACTCCCGGGTTCACGAGCGGTTGAAGAGGAGACGCGGTGGCTGACAAGCAATTTGATCTGGTGGTGATTGGCGGCGGGCCCGCGGGGTACGTCGGGGCGATCCGGGCGGCACAACTCGGCATGTCCGTGGCCTGTGTCGAGCGGGACAGGCTCGGCGGGGTGTGCCTGAACTGGGGCTGCATCCCGACCAAGGCCCTGCTCGCCGGGGCGTCGTTCTACCACCGGCTCAAGCACGACGCCGAGGACTGGGGCATCTCCGCCCAGAAGGTCAGCCACAACTGGGAAAAGGTCATCGGCCGGTCCCGCGGCGTCGCGGGCAACCTCAACAAGGGCGTCGCCGGGCTGTTCAAGAAGAACAAGATCACGCACTTCGAGGCCCACGCCTTCATCCCCGAGGCGGGGACCGTCCAGCTGTTCAAGCCCGACGATCCGCAGCACCAGGGCGAGCCGACCGACACGCTCCAGGCGGGCAAGATCCTCATCGCCACCGGGGCCCAGCCGCGGGAGCTGCCCTTCGCCCCGTTCGACGGGGAGAAGGTCATCCGCTCGGCCGAAGCGATGACGCTCAAGACCCAGCCCGAGAAGCTCGCGATCATCGGGGCCGGGGCGATCGGCATGGAGTTCGCCTACTTCTACAACGCCTTCGGCACCGAGGTCACGGTCATCGAGATGCTCGACCGCGTCCTGCCGATCGAGGACCACGAAGTCTCCGCCGCCGCCGCCAAGGCCTACCAGAAGCTCGGCGTCAAGCTGCTGCCCGGCCACAAGACCACCGGCGTCGAAGTCACCCCCGATGGTGTGAAACTCACCGTAGGCCCGGCCGACGATTCGTCCGACGCCGCGGGGGCGGACAAGAAGTCCTACAGCGGCCAGACCCCCAAGGAGAAGCAGGCCAAGGGGAACGCGGACAGTGGCGGCGAGCGAATCATCGAAGCGGACAAGGTCCTCGTGGCCATCGGCGTCAAGGGGCGGTATGACGGGCTGTTTGATGACAAGCTCGGCCTGGAGCTATACAAGGACCACATCAAGGTCGATTACAAAAAAGAAGGCACCGACTACAGCACCAGCGTGGATGGGATCTATGCTGTGGGCGACGTGATTGGCCCGCCGTGGCTGGCGCACCTGGCCAGCGAAGAAGCCGTGCTCTGCGTCGAGCGGATGGCCGGCCACGACGCCCACGACATCGACTACGACTCGATCCCCGGCTGCACCTACTGCGAGCCGCAGGTCGCGTCCATCGGCCTCACCGAGCAGGCCTGCAAAGACCAGGGCCTGGACTACAAGGTCGGTAAGTTCCCCTTCCTCGCGTCCGGCAAAGCCCAGGCCGTGGGCGAAACCACCGGCTTCGTCAAGATGATCGCCGGCAAGAAGCACGGCGAAATCCTCGGCTGCCACATGATCGGCGAAAACGTCACCGAGCTCATCGCCGAGATCGGCCTGGCCCGCAAACTCGAAGCCACCGCCGACGAAGTCATCGCCACCATCCACGCCCACCCCACCATGTCCGAGGCCACGCACGAAGCCGCCCTCGGTACCGAAGGCCGGATGCTGCACTTCTGAGCATCCGGGGTCTGGTTTTAGACAGGATCACAGGATCAACAGGATTGACAGGATCAAGGCGGAAGCGATAGCACTCTTTCCCCTCTCTTTCTTCACCTGTTTATCCTGTTAATCCTGTCATCCTGTCAAAATTCAGTCCGCCAAAACCTCAACCTGATCCGAAGACTCCGGCTCGATCTGCGGCGAGCCGCGGTGCTCGGTGACGAGGCCGGTGACGCGGAGCGTCTTGCCGTCATAGAACGTGCCAAGGTTTGGCGGGAAGTCGTCGTAGTACCGCTCGTGGATCACGACGGTGAAGGTGCCACGCCAGTCGTCGGCGAAGTTGAGGAACGTGATCCGGTCCCCCTCGCCGCCGCGGGTGGTGATCTCGTTGGTCCGCACGATCTCGCCCTCGGCCGTGATGACCTGCCCGACGTACTCGTGAGCTTCGTCCCAGGGCACCGGCCCGTCCGGGGCCTCGGGCTGCTCCTCGCCGTCGGTGTCCAGCGGCACCGGCTGCTCGAAAAGCTCGCCCGCCTGGGTCAGCGGCGACCGGCCCGGCGACGCCGCCGAGCGGTGCATGATCGGCTCGGTCATCCACTCCCCTGACTGCACCAGCGGCGACCGCGTCGGCCCGACGTTTGCAAAGCTCACCACACGGATCGGCTCGGCCGGGCGTACGTCCGCCGCTGCGGCGGGCGAAGGCGGGACCGACGCCGCGGCAACACTCGCCGCCTGCCGAGGATCCGCGGCTGGGTCTGCGGTCCGCACGACGTCGCGCGGCGGCGCTTCGACCCGCTCGACGGGTTCAGCCCCACGTGACTCGGCGGCGACGCGATCCGCGTCCGCCGTGTCGTCGCAGCCCAGCCCGAGCGTCAGCGATGCGGCAAGCATCCCGATCAGAATCATTCGTGACATCCGCCCATCTTAGAACCGCCGCGCAAGCGGTTGATGACCCTACCGGGCCACCTCCTGTGGGCATAGCATCCGGGCCATGAGCACCGCCGCCGCCGCCCCGCCGTTCCCCGACACGCCCGACCAGGCGACGATCGCCCGCCGGCGGTTCGTCCCGCGAGAATTGGACGCCGCCGACTGGGACGCGGTCCAGCCGCTGTGCGATGCGCTGCTGAGCCGGGACCTGGACACCGCCGAGGCGCTGCGGGCCTGGCTTGTGGACTACAGCGAGCTGACGGCGGTGCTGTACGAGCACGGGGCCCGCGTGCGGATCGCCCAGGCCAGCCACACTCAGGACGACCGGGTCAAGCAGCGGTTCATGCACTGGATCGAGCAGATCGCCCCCAAGCTCGCCCCGATCGAAGACCAGCTGCATCGCAAACTCTTGGACTCGCCAGCCCTGCCCGAGCTGACCGCCGACCCGGCGATGGAGCTGATGGTCAAGCACTGGCGGACCGAAACCGAGCTATTCCGCGAGCAGAACATCCCGCTGCGGACACAGGTGCAGAAGAAGGTCGCCGACTACGACCAGCTGGTCGGGGCAATGAAGGTCGAGTTTCGCGGCCGGACGTACACCATGCAACAGCTTGGCCGGTTCCTCGACGACCCCGACCGCGACACCCGCGAGGAGGCCTGGACGCTCTCGGCCGAGCGTCGGATTCAGGACCGCGAGGCGATGGATGGCCTGTTCGACGAGCTGGTCCAACTGCGTAAACAGATCGCCCACAACGCCGACCTGCCGGACTACCGGGCCTACGCCTGGCAGGACATGCACCGCTTCGACTACACGCCGGAAGACTGCGAACAATTCTGGGATGCGATTGAAAGCTGCGTGCTGCCGATCTGCACGTGTCTGGCCGAGCATCGGCGTGATACGCTGGGTCTAGAGAAACTTCGGCCTTGGGACGGCTCGGTCGACCCGCAGGGCAGGCCGCCGCTGCGGCCGTTCGACGGCGAGGATGTGGACCGGCTGGTCGGCGGGACGAAGGACATCCTCGCCCGGCTGGACCCGGGTTTGGCAGACGAGTTTGCGGTGCTCCAGCCGGGACTGCACCTGGACCTGGCCAGCCGGCCGAACAAGCGCGGCGGCGGCTTCCAGTCCTCGCTGAGCGAGACCGGGCAGCCGTTCATCTTCATGAACGCCGCGGGCCTGCAGCGGGACGTGCGGACCATGCTCCACGAGGGCGGCCACGCCTTCCACTTCCTCTGGGCCCACGCGATGCAGCCGCTGGTGTTCACCCGGCACGCCCCGATGGAGTTCTGTGAGGTCGCGTCGATGTCGCTGGAGCTGCTGACCCTCCCGCACTACGACGTGTTCTACGAGGGCGACGAAGCGGGGGGCGACCGCGCCCGCCGGGAGCAGCTGGAGGGCGTGATCCAGTTCTTCCCGTGGATGGCGACAATCGATAGCTTCCAGCATTGGTTGCACACGAATCCTGACCACACCCCGGACGAAAGAACCGCCGAGTGGTTAAAGATCCAGGACCGCTACAGCACCGGCGTCACCGCCTGGACCGGCTACGAGGACACCAAGGCCTCGCAGTGGCAACGTCAGCTGCACCTGTTCCACCACCCGTTCTACTACGTCGAGTACGGCATCGCCCAGCTCGGTGCCCTGCAGCTGTGGGTCAACTACCAGCAAGACGCCGCCGACGCTCTGCGCCGCTACCGTGAGGCCCTGTCGCTGGGCGGCAGCCGGTCCCTGCCCGAGCTGTTCGACGCCGCGGGCCTGACGTTCGACTTCAGCGAGCAGACCATCCGCCCGCTGATGGAGCACGTCGAGGCGGAACTAGAGAAGCTGCCGGCGTAGGCTGGCTCATACGCTTCGGCTTGCTGCGCGCGGGCCCAGCCACCGACCATTTGGGCGAAGCGAAGTTTCTTCCGGCTTGCTATGGACAGTTTCACCTTCGATTGGGATGATTCACCCGGTAGCAACGTGGAGCACATTGCCGATTCCGATGTACGCCAGGATGAGTTCGAGGAGGCGCTCATCTTCGGTTTCGAGCGGCGTGAACCGAGCCGTCGCGGCGCAGAGTCGTTGATCACGTTTGGCTACACCGCTGGGAACCGACTGCTCGCACTGGTGTTCCTTGCCGAACGTGTGCCTGAGTTGGAAGGGTGGCTCATCCGTCCGATCACCGCTTTTGACCCCGAAACGCTCCCGCAGAAGCATGGCCATGCCTGATACTCCCGTCACCCGCCGGTCTGTCAAGTTCGATCCGAAGCAGCGAGCGGAGCACGATGCCATCCGCGATCAAGTTGCGGCCGACATGCCGCGATTGCAGCGAAAGGCGGCGGTGGCCAAAGCTCGTCTGGAGACCTCGACTCAGGCCGTCGAGCAACTCAAGGCGGCTCGCGTGGCCGCAGGCATCAGCCTGGAGGAGGTTGCCAGCATCAGTGGACTGACCAAAGAGCAACTCGAAATGCTGGAGTCCGCGGCGCATCCAGACCCTTCGTTGGAGACGCTGGCTCGGATAGCCCACGCCATCGGCGTCAAGCTTCACATTTTGGTCGCTGCCGCGTAGGACCAGTCTGGATGGACGAACCGAACTTCTGCTGCCTGACGTTCAGATCCCCGCGGCCTGCAGGATGGCGGGTTCACTTCCGGGGGCGGCCTCGCTTCCTGGGGCGGCGGGGTCAGGCTTTCCCGGCAGCCACCTCGGGTCGATGTCGCTGAGGGTGTCGGCGGGGTCGGCGCGGGCGATGGCGGCGGCGACCAGGCCCATAAACATCGGGGCCGGGTGGAGCGGGCGGCTGGTCAGTTCGGGGTGAAACTGTGCCCCGATGAAAAACGGATGCATCGGTTGCTCAGCGGCTTGGCTTCCGGGGTTTCCGGGGGGGGGTAGTTCCAGCACCTGCATAATCGGTTGCTCGGGGTGTCGGCCGGAGAAGACCAGACCGCCGGCGGTGAGCTGGTCGATGTACTGCGGGTCGACCTCGAAGCGGTGGCGGAAGCGGCGGTGGATGGTGAAGGAGCCCGAAGTGACGGAGTGACGAAGAGACGCAGAGACGGAGTGGGTCGAACCCTTCGTCTCTTCGTCTCTGCTTCTCTTCGTCTCTTCCCCTCCAAACAACCTCGCCGCCAGCGTCCCGCCGCTGATGAGCACGTCCTGGGCGCCAAGGCGCATGTTGCCGCCCAGGCCCTCGATCTTTTTTTGCTCGGGGAGGATGTCGATGAGCTTGTGCTCGGCGTCGGGGCTGAACTCGCTGCTGGCGGCGTGCTCGATGCCGCAGACGTTCCGGGCGTACTCGACGACGGCCATCTGGAAGCCCAGGCAGATGCCCAGGTACGGCAGGCCCTGCTCCCGGCAGTGGCGGACGCAGGCGATCTTGGCCTCGGTCCCGCGGTGGCCGAAGCCGCCGGGGACGATGACGCCGTGCAGGTCGTCCAGGACGGTCGCGGCGTCATCGGGGCCGAACTTGGTGGTGTCCAGCCAGCGGACGTCGATGTCGGCCGAGAGGTGGGCGCCGCAATGTTCGAGGGCCTTGTCGATGCTGGCGTAGGCGTCGCGGAGCGAGGCGTACTTGCCGGTGATGCCCACGCGGATGCTGCGTTTTCGCCGGGCCTGGAGCTTGCCGACGAAGCCCAGCCACTGCTTGCGGGCGGCGTCCTCGTGCTGCTGCTTGACGCGGGGGTGCAGGTCGAGCATGGACAGGACCTCGCGGTCCAGGCCTTCCTGACGCAGGGCGTCGGGGATGGTGTAGATCGAGTCCCGATCGTGCATCGAGAACACACGCCGCTGCGGGACGTTGGAGAACATCGCGATCTTCTCGGCCGGGCTGGTCTCGAGCGGGTCCTTGCATCGGCAGGCGACGATGTGCGGCTGGACGCCGGCCTCGAGCAGCTTCTTGAGCCCCAGCTGGGCGGCCTTGGTCTTCTGCTCGCCCAGGGCGGGGGGCGAGATGACGTAGGTCAGCGCGACGTAGCAGACGCTGCCGGGCTCTTCGAAGGCCAGCTGGCGGAGTGCTTCGATATAGAAGGCGTTCTCGTGGTCGCCGACGGTCCCGCCGACCTCGACGAAGACGACGTCGGCCTGCTGCTTGACCGCGAGCTGGCGGAGCAGGAACTTCACCTCGCCGGTGACGTGGGGGATCATCTGGACGTCTCGGCCGAGGTATTCGCCGTGTCGTTCCTTGTCCAGGACCCGGCGGTAGATCTGGCCGGAGGTGGCGTAGTTGTCGCGGGTGAGGTCCTGGTCGAGCATCCGCTCGTAGGTCCCGAGGTCCATATCGGTCTCGAGCCCGTCGTCCAGGACGAACACCTCGCCATGGCGGTAGGGGTTGAGCGTGCCCGAGTCGATGTTGAGGTAGCCCTCCATTTTGATGGGGGCGACCTTGAGGCCCTTGTCCTTGAGCAGCTTGGCGAGGCTGGAGGAAAAGATCCCCTTGCCCAGGCCGGACATGACGGTTCCGAGGACGACGACGTACCGGTGGCGGCCGGGCTTATAGCCGTCGGGGACGGGGTTGAAGAACTCGCTGTCGTGGGTGGCGTGACCGGCCTGGGCGAGGAGGTCTGGCGTGGGGGGCATGGCCTACCGTAACGCGCGGGCGTTGGGGGGACAACCGGGCCGGGGTGGCGGGTGTTCCTGGAGGTGGCTCGCGGCCGAGCGGCGGGGCAGGGCAGGGGTGTGGACGGGGTGCAGTTGCCCGGCGGCGGGGCTTTTCATACGCTGGACGCTTGTGCCCAAGTCGGGCCAGACACCGAAGGAGAACCGGAATGAAGACCACACTGACCACGCTCACCCTCATTGCTGCTGGCCTGCTGCTGACCGGCTGCGGCGGCGACCGCATCGAAGAGTTCGAGGATCGCCAGCTCGCGCTGCAGGAAGAGCTCGCCGACATCCTCGAAGGGATCGACGACCGCGACGACGCCGAGGCGGCGGCCGACCGGCTGGACGATCTCAAGGATGAATACGACGACCTGCAGGACGAGATGGACGACTACCGCGAAGAGATCGAAGAGACCTTCGAAGACCGGCGCGATGACGTGCAGGAGCGGCTTGAGGAAGCGATGGAAGACCTGAGCGACAAGAGCTACTTCGAAGAGATCCAGGATGAGCTCCGCGAGCTGCGTCCGATGGTCCCGGCGACGCAGGGCAGCTGACCCCGCCCCGGCAGCGATCGGCTGTGATAGATCAAGATTGAAAACGGCCACCGTGCGAGGTGGCCGTTTTTTATGCGCGTCTTTACGTGAGCTTCAAGGCCGATCCGTAGGGTCGTCGGTGTGGGATCGCACCGATCCGCACGCTTTTGCACCCCTCGAAAGGATTGTCGATATGAACAAGTACACGTGGACCACCTCAATCGCCGCCACCGGCCTTTGCCTGCCGATGCTGGCTATTTCCGTGCAAGCGGCTCCGACTACCGCGTCGGCGACTCAGGTTAAAGATGTACCCACGGCCGTGGCGCCCGAGGCCGAGCTGCTGGGCGACTACCGCGAGGTGATCGATTCGGCGGTAGAGATCAGCCAGGAGAGCTTCGACACGGCCGAGGAGTACCTCGCCGGCGATCTATCGCTTGAGGAGCTGAATCAGGGTCTGGATGCGGCACTGGAAGAGGCCCGCAGCCTGAACCAGGAGCGGCGCCAGATGCCCGCCCTGAGCGATGCGCAGACGCAGCAGCTGCGGGACTCGTACAGCGACCAGATCACCCGGCTGCAGCAGCAGTACGTGCAGCTGGACCAGCGGATCGACGCCGCGGTCCCCGCCGCACAGGCCCAGCAGCTGGACCAGAAGCAGCAGCAGCTGCGTGGGACGCTGGCCAGTGTGTTGATGCTCCAGGACGACCGGGCCGAGGCCGCGATGAGCGGCGAGGCCCAGCGCGGTGACCCGGGCGACGTGGAGCTCTACGGCGCGGGTTCTAACATCACGAGTGATCGGCCGGCGGACATGGACCCGGCGGCCGGGATCACGCAGACCGACCCCGCGGTGAGCGTCGAGGGCGACGCCGGTGCGGCCATCGGCAGCGGCGCCCACCTCAGCCAGCCGGACACGGCCACGCCCGATCGTGCCCCGATCGGCATGGACCCGGCCCGGCCTGATCCGACCAGCGAGCCGCTGCAGCCCAACACCACCGGCAGCGTGGATGTCGATGTCTCGCAGGACCGGCCCACGCCCGGCATGCGGCCGGCGGACCCCCACGCCGCGGACCTGACCCGCCGCACCGCCGGCGCTGCCGCGGTCGACGCGGAGACGCCCGAGGTGACCGCCCAGGCCGACGCCGATGCGGACATGCGAGTCCAGGGCGACTCGTCTGACATCCGTGTCGACGCGGAGGCGGATACGGATGCCGATAGCGACACCGAGCTTTACGGTGCGGGTGCGAACATCACCAGCGACGCACCCGAACGCGACGCCGACGCGACCGGCGACGGCGATGCCCCGGCCGAGCCGGCCGACCGCCCCGCCGACGCCGAGGACACGGGCATGTACGGCGCCGAGGCGAACATCACCGACGATGCTTCGGCCGACACCGACGCTGACGCCGACACGGAGACCGAGTCTCGCCCCGCCGACGCGTCGGAGGAAGCCACGGATGACGCTGGCATGTACGGCGCCGACGCCAACACGACCGAGTAACCCCGTCTGACAACTCGACCCCCTCAGCCGGCCACACCCCGTGTGGCCGGCTGTTTTATGGTGAAGCACGGTCCATCAAGCTCTGCACAACGAGGGGACACTGACAAGCCCAGCTTGTCAGTGGGCGACACGCTTTACCGCACTCGCCGACACAGCCCAGCGTTCGCCTAGAGCATTGGGCGTCAACTTCTGCCACCCCTCACTCTGAGGGAGGGCCGGGGGAGGGTGGGATGAACGCGTGGTCGGTGGGAGCGGTGGTGCATTGGCGGCAACGACCCACACCCCAGCCCTGTCCCTGGGAGGGAGAGGGGGCAGGATATGGATGCAAGCTGCGCTAACAGGACGCTGCAAAAGTCTTGGCGTTGCGCTACGCTGGCGGCTCCTACATG
>CAZVBW010000080.1:0-5109 GCA_964625505.1 uncultured Phycisphaeraceae bacterium
CCCCCAGGACCCCACCCATGCCACGCGAGCCGCTCCACCTCACCGCCGCCCGCGACACCTCCGCCGCCCGCGGCGCCCAGGCCCAGCTGCAGGCCATCGTCTCCCAGGCCCAGCAGCAACGCCTCGAGCTCTGCAAGCTCCTCAAGGACCTCGACCGCCGCGCCCAGCAAGCGGGCCCCCCCGCCCCCGCCGCCCTCGTCCAGCAGCTCGCCAGCCGCGCCGAGTCCATCAACGCCGCCCTCCAGGGCCGCGCCGACCAGCTCGCCCAGCGCGAAGCCCAGCTCGACCACCGCCAGCAGCAGCTCGACAAGCTCCAGGACGGCGTCCAAAACCTCGTCGACAACTTCCGCTCCCAGGTCGTCCGCGCCCAGTCGTTCAAGGACCACGTCGACCACGCCCACGACCAGCTCCAGGCCTCCACCCAGCAGGCCGCCGAGGCCGCTGCCGCCCAGGCCATCCAGCAGATCACCGACGCCGCCGAAGCCCGCACCCAGCAGGTCCACGATACCGCCGCCACCCTCGACACCCACATCCAGCAGGCCCAGCGGGCCGGCGCCCGCCTTTCCGAACAGCTCGCCCGCCGACTCGCCACAGGCGTCGAGGCCGCCGACGCCGCCGCCCGCCGCACCGCCGATGAGCTCACCGACACCCTCACCCGCCGCGTCGACCGCCTGCTCGCCGACAAGGCCCAAGACCTCACCGTCGACCTCGACCAGGCCATGGCCCCTGTCCACCAGGCCATCGACCGCGCCCAGGCCAACGCCCTGCAAACCGTCACCGACCGCGCCGACCGCCTCGCCAAGGACGCCGTCAACCGCCTCCACGACGCCGACAAGGCCCACCAGCAGCGCGCCGCCACCTGGTTCGACCAGGCCGTCGCCGCCGCCGACTCCGTCATCGACCACCTCCAGCCCCACCTGGACGACCGGCTCCAATCCCAACGCGAAGACATCGAACACCGCCTCGCCGCCCAGGCCCAAGCCGTCGACACCCAGCTCCAGCAACGCTTCGATGACGTCACCCAGCTCATCGAAACCCAGCGCGCCACACACCTCCAGCAGCTCAAGACCCAGCACCAGCTCACCCGCGACCGCACCGCCGCCGAGATGACCGACCGCCTCGACGCCGACCTCGCCCGCCTTGTCGAACACGAGCAGCAGCTCACCGACCGCGTCCGCACCGCCCGCGCCCAGCTCACCGCCGCCGCCGACAAGGCCGCCACCTGCCTCGACGACCACCGCCAGAACCTCACCGCCCAGGCCGACAGCCTCCGCGACGCCCTGGACCAGCACGCCGCCGACGCCCTCGCCACCGCCCGCGAAACCCTCAACGCCACCCTCGGCCAAATCCTCGGCCAGTCCGAAGCCGCCGCCCAGTCACACGCCGACGAGCTCCGCACCCGCCTCCAACTCCTGACCTCCGAAGCCCGCGAATCCGCCCAACACGCCGGCGACCACGCCGCCGATCGCGCCGCCCAAGCCGTCGACCAGGCCAAGTCCGCCGCCGACTCCGCCCGCCAGCAGATCAACACCGCCCTCGAATCCTCCACCGCCCGCGTCGACCAGCACGTCCAGGCCCTGCACCACCGCCTGGCCGAAGCCCTCCAGCTCGCCGAGTCCAACGCCACCGACTTCCACGGCCGCGTCCAGTCCGCCGTCGTCGACGCCCGCCGCCAGGCCCGCACCGCCGTCGAGCAGGCCCAGGCCGACCTCGACCAGTCCGTCGCCGCCGTCCGCCTCGCCCTCGACGAGGTCACCACCGAACTCGACCAGCAGGTCGCCACCATCCCCACCCACGCCGCCACCGCCCTCCGCGACGCCCAGCAGGACATGACCACCCGCCTCACCGCCCTGCAGGAAGACGCCATCGACTCGGTCCACCGCTGCGAAGAAGTCCTCGCCGCCCGCCTGGCCAAACTCGAACCCGCCGCCGCCGCCGCCCTCCGCACCGCCCAATCCAAACTCCGCACCCCGGACACCCCGAAAGCCCCGGAAGCCCCGGACGCCCCGGACACCCCTGCCACCCCCGACCCCGTCACCGACACCACCGCCGTCCAACGCACCCTCAACCACTTCGCCCCCACCCCCACCAACAAAACCGCCGCCTGACCCCCACCCCCTCGCTCCCTCTAAAGCCCGGGGTTCACCAACCCCGGGCCCCCACACCCACTTCCACCTCCCACCTTCCGCCTTCCGCCTTCTGCCTTCTGCCTTTCTGACTTGTCACTTGTCACTTGTCACTTGTCACTTCTGACTTCTCACTTCTGACTTCTGACTTCCAACCCCACCACACCGCCCAAATCCGACGCCAGCGCCCCCCAAACTTCCGGGGGCGCTTCCGGCGAAACCCGCCTCGAACGCGACGCCATGGGCGAAATGCCCGTCCCCGCCGACGCCCGCTACGGCGCCTCCACCGCCCGAGCCGTCGACAACTTCCCCATCGCCAAACGCCCACTTCCGCCGGCCGTCATCCACGCCTTCGGCCACCTCAAAGCCGCCTGCGCCCAAGCCAACCAAACCCTCGACAAACTCCCCCCGCAGCTCGCCTCCGCGATCATCGAAGCCGCCGACGAAGTGGCTTCCGGGGCACACGACGCCCACTTCCCCGTCGACGTCTACCAGACCGGCAGCGGCACCTCCACCAACATGAACGCCAACGAGGTCATCGCCAACCTCGCCAACAGCCGCCTCCAGGAAAGCCCACCCGCTCCCGCGGGTGGGTCCATCCACCCCAACGACCACGTCAACATGGGCCAGTCGTCCAACGACACCTTCCCCACCGCGATGCACATCGCCGGCAGCCTCGCCATCGCCCGACAACTCGTCCCCGCCCTCCAACGACTCCACGACGAACTGGACCGCAAAGCCCAACAGTGGGACGCCATCGTCAAGGTCGGCCGAACCCACCTCATGGACGCCACCCCCATCCGCGTCGGCCAAGTCTTCGCCGGCTATGCCGACCAGGCCAAACGCTCTCTTGAACGGGCCCAACAGGAAGCCAAAACCCTCCCCACCGGCATGCCCATCGGCGGCACCGCCGTCGGCACCGGCATCAACACCCACCCCGACTTCCCCCGGAAGGTGTGTGACCTGCTGAGCGAGCGTCTGGATTTGCCCTTCGCCGAGGCCCGCAACCACCCCGAAGCCCAGGCCGCCAAGGACGCCTTCGTCCACGCCCACGGCAGCCTCAAAACCATCGCCATCAGCCTCTCCAAAATCGCCAACGACATTCGACACCTCGGCAGCGGCCCCCGCTGCGGCCTGGGCGAGCTCCAACTGCCCGCCACCCAGCCGGGCAGTTCCATCATGCCCGGCAAGGTCAACCCCGTCATGTGCGAATCCGTCATGCAGGTCGTCTGCCGCGTCATCGGCAACGACGCCACCGTGACCATGGCCGGCACCGGCGGCGTCGGCTCGATCTTCGAACTCAACGTCGCCATGCCCGTCATGATCGACAGCTTCCTCGAGTCCGTCACCCTCCTGGCCAACGTCACCACCGCCTTCACCGACAAACTCCTCGTCGGCCTCGAAGTCGATCAGCAACGCTGCCAGGACCTGCTCGACCGCTCCCTCATGACCATCACCGCCCTCGCCCCCGAGCTCGGCTACGACCGCTGCTCCAAACTCGCCAAACAAGCCCTCGCCGAAAACCTCACCATCAAAGAGCTCGTCCTCCGCGAAAACCTCATGGACGAACAAAAGCTCAACCAGATGCTCGATTACGAGAGCATGACCCGCCCCAGCTGACCCACATTTAGCCCCGCCGCTCGCGGCGGGTGCACGCGGGGCAAGCCCCGCGGCTAAATCATCCAACCGCCACATCACCCGCCCCCCGGCTCCCCATTAGCCCCCGGCGAGTCGCCGGGGGCCGAACCCCCGGGTGCACCCCCCATCGCCACGCCGTCGCAGCCCCACCCCCTCGCCACCCGCCCCCGGGTCATTGACCCGGGCCTAACAACAACCCCCAACACGTAGCGTGGATAAAGCCGCAGGCGCAACCCACCACCCCCGCGATACACATTCGCCAACGGTGGGTTCCACTCCGCTCCACCTCCCCTACAATTGCCGACATGTCGCTTTCCGGCCGACATGAGATGCATCAGCAGTGGATCCAGCGCGGCCGATACGCCGTGCAGGTTGAGATTGAGGCGGTGCCCCCGAATAAAGATTCTTCCGAGGCCTGCCTCCAACCTGCCCCCTCAAGATGCTGGACAAAGTGGCCACCCGCCCCGAACTCGACGACTTCGCCTGCCTCCGAACCGTTGACCGTGTCTCGGAAGCCGTCGCGGGGTAACTGTGAAGATCCCTGTCCCGCATTTCACCCGCGATCCAGTCCTCCGCGAGCAAGAAGCAACTCTCGGATCAGATCTGATGCACTCGCTTGCCTCCTCATGCCACAAACCTCTGATAGAATTGCTGCGACTTCAGATAATCTGGCTGAAGACTCTCGGTTGGCAAGCGGAATGATATGTTCAACAAATTGTACCCGGGTTCCGGACTATCTGGAACAAGCCGATTCCCATCCGGCGACGCGATGCGATGCCCAACGACTTCTACGACATTGTCTGGATTTTCCACTAAGCACATGCTTGAAGCGATTTCACATGTTTAGTGGGTGCGATATAAAGAAGATTTACGAACTGCTCCAACAGAACCCCAATCTTCGCGATTTGGTTAGAGATCGCCAAGAGTATTTGACGATTGCCGGTAGTCGCAGGTATCCCGGTGGAGGGGGGAGTCCCCACTACATATTGGAAGACAGTAGTCCATGGCAGCACAATGCCATTCGAGCATACGAAGATAGATTCGACCATCTGCATGAGCGATGAATCGCTAGCGCCAGAATGTCGGCGGATGACAGATAGAACGGCGGGTGGAAGGGTTCGAGTGGCACACCTCGGCGGAGCCGATGTGTGGGCGGGTGCCGGGGGGCATCGCCGAGCACATATCGCCTGTGGCGAGGTGTGGGGCGCGGTGGAGAATCGGCTTGCCGGAAGCTTTGCAGCCATCGACGACGAGCCGCGGATGCATATCCGCGGTCGGTGGGTGGTGCGGCGGGTTTTGCGGTCCGGCGAGCTTGAACGACCGCGGGTATACACCCGCGGCTCGC
>CAZVBW010000080.1:5209-17114 GCA_964625505.1 uncultured Phycisphaeraceae bacterium
TTGCGGTCCGGCGAGCTTGAACGACCGCGGGTATACACCCGCGGCTCGCGGCAGGGTTCGGGTGGCACACCTCGGCGAAGCCGATGTGTGGGTGGGTGCAGGGGACGTCGCAGAGCACACATCGCTTGCGGCGAGGTGTGGCACGCGGCGGGGAATCCGCTTGCAGGAAGCGTTGCAGCCAGCGACGACGATCCGCGGATGCATATCCGCGGTCGGTGGGTGGTGTGGCGGGTTTTGCGGTCCGGCGAGCTTGGACGACCGCGGGTATACACCCGCGGCTCGCAGGCAAGGGAACCGGCGGGTGCCGGGGTTCGGGTGGCACACCTCGGCGTAGCCGATGTGTGGGCGGGTGCCGGGGGGTCGCAGAAGCACACATCGCCTGCGGCGAGGGGTGGCACGCTTGCGTATCGCTGACGCTAGACGGGCTAGACCGGGAGGGGGTCCATGGGGATCGTGTCGTCCTGGTCGCCGGCGTACCAGCGGGCGCTGGACCAGGGGTAGTTGGTGGGTATGTTCACCAGGCCGCGGCGGACGGGGTTGGCGTGGATGTAGTCGATGGCGTGGAAGAGTGCCGCGTCGGTGATGATGTTGCGGTCGTAGCCGCCGCCGGGTTGCCAGAAGCGGGTGCGGCCGGCGGCGTCGGTGATGCGGGGGAGGATCGGGGCGTCCAGTTGCCGCCAGCGCGTGATGACCTGCGTGGCGAAGGGGCTCTTGAGGCGGCGGAGGATGGACTGAACGTTGTCGGCGTCGCCGGCGGGCTGGGCAAGCAGGTGGACATGCTCGGGCATGATGACCCAGGCGTAGAGCGCGAAGCCGTGGCGGTCGCGGGCTTGGTGCAGGGCGTCGCGGAAGGCAAGCTTGATGGTGTCGTTCTGCAGCAGCGGCAGCCGGTGGTAGCAGGAGAAGGTGAGGTAGCGGGCGTGGGTGGGCTGCTCGATCCGCTTGAGCCGGCGACGCGGCGGGGGCATGGGGGCACATTAGCTTGAGGTGCGCGGGGGTTCTGGCACACATCGCCTGTGGCGAGGTGTGGTACGCGGCGGGGAATCGGTTTGCAGGAAGCTTTGCAGTCAGCGACGGCGAGCCGCGGATGCATATCCGCGGTCGGCGGGTAGTGCGGCGGGTTTTGTGGTTCGGCGAGCTTGGACGACCGCGGGTATACACCCGCGGCTCGCGGGCGAGGGAACCGGCGGGTGGCCCGGTCCGGGTGGCACACCTCGGCGAAGCCGATGTGTGGGCGGGTGCCGGGGGGTCGCAGAGCACACATCGCCTGTGGCGAGGTGTGGCACGGGGCCCTGATCCGACGCTTCGTCCGCCTGAGGCGGACTCCGCTGTCGGCTTCTGGGGTGAGGGTGGTCGGGGGGTGACGTGGGCGGTGGGATGATCTACAACATCCGGGGGGGGGCGGGAGCGGCGGCTGATTTGGGTTGGCCGTCGGTGGGTGTGTGGTTGTGGGTTGAACGAGATTGGAGTGTGTGATGAAGAGTGGCGAGCCGGGCGGGCATGATGAGCTGAAGTTGATTCTGGAGACCAAGCGGAACATGCCGTCGACGACGGTGGATGTGGTGTGCGAGGCGGCGCGGTGGTTGAAGGGGGCGTTGGTGGGGGCGGGGGGGGGGTTTGGGTATGCGACGTGTGAGAACCACGACCATTATGGGTTTGCGGTGTTTTCGGTGGGGCGTTCGTATCGGGGTCAGGAGGTGGTGCTGGACTTGAAGATCGCGGAGGTGCGGGACCAGCCGATGGTGTTCGCGAAGGTGTACCCGCCGGGGCGGCCTGGGGAGACACTGTTTCCGTTTTTCGGGGATTTGCGGGACGACAACAGCCGGGAGTTGTTGTTGCATTACGTGGCGGATTATTTGTTGAGCACAGAGGCTTAGGAAGGATGAAGGGGGGAGGGGGATGTCAGATGTGAGATGTCAGATGTGGAATGTGGGATGTGGGAAGGAGAGCGGAGGAGGGTGGGGGGTGGGGGGTGATCCGACGCTTCGTCCGCCTGAGGTGGACTCAGCTGTCGGCTTCCTTCTGGGGGGGGTGTCTTTGGTGGGGGGTTTCGCTCGTGCGAGGGGGTGGGGTGGGGGTCGCTCGGCGCGTCGCGGGTGCGATGAATGGCGGGCGTGCCGGGGAGCGTCATGACAATCGTCGCATGGGTCGGGGGCGTTGCGCACGGGTTGGCGGGTACAACGGGGGGATGCGGCGTGTGATGTGGCTGGTGGTGGCTGTGGGGCTGACGGCCGGGTGGGGGCCCGAGTTGCGCGGACAGGACGGGGTCGGAGGGGCCCTGCCCGCGCTTGACGACGCGGGCCTTGAGGGGGCGGGGGAAGCGAACGAAGCGGGGGACCTGGAGGGGACGGGGCAGGCGGTGCGGGTCGCGGGGGACGGGGCATCGGACGCGGCGATCCGGGAGCGGCTGGAGCGGATCCTGTCGGCGTCGCGGCGGTACGAGGGACTGGGGGTAGAGGTGCGGGAGGGGATCGTGTTCCTGAGCGGGTCGGCGGCGACGGAGGGTCATGTGGAGTGGGCGTCGAACCTGGCGCGGCGGACCGAGGACGTGGTGGCGGTGGTCAACGACATCGAGCACGTGCCGGCGGCGACCGAGTCGGTGGTGCGAGGCGAGGCGCGGGCGTTATGGGAGGGGCTGGTGCGGTCGCTGCCGTTGGTGGGGGTGGGGCTGGTGCTGTTGGCGTTGGCGGTGGGGCTGGCGGGGCTGGTGTCGCGGGCGGTGGGGTATGGGGTGTCGCGGCTGACGGGTAGCCGGCTGCTGCAGAGCGTGGCGCGGAAGCTGGTGGCGGTGCTGGTGGTGTTAGGCGGGGTGGTGCTGTTTCTGCGGGTGACGGGGTTGACGGGGGTGGCGGTGACGGTGGTGAGCGGGACGGGGTTGCTGGGGTTGATCATCGGGTTTGCGTTCCGAGACATCGCGGAGAACTTCCTGGCGTCGGTGCTGCTGTCGGTGCAGACGCCGTTTCGGCTGGGGGACGTGATCGAGGTCGAGGGGTATGTGGGGGTGGTGCAGCGGGTCTCGGCGCGGGGGACGGTGCTGGTGGATTTCGACGGCAACCACATCCAGATCGCGAATGCGACGGTGTACAAGTCGACGATCCAGAATCGGACGGCGAACCCGAAGATGCGGCTGCATTTCGTGGTGGGGGTGGGGTACGACACGCCGGTGGCGGAGGCGCAGTCGGTGACGCTTCGGCCGCTGGTGGAGCATTCGGCGGTCCTGGACGATCCGGAGCCGCTGGTGCTGGTGGAGGAGCTGGGGGCGTCGACGGTGAACCTGAAGGTGTATTTCTGGGTCGATGTGCAGAAGCACAGTTTGATCAAGGTGCGGTCGTCGGTGATGCGTCGGGTGCTGGCGGCGATGTCGGAGGCGGGGGTGTCGATGCCGGACGACGCGCGGGAGGTGATTTTCCCGCAGGGGGTGCCGGTGGTGGATGCTCGGGGTGGGGGTGCGGTCCCACCCCCGGAGGGGGTGGGCTTTCGCGGGGAGGGTGCGGGCGGTGGGGGTGGTGGCCGGCACCTACCTACCGCTGAAGGGGTGGGCGTTGGCGGGGAAGTTGTGCGAGATGAGGGGGAGGTGACGGAGGCGGAGGGGGACTTGGTGAGTGAGGTGGGTGAGATTCAGAAGCAGGCGGCCGAAGCGCGGGACCCGGAGGGCGGGCCGGACGCGGTGGGGCCCGGGGGGTAGCGGTGGCGTTGCACCGGGGGGTTACCAGACGCTTCCGGGTCTCGATGCCACGCCGCGAGCGGCTATGGGTTGCGGGTGAGTTCGATGACGAAGACCGCTTCGTCGGCGGGGATCTGGAGCGTGCCGTTGTCGATCGTGCCCTCGGCGATGGGGTTGAGGTGCCAGTCGAGCATGCGGTAGGACATGCCGGTGAGGGCGGGGCTGGTGAGGGTGGCGCCGACGGCGGTTTCGAGGACCGGGAGGGTGCCTTGGGTGCCGCGGGCGCGGACGCCGCCGTCGCCGGGGGTGTAGGTGTAGCCGGTGTTGTAGCTGGTGCTGACCAGCGAGATGCTGGCGCGGTCGGTCTGGTCCAGGGGCTGGTCGGTCAGGCTGTGCAGAGCGAATGCGAAATACTGCTCGTCTTCGGTGACCGGGTCGTAGCTGCCCTCGGGGTTGTTGATGACCACGTCGCTGAGGGTCAGGTCGTGGTGGTTGAACTGCACGGTGTCGCCGCCGGGGTAGTCGGCAAACATGCCGGTCCAGGCGACGGCGGCGGGGCTGTCGAACATGAGGTAGCCGGCCTGATGGTCGTAGGTGATCTGGTCGGTGGCGGCGTAGGGGTTGTGGTTGCGGCGGTCGGCAGCGTCAACGGTGGGGCCGACGACGGTGACGCCTTCGCGGTCGGGGTCGATGAGCAGCCGCATGCCGTGGGCCCAGGAGGTGTAGTTCATCCCGAGGCCGGTCATGCCGTAGCTGCCGGCGTATTGCATGGAGTCGGCTTCGGTGAGGTAGTCGCGGCCGTAGATGTAGAGCGTCGGCTCGGCGGCGGGGTCGAGTTGCTCATGTCGGAAGATGTGGGCGGCGGCCCGCATGCTGGCCTGCTGGACCTCGTCGTAGGTGAAGTGGTAGCCCTGGGGGTGGCTGCCGGTGGTGATGTCCATCGGGCGGTCCCAGGGGTTGTCGTCGGTGGCCACGTTGTCGTGGCTGGCGAAGTAGTGCCAGCTGATCCAGTCCCAGTCCTGGATGGACGCCAGGGCGGCGAGGCGGAGCGGGTAATCGGCGCGGTACTTGGCGGGCTGCTGGATCTGGGTCTCGTAGATCAGGTACGGCCGGCCGGGCACGCGGTTGTGCTCCATCCAGGGCACGCCCTGGTGCATGCCGGGCGGCTTGCGGAGCCAGTTCACCCAGTGGCCGTCGTTGGCGACGATCCGTTCGGCGTCGATGGTGCGGAACATCTCACGCTGTTCGTCAGTCTCCTCGGCGGCTTCGGCGAGGCGCTCGTCGAGGTTCGTGGGCCCCCAGCCGTTGGTGTAGGCGTTGTGCGAGACGGCGTCGGCCTGCTGGTGGAGGTACTGGCTCTGGATCTCGTAGCCGATGCCGGTGTCGTAGATCCAGGGGGACATGGCGGTGCTTCGGCCGAGGGGTTCGAGGGCGGCGTGCTCGCGCTGCTTGTGGGTCACAAGCAGATCGACGAGAAACTCGAGCACATCGCTGGCTCGCTGGTCGGCGAAGTCGTCGCGGGAGTAACGCTGCTCGAGGTTCTGCAGGGCGGCGAGGGCCTGCGGGTTGGAGTCGTTGATGGTGGTGGCCGAGTCGGTGGCCCGGGCCATGGGGGTGAACAGCACGGTGCCGCCCGTGAGCGATTCACCGGGGAGCAGACCGTCCCACGCCTCGCGGAGGGCGTCGTCGGTCTGGTACTTGTCGGCGAGGTAGCTATTCCACTGGGCGACGAGGCTGTTGCGGAAGAACTCGGGCAGGTTCTGCCACTGGCCGGTCAGCATCCGGCGGACCCACCACTGCTCGTTGGACAGCTCCCACACGGCGAGGGTCGGGTCGTCGGCCCAGCGCAGGCCGGTGTGGCGGTTGAGGTGGGCGGCGGTGTAGGCCATGTGGCGCAGGGCCAAGGCTTCGAGTCGGGGGTCCCAGATGCGGGCGTGGATCTGGCGGAGGTTGGTTTGCCGGCTGCCGTTCTCGCGGCCGGCGAGCTCGGCGATGGCGGCGGACCAGGCCTCGGCGGTCTCGGGGTCGTCGATGATGTCGACCATCTCGGACGTGGCGGAGGGCAGGCGGTTGAGCCCGGCGATCCAGATCCGCATGCCGCGTCGGCCGGCCTCGGCGATGAGGTAATCGACGCTGTCGGTGGTCGAGCCGTCGCCGAGCTCGTAGTCGCGGCGTTGGGGGTTAGCGTTCCAGAGGCGGATGGCGTTGAACCCCAGGGCCTCGAAGCGATCGAGCAGGGCGTCGGTGTTGCGGTAGCCGAGCTCGACGGCCTCGCGTCGCTGCTCGGGCGTGGCGTTGTCAGGGATGTCGGCCCTGATGAAGGGCTTGCCGATGACGGCCCAGTAGCGCTGGCGCTGCCCGTCGACCGAGAGGTGGCCTTCGGGGCTGACGACGACGTAGTGGCTCTCGGCGGGGACCTCGGCGGTGCTTTCGGGCAGCTGCTGGTCCACTTCCTGGACAATCTCGATGGCCCGCTGGGCCCGCTGCTCGCGGGCCTCGGCGGCGTAGGGCAGGGCCTGGTGCTGGGGGACTTCCAGCTGGTCGAGCTGCTCGAGGGTCATGGGTTGATCGGCGGACTGGGTCGGGGCCGTGGCGTCGGTGGCGGGCTGGGCGTGGCAGCCGGCGGTGAGGGCGGTCATGAGCAGTGCGGTGGTGGTGAGGGGGTGGTGCATTGGGGGGTGGAGGGTTGGGTGCGGGTTTTTTGGGGGGGGGATACCAGACGCTTCGCGTTGCTCAGCGTCGGCTTCGTTTGCGGAGAGCCGGTACGGTTACTCGGCGGGGACGAGTCGGGTGGGGTGATCGCGGTAGTGGTCGAAGTCGATGGTGCCGGTGCCGCCGCCGGTGCTCGCACCGAGGATGGCGATGGATTCGCCGGGGCCCAGGCGGAGGTTGCGGAGGTTGTCGATGGCGTTCCAGTCCATGGAGCCGTTGTCGGGGGTTTGGCCGTCGTAGAGGACGCGGCCGGTGTTGTTGTCGTCGACGTGGATGACGAGGACGCGCATCGGAGCGTCGGGGCCCCAGGTGGTGATGTGGGCGCGGCCGGCAAGGGTGTAGCTGCCGCGGTCGGGCGGCTGGATGACCAGTCCGCCGATGTGTCCGCCGGCGGGCCGGGTCCGCAGGGCGCGGGTGCCCGGGTGGTAGGACGGGGCCTGATCCTGAACGCTGTCGCGTTCCCAGCGGCCGGCCCCGGGGTTGTAGCGGCCCAGCGGCGACCAGGCGGCGGGGTCGGTCCAGTTGTTGGTCGAACCGGCGTTGACGGCGAGCCAGCGGTAGCCGTGGGGCCCGGTGAACGGGTTGCCCTGCTGCTGGGACCAGCTGGGCAGCTCGCCCACGGCGATGGCGGCGGCCAGGCCCGCTTCGGGCACGTTGGCGAGGACCAAAGGCGCGGCGTGGTTGCCGACGTCCCGCCAGCGGATGGCCTGGTTCTCGTCGCCCATGGCGGCACCGGCGAAGAGCTGGTAGCCGCGCGAGTTCATGCGGAGCGAGCCGGCGAACTCGCCTTGCTCGATCAGGACGGCGGGGCCGCGGGGGTTGCGGTTGCCAAGTGGGTAGAACAGCGTGCCGTTCATGTCGGCGCTGCCGGCGGTCTGTCGGTAGCAGACCATCTCGCCCTCGGTCTTGTAGCCGAGAAACCAGATGTCGGCGCCGTGGTTCTCGATCAGCGGGTCTTCCCCGAACTCGCAGTTGATCTGCCGAAGGAACGCCCGCTGCGGGTGGTTGAAGTGCCAGGGCTTGCCGATGGTGTCTTCGGTGAACAGGTCGCCGGTGCCGGACTCGGTGTTGCGGTAGCCCCGGCCCAGGTCCATGTGGCGGACGGTCAGCGTGCCGGCACCCTCGTGCTGCACATGGCCGCGGGTCCAGATGTGCTCGATGATGGTCGACTCGCCCTCGGCACCGGCGTAGATGATCGACGGCACCTCACCACGAAGCTCTTCAGGGAGGCTGATCGATGACTGGAAGCCGATGATCAGGCGGGTTGGGCCGTGCACGCGGATCGGCTCGGTGATCCGGTAGCTGCCGCGGGGCAGGTAGACCACCGGGGTGCCCGAGTCGATGGCGGCCTGGATGCCCGCGGTGTCGTCGTCATCGCCGCCGGTGGTCGCGCCAAACTCGGTGACGCTGACCCAGTCGTCGGGGCCTTCGGGCTGGTACTGCGGGGCCATCTCGGGCTGGATGCGCCAAGTCGGGTCGATGCGGTCGGGCGTGAGGTTGTGCGGGCCGTGGCTGACGAAGACCTCGACGGGCTCGGGCTGGGCGGGCTCGCGGATGTCGTCGTGGGGGTTGTGGTAGAGGGCGGCGTAGCCGGCGGCGGTGACGTTGCGTGCCAGGACGCGGTTGCGGCCGGTGATGGCCGCGGCGTCGCCGGACCCGCCGGTGAGTTGGCTATCGAGCAGCACGATCAGGCCACGCTCGCCGGAGGTATCGAAGGCGGGGACTTCGTTGTCGCTGGTGAGCCGGTGGATGGCCAGCATGTTGTGGGTGTTGGTGATCCCGGCGACGCGCTGGTTGCGGAGGGTGATGTCCTCGAAGGTCATGCCGTACTGGGAGTGGCTGACGCGCATGCCGTAGTCGAAGCCATCGATGACCACATCCACGATGTAGCCCGGGCCGGGCCAGTGGCGGGTCATGTTCAGGCCGGTGTGTCCCGAGCCTTCGGGTGCGACGAGGTGGACGTTGCGGACGGTGCCGCGGTTGGAGACGACGTAGTCCAGGGCGATCGCGCCGGGGTTGCCCTCGCCGACGTCGATGGTGAGGTTCATGATGTTGTGGCGGAACGCGCGGTTACCCCCGCCGGACAGGGGCTCGTCGTCGGGCCCGGTGCGGCGGTCGGACTCGCTGCCGGTGGCAACAACGTATTTGGGGCTTTCCGGATCGCCGTAGCCCTCGGCATTGTCGGCCAGTCGGATCGCGGTCGTCTCGGGGCTCTCGCCGACGAGGATCATCCCGGCCCGCCAGCCGCCGGACCAGCCGTGGGGCTCGAGCTGGCCCGTCAGCGGCCCGGTGACCAGGTACTCGCCGGCGGGGAGGTAGACGAAGCGGGGCGTGCCGTACCGGCCCTCGTCCAACTGGGCGGAGATGGCCCGCTGGATGGCCTGGGTGTCATCGGTGACGCCGTCGCCGACGGCGCCGAAGTCGGTCACGACATTGGCCACCCCGCTGTCGGCCGGCGGCGTGAAGACGGGCGGCACGGCAACCGCCGGCCACGCGAGCACGCCGCACAGCAGCCCCAGAAGCCCGATCACCTTCATACTCACGCGGTCTCGCATCGGCGGACACTCCTGAACAACTCGGATGCCTCACGGCCCGGCGGCCGCTGCTGACGCATCATAACGTTGTGAGCCTCGGCGTACAATGCTGCTAACCTTCTTCCCATGTCCCGTGTCACGGTCAGCCAAGTCGCTCAGGCCGCCGGTCTCTCCCAGCCCACCGTCAGTCAGATCCTCTCAGGCAAGGGCCAGCGGTACCACCCGGACACCCGGCAGAAGGTCCACGACACGGCCCGTCAACTGGGCTACCGCGTCAACACCGCGGCCCGGTCGATGCGGACGGGGCGGTTCGACGCGATCGCGCTGGTACTGGGGGTCCGCGGGTTTTGCAGCAGCCTGCCGCCGGAGCTGCTGGGCGGCATCCACGACGCGACCGGGCCGGCGCAGCTGAACCTCATTGTGGCCCGGTTCAACGACGAGCAGCTGACGGACTCGGATCACACGCCGCACCTGCTGGCCACGCTCTCGGCCGACGGGCTGCTGATGAATTACACGCACGCGGTGCCGGACCGGGTGCACGACCTGCTCGGCGAGTCGGGGTTGCCCGCGGTCTGGATCAACACGGATCGGCCGACGTGCTGCGTGCGGCCGGACGATCAGCAGGCTGGCGTCGCGGCGACGCAGCAGCTGCTGGAGCGTGGACACCGGCGGATCGCCTACATCGACTTCACGCCCGACGTCGGACCCATGGGGCACCACTACAGCGTCGCCGCCCGCGCTGCGGGCTACGCCGCGGCGATGCGGGACGCCGGTGCGACAGCCACCCGATATAACCACGACACGTGGGACGGCGGCAGTCCGGATCTCTTTGTGCAGCAACTCTTGAGCCGACCGGACCGCCCCACCGCTTTCGTCGGCTACGGCGAACGGTCAATCCACGCGATTCATCTGGCCGCTCGCGGGCTTGGACTGGCGGTGCCCGACGACCTGTCGCTGATCAAGTTCAGCTCGCGTCGTGACGGGTACAGCTCGATGCTCATCCCGGAACAGCAGGTGGGCCGGCGGGCTGTGCAGATGCTGCAGGTGATGATCGACGATCCGTCGGTGAAGCCTGACGCGGTCGCGATCCCGTTCGACTTCGACGCCGGCAAGACCATCGGCCCGCCGCCCGAAACGTGACGGGGTGACCCGCCTGATCCAGGGTGCGGCCCCGGCCCGATCGGCGGGTGGGGCCGCCGATGACGGATGTCGGTGTGCGGGGGCTACGCTGCCCTGATGGCCGATCCAAGCCAGCCCGTGCTGACGCACCGCCCGCGGCTGTGGGAGCGGCTGGACGAGGACGTGCCGTGGGACGTGCTGGTCATCGGCGGCGGCGCGACGGGGCTGGGCTGCGCGGTCGACGCGGCGAGTCGGGGCTACCGCACGGCCTTGGTCGAGCGGGCGGACTTCGCCAGTGGGACCTCCAGCCGGTCGACCAAGATCGTGCACGGCGGGGTGCGGTACCTGCAGCAGGGCGATGTGAAGCTGGTCGTCGAGGCGCTGCGGGAGCGTGGCAGGCTGCGGGACAATGCGCCGCACCTGGTGCGGAGCCTGCCGTTCGTGATCCCGGCCTACCGCTGGCACGAGCCGGCGTTCTACGGCGTGGGCCTGCGGCTGTACGACCGGCTGGCGGGCAAGCGAAGATTTGGCCGAAGCCGCAACGTCGACCGGGAGCGGACGCTGGAGTTGTTGCCGACGCTTAAGCCGGACCGGCTGCGGGGCGGGATCGTGTACCACGACGGGCAGTTCGACGACGCCCGCGTCGCGGTGTCGCTGGCCCAGACCGCAGCGGATCAAGGGGCGGTGCTGCTGAACCATGTTGAGGTCGTCGGGCTGGAGCACGACGGCGGCCGGGTTGCCGGGGCGGTGGTGCGGGATCGGATCGGCGGTGCCGAGCGGACGGTCGGGGCGGCGGTGGTCATCAATGCCACGGGGGTCTTCGCCGACAACGTCCTGCGGATGGACCGCGGCGACGCTCCGGCCCGGTTGGCGCCGAGCCAGGGCACGCACGTGGTCTTGCCGCGCGACTTCATGCCCGGTGAGGCGGCGATGATGCTGCCCGAGACCGACGACGGCCGGGTGCTGTTTGCGATTCCGTGGCAGGGCGTGGTGGTCGTCGGGACGACGGACGTGCCGGTCGATCGGGCGCGGGACGAGCCGACGCCGCTGGCCGACGAGGTCCAGTTCCTGCTCGAACACGCCGGGCGTTACCTGACCCGCCAGCCCGAGGCGGCGGACGTGCTGAGCGTCTTCGCGGGGCTGCGGCCGCTGGTCCGGCCGCCCGAGGCCCGCTCGCAGAAGACCAAGTCGATCAGCCGGGACCACACGCTGCACGTCTCGGACCGCGGCCTGGTCACGATCATCGGCGGCAAGTGGACCACGTACCGGCTCATGGCCGAGGACGCGATCAACAAGGTCAGCGAGGTCGGTCGGCTGAGCCGTCGGCCGTGCCGGACCAAGACGCTTCAACTGCATGCCGCCCCGGCCCCGACCGAGGCCCAGCCGCAGGAAGCGGTCGCGGCGGATCACCCGTACGCCGCCTACGGCACCGACGCCGAGGCGGTGCAGGCCCTGCCCGACGAGTTGCAGCAGCCGCTGCACCCACGGCTGCCCTACACCCGGGCGCAGGTGGTCTGGGCGGCACGTCACGAGTGGGCTCAAACGGTCCAGGACGTGCTCGCTCGGCGGACGCGGTCGCTGCTGATCGATGTCGAGTCGGCGTCGGATGCCGCGCCAACCGTGGCTCATCTGCTGGCCGAGGCGCTGGGGCACGACGCGGAGTGGGAGCGGGGGCAGGTCCAGGCGTTTCGGGAGCTGGCGGCGGGGTATCGGGTGCCGGGGGCAGCCGGCGGTTAGGCCCTGCCCGACGCTTCAGGCGTCAGGAGCATGTTCCAAGGGCCGCGGGGCCGATGATGCCTGTCATGAAGCATTGGATCGCGAGCGGCGTGGCGGTGACAGCGACGGCGATGCTGCTGACGGCTTGGGGCTGCGCGGG
>CAZVBW010000081.1:0-16906 GCA_964625505.1 uncultured Phycisphaeraceae bacterium
ATCCGGGCGGGGCACTAGCCCCGCCCGGACGGTCTTGTTGGACTATGGCGGCGACCAGACGACGGTGACGGTCCAACCGTCTCGGCCAAGGACGTTGGCCATAACGCGCTCGGTTTGCCGCTTTGCTCGCCGGACGAGGTCGGGGTGGGACGCGGCTGCTTGGATGCGTGCTTCGCCCTCGACCAGGGCGGCGGCCACGGCGGCGTCTTCGTTTGCGTGGCCCACGGTGAAATGCCAGAGACCGGTGCGGTGCGTTCCGGCGACGTGAGTTGCTGCCGCGTCGAGGCGAGCAGACAGCACGGTGGGTGAAGGCAGGCGGAGGACCAGGTGACGGGCGTCATCGTTGGCTTCGACAATCTCCGCGGAAGCGAGGTCGGTCGCGATGAGAGCCGAGCCGTGGATCTTGACGACTGCGTTGACCCCGCCTGTGCTTCCCGCGATCGAGTGCTCGACCACATCGGTGACGGGGACCTCCAACACGGTGAGGTGGGCCAGCTCCTGAATCGCCGCGAGCGTGGGCGTGGCGTTGGGCGACTGGGGATGCGCGTGGACGGTGGTGGCCAGCGTCTCAGCCGCCCAGCCGCAGAGCATCAGGCCAAGCCAGATCGTTGCCGCTCCGGCAACGATTCGCGTCCAGCGTGGTTGTCGCATGGTTGCTTTCCCCGTCTCGGGTGTGGTTGAGTTGCTGGCGGGTGTGTTCGATGTCGCAACGGGCGATGAACGTCAGGGCGATGAAGATCAACGCCGCCAGCACGAGGAGTCGTGCGAATCCGTGGTGTCTCATGGGTTTCTCCTTTCGGGTGGCGGCCAGCGAGCGGACCGAGGTCACGCCCGCCGGCCACCGACGGTGGTGGTGTCGTTGCTTCCGGAGTCAGTCGAGGTGACAGGCGGTGTCGAGGACGCCGTGCATCGCCTGGGTCCGACGTGGCAGAGCGTCGAGGTTGCGGCCTTTGAGGCTCTCGGTCACGCCGTTCATCAGCGTCCACGCGGTCCGCTTGCCATCGACGAGGAACGACTCGTGCGTCGGCTCGCGGTACTCGCGGAGGGCGACGGGCAGCCGGGTCACCGGCAGGGAGCCCGAGTCCACGAGCTTGATGAGCAGGTGGTGGGCATCCCGGTCGGCGAGCCGCTTGGCCTTGTAGGCCTCGATCCGCTGGTCTTGGCTCTGTCGCATCTCGCCGAGCCGACCGACGGCAGCCTGCACGAGTTGGGGCAGGTCTCGCTGGATGTAGCGCGTGTGCTTGCGGGAGAACTTGATCTCGCCCGAAAACGATAGATTGTCGCAGACGAAGACGCCGCTGCCGATGACGAGGCCGGCGGGGTACGACTGATCGTGGCTGTTTCGCAGTCCGACGACGAGTGAGTAATCCTCTTGGGCGACGCCGTTGCGGACTTCGAGCAGACCAAAGTATCGGTCGCCGTCACGGCCGAGGGCGTGGGCTTCGCTGTTGGTGTTCAGGCCGATGCCGGCGAGGGTGGATTCGACCTGCGTGAGCAATTGGTTGTGTGGGATGGGATGCCAGGTGTCGGTGGCGGCGGGCGTCGCGGCCGTCTCGACGCTGGCGCGTTCGACCGCGTGGGCACCGCAGTGCAGCATGAGGTTGAGCATGAGTTCTCCGGTTGGGGGAAGAAGAGCGGAACAGCATTTCTGGAAATTGCGGGGAAGTTGCCGGGGGTGGTTCCGGGGTAACTTCCGGGGGTCAGCGATAGGCGACGGGGTTGTCCCAGCCCTCGTCGTCGTAGCCGTCGTCGGGATGGCTCGATGGCCGTGTGCCGGGATTCCGGGGGCGGGGGTGGGGGTGGCCGTAGGTGTGGTTGATCTCGCGGGCACGGCGGCGGACGCCACGGATGCCGCTGACCAGCAGGACGACGCCGGCCATAATGGCGACGAGGCCGCAGACAAAGATCAGCACCGCCACCGCGTCGGGCAGGGCTTGAGCCGCCGCCTGGAACGCGGCGAACGGCGGGCGGTGCAACAGGGATTGGATCACGCCGTAGACGAACATGGCCAGGCCGACGAACAGCGTGGCCGCAGGTTGGAGGAATTGCAGCATGGTTGGCTCCTGGGTTGAGGGTGGAAAATGGTGAAGGTCGGGGACACGGCTCGGCTACTCCGCCGGCCGCAGCCGGGCGCGAAGCGCCGACTGGATCGCCTGAGCTTGAAAGCCCCGGCCGAGACACGAGCGGTACTCGACATTGAGCGCGGCGGCGATGCCTTCGAGCAGACGGAGGCCGTAGACGCCGTCGAGGGTTTCGACAACTCGGCCATCGACGAAGATCGAGCCCTTGAGCGTTCCGTCGGATCGAAGCGTTTCGGTGTAGTGCTCGACCACTTCCGGAGGCAGGCCGGCGTCGATGAGGGCTTGGGGGTCGAGGATGCCGTGCCCGTCGCACATGGCGGCGGCTTTCCAGAGCACGGCGGGGTCGGTTGAGCGGATCAGTTCGGCGATGGTGGTGTGGCGTGTCCGGCTCAAGCCGCCACCCCCTTGCTCACCGGATTCACGCCGGCCGCCTTCTCCGCGTCGAGCACGGCAGCACGGAGGCGGGCGTAATAATCAGCACCCCGAGTGGCCGGCACCGGCAACATGACGGCCACGCCGTCGGGTGCGTCGTCGTCGGCCGGGCACACCGCGATGGGAGCGGTCACCGTGTTGCCGTCGGATCCACTCTGCTCCGATGGGTTCGCAGTCACCAGCAGCGTGACGGTGTCGGTCCCGAGCCCGGCGGCGACGCGTCGCAGGCGATCCACGCTGACGGCGAGCGTGATCGGCTGCGCAGCCATGCCCCGAGCACCCCGACGTCGGGACGCATCCTTTCCTGCACGCTTCGACTTCACGACGTCCGGCAGCACCGACCCGACCGAGGGGAAGTCTGTCGTGCCTTGGACCGGTGACGCCTCGCGGCCGTCGCTCGACCGCCACCGGCCATCGGCGAACGAGACCCCGGCCCGGCCGCCCGCATACTTGGTGGGCAGGGCTTTCCCGGGCACGAGAGTGGCAGATTCGACATGGCCCTGGGTCAACACGCAGACGGCTTGGTGCCCGTCGGTCGCCTGCAGCATCGCGTTGTGGTTGCGGGGCGGATCGCCCGCCGCCTTGGTCGGCCGGCCGCGCCGCCTCCCTCTGGAAACCAGCGGGAGCGCTCGGACAGCGGACAAGGCGAACCGATCGCTGCTGCCGGTTGCCCGGCCGATGCGGGTCGGAATGCGGACACGAGTGGGGCCGCCAGACACGGTGTCCGTTGACATGCTTCTTTTGGTTGGCTTCCGGCCGCCGATGCGAAGGCCGGGTGGTCGTGTTGGCATGGTTGCTCCTGTTGAGGTAGTGAGAAGACACGGCGGACTTCAACTTCCACCGTGAATTCGTTAAGGGGAGAGCAATTCTTCAATTCCGTTTTTGAGCAAACTGATGTCAGCTCGCGATGTGCTCGCTGCGTGTCGCGGCCTCGACCTGCGGGTCGAGCATTTCCGGGGCCGAGGTATCCGGGGGCGGGGTCAGCGCTTCGCCGAGGGTGCCTAAGGATCGGTTGATAGCTTCGTGGTCTTGGCGGACCGCTTCGGCGAGGTTGCTGCCGAGGTGGCTGATCTCGGCCGGGGCGAGGTCGTGGACGGGGACAATCGTCATGGGGGTGCTCCTGTGGGGAGGGATGCCCACGCGACACCCGCCCCGCGGGCGGGATCGCCGCGCGGGTCAAAGGGTGAGTCGGGATCAGTTTGGATCGCCCGGCGAAGCCGGTGTTTGTTCCGGGGGTGGTGGCCGTGACGTAGGGACGGGATGGTGGCCAGCGTCAATCGTCGGTCGAACGATTCAGCCCGTCCGCGAGACCACCGAGGAAACGACGCATGTGACCTTCCTGCTGTTCGCGTGAGATCGGATCGGATTCGATGGCCGGGATGGGACGGCCGATCACTTCGACTTGCTCGGGTTCCAGTTCGATGACGACTCGGCCGTTCTGCCGGGAGTACCACTCGATGTAGGGGTGGTTCGAGTAGTCCGCCGGCGGGCGACCCGCGGTGATGTCGCCGACGTCGCCGGTCTGTTCGAGTGCGAGGCCATCGAGATCGGCCGCATCATCCGTGTTCGCTTGCACGTCGCCGGTGAGTCGAATTACCGCACCGCGGATGTCGCGGTGGAAGTTACCCGCCAGGTCGAGTGCAACCTTGCTGGGAAGGCCGGCAATGCGGAGCCAGCCGGTCACGCGGTTGGGAACAGTATTGTCGAGTTCACCGTCGATGAGTTGGGTGGAGAGTCGCCAAGCCATTGGTTGCTCCGTGGTCGCCCGACCATTGTGTCAGGGCGAGGGAAGTGGTGTGAGGAATAGGGTGGTCAGTCGCCCAAATCCTGATCGGAGGGATCGACTTCATCGGGATCGTCCGAGCCGCCCATCAGGTCACGCCACAGCTCGTGGTGGCCGTGACGCATGGAGAGGATCGAGACGAGCACCAACCGCTGGACGCGGCGGTAGCACCGCTGGGTCTGCTCGGCCGTGTCGCCGAGCTTGAGCAGCCGGCGGTGGATCGCGGACAGCTCCTCGAATACATAACTCATCAGATCGGGCTCGACCTGTTCGAGTTGCTGCATGACCCGGCGATGTCCGAGCCGACGCAGCTCGGCCTCGGCCAGCAGGATCGCGCGGGCCGAGACCTGTTGGTCTGAGGCCATGGGGTGGCTCCTTATCTGTTGTGAGGGTGTGACCGCTTGGTATCAGCGGCGGTAGGCGGGACACCGTGACTGATATCCGCAGGTCGAGCAGTTCATCGGGCTGGGCGAGGCGAAATCGACGCCGGCCTTGATGCCGTTCCAGACCGGCAGCATCACGTCGATGATTTGGTCGCGACGTTTATCGTCGCTCGCCGGGACGTCGAGAAGTTGCACCGCCGGTGACTTGGCCTTGCTGACCACGCCGAAATGGAGGTGCAGCGTTTGGCTGGCGTCCATCCGTGACGCGAGCTGCTGGTAGAGCAGCAGTTGATCAGCCGACTCATCGACCTTCGCCGCCGACCATCGCGACTTGCTGGTCTTCAAGTCCATGAGGTGCAGGCCGTTTTCAGCCTGCCACATCACGTCGATGCGGGCGACGAGGTCGGGTAGCTCGGGATGCACCGAGCCCTTCAGCGTTTCTTCAATCGCGATCAGGTCACCGCTCGACTGCGGGATCGTGGCCAGCTCCGAGGTAACGAACGCTTCGAGCATCCGCTGCCCGCAGGCCAACATGGACGCCTCGTCGTCGTCCTTGGTGTACCGGACCTCCACGTCCTCGACCTGTTGCTTCCATGACTCTTGGAATCGCTCGAAAAGTTCACTGCTATCGGCGGACAAGCCCTCAAGCTGCCGCTCATAGAAGTGCTGGACAGCGTCGTGGATGGCTGAGCCGAGTACGAGTGAGCAGCTCACGAAATCCGGCTGCAGTACTTCGACATGCGAGTAGAACCAGCGTCGCGGACAGCCTCGATACGAGCTGAGCTGCGACCATGAGACGTGCCGCCGGCCGGTCATCGACTCGATCACATCGTTGGGGTCCGCCGCTGGGTCGGTGTTCGACGGCGGTGGGGCGTGGACAATCATCGGCGGCTCCCATTCGTGGTCTGCAGTCCTTTGAGATGGTCGATCAGCCGGGACGCCTGCTTGATACTCGCCCGCTCCAAATCGACGCCGAACTCGTGCTGAGCTTCCTCAACCGGATCGACCCCGGCTCGCTCAGAGATCGCGTGGATCGCCCGCCGCTGCGACTCGGTCATCCCCCCGCCCCTTGACCCGTTCCGATCCCCGGAGCGACCACCACGACCGGTCGCCGTGCGGGGGCTTCGGCTGTTGGTGTGGCCGTTGCGTTCGGGGTATCTGTTTCCGCCCCGCCCATTGCCACTGGTTCCCTGGGTCGCCCCCGAATCACCCGCCTGCCGATCCAACGCCTCCTCCGCCTGCTCGTACAACTCGCTCACCGCCCCCTGCAGCTCGTCCGGCCGCACGAGCAGCGACTGATCCAACTCGGCCGTGAGGTTGATCGACACGCCCTGGCTGTTGTAGTTCTCCGACGTTTTCCTGCTCAATCCGACATTGATGGTCAACGGCATGTGCATGCTCCTGCCCACTGGGCGTTCGAGGTTCCAGACCACGCCGACAACACCGCCGGCGCACGAAAAAGCCGCGGCTGACAGCTAGCCGCGGCTCCAAGTATTCTGACGCGAATAATGGGAAAATTAAGCGGAAAGCACACGGTTACGACGACGCGAGCAGTTCATCCAGCGTGCGAGCGACCCTGTATTGGGCCGCGGATTCGTGTTCCGCCCCGATGGCCTTGAAATGCTTCCGTCCACAGTGAATCTTCTGATTCTCTTTAGCCCTCCGACCGGACTCAAAGAGCGTGCTCTTGGTTTCGACCACGAAGTACAGCCGATCCTCGCCCTCTTGCTCGACCAAGACGGCCCAGTCGGGTTCGTAACTACCCAATGGGGTCGGCACGATGAACTTCTTCGGCAGTTTCGCGAACAACTTCACGGTTGTCTCGTTGTCCTGCATCTCCTTGAGGAACTCACGCTCGACATCGGAATCCACGGGGACGTGGTCGTAGACAGATCGGTCACCACCGTCCATCAGCCGCTTGGCTTCACGCTCAAACTCGGCGTCGAACAGGTCCTGAGCCCAGACCGCACCGCTCCGTTCGTACTCGATCCCATTGACCATCAGCTTGCGCTTCTGCTCTTCGATGACGTCGCCCACGAGCTTGATGATGCCTTGAGGGTTACGACGCAGCTCACCAGCTCGGCCGCTCTGGATGAGCACGGCGGCGACGGTGGCGCGGGTCAGGCCGGTCCGTTCCTGCAACAGGCCGATCGCGTCAGGAATCGGAACACCGACCTCATCGACATAGCGCGTGTCCTTCTGCACGTCGCTCGTCGTTTCCACGCCACTCCGCTCGATGTCGATCATCCCGGTGACCCACTGGACCCTGGCGCGGTCGATCATGGGGTGGCTGCCTAACGCAGCGACGCTTGTCTGAACGAGCTTCCTGGAGTCGAACTTGACCCGGTAGACGGTGCGGTCGCGGACGCGTTCCCACAGGGCCTGGAACAGCTCGGAGTCGAGGACGGTGCGCTGGGGCCGTACCCACTTCTTCTCGTCCGCGTCGGCGACCTCCAGCCGTTGGCCGGCGCGGTCGCGGAGCAGGGCCACGATCGACTCGCCGTCGGCGTCGAATCCCTCGGGCACCTCAACCTCGCCCGGTGTGTCCGGGTTCAGCGCGTCACGCAGCTTGTCCGTGACCTGACCGTCGCTATCAAGATAGTTCGCCTGCTTGAGCGCCTCGTGGAGCTTCTCGCTCTGGTCTTGGCCGATCGGCTGGTCGGCCTCGGTGACCAGCCGGGCAAACTCGTGCGGCTCAATGCGCCCGAAGACCATGCCCTCATCCTCGTACTCGGTCTGGAGTCGTGATGCGAAATCGGCATAGCTCTCCCCGGCAACGACCGTCAAGACATTCAGGTCTTCGTCGCGGATGCGGTTGCCATCGTCGCCAACGGGCAGACGCAAGCCACGCCCGAGCGTCTGCCGGCGTTGACGCTCGGTGCCCATGGCACGCAGCGAACAGATCTGGAACACGTTGGGGTTGTCCCAGCCCTCACGCAACGCCGAGTGCGAGAAGATGAACTTCAGCGGCTCGTTCAGCTCCAGCAGCCTGCCTTTGTCCTTCATAATCAAGTCGAAGGCGTCCTTGGCGTCCCGCCCGTTGAGGCTCGCGGCGGTGTCACGGGTGTCCTTCAATCGACCTTTCTTGTCCTTCGCGAAGTACCCGTCGTGGACCTCAACCGCGGGCCGGTCCTTCTCGATCCCCTCGAACAGCGTCGCGTACCGCGGGCTCTTGCGCTTCTGTTCGTAGATCGACTCGAACATGCGCGCGAGCCGACCGGGCTGGGGATGGCCGTCTTCGTCGTACTCGCGGTAGTCGGCCACCTTGTCCACGAAGAACAACGTCAGCACCTTGATCCCCATCGGCCGACGCACCAGCTCCTTGTCCAGGTGCGCCGTGACCGCCCGCTCGATGAGCATCCGGTCGAACTCGTCCGGGTCGATCCCGCCGTGGACCTCGTTCTTCTTGAGCCACTTCGTGTCACCGGGGATTCGCAGCTCGACCCTCTGATCCGCGGCCTTACCCCCGTGGATCTCGCCCAGCCGGACGTTTTCGTAGATGTCACGCCCGGTGACCTGCTCCAAGTCCTCGTTGCCGTGGAGCACAATTTCCTTGCGACGTACCGAATCGTTCTGGCCCCGCACATCCAGTTCCAGCGTGGCCTTCGGTCCACTGCCTCGACGTGTCTGCACCTTGATCAGCTTCACGTACGGCCGGTTGTGCGCCGCCTGGGCCGTCGCCGCGGCAACCTCGATCCGTTTCACCAGGTTGCGCTTGAAAGCGTCCACCGCGTCCAGCCGGTACACCTCGTGGACCTTCCGCAGGTGCGTCGCCGAGTACCGCAGCACGGCCAAGGGGTTGAGGTTCCGGATCGCCTTGGCCCCCACGCCGTCCTCCCCGCCCTCGATGCTCTGGGGTTCGTCGAGGATGACAACCGGATGGGTCTCGCGGATCAGGTCGATCGGCCGGTCGCCGCCCGTCTTCTCGTGCGGCTGGTACGCGACACGCGTGGCCCCACTTCCGGGGGCCGGCGGGTGGATCGCCTGCACCGTGGTCACCAGCACGCGGACATTCCGGCTGACCGCGAAGTCCCGGACCCGGCTCAAATCCTGCCCGTCGTACTCGCGGTGCTCCATCGCCACGCCGTCGTACAGGCTGCGGAAGTGGTCGCGCATGTCCCGCAGCGATGCGAGCACGCCCTGCTTGATCGCCACGCTCGGCACGACGATCACGAACTTCGTCCAGCCGTACTTCTTGTTCAGCTCCAGCAGCGTCCGCAGGTAGACATAGGTCTTGCCTGTCCCCGTCTCCATCTCGACCGCGAAGTCCAGCCCCCCGGAAGTGTTCAGCTCGGCATCCTGCCGCAGCCCGTTGCGGAGTTGAACGTCCCGGAGATTGTTCAGCAGCTCGTCCTCGGGGAGTCGGAGCGTGTTGGCGTAGCCGCTGTCGGCCGGGTGAAACGCAAACCGGCCCTGATCCGCGGCGGCACCAACCCTCGGGGCCGCAACCGTAAACAGCGACGTGCCCTGCTCCTGCCCGATGAACAGGTCGCACACCGCGTCGATCGCGTCACGCTGGAAGTCCAGGTTGGGCTCGAACTTCAGTTTCATCGACCGTTCCCCTCTTGCTCCGCTGGACCTTCCGCCGGCCCTTCCGGGGGCTTGCCCTGGATTCGCTTGACTTCCTTCTCAAAGTCGCTGACGAACGCCTCGTCCTGCCGCACCCGGAACCGCTCATACTGCTGCTCCGCCAACGCCTTGGCCACCTTCGCCGAGACCTTGCCCGCGTCGTTCAACACCTCGTACTCATTGAACTGCAAAAACGCGTTGAGCCGTTCGACCCAGTCAACCATCTTCATCGGCCGCTGCCGCGCCGCCATGTTCTCGGCGAAGTCCAGGTACATCCCCACGATCCGCTCCAGCTCCTTGATCTCGTCCTGAACCAGGTAGTTCTTCGCCACCGACACGTCCGACTTCACAATCTTCCCGTCCGGCGCGTTCTTCCACGTCGTCAGACCCATCGACGGCAGATCCGCGTCCGCACGATCCTTGATGATCTCCGCCGCCGTCTTCCCCGTCACCGCCCAGTGCAGCTTGTTCTGGACCGTCGCGAAGAACGTCTGGGTCACCTCGGCTGACCGGTCGTAGTCAATGCTGCACTGCTCGTAGATGTCGGTGATCTTCAGGTAGAACCGGCGTTCGCTGGCCCGGATCTCGCGGATCCGTTCGAGCAACTCGTCGAAGTAGTCTTTGCCGAACCGTTTGTTGAGCTTGAGCCGCTCGTCGTCGAGCACGAACCCCTTGACGATGAACTCGCGCAGGGTCTGGGTCGCCCAGATACGGAACCGCGTCGCCTGGGCGCTGTTGACCCGGTAGCCGACCGAGATGATCGCGTCGAGGTGGTAGAACGTGATCTCCCGCTGGACCTGCCGGCTGCCCTCGGTTTGAACTGTCCGGATTTTCCGGACAGTTGCCTCGGGATCAAGCTCGCCGGAGTCATAAATATTGGTCAGGTGCTCGCTTATCGTCTTCTTGCTGACCCCGAACAGCTCGGCCAACTGGCCCTGATTCAGCCAGAACGACTCGCCCTCGTACAGGACCTCCAGGCGCACGGCCCCCTCGGGCGTGCTGTAGAAGATCAGCTCGCCCTCTTTTGGGCCGTCGGGGTCGGGGGATTCCGGGGATTCCGGGGGTGGGGGTTCGTCGCTCATCGTCGGTGACTCGATCAAATGCTCAGCACTCGGACCTTGTCGGGGTCGGGGGCGTGTTGGCGGAGGTTTTCGACGAGGTTGACCTTGACCGCATCATCCCCGCCCCCGGAACCCGTACCGAAGGCCGAGTCGCGGAGCAGGACGGTGACGTCGCCCTCGACGCCGGCCGCCCGGATGATTTCGGCACACCCCTGCGCCAACGCCTCACCCGAATCACGGTCGATCGCCTTGGCGAAGCAGGCCAGCAGGGTGCCCGCCCCGGCCACATAAACCGTCATCTCGCCAGAGGGCGTGTCCATCTTCCGGGGGTCGATGTGTGCGTCCAGGGGCAGGCCGAGGTTGAGCATCGCGCCCCAGAGCAGGTCTTCTTCGGTGCGGTCGAGCTTCACGCCGTCGACGTTTTCTTCGAGCAGGGTGTCGATCTCGCCGGGCTCCAGCGTGTCGGTCGTCGGGGCCTCCCACGCCTTGACGTTGGCCGTGTCGAGCTTGAAGACGCGGAAGCCGGTGTCGATTTCATCTTCTCTAGGTACGACATCTCTTTCTTTGATGAGCATTTTGCCTGCTCGACGTAGACGCTCCTTGGTGATGTCTGCAATAGTTTTCAAGCCGAACTTGGTCGCGTTTTTCGCTGTGGGTTTATCTTGATCAAGCGCGAGGGGGATCTGTACCAATATGTAGCGGCACTTACCCGCTTTCCAGCTCATGCACGCTTCACCCACCGACCCTGAGCCAGCAAAGAAGTCAAGAACTAGGTTGTCTGTACCGCGGTCGCAGACGTAATCCAGCAAACGTTCCATGAGCGAGACGGGCTTGGGGTAATCGAACACCTTTTTTCCGTCAAAGAGCTCCATCATTTCCTCGGTACCGTCTTTTGTTGTTCCAGCGGTAATCAAGACAGAGCTGGGAGTTTTGCTGTCTCCTCGTTCTTGACGCTCAAGCAAGAAAAGTTTCCTCTTCGGTGAGGAATCATCCGTCATACCAAACTTGATACGCCCATCAGCAAGTAATCTGTCGAACTCCTGCGGGTTCATCGACCAGCTTCTACCGTTCGGCGGCATGTGCTCTTCGCCAGTTTTAGGGTTTTTGATCGGGTACTGTGTATTGCCCCCAGGCTTGTTCGCGTCAATAGGCACAAGCTTCCATGGCCCACGTTCATCATTGTCGGGGTTGCTGTACTCGTCCTCGTTCAACTGGTCGCCATAAAAACTCATGGCACTGAGACTACGTGCGTAAAAAATGATGTGGTTGTGGTTTGGTGAGATGGGCTTGTCGTTGGATATAGATGTACGAGAACGCCAAATGCTGCTACCAACAAAGTTTTCTGAACCGAAGATTCCATCGCAGACATGACGCAGATTATGTATCTCGACATCATCAATGCTAATCGCGATCACGCCGTCTTCACGCAACAACTCGCGTGCTAGAAGTAAGCGTGCATAGATCATGTTGAGCCAGTCTGTATGGAAACGACCGCTGGTATCACGGTTTTGACGATCGACAAGAGCCTCTCCAGCCTCTCCTCGTTGGCCCGTGTATTCTTCATAGACGGCTATCGGATTGCGAAAACTATCGTTGTAAACGAAGTCGCGTCCAGTGTTATATGGAGGGTCAATAAAACAAAGCTTGACCCTACCCGCGTACGCCTTCTGCAGCAGCTTGAGCACCTCCAAGTTATCTCCCTCGATCATGACGTTCTTGGTCGTGTCCCAATCGACCGACTCGTCGTCGCCGGGGCAGGGGCGTAGCGTGCCGGTGGACGGGGTGAGGGCGAGGCGGCGGGCGGCAGACTTGCCGTGCCAGGACAGGCCAAACTTCTCCCCCCGGCCCCCGGAAGTTTCATCCACGACGGCCTCGGCACCGACCAGGTCGCGGAGGGCGTCGGCATCGACCGCGGGGATGGTGCTGCCGTCCTCGGCGACGGCTTCGGTGAGCACGCCGGGGAACAGCTCGGCGAGCCCCCGGAAGCGGCGGCGGTTCTCGGCGGCGAGGTCGCGGCCCTGGGCGAGGTCGTCGCCGGGCCCGATCTTGGGGATGGATTCAGAAGGGGATGCGCTGGTCTTGTTGGGCTTGCTCATAGGGCCTCGGCCACGTCTTGTCGTTCGCGGCGGGCGCGCTGGAGTCGTTCGTTGAGTTCGGCGCGTCGCCCGGCCTGTGTCTCGCGCCTCGCTTGTCGGGTCAGTTTAAGGATTTCCCGGTCGACCGCCAGCAGCCGATCCAGGGCGGCTCGGCGCGACTGGATGTCGGAAGCTTGTCGGGGCGAGGGGAAGTGCTCGGTGGCCCGGTAGGCGGCGAGGCCGAGCACGGCGTTGGACCAGCGGCGGTGCAGATCGGACAGCGAGGCGGCGCGGTCCACGGCGAGCAGTGGGCCGACTTCGGGCGGCAGGGCCGTCGTATCGGCTTCCGGGGGCGGCAATTCGGCGGAGAGGACTTCGCCGAGGGCGGGCTTGATGCTGAGGCTGGTGGCTTGAGGGCCGGCGGGCGTACCACAAGCGGTGAGGAGGATGAGCGGGTCCGGGACGGTGCGGTGGACCAGGCTAACCAGGCGTGGCGGCGGCGCGTGGTGGGTTACTTCTTCATCGGACTTACGCGTGAGCACAACCACGACGGCGAGGCCGGGGATGCCTTCGGGGGGTAGGCCGGTGTTGGTCTGGTTGAGGGCGGCGTGCCAGGTCAGGGCCTCGACGCGCTGCTTGACGAGGGTGCGGTCGTTGGGCTTGGCCAGTTGTGCCGAGAGGTCATCCTTCGCGACACGGCGCTGGAGCAACGCGGCGGCGGGCAGGCGGAACAGGGCCAGAACGTCGTCGGGGCTCACGCAAACTCGTCCGTAGGCAGGATCGCGAGGTAGGCGAGGACCTCGAAGCCGGCTTCGCCGGCGGACTTGGCGGCCTGCTTGCTGGTGGCGTCGGGGGTGACGGTGGCGTTCGCGCCGGGGGTGAAGAGGCCCGCGGCCTTGTGCTGCTCGGAGAGGCCGGAGACGGCGGCGGTGGCGGTGGCGAGGGCCTTGGTGACGGGGGACATGTCCTTGCCGTTCTTGGTCAGGCGGTCGAAGGAGGCGAGGGCACGGGTATCGACCTCGGCTTTGGCCCCGCAAGTGACCTTCAGGGTGTCGAGGATCGGCCGGGTGCGTTTATGGTTGAGCAGGACCTCGGAGCCATCGAGGCCAACGTGGACGGCGTAGTGCGGGGCCAGGGGGTAGTCCGAGGCTTTGTGCTCGGCCGGGTCTTCATCCGAGCGGAGGCAGAAGACGTAGCCGGGCGGGACGTCTTCGGTAGCGAAGGTGGCGGCGAAGGTGCCGAAGGGCTCGGCGGCGAGCCTGCCGGGGTTGGCGCGTTCGTAGTCGGCGAGATCGACGCGGTAGTCGGAGAGCGTGAGGTCGGCGATGGACACGCCGGCGGACAGGTCGTCGATGTCGATGACGGCGTCCTGAAGCTTGAGGAGCTGTCGGCGGCGGTAGTCGAGGTCGTTCATGGGGTCGCCGGCGGAGGTCTCGAAGACGTTTTCTTCGCCGGTGGCTGAGACGTCGAGCAGGACCATCTTGCCGGCGACGCGCTGTTCGAGGTCGAGGTACTCGTCGATCTGCATGTTGGGCCAGAAGTTGGCGAGCTGGATGCGGGCGTTGGGCGAGCCGAGGCGGTCGATCCGGCCGAAGCGCTGGATGATGCGGACCGGGTTCCAGTGGATGTCGTAGTTGATGAGCCAGTCGCAGTCTTGGAGGTTCTGGCCTTCGCTGATGCAGTCGGTGGCGATGAGGAAATCGAGGTTGCCTTCGTGGGCGAACTCGTCGGGGCGCTGTTTCGCGACGGGGGCGAAGGCGGTGAGGATGTCGGCTTGTTTGGAGCGGCCGTGGCCTAGGGTGGAGCGGTTCTCGTTGCCGCCGGTGAGCAGGCCGGTCTCGATGCCTTGTTTTTTAGCCCAGGCGTGGAGCTGGTCGTAGAGGTAGACGGCGGTGTCGGCGAAGGCGGTGAAGACGATGACCTTGCGGTTGCCGCCCTCGGAAGGGGCCCCGGAATTGGCCCCGGAAGTGCCCGCGGAAGTGGACCCGGAATCTTCATTGATCGGGTTGGCCCATTTGTGTTCGAGCATCTGCTTGAGTCGTGCGAGCTTGGCGTCGCGGTCGGGGGTGACTTTCTCCGCCCCGTCGGCGAGTCGTTGCAGGCGGTCGCGGTCTTCGGCCAGGTCGTGCCGCCACTTGATGAGGTCCATGTCGCTGAGCAGGACCTTGATGTTCTTGCCGACGGCCAACTCCTCGGCGATGGGGTCGTCCAGGTCGATCTCGGTGATGGACGGGGATTCGACGTCGCCGGGGTCGTGGGTGTCGATGCGGCCGATGAGTCCGCCGACGTCGCCGAGCTGGCGGTTGAGGGTCAGGCCGAAGGAGTGGACGGAGGATTCGAGGCGTTTGAGCACGTTGACGCGCATCAGGGAGGTGAGCGACTGTTCGCGGTCGAACTGACGCCAGATGGTGCCGGCGCTGGTCTCGGTTGAATACTTCGCTTCGTACTCGTCGATTTTGCCCGGCAGGAGGTATTTGAGCGGGCTGTAGGCGGCAAGGTTGAGCAGCGAGATGTCACGGTTGAGGTTGGCGACCGGGGCCATGCCGCCGTCGCCGTGGGGGACAGTGTCGATGTCGGCCTTGATGTTGATGGGCTTGAGCCGGTCGGGGAACTTGCCGGTCTCGGCGGTGCCGTAGTACCGCTCGATGTGCCGTCGGCTGCGGGCGATGGTGAGCAGGTCGAGGAGCTTGAAGTAGGCGAAGCCGAGCATATCGACGAGCTTGGCGGGCGTGCGTTCGTCGTCTTCCAAGGCGAGCCAAGCGTTGAACTGCTTCTGGGCCAGCCGGGTGGTGGACTTGAGGCTGGTGATCCCGTTGGTGCTCAGGGCGTAGTCGTCGCCGGCGACGGCGAAGGCGATCTGGTTGCGGAGGTCGGCCAGGCGGTTGTTGACCGGCGTGGCGCTGAGCATCAGCACGCGGGTCTGGACACCGCTGCGGATGACGTCCTCCATTAAGCGGTCGTAGCGTGTCGGCACGCCCTTCTTGGGGGAGCGCTTGTTGCGAAAGTTGTGTGATTCGTCGATGACGACGAGGTCGTAGTTGGCCCAGTTCAGGTGGGCCAGGTCGATGTCGCCGGACTTGCCGCGGGCCCGGGACAGGTCGGTGTGGTGCAGGACGTCGTAATTGAAACGATCGTTGGCGAGGCGGTTGCGTCGGTCGTTGATCGTGTGAACGGTCCAGTTGTCACGCAGGCGCTTGGGGCAGAGAACGAGGACGCGGTCGTTGCGGAGTTCGTGGTACTTGATGACCGCGAGGGCTTCAAAGGTTTTGCCGAGGCCGACGCTGTCCGCCAGGATGCAGCCGCCGTGCCGGGCCAGTTTGTCGGCCGCGCCGATCACGCCGTCACGCTGGAAGCGGTAGAGCATCTGCCAGACCGAGGTGTTCTTGATCCCGGTCGCGGCGTTGACGACCTGCTCTTCGTCGAGTCCGCCTTCTTCCGCACCGAGCAGGTGGTGAAGCATCAGGGAGTACAGCTCGCGCGGCGCACGGGGTTCGACAAGGGATTCGGCCTGATCGGCTAACGCGGATGCCGCACCGGACATCGGCGGCAGAGCGTTCCACTGCTGGTCGAACCACTGGGCCGGCGCGGCGGCTTCGTCACCCTCGAAGACCTGGATGAAGCTGAGCGGGTTGCCCGGGGCGAGGCCGACGCCCTCGGTCGATAGTGCGAAGCTGCCGACGATCGCGCAGCGTGGTTTATCGCCGTCGCGCACGATCATGATGCCCTGGGGGACACCTTTGCTGGCCCTGCGGACCTCGGTGCGGTCCCGGAGCCAGCCGGACGTGTTCTGGGACAGGTGACGGTGGTTGAGCTTGACGCGGTTAAGTCGATCTTTATCGTCACCGAGAAGGGCGAGGTCTTCGCCGGCGGGGAGCATGAGCCTGGTCGTGACCCCCTTGGCCGACAAGCCGAGAACCTCGACCGCGAAGACTGACAGCTGCGGGACCGCCACGTCGAGCTGCACGCCGTCGTTGACTTGGTCTTTGAGGTAGGCGCAAAGGGTGTCGCCGTCCGCGTTCGATAGAGTCTTCATGATTCCCCGTGTACGCTGAAAATGCTGCTACGGCGTGCCTACGCCACGTAGCAACTTACAGGTCTCAGGCATGGGCGGCAAAGGCGTTCGGTCCGGAGCATGGCCAGAAGTTGCTTCTGACGCATGGGTAGCTGTACATGATGCCGTAAGCCGGGGCGAGCGACCAGGCACCTGCGCGGTCCATCAGAAAGACGATGTGATTGGTGTGGTCGTCTTGGTTGCGTGCGAGGATGTTGATGAGCATCAGCCGCGCCATCGGCAAACGCGACATTTAAGACCTCGTTGACAAGGGCCTCCTGCTTTTGGTAGGGGCCGGCCGAGGGCCTACTACGAACTGCCCCGAAAACGGCTCACCATCGGCTCAATCGGCTCACCCGACGCCGAAGCCTGCCGCCACGAAGAAGACCTAGAGCAGCAACATCAGCTGGAGCGACGAGGACCGCGTCCGCAAGCTCATCACCGAGGAAATCCCGGCGAAGGTCGCTGCCG
>CAZVBW010000082.1:0-494 GCA_964625505.1 uncultured Phycisphaeraceae bacterium
TGTTGAACCACTGCGGGCTGTTGGGCGCCGCCATCTGGTGCAGCATCATGTGGCACAGCTCGTCGCGGAACGCCGACGCGTCCTCCGCGGTGTCGAAGTACCGGTGTTCCCGGCCCCAGTGCGTCCAGCAGTCCGCCAGCCGGCCGATGACCTGCCGCGCCGACCGCTCGGGCCCGGTCACCACGTTCCCCTGGTCGTCCTTGACCGTCCGACCGTCCTGGTCGACCTGGGGAACGCCGGCTTTCCGGAAGTACTTGCTCACCATGATGTCGCTGGCCAGCTGCGACCACGCCTTGGGCAACTCGGCGTCGTTCATCTCGAACACGACGCTGCCGTCCATGTTCGTGATCCGCGTGGACCGCTTGGTCCACTCGACGGTGTCGAAGACGTCGACGTTGGGTTTGGTGAATTGGCGGGTGATTTTCATATCAAGACCTCTCCGTGGTGCTTGTATCGGTGGTGGGTGCGGAAGTTCGGGGGTTGCAAGGCGCGGC
>CAZVBW010000082.1:504-16683 GCA_964625505.1 uncultured Phycisphaeraceae bacterium
GGGACGTTAGTCCGCGGCCGCGGGAGGGGGGTCAGCGGGTTGGGCCGACGGGCGGTGGCCCGTGGCTTGTTGATCGAGTTGTTGCACGGCCAGGTCCATCACGAGGCGGGCGAGGAACTCGCCGTCGGGGCAGTAGCGTTGCTGGTCGTCGTCGCAGATGGGGCAGTGCGTGAGGTGCGCTTCCATCTGGTGTTCCCAGCGTTGCAGGTCGTCGGGGGTGGGGTCATCCATTTGTGCATCCGTGCACCTGATCCGGCCCTTCGCTCCGCTCAGGGCTCGGCTTCATGACGCCGTCAGTCTTCTTCCTGGATTTCGGCACTGGGTGCGTTGTCTTTCACAGATTGGATGCCGTTCTTGCAGCTGGCGAGGGTGGTGTAGCCCTCGCCGCTGTCGGCGATGATGTTGCCGTTGGTGTGGACGAGGTTCCAGCGGTACTCGCCGGCCCGGTCTTTTTTGATTTTGAAGGTGGCGGCCATGGGGTGCTCCTTTCGGGATGGGGAACGGGGCGGGAGAGAGCGCCGCCGACGGCGGCGGCTTTATGGGGTCAGTCGACTTTGGGCAGGACCAGGCCGGTCTGGTCCTGGTACTTGCCGGCCTTGTCGGCGTAGCTGACGGCGCAGACGCGGTCGGCCTTGAGGAACAGCATCTGGGCGATGCCCTCGCCGGCGTAGACCTTGGCGGGCAGGGGCGTGGTGTTGCTGATTTCGAGGGTGACCTTGCCCCGCCACTCGGGCTCGAGCGGGGTGACGTTGACGATCAGGCCGCAGCGGGCGTAGGTGCTTTTGCCCACGCAGATGGTGAGCACGTCGCGGGGGATCTTGAAGGTCTCGACGGTCTCGGCCAGGGCGAAGCTGTTGGGCGGGATGATGATGTGGTCTTTGCCGGTGCCCCCGGAAGAGTTGGTGTCGACGGTGACGAACATGTCGTCGCCGAAGTTTTTCGGGTCGACGATCGACGTGCCCCCATGGGTGGGGGTGTTGGTGAAGATCTTGAAGAGGTTGCCCACGCGGACGTCGTAGCCGTAGCTGGACACGCCGTAGCTGATCCGGCCCGGGCGCTTGACCGCCTCCTCGAACGGCTCGATGCCGATGAGCTCGCGGATCTGGGTGTCGCAGAGGATGGCCATGGGATCGCTTCCGGGGCGCGGTTGCCGCCTGTTCACCAGGGCCTTGCGGCCCGGGTGCTAGTGCTTTAGTCGGATGCCCCTCCGTGGGGCGATTGGGTCACCATACCACTATATCTTGTGTCTTCAAGCCCCAACTGCACAAAATCTTCCGCTCTCTGCTTCGCGTTCGGGTAAATGTCGGCCCCCACGCGGCTTAGCCGGAACGTGAAACTAGGGCACCTTGGCGGGCCGGTCAGGGAGCGGCGCTCAGCGACATGCCAGCGACAGGCTGTCCCCCGCCCCCGGTCGCCAACCCGCCCCCGGACGCCAACCCGCCCCCGGACGCCAACCCGCCCCGGACGCCGACCCGGCACCGGACGCCGACCCCCTCGACACGCGGCAAAACCCACTTCCGGGGGTGGCTGGTACGGTGCGGCGTATGGCCCAGCAGACCCCGTTCCGCAAGTTCCACGAAGACCAGGGGGCGAAGTTCGTCGAGTTCGCCGGCTGGGAGATGCCGCTGCATTACGGCTCGGTCGTCGCCGAGCACGAACAGACCCGGCGGGCGGGTAGCCTGTTCGACGTCTCGCACATGGGCCGGCTGTACCTGTCGGGCCGACACGCCCGCAAGCTGCTGGAGACGGTGCTGACCCGGCGGATCACGGACATGGAGCCGATGCGGGCCCGGTACAGCCTGATGTGCAACGACGCGGGCGGGGTGATCGACGACGTGCTGGTCTATCGGCTGGCCGACAAGTGGCTGCTGGTGGTCAACGCGAGCAACCGGCAGAAAGTCGTCGACCATCTCAAGGCGGTCGCCGAGCAGCACGCCCTGGTGCTCAAGCTGGACGATCAGACGCTCAAGACGGCGATGGTCGCGTTGCAGGGGCCGTCGGTGATGGATCAGGTCGGCAAGTTCAGCCGGGAGGTCCCGGGCCTGCCGCGGTACGGGGCGTGCGAGAAAAACCTGATGATCCTCAAGATGCTCATCAGCCGCACGGGCTACACCGGCGAGGACGGCATCGAGGTCATCCTCGGGGCGGGCATGGCGAGCATGGCCATCAAGCTGCTGCTGAAGGAAAAGGGCACGGACGAATCGATCAAGCCCGCGGGCCTGGGCGCCCGTGACACGCTGCGGATCGAAGCGGGCATGCCGCTGTACGGCCACGAGCTGGACGAGCAGACCAACCCGATCGAGGCGGGGCTCAAGTGGGCGGTCGATTTGAAGAAGGGCAGCGATGACGTGGAAGGCGAGCCCCCGGTGCCGCGCTTCATCGGGCAAGATGCTTTGGAGCAGGTCGCGTCGGCCGGACCGGCGAGGCGGCTCATCGGGCTCAAGCTGGACGGGAAGCGGACGCCCCGTCAGGGCGCGGCGGTGAGCGGTGGCGGCGAGGCGGTCGGCGTGGTGACCAGCGGGTGTTTGTCGCCGACGCTGGGCGTGCCGATCGCGATGGCGTACGTCCAGCCGGCGGCGGCGGGGGCGTCGACGCTGCAGGTGCAGGTCGGTGGAGAGGCTGGTGAGGCGCAGGTGGTGACGTTGCCGTTCTACAAACGCGGGTGATCGCGTTGCCGTTTGCGGCGTGACGTTTATCGATAATGAGATGGCCAGGATGCATTGCCGAGGGGTGGCACACCTCGCCGGCTCGGCGGTGATGTGTGCAGGCCGCGGAATGCCGCAAGAGCACACATCGTCCTTCGGCCGAGGTGTGGCACACGCCCGCGTTATGACCATTTAGAGATCAATAGCGGGTGCAGCGCAGCTGCCCCGGTGGTGGCCCCTGGCGCGGGGCACCCCGGCGGGCGCGGCTTCGCCGCAGCCGCTATTGATAGCGAGATGGTCACAATGCGTCGGAGGTGGGTGGCACACCTCGCCGGCTCGGCGGTGATGTGTGCAGGCCGCGGAATGCCGCAAGAGCACACATCGGCCTTCGGCCGAGGTGTGGCACACGCCCGCGTTATGACCATCTAGAGATCAATAAACGCGGACCCGATTGACGGGGAAACGGTTCCTGGAACCTTTTTCGGTCCGGCCACCGTGATCACGCCGCGACGCGGACCCGTGGGCCCGTGTCGGCGGCGGCGTTGATGCGATCCCGCATGGTGGCGAACCGCTGGGCACACCGCTCGTAGGCCGCGACGACTTCGGGGTCGAAGTGGCTGCCGGCCTCGCCCACGATCATCGCGTGGGCGGTGTCGGTGCTGTACGCCTGCTTGTAAACGCGGTGCGAGGTCAAGGCGTCGAACACGTCAGCGAGCCCGACGATGCGGGCGGCCAGCGGGATCTGCTCGCCGACCAGGCCATCGGGGTAGCCGCTGCCGTTCCAGCGTTCGTGGTGGGACCGGGCGATTTGGATCGCCATGTCCAGGAAGCCGCACTTGCTGCCGTGGCGCTGCACGTCCTGGAGGGCCTCGGCGCCCACGACCGTGTGCTCCTGCATCTTCTCGAACTCGCCCGCGGACAGCTGAGCGGGCTTGAGCAGGATCGCGTCGGGGATGCCGACCTTACCGATGTCGTGCAGCGGGCTGGCCAGGTAGATCTGATCGATGAACTGGTCGTCGATGATGTCGGCGGACGGGCCCTGGGCGGCGAGCTCGACCGCGAGCAGCTTGCAGTACTCGCGGATCCGCTGGAGGTGGTCGCCCGTCTCGGGGTCCCGCGAGTCCGCGAGGCTCGCCAGGGCAAACACCACCATGTCCCGGCTCTGAACCAGCTCGGCGGTCTGCTCCTCGACGAGCGCCTCGAGGCTCTGGTTGTCCCCGGCCAGCTCGGTGCGGGCCTTGGCCAGCTCGTAGGTGGCCTCGCGGAGCTTGCTGTAGACGCGGACTTTGGCCAGCAGCTCCTCGTCGTCGAAGGGCTTGATGATGTAGTCGTCCGCCCCGTGCTGGTACCCGCGGACCCGCTCCTCGGTCGAGGCCTTGGCCGAGACCAGGATCACGTGGGTCGTCTCGGCGTAGGGCGAGTCCTTGATCGCCCGGCAGGCGGTGTACCCGTCGACCTCGGGCATCATGATGTCCATCAGCACCACGGCGGGCGTGTGCTGCTTGAACACCTCGATCGCTTCGCGGCCGTTGTGGGCCTCGACGAGCTCGTAGTCCTCCTCGAGGATCTCCCGCAGGATCATGCGGTTCATCTCGTCGTCGTCGACGATCATCACTTGCTTGGACATGGTGTGGGTCTCCCGGATCAGGCGGCCAGCAGGCTGGCCGCGGTGTCGTCGGCGGTGCTCGTGTCGCGGGCGCGGGCCTCGGCCAGCACGCTCTCGCGGGTGACGGCGGCCTTGTGTGCTTCATCGGCGACCAGCGGCCATTCGAAGCTGAAAACCGCCCCGCCGTCGGGCGCGTTCTCGGCCCAGATGCGGCCGGCGTGGCCGCGCATGATCTCGCCGCAGATCGACAGGCCCAGGCCCGTGCCCCCGGCGCCTGACTTGGTCTTGCTGGACTGGATGAACTTGTCGAAGATCGCGTCCAGCTCCCCTTGCGGGATGCCCGGGCCGTAATCCCGGACCGACACGCGGGCCAGCTCGCCCATGCGTTGGAGGTGGACCTCAATCACGCTGTCGGCGGGCGAGAACTTGACGGCGTTGTTGATCAGATTCCGGACCACCTGCATCAGCTTGTGCATGTCAAAGTCGGCCTGGATCGGCTCGGGCGGCCTGCAGAAGTTGACCCGCATGTTGCGTTCGCTCAGCAGCGAGGTCATTTCGTCGACCACCCCGGCCACGATGATGCTCGCGTCGTGGCGGGTCAGCTCGAAGCTCATCCGGCCGGCCTCGAGCTTGGCCAGGTCCAGCAGGTCGTTGACCAGCATCAGCAGCCGACGCCCGGAGACATCGATCTTGCGGAAGTAATCTTCGAGTTTCTCGTGGTCGACCTTCCCCGCTTTCTTCAGGCCGAATCCCGCAAAACTCAGGATGCCGTGCAGCGGCGTGCGGATCTCGTGGCTCATGTTGGCCAGGAACTCGCTCTTGGCCAGGTTGGCGTCCTGGGCGAGGTTCCGGGCGCGGACCAGCTCCTCCTCGGCGGCTTTGAGGTCGGTGATGTCGATCATCACGCCGTCCCATCGGGTCGTGCCGTCGGGCAGTCGGCGGGGAGCGGACATGGTCTCGATCCAGCGCCACTCATCGTGCCGGTCGCGGACCCGGCCGCGCCAGCGGAACGGGGACATCTGCCTGGAAGATCGCTCGGCTTCGTCGGCGTAAGCTGGCATGTCCTGCGGGTCGATACGGTCCATGACCAGTCGGGGGTCCTCGATGATCTGCGACGGTTCGTAGCCGAAATAGTCGCGGCACCCCGAAGACATGAACTGAAAGTGGGTCTCGCCGCGCTCATCGGCGGTGCATCGATAAACCACGCCGGGCACATTGGCGGTCATCGACGAGAGCTCCTCGACGGTGAGGGTGGTCTGGGCGAGCGACTCCATGAGTTCGTTGTAGGCCTTGGCGATCTGGCCAACCTCGGTGAACGGCTCGACCGGGGCGCGGATGCTCAGGTCGCCCGTCTTGGCCTGCTTATCGATGGTCCCGATGAAGTCCAGCAGCTCGGTCGAGGCCCGGTGCTCGGCGACGTTGAGGCCGATGCGTTCCTGCTCGGCGGTCACGCGGAGGCCCAGCGATTTGTGAGCGGCCCAGAGCACCGGGGCCATGACGCCCAGGCTCAACGCGCCGCAGACGGCGATGCCGATGCCCTGCACGCCCAGCTGCTCCCAGCGGGTCAGCCCGGTGCCGAGGATGTCCAGGTTGCCGAAGAGCCCGACGGCCAGGGTGCCCCAGACACCGGCGGCGAGGTGGACCGGTACGGCCCCGATGACGTCGTCGATCTTGACGCGGTCCAGCAGCAGCGAGACGTAGACCGCGACCAGCCCGCCGACCGCGCCGATGACGACCGCTTCCCACGCCGAGACGGCGTGGCAGCCGGCGGTGATGGCGACCAGGCCCGCGAGGCAGCCGTTGATCATCGTGCCCGGGTGGGGGTAGCGGTCGATGGACCAGCCGGCGATGATCGACGCCATGAGCCCGGCGATGGCGGCGAGCATGGTGTTGGCGATGATGCCCGGGACGGTGAGGTCGAGGCTGAGCGTGGACCCGCCGTTGAACCCGATCCATCCGAACCACAGCAGCAGGGTGCCCAGCATGGCGACGGGCAGGTTGCTGCTGGGGGACCGTCGGGGCTTGCCCTGCTCGTCGTAGTGGCCCAGCCGGGGCCCGATGATGAGGCAGGCCGCCAGGGCGACCCAGCCGCCCACGCCGTGGACGACGGTGGACCCGGCGAAGTCGACAAAGCCCATCGAGCCAAGCCAGCCGGGCTCACCGGCGTACGCCCCGCCCCAGGCCCAGTGGCCGAAGACGGGGTAGACCAGCAGCGACACCACAGCGGCCATGAACAGGTAGCCGGCGAAGCGGACGCGTTCGGCGACCGCTCCGGAGATGATGGTCACGGCGGTGCCGCAGAACATGGCCTGGAACAGGAAGAAGCTCGCGAGCCAGGCGTCTTCGCCGCCGACTTCCGGGGCCATCAGCGAGGTCCCGAACCACCCGTTGTGGGTGACCCCGAACATGATGCCAAAGCCGACGACCCAGAAGATGGCGGCGGAAAGACCAAAGTCGGCGAGGTTTTTCACCGCGACGTTGATAGAGTTCTTGGTGCGGGTCAGCCCGGCCTCGAGGCAGAGAAAACCCGCCTGCATGAGGAAGACAAGCCCCGCGCACACCATCAACCACAGCACATCGGTCAGCGTCGGATCCATGCGAATTTGGCCTCCAATCCCGGAAATAATCGGCGTGCCGCAGCAGGCCGGTTGTCCCCCGAGTCTGTATCGGCGTAAGCGGGTTAACACGTAAGCCCAAAACGTTAGATTTGCAGGCTGGTTTAGTATCTGCTTGCCTACCGTGTTTGGTTTCGCAATCGCTATGCAAAAATCGCCCGCCGGTGAGGCGGACGATTTCGATGGGTGGGCACATCGGGGCTTCGGTGGCCTGCCCACGCCTGAAGGCGTGGGCTTTGGGGGGGTCAGGCCGACTTGCGTCGGGCGCGCTGGCGGGCGTGGACCACGGCCAGCGGGCGGTCGCTGTTGAGGCGGGTGTTGAGCTTGCGGAGGGCCTGGATCTCGATCTGTCGGACGCGTTCGCGGGTGAGCCCGACGTGTTTGCCGATCTCCTTGAGGGTCATGGGCTCCTCGCCGGACAGACCGTAGCGGAGCCGGAGGATCTTGGCCTCCCGGTCGTCGATGGCGTCCAGGAGCATGCCAATGGTGTCCAGGTCGTCGTCCTGGAGGACCTGCTCGTCGGGGGGTGCGTGGCGGTCGTCGGAGAGGACTTCCGAGAGGCTGGGCAGGTCGTCGCTGGGCCCGCCGGGTTGTCGGGGGCGTTGGCTGGCGCGGACGGCCTTGTGGATGATGCGGATCTTCCGGGCCGGCAGGTCCATGTGCTTGGCCAGTTCCTGCACGTTGGGTTGCCTGCCCAGTACTTCCTCGAGTTCGCGGCTGGCGCGTTTCCACTTGGAGATCAGGTCGACCATGTAGGCCGGGATGTGGATGGGTTGGACGGCGTTGATGAGGGCACGCTTGATGGCCTGCTTGATCCACCAGGTGCCGTAGGTCGAGAAGCGGGCGCCGAAGTCCGGGTCGAAGTTTTCGACGGCCTTGAGCAGGCCCAGGTTGCCCTCTTCGATGAGGTCCTGCAGGGGCAGGCCGCGGTTGTTGTACCGCTTGGCGATCGAGACCACGAGGCGGAGGTTGGACCGGATCATGCGGTCGCGGGCCTCGGGGCAGTTGTCGTTGATGATGCGGCGGGCGAGCTCCTGCTCCTGCTCGCGGGTCAGCAGCGGCGACTCGTCGATCTGCTTGAGGTACACCTGGAGCCCTGATTTGACGGCGGTTCGGGGCATGTGACCCTTCTCTCCCTCGGGCGTGGTCCAGCGCGTTCGACCGGTTGGCCGAGCGGTCACGCCGCTATGGATGGATCGACCCGATCGGGGGGCCGCTTAACGGCTGGTGGGGTCGGGCCGCCGGGGGCCCGGGTGGCCCAAAGGCCGCGGACGGCCCGCTAGGCTTGCGGGCGTATGGCCGAGATGCCCGAGCAGCACGAGGGGTTTGACTGGCAGGGCGCGACGATCCGGCCGTTGCGGACGTGGTGGGGCGACCTGACCGGGGCGTTTCGCGGCTACAACCCGAGCAAGCTCCGGGCCGATGCGGTCGCGGGGTTGACCGTGGCGGTCGTCGCGGTGCCGCAGTCCATGGCCTACGCCATCATCGCCGGCGTCCCCGCCGTCTACGGGATCTACACCGTCATCTTCCAGTGCGTCATCGGCGCGGTCTTCAACAGCCACCCGCTGCTGTCGGTCGGGCCCATCAACACCCAGTCCCTGCTCGTTGCGTCGATCGTGACCCGGCTGGCCGGCGGCGACGAGGGCCAGTTCCTGGCGCTGGTGATCTCGCTGACGCTGCTCAAGGGGCTGATGCAGATCGGCATGGCGGCGATGCACCTGGGCACGCTGGTCCGCTACGTCAGCCAGTCGGTGATCGTGGGCTTCACCGCCGGTGCCGGCGTCCTGATCGCGGCCGGGCAGGTGCCCGCGCTGCTGGGCTTTGGCACGACGCGCACCGCCGAGCAGTGGCCGGGCCTCATCGGCATCGGCCAGCGGCTGTGGCCCGAGCTGGACCGCGTGGCGTGGCAGTCCGTGCTGCTGGGGGTCATCGCCCTGGTCCTGGTCCTGGGCGCCCGCAAGCTGCACCGACACGCCCCGGGCCCGCTGCTGGCCGTCGGCATCACCGCCCTGGCGACCTGGCTGCTCGACTGGGAATCGCTGTTCCGCGTCGTCGGTGCCCTGCCCCGCGGCCTGCCCGCGCCCGCCCTGCCCGACTTCAACTGGGCCACCATCGAGATGCTCGCCGGCGGCGCCCTGGCCCTGTCCCTGCTCGGGCTCATGGAGGCCTACTCCATCGGCAAGACCCTCGCCGCCCGCACCGGACACCGCGTCTCGGCCAACCGCGAGCTCATGAGCCAGGGCATCACCAACGCCGCCACCAGCTTCCTGTCCTGCATCCCCGGCTCGGGCAGCTTCTCCCGGTCCGCCCTCAACCAGTACGCCGGCGGCAAGACCCTGCTCTCCAACTTCTTCAACTCCGCCTTCGTCCTGGTCATCTTCCTGCTCTTCGCCGACGCCGCGGCCTACATCCCCATGGCCGCCATCGCCGCCATCCTCTTCGTCATCGCCTACGGCCTGATCGACTGGCGCTACTTCCGACGCCTCATGGGCTCCAACAACGCCGACGCCGCCGTCTGTCTGGGCACCTTCCTCAGCACCCTCCTGGCCCCGCTGGCCTACGCCGTGTTCATCGGCATCGCCCTGAACTTCGCCCTCTACCTCCGTCGCGCCAAGCAGGTCCACATCACCGAAATGGTCGAGACCGGCGGCCCGGGCACCACCGGTCGATTCACCGAACGCCCCGTTCGACACGCCGCCCCCGACCGCCAGGTCATGTTCCTCCAGCTCGAGGGCAACCTCTTCTTCGCCACCGCCGACGAACTGCAGGACCACTTCATCGACCTGCTCGCCGGCGACGCCGAGGTCATCGTCCTGCGGCTCAAACGCACCCACCTGGTCGACGCCACCGTCATGACCACCATGATCCGGTTCGCCCAGCAGCTCCGCGAGCAAGGCCGACACCTCCTGCTCTGCGGCGTCCGACCCCGCATGGCCGAGCGATTTGAGCAGTTCGGCCTCACCGACGTCATCGGCCAGGACCACATCTTCGTCTCGGACACCGGCGTCTTCTCCTCCGCCAAAGCCGCCCTGGCCAAAGCCCGCCAAATCACAGGCCAACCCCCCCGCCCCGACCGCGACGCCCCCGACACTCCGCAAAACTGGGCCTACGCGATCTAGGGCGCTCCCCGTTTAGCGGCTGCGGCGAAGCCGCGCCCGCCGGCCGCGGGCCACACCTCGGCCAAAGGCCGACGTCTGCTCTTGCGGGATCGGCGGTCCGCACATATCGCCGCAAAGCCGGCGAGCTGTGCCACCCCGCCGGGACAGCTGCGCTGCACCCGCTAAACACCGACGCGGATCGTGTCCCGCGGCTGCAACCGCCGTACCATCGCCGCCGTGTTGATCCTGTTCCATCAGGCAGCGCTGGGCGACCTCACGCTCACGCTGCCGCTGGTCCGCCGACTGCTGCCGATCAGCGGCGGACGCGTCACCATCGTCGCCCCGTTCGGCCGGGCGCTGCTGGCGGCCCGCCTGCTCGGCGACGCCGCCCAGCCCGCCGGCATCGAGATGTTCGAGTTCACCCGCCTGCACACGCCCGGCGGCCCCTCGGCCCTGAGCCCCGCCGTCGATGAACTCTTCGCCGACGCCACCCGCATCGTCAGCTTCGTCAGCGCCGCCGACGACCCCTGGGCCCACAATGTCCGCCGCCTCGCCCCGCAGGCCCACCTGCACTGCCTCGAACCCCGCCCGCCTGCCGACTGGGACCAGCACGTCACGCGGTGGCACGCCGACCAACTCGGCGAGCTCGACCCGCCCCCGCCCCCGCCGAACCGCCCCGCCGTTGCAACCGACCCCGCCGGCCCCTGGGTCGTCCACCCCGGCAGCGGCGGCATCGACAAATGCTGGCCCCCGGAACGCCACGAATCGCTCATCGAAAAACTCCGGGATCGCGGCGAGCCGGTCCGCGTCCTGCTGGGCGAAGCGGAGGTCCACCGCTGGCCGCCCCCGCAAGTGCAGCGCTGGCGGGACGAACTGGACGCCACCCCCTGCTGGGACCCGGTCGAACTGCTCGAACAGCTCGCCGGGGCCCGTGGCTACATCGGCAACGACGCCGGGCCCACCCACGTCGCCGCCGCCGCCGGCCTGCCCACCTGGGCTATCTTCGGCCCCACCAACCCCGCCGTCTGGTCCCCCGTCGGCCCGGACGTGCACATCGTCCGAGCCACGCACGCCCCATGGCCGACCGTCGACGATGTCCTTGCCGCGATCCGCACTTCCGCGGGGCTCGAACAAGATGCTGACGCCTCCTTCTGAGGACGAAGCATCGGCGAGTGCACGGCCTGCGGCGGCTTGCGCACTCGCTCACGCGTCGTGCTCAGACAAACCCGTGCCAACACTGCCGGCCCCCGCCGCAGGCGGGCCTTGCCTCGTCCGAGCCCGCCGCGTCAGCAAGGGATGCGGCGCAGCCGCGTTCGGAGAACGCCGACCGCGTGCGGTGGATCGCGCCCGACCGATCCGCCGGCCCCCCATGCGGCAATCGTCGAACCCTTGCTCACGCGGCGGGCTCGGATCACGCAAGCGGCGGCAGCGCGACGGGCGTCCGCCGGCGGCCGGCGGCCTCGTTCTTCTACTAGAAACGATCTTGACCCAAAGTGGTTTTCAGAATGTTCAGCGGACGCAATCTGTTAAGCGAAATATCACAGCCACTGACGGATCAATCTGATTAATTGGATTTGCGCCAGCGTAAAGCTGTTTGTGGAGGGTGATGGGGTCTGGCTCTAGCCCGGTAAATGGGTCGACCGATGTGAACACATGCCCGCTCCGCCATCTGGCGAGGTGGTAGGTCAGGCCGGTGGACGGGTCGAATTGGCCGTCGCCGGCGAACAGCCAGGTGGCGCCGGCGGTGGCGGGGTCGAAGCCCAGGGCGTCGCCGAAGGCGGTGTAGGTGAAGGCGGCGGCGATGGCCCCGGTTGAGTCGATCAGCAGGCGGGTGCTGCCGTGGGCGTCGTGCTGGTAGACGGCGACGCCGGCGGTGGCGTCGTGCTGGGCCTCGATGCGGTGGCCGAGGGTGTAGCTGCGTTGGACGGCACCGGCGATAAGTTCCTCGATGGCCTTCTTGTAGCCGGTCGGGTTGCTGGCATCGGCGTGGTAGGTCGTGGCGACGCCGCCTTCACTCTTGCTGACCCGGAAGCCGGTGTGGTCGTACCCGTAGGTGTTTCGTCCGTGTCGTCGTTATTGGTGTCCACGCCGACGAGCCGGCCCATCACGTCGAAGCGGTAGTTGGTGGTTCCACCAGAAGTGGTTTTGCTGGTCCGGTCGCCGGCGGCGTTGTAGCCATAGGTGGTGGCGCCGGCGAGGGTGGACGTCTCGGTCTGGATGCGGTCGTTGGCGTCGTGGGTATAATCGATCATCTCGTCGAGCGTGTCGTTCGCCGAGTCGATCACCTGCTGCGTGCGGTTGCTGGCCAGGTCGTACGCGAAGGTGTGGGTGTAGTCGTCGAGATCGGACGCTGCGAGCGTCTCCTTCACCAGCCGGTTGAGGGCGTCGTAGGTCCAGTTGAAGCTGCGTGTTGCCCCGTTGAGCACTTCATTCGAAGCGACGCGGTTGCCCGCCTTGTCGTGGGTGTGGTCGAAGCTGGCGAGGACCGCTTCGCCGGGGTCCAGCTCGCGGTCGCCATCGGTGTCGTCGAAGTGGGTGATCTGATCGACCCGGCCCAGGGCGTCGTGGTCGTGGTCCTCGACCGTGCCGTTGGACTTAATCACAAGGTCGAGCATGCCGTCGGCTTCGTACTGATACGCCGTCGCCTCGTCGGCGATGTCGATCCCGTCACGCCGAGCTGCCGTCGCGGAGGTCATGCCGTTGCAACAGTTGCGAGCTCAGCACGGACCGTGGGGAAGATCACGTATCCACTGAGGTTCGTGTAACCCGTTCCAAGCGGGATCACGTTCAATAGCAACCGGATCGACCACAAGGACTACCCCGCTACTGATCGAGCCCATCCAGCCAACAGGCATGAAGCCGCATCTATAACACTCCAATAGCCTCTTACATAGTCCATCAGGCAGGCCGCGGACGACTGCATCTCCCGCTATAAGAGTGTAGTCGCAGAGAATCCAGTTCTTCAATAAAGCACCGAATTTCCACTTCATGTGCTCAATCCCAGCCGCAACTGACGAATCCGGATCCGCCGTCATCTCCACGAGCATCTTGCGATACTGATCGAACGGCCGACTCATCAAATCACGGGCAAAAAGGTTTTCGGCGCGATCTCGAACATCATAATACGAATCGACAGCTTGAGATGCAGGCGAAGATCCGTCAACTCCGAGGTCCCATCCAGAATCCGGAATTCTATCGATCGGCTCGATGGGGAATGTCAATTGATCGAGCTTCATTTCCACGTCAAAGATGCGTCCCTGTTGAGCACGCTTGAGCACCTGCATCGCTACATCCCAGTTCGCGCCGGTCTCTAGCATCTATCTCCTTCCCCGTATCAAAAGACTTCGCCACCCGCTGCTGCTTGCGCCCAATCGGCGGGTGGCACACTTCGACCGCAGGTCGATGTGTGGACGGTGTGACGTGGCGGTGCGGCACACATCGCCGCCGAGCCGGCGAGGTGTGTCACAAGGGGGGCGCCGCCGCGGGTGTTACGCCGTGGCCGCCCGCGGCGGCAGGGCGACCGGAGTCGCGCGACGGGTGGGCTCGGCGGGTTCGACGAGGTCGGCGTGGTGGGTGAGGTTTTCGCCCTGGCGCACGAGCCGGGCGGAGTTGAAGATCACGGCGATGGCGGACAGGCCGTGGCCGATCGCGGCGCCCAGCGGGGTGAGCCAGCCGGCGGCGAGCAGGGCGAGCATGATCACGATGTAGACCATGGTGCCCAGCAGGTTTTGCCGGATGATCGCGACGGTCTGCTTGCTGAGCGAGACGAGGAACGGCAGGCGGTCCAGGTTGTTGTTCATCAGGGCGATCGACGCCGACTCGACCGCGACGTCCGACCCGGCGGCGCCCATGGCCAGCGAGACGTGGCCGGCGGCCAGCGCGGGGCCGTCGTTGACGCCGTCACCGATGACGGCGACCACGTGGCCGGCCCGCTTGAGGTCGTTGACCAGGGTGAGCTTGTCGCCGGGCAGGGCCTCGGCGTGCACGTCGGTCAGGCCGACCTGCTCGGCGATCCGCTGGGCCGGGCCCACGCGGTCGCCGGTGATCATCACCAGCCGGCGGACGCCCTGCTCGCCCAGCGTCGCGACGGCGGCCTGGGCCTGGTCCCGCACGGTGTCGGCCAGACCCACCCACCCGATCGCCCGGCCGTCGGCGGCGACGAACAGCAGCGACAGCCCGTCGCTGCCCTCGCGGTCCAGGCCCGACAGGTCCACGTCATGCTCGGCCAGGTAGCTCTCCCGACCGACCAGCACCTCCCGACCGTCGACCACGGCCCGCACCCCGCGGCCGGGGGCTTCCTGGAAGTGTTCGGCCTCGGGCAGATTCAGCCGGGCCTTGGCCGCGGTCCGGGCCACGCCGCGGGCCACCGGGTGCCGTGAGCCCGCCTCGGCGGCGGCGCACAGGCGAAGCAGCTCCGCCCCATCAACGCCCTCGACGGGCTTCATCCGGGTGACCGCGAGGTCGCCGGTGGTCAGCGTGCCGGTCTTGTCGAAGACGAACGCGGTGACGTTCCGCACCACTTCCAGGTCGCTGACGGACTTGACCAGCACGCCCAAACGGGCGGCGGCGGAGAGGGCCGCGACGACCGCGGTCGGGCTGGCGAGGATGATCGCGCAGGGGCAGGCGACCAGCAGCAGGGCGATGCTCTTGTCCAGGTCGCGGGTGAAGAACCACAGCAGCCCGGCGATCATCAGGACCACCGGCGTGTAGTACGCCGCATACCGGGACAGCTCGCGAACCACGGCCGGCCGGCTCTGCGCGGCCTGGAGGATCAGCGACTGGACCCGGCCGAGCGTCGAGTCTTCGCCGGCCCGGGTGATCTGCACGACCATCCGGCCGGTCTGGTTGATGGTGCCGGCAAAGACCTCGCTGCCGGGTTCTTTGTCGACCGGCAGCGACTCGCCGGTGATGGTGGCCTGATCGACGCTGCCGGTGCCGGTCTCGACGACGCCGTCGCCGGGAATGTTGTCGCCGGGCAAAACCACGACGCGGTTGCCGGGCCGCAGCTCGGCGGCGGGGATCTCGCGTTCGCTGGCGGCCTGACCGTCGGCGCCTTCCGGGGGGTCGACCAGCAGCCGGGCGCGGGTCGGGGTGATGCGGACCAGCGACTCGATCTCCTGCAGCGCGCCCACGGCGGTGCGGTGCTCGATGAGGGAGGCGATGAGCATGAAGAAGGCGATGGCGGCGCACTCGAGGTACTCGCCGGAGGCGAAGGCGGCGATGATCGCGATGGCGACCAGCTCCTCCATGTGCGAGCCGCCGACGAGCTCGTGGTCGTCGTCGTGAGCGTGCGGATGGGCGGGGTCGTTGCAGGCCGCGCCGTGGGCGTGGCCGTGATCGTGGGAGCATCGGCCGGTGATCAGGCCCTTAACCGCGCCGTAGATGATGGGCCCGCCGAGCATGACCGAGGCGGCCATGGCCAGCAGGTCGCTGTGGACCCGCGAGTCGAACAGCCACAGGGCGGCGACGGCGGCCAGCAGGAGCATGGCCCCGCCCAGGACGGCGAAGATCTGGAAGTCGATGCGGCGCTGCTCGCCGCCGTGGGCTGACTGCTCAGCCGACTCGTCGATGGCCTGCTCGACCGCGAGGGCCGGGGTCAAGGCCCCGCTGGCTACCGCTGCACGCTGCGTGTCCGTCATCCGAGGCTCCTGCGAAGGGTCGAGCATGATACGGGCGCGGCCCGCGGATCGTTCGGCGAGGGCAACAGGTTGTGGAGCCGCTGGGTCTCGGCGGGGCCCGTGGTCGGCTGCAGCCGGCTGCGTTGCGGGGCGCACCGCGGGCCGGCGGGTTAGACCATTTGGCGTCAACTCCTGCCACCGCTCCCTCTGAGGGAGGGGCCGGGGGAGGGTGGGATGAACGGGTGGTCGGTGGGAAGGCTGGTGCAGTGGCGGCAACGACCCTCACCCCAGCCCTCTCCCTGGGAGGGGGAGGGGGCAGCATATTGATCCAAGCTGCTCTAGGCTGCCCCCATGCCCGACGATGCTCCGGTCGTGATCCTGGGCGACCGGACGGGCCTGATCGCTCTGGCCGCCGCCGGGGCGGGGCTTGAGGTGGCGGGCAGCGTCCGGGTCCGGGGGCGGGCGGATGTGGCGGTGCTGGCGGAGTTGGAGCAGGCGCCGCCAGCGGTGGCGCTGCTGGGGCCGGGGGTGGCGGACCGGCCGCGACTGGCCAGCGCGGTGGTGTTGGCCCGCGGGGGCGTGGGCGGAGTGGACGCG
>CAZVBW010000083.1:0-265 GCA_964625505.1 uncultured Phycisphaeraceae bacterium
ACCAGAAACACCCCCAACCCCCGCCCCAGCCACCGCCCGCCCTCCGGCCCGGCAAACAGCTCCCGGTTGCTCAGCCACACCCCCAGCAGCACCCCGCCCACCGCCGCCGGCAACAGCCACCGCACCACCTCCAGCCGCACCGCACCCGCCCGCCAGTGCCGGCCGATCGCGCCCCCCGCCACCGCCACGTTCACCGCCATCGCCGCCGACTGGTACAGGTGCTGGTCCGGCCCAAGCAGCACCGTCAGCCCCGGGATCATCACCA
>CAZVBW010000083.1:275-16674 GCA_964625505.1 uncultured Phycisphaeraceae bacterium
CGCTGCCCCCCACCCCCAGCAGCCCCCCCAGCACCCCCGCCACCAACCCCAACACCCCGACGATCACCCACTCCATCCCCCCACCCTAAACCCGCTCGCTGCCCAACGCTCCGGGCCTCTGCTCCACCTTCTGCCTTCACCCTTCGTCCTTCACCCTTCTTCTTCGTACTCCCGCAATCGGTAGTACAGCTTCCGCAGCGAGATCCCCAGCTGCTGGGCCGCCGCCTGCCGGTTGCCCCCGTGCCGCTGCAGCGCCGCCAGGATGCACGCCCGCTCCACCTGGGCCAGCGACGCCTCCCCCCCCCCCCCCACCCCCCCCCCCCGAAGCCGCTTGCGGCTTAGCCCCCCCCGGAAGCCGACGCTGAGGCGCAGCCGAAGCGTCTGGTCCCTCATCCACCGCCCCCTCCACCCCCGGCTGCTCACCCCGCCAACGCGTCCACGCCCGCGCCAACGCCTCTTCCAACTCCCCCAACGGGCACGGCTTGGTCAGCAACGCCACCGCGTCCAGCTCCATCGCCCGCTGCGCCGCCTCCAGCGACCCAAACCCCGTCAAAATGATCGCCTGCATCCCCGGCCGCCCCCGCCCCCGGAAGGGGCCCCGCTCCGACCCGCTTGCCTGGCCCCGGACCCAAGCCAGAAACTCCAACCCGCCCTCGCCCGGCAGATTCAAATCCAGCAGCAACAGCCCGTGCCGATCCGGGTCCAGCACCTTCTTCGCCTGCTCCGCCGACGCCGCCACGTCGCAGTCGTACCCCGCCTCCTGCACCGCCCGCTGCATCACCGACCGCAACCGCGGCTCGTCATCGACCAGCAACACCGCCGGCCGCCCCAACATCAACGTCGACTCATCCACCCCCCCGTTGTACCCCACCGGCCCCGGAAGCCGAAGCCGCCGACGGGGGCAGCTGCGCTGCACCCGCTAAACGGGGAATCGCGGTTCGGGGGGGCGCGGGCACTGGCTGCCCACGAACGGAGCAAGGGCCATCGTCATGGATGGGTTGCCCGCCCAGCCGCGGGTGGATACCGCGGGCGGTGGAGCGTGCGGGCCGCGTGAGGTTGGGGCGTGGCCCAGCGGCCGCGGATATGCATCCGCGGCTAGGGGACTGGGGCGGGCGGGGCGGCGGGCAGGTCGATGGTGAAGGCGGCGCCGCGGCCGGGGCCGTCGCTGTGGGCGGTGAGGGCACCGGCGTGGGCGGTGATGATGGCGTGGCTGATGGACAGGCCCAGGCCGGCGTGCGGGCCCTCGGCGGCGGGTTGGCCGGCGTGTCCGGGTCGGCCGGGGCGGTCGGTGTAGAACGGTTCGAACACGCGGTCCAGGGCGTCCGGGGCGATGCCGCGGCCGGTGTCGTGGACGGTGACGCGGGCCTTGCCGCCCCCGCCCCCGGAACGAGAGGTCTCTTCCGGGGGCTCGACGCGGACGGTGACGCGGCCGGCGGGGGGCGGGGCGGCGTCCATGGCGTTGGCGATGAGGTTGAGCAGGACCTGTTTGAGCTGATCCGGGTCGCCGCGGACCGGCGTGGGGTCGTCCGCGTGCAGCTGCACGGTCCGGCTCAGGTGTCGCGGGGTCTGCTCGGCCAGCCGGACCGCGTCGCGCGCTAAGGCCGCGAGGTCCACCGGTTGCCAGTGTTCACTTCCCGGGGTCGGGCGGGCGAGGGTGAGCATGCGGTCGGTGGTGCGTTTGCAGCGCATGGCCTCGTCGCGGATGGCCTCGAGGGCGCGGCGGACCGGGTCGTCCAGGCCCGGCTTGCGCAGGGCCAGCTGGGCCTCGGTGGCGATGACGGCCAGGGGGTTGTTCACCTCGTGGGCGACGCCGGCGGCGAAGAAGCCCAGGCCCGCGAGCCGCTCGGCGCGGGCGAGCTGGGCCCCGGTGGTGCGGACACGGGTTTCGAGGTCGGCCACGAGCGTCTGGAGCCGGGCGGCCATGGTGTTGAAGTCCTGGCCCAGTTGTCGCAGCTCGGCGTCGCCGGTGGGCTCCACCCGGCGGTCCAGCCGGCCGGCGGCGACCTGCCAGGCCTCGCGCTGCAGCTGGCGGACCGGCTCGACGATCCGCCGGTATTGCCGCCAGGCGATGTATCCCGCGAGGCCCAGGACCACGGCCGCCCCGCCGACCATCGCGGCGATGGCCCGGCCGCGGTGGCCGTCGGCCTGCCGCTGGATCGCGTCGATCCGCACGCGGCTGGCCTGCGATTCGGCGCCCAGGACGTTGAGCGCCCGGTCCAGGGCGCCAACCGCGGCGATCAACCCCGGCGAGCCGGCCGCTCCGGCCTCCCGCAGCGCCTCCGCCGCCTCGGCGAGCTTGGGCCCGACCCGCTCGGCCAGCCCGGCGTCCAGCCGCCCCGCCGCCACCGCCTGGTCCATCCACACCTCCGCCGCCACCACGGCCCGCCACCCCCGGACGCTCGTTCCTGAAGCCGACGGCAAAGCCGCAGGCGAAGCGTCGGATCGCCGGGCGGCAGCGTCGGCCACACCCGCGACCACCTCGCGGGCCCGGACCACCCGGCGAGCCAGTTCGTAGGTCTGCCGCAGCCGGTCGTACTCCACGGCCGCGGCGTCCAGGTCCCGGTTGAGCCCGAGGACCGACACGATGCCCAGCGTCGCCAGCAGCACCAGCCCCACGGCCAGCCCGGCCAAGAGTGTCCCGACCCGCCGGGCCAGCGTCATCGCGCGGTGCTCCTGATCACGACGTGCGGTGTACCACACCCAAGCGGCCGCGGACGATCAGCGGCGTTTCCGCGAGCCGCGGGTGCATACCCGCGGTCGATGAAGTGTGCGGGGAGCTTTGGTCGGCGGCACGGCCCGGCGACCGCGGATCTACATCCGCGGCTCGGCGCCGGTTGCGGACGTTCGGGGACGCGGCGTTTCCGCGAGCCGCGGGTGCATACCCGCGGTCGATGAAGTGTGCGGGGAGCTTTGGTCGGCGGCACGGCCCGGCGACCGCGGATATACATCCGCGGCTCGGAGGGGTGGCACACCTCGCCGGTTCGGCGGCGATGTGTGCAGGCCGCGGATGGCCGCAAGAGCACACATCGGCCTTCGGCCGAGGTGTGGCACACGCCCGCGTTATGACCATCTACAGATCAATAAACGCGGCGAGCGGGGGACGCCGCGTTTCCGCGAGCCGCGGGTGGATACCCGCGGTCGATCAAGTGGGCGGGGGGTTTAGACCGTCGGCACGATTCACCGACCGCGGATATTCATCCGCGGCTCGCGATCGGGTGCGGCGGGCTCGAACAAGGCAGGTGGGGACTGCTGTCGCATCGGTCGCGGTCTGGGACACGGCTTCGCCGCGAGCAGGGGCAGCTGCGCTGCACCCGCTAAACGGGTGAGAACGTTTGGTAGATGGCGCGGACGGCGGTTTCGTAGTCGCCGACGTCGACGCCGACGATGATGTTCAGCTCGCTGGAGCCCTGGTCGATCATGCGGATGTTGACCTTCGCGTCGGCGAGGGCGGCGAAGGCGCGGGCGGCCATGCCGGGGGTCCGGGCCATGCCCCGGCCAACCACGGCGACCAGGGCCAGCTGGGTGCTGACGTCGACGGCGTCGGGCTGCAGCTCGCGTTGCAGTTCGTCGACGACGGCGTCGAGCTTGCCGGCCACCTCGCTGTCGGCGACGACGATGCTGAGCGTGTCGATGCCCGAGGGCATGTGTTCGAAGCTGATGCCGTGTCGCTCCAGCACACCCAGGGCGCGTCGGCCGAAGCCGAGCTGGCTGTTCATGCGGGCTTTTTCGACGCCGATGACGGTGAAGTCGGTGCGGCCGGCGATGCCGGTGATGGCGCCGCGGCTGGTGTGGTCGGCGTCGTGGGGGACGATGCGGGTGCCCGGGTCGTCGGGGCGGTTGGTGTTGCGGACCTGGACGGGGATATTGCCGTCACGGACGGGGAAGACCGCTTCGTCGTGGAGGACGGTCGCGCCGCTGTAGGACAGTTCGCGGAGCTCGCGGTAGGTGAGGGTGGCGATGGTGCGGGGCCGGTCGACGATACGAGGGTCGGCCATCAACAGGCCCGAGACGTCGGTCCAGTTTTCATACAATGAAGCTTGCACACCCCGTGCCACGATCGCGCCGCTGATGTCCGAGCCGCCGCGACTGAAGGTACGGATCGCGCCGTCGGGGGTCGAGCCGTAGAACCCGGGCACGATCGCGCGGTCCATCGGCCCGAGGCGGTCGGCGACGGCGGCGTAGGTGGCGGGCTCGTCGAGCCGGCCGCGGTCGTCGAAGCGGACCAGCTGGGCGGCGTCGACGACCGGGGCGTCCAGCATCGAGCCCAGCAGGTGAGCACTGATCCACTCGCCGCGGCTGGCGGCGGTGTCGGCCGGGTCGCCGGCGGCGCCGTGCTTCTGGATCTGCTCACCGATGGGGCTCAGCAGGGCGTCGGTGTCCAGGTCCAGGCCCAGGTCGGTGGCGATCTGCTCGACGCGCTCGCGGACGCGGCCGAAGACCGGGTCGATGGGCACCTTCTGCAGGGCCAGTTCGTGGCAGAGGTACAGCAGGTCGGTGACCTTCTGGTCGTCCGGGGTGCGTCGGCCGGGCGCGGAAGGCACGACGAAGCGGCGGGCGGGCTCGGCGCGGACGATCTGGGCGGCCTTGCGGAACTGATCCGCGTCGGCCAGGGACGAGCCGCCGAACTTGCACACGATGGGTTGCACGGGTGGAAGGTAGCGGGCGGGGCGGAAGGGACGAAGGCACGGAGGGACGAAGGCACGAAGGAGCAGAAGGAGCAGCAGGTCATCTCTCACCCTCCGTGCCTATGTGCCTCCGTGCCTCCGTGCCTCTTCCCCTATACTCTTCGATTCGCTCCCGGGCCCGGGTGGCGGAACTGGCAGACGCGCCGCGTTGAGGTCGCGGTGGAGGTCAAACTCCTTGGAGGTTCGAATCCTCTCCCGGGCATTGCATCACGCCGACCGAGCGTTGGCTGGATCACGTTCTCGGACTCGTGCAACCCGCGCTGGCACGTCGGCACGATCTCGCTAATGTGGGCTTTATGAGGCGCGCCACGCGCATTGCCTCGACTTCCTGTTTCACGTCTTCATCGACGCCGGCCGCTTCGTTACCCGCCGGCCCCCACGCCCCCCAACCCCACCACCCACCGACCCCCCGCCGACCCCGCGGGCGACGCTGCACCGTGCGGCGCCTCCGACGGGCTCAGCCTCCGGATCCCGACTAGACCCGACATGCCCGACGACCCCCCCGCCGCCCCCGGAAATGCCCCCGGAATCGCCCCCGGAACTGCCCCCGCCCCGACCGTCACTCTTGACGCCAATGAGGCGGTCGCCGCGGTGGCCCACCGCATGTCCGAGATCGCGGTGATCTACCCGATCACGCCGTCGAGCCCGATGGGCGAGTTCGTCGATCAGTGGGCCGCCCAGGGCAAGCCCAACCTCTGGGGGTCGCTGCCCAAGGTGGTGCAGATGCAGTCCGAAGGCGGGGCCGCCGGCGCGGTCCACGGGGCCCTGCAGGTCGGCAGCCTGGTCACGACGTTTACCGCGTCACAGGGCCTGCTGCTGATGCTGCCCAACATGTACAAGATCGCCGGCGAGCAGCTGCCGTTCGTGATGCACGTCGCCGCCCGCACGATCGCCACCCACGCCCTGTCGATCTTCGGCGACCACTCGGACGTCATGTCCGCCCGCCAGACCGGCTGGCTCATGCTCGGGTCCCGCAGCGTCCAAGAGGCCCAGGACCTCGCCGCGATCAGCCACGCCGCGACGCTCGAAGCGAGCCTGCCGGTGATGCACTTCTTCGATGGGTTCCGCACGTCGCACGAGGTCAACACCATCACGCCCGTCGGCGACGACGTGCTCCGCTCGCTGATGAGCACCGATGCGATCGCCCACTTCCGGGGGCGGGGGCTGAGCCCGGACGCCCCGGCGATCCGCGGGACGGCGCAAAACCCCGACGTCTTTTTCCAGGCCCGCGAGGCCGCCAACCCCGCGTACGACCGGGCCCCGGGCATCGTGCAGGACGTGATGGACCGCTTCGCCCAGCTCACCGGCCGGGCGTACCAGCTCTGCGAGTACGCCGGGCACCCCGAGGCGACCCACGTGCTCATCGCCATGGGCTCGGGCGCGGCGACCTGCGAACAGGTCGTCCGCCAGCTCGCCGACGCCGGCGAAAAGGTCGGCGTCGTCAACGTGCGGTTGTACCGGCCGCTGCCTGCCGAGGCGTTGCTGCAGGCGTTGCCATCGACCGTGCAGACGATCGGCGTCCTGGACCGCACCAAGGAGCCCGGAGCCCCGGGCGAGCCGCTGTACCTGGACGTCGTCGCCGCCATCGACCGCGCCGCCACCGAGGGCTCGCTCCACGGCGACCGCCCCACCGTCGTCGGCGGACGCTACGGGCTGTCCAGCAAAGAGTTCACCCCCGGCATGGTCCACGCTACGCTGCAGATGCTCCAGGACCAGCCGCGACACAACTTCACCGTCGGCATCCTCGACGACGTGACCCACACCTCCGTTCCTTGGCGCGAAGACACCATCAGCGTCGAGGGCCCCGGCGTGCACCGCGCGCTGTTCTACGGCCTGGGCTCGGACGGCACCGTCGGCGCGAACAAAAACACCATCAAAATCATCGGCGAACAGACCGACAACTTCGGCCAGGGCTATTTCGTCTACGACTCGAAAAAGTCCGGTGCCCAGACCGTCTCCCATGTCCGCTTCGGCCCCGAGCCGATCGAGGCGCCGTACCTCATCCACGAGGCCGACTTCGTCGCGTGCCACCAGTTCATCTTCCTGGACCGCTTCGACGTCCTCGAGAAGGTCAAGCAAGGCGGCACCTTCCTGCTCAACGCTCCCTACGGACCCGCCGACGTGTGGGACCAACTGCCCGGCCAGACGCAGCAAACGATCATCGACAAGCAGCTCGCCTTCTATTGCATCGACGCGATGTCCGTGGCCCGCGAGGCCGGGATGGGCGGGCGGATCAACACCGTGATGCAGGCCTGCTTCTTCGGGATCAGCGGCGTCCTGCCCGCCGACGAAGCGATCGCGCAGATCAAGGTCGCGATCAAGAAAACCTACGGCAGGAAGGGCGAAGAAATCGTCCGCCGAAACTATGCAGCCGTCGACTCGGCGCTCGAGCACCTGCACCGCGTCGAGGTGCCCGATGCACCGACCAGCGACCGCATGCGGCCCGCGGTGGTACCCGCCGACGCGCCGGACTTTGTGCAGCAGATCACCGCCCGGATCATGGCCGGCGAGGGCGACCTGCTGCCGGTGAGCACCATGCCCGCGGATGGCACCTGGCCCACCGGGACGACCAAGTATGAGAAGCGCGGCATCGCCGAGGAGATCCCGATCTGGGACCCGGACGTGTGCATCCAGTGCAACAAGTGTGCCCTGGTCTGCCCGCACGCGACGATCCGCGTCAAGACGTTCGACCCGGCCGAGCTGGACGATGCCCCCGACGGATTCCAGTCCCGCGACTACCGCGGCAAGGAGTTCAAGGGCATGAAGTACACGGTGCAGGTCGCCCCGGACGACTGCACCGGATGTCACCTGTGCGTGATGGTCTGCCCGGCGAAGAACCGCAAAGAGCCCCGGCTCAAGGCGATCAACATGCGTCCGCGGATCGAGCACCTCCAGCAGGAGCGGGCGAACTGGGACGCGTTTGTCGACCTGCCCGAGCCGCCGGTCGAGAAGATCGTGCGCCTCGACGCCAAGGGCTCGCAGTTCCACGAGCCGCTGTTCGAGTTCAGCGGGGCGTGTGCCGGCTGCGGTGAGACGCCGTACATCAAGCTGCTGACTCAGCTGTTCGGCTCGCGAATGCTCATCGCCAACGCGACCGGCTGCTCGTCGATCTATGGCGGCAACCTGCCGACCACGCCCTACACCGTCAACGATCAAGGCCGCGGCCCGGCGTGGTCCAACTCGCTGTTCGAGGACAACGCCGAGTACGGCTACGGCATGCGGCTGGCCGTCGACGCCCAGCGGCAGCAGGCCGCGGCGATGCTCAAGGCCCTCAACGGCGAGCTCGACGCCGACCTGGTCGCCCGGCTCACCGCCGACCGCGATGACCGGCCCGAAGCCGAGCGGCGGGCCGACCTGGTCCAGCTCCGCGACGCCCTGCAAAGCCGCGACACCCCGGACACGCAGCTCTTGCTGGGCCTGCTCAACCCGCTGATCGACCGCAGCGTCTGGATCATCGGCGGCGACGGCTGGGCCTACGACATCGGCTACGGCGGGCTGGACCACGTGCTGGCACAACGCGAGGACGTCAACGTCATCGTGCTCGACACCGAGGTGTATTCCAACACCGGCGGCCAGGCCTCCAAGAGCACCCCGCTCGGCGCGGCCGCCAAGTTCGCCGCCGCAGGCAAGACCGTCGGCAAAAAGGACCTCGGGCTCATGGCCATGAGCTACGGCCACGTCTACGTTGCCTCGGTCGCCTTCGGCGCCAACGACAACCAGACCGTCAAGGCCCTGCAGGAAGCCGCCAGCTACGACGGCCCGTCGCTGGTCATCGCCTACAGCCACTGCATCGCCCACGGCTACGACCTGGCCCACGGCCTGGACCAGCAGAAGCTCGCCGTGGCCTCGGGCGTCTGGCCGCTGTACCGCTTCGACCCCCGCCGCACCGCCCAGGGCCTGCCGCCCCTGCAGCTGGACGCATCCGCCGGCAAGGCCAGTGTCCGCGAGTACCACCAGAACGAGACCCGCTTCCGCATGGTCCAGAAGCTCGACCCGGACCGCTTCGCCGCCATGGAAGCCCAGAGCCAACAAAACGCCGCCGCCCGCATCGCGCTATACAAACAGCTAGCCGAAATCAGCCTCGCCAGTGAGCCAGAAGCATGAAGCGTGAAGCAGGAAGCAAAACCACGGATGCACCCATACCTTGCACTTTTCACTTTTAACTTCTCACTTTTCACTTGCTATGGATTTAACAACGCAATACTGCGGCCTCACGCTGAAGAACCCGTTCATGCCGGGCGCCTCGCCGTTGCCTCACCGGATGGACGCGGTCCGGCAGCTCGAAGACGCGGGGGCTTCAGCGATCGTGATGTGGTCGTTGTTCGAGGAGCAGATCGTCCACGACCAGGTCCGGACGCACCGGGCCCAGGCGATCCCCGCCGAGTCTTTTGCCGAGGCGCTGACCTATATGCCCGAGGTGTACGACTTTGATCAAGGGCCCGAAGAATATTTGGACGCGCTGCGGCTGATCAAGGCGGCGGTGGACGTGCCGGTGATCGGCTCGCTCAACGGCAGCAGCCCCGGCGGTTGGGTGCAGTACGCCAAGCTGATCGAGGAGGCCGGGGCCGACGCGCTGGAGCTCAACACCTACGAGGTCACGTTCGGGGCCGGCACGGACACGGCGGCCATCGAGGACCGGCTGGTACAGCTGGTGCAGCGGGTGACGGCGGCGACCAAGCTGCCGGTGGCGGTGAAGCTGCTGCCGTTCTTCGCGGGGCTGCCGGCGTTGTGCGGCCGGCTGCGGGAGGCCGGGGCGTCGGGCGTGGTGCTGTTCAACCGGACCTACGAGCCGCAGATCGACCCGGAGCTGCTGGAGATGACCGGGGCGTACCCGCTGAGCGACCCGGGCGAGTTGCCGCTGCGGCTGCGGTGGCTGGGGCTTGTGTCGCCGACGCGGACGATCGACCTGGCCTGCAGCGGCGGGGTGCACACGTTCCCCGACGCGGTGCGGGCCCTGATGTGCGGGGCCACGGTGGTGCAGCTGGTCTCGGTGCTGCTGCAGCAGGGCCCGGCCCACCTGGGCGTCATCGCCCGCGGTGTCGAACGGTGGATCGAGCAGCACGAGTACACCTCGCTGGACGAGCTCCGCGGCAACATGAACCACAGCCGGTGCCCCGACCCCTGGGCCTACACCCGCAGCAACTACATCCGCACGCTGCACAACTACGCGGTGTGAATCGCGGGTCGCGGGTCGCGGGATTTTCAGAGCCGCAGTGTCTTCGCTGCGCGCCCACAGCGCAGCCGCGGAATCGCCTACGCCGCCCCCACACCCCACCGCTCCATCGCTTCGCCGTGCACTTCGCGGATCCGGTCCGCCCCGTCGGCCCGGCCGGTCTGCTCGAGCCGGTCCAGGTACGCCGAGAGCTGGCCCGCGGGTTGGCCGTGCTGATAGCTGGCGTGGTGCGGGCCGCCCTCGCGGATGACCGTCCAGAGCGGGTCGACCACGTCGCTGGCGGTGATGGCCATCTTCTGCATCTGCGCTTCGTGCCAGCGCATCAATCGCCACGCCCCCTCGCGGCACACCTCGGGCCGGTCCGCCGCCAGATCGTTCAACTCGTGCGGGTCGGCCGCGAGGTCGAACAGCGTCTCCTGGTCGAACGGGTGGAACCCATCGTGGTAGGTCCGGATGTACAGCCAGCGGTGCCCATCGGCGTCCCACCGCGAGCTGCGCTGGCAGACGTGGCAGCACTGGCTGATCACCAGGTCCTCGCGGCCCCCAGCACTCGTGGGACGGGCGTCTGGCCCGTCATCCGAGCCGCCGCCACCCCCCGACGGGCGGGACGCCCGTCCTACGACCAGCCCGGCGAACGACTGGCCGTCCCAGATCTCGGGCGTCTCGCCGCCGAGCAGGTCCATCAGCGTCGGCGCCAGGTCCAGGTGGTAGTGCAGCGAGTCGTCCACTTCGCCGCTCGCCCCGCCGGGCCAGCGGATGATCATCGGGATGTGGCAGGTGCCCTGGTCGGCGGTGCCGTGCTCGCCGTAGATGCCCAGGTCGCCCTGGTTTTCGCCGTGGTCGGCGCTGATGATGATCACGGTGTCGTCGAGCGTCCCCGCCGCGCGGAGCAGGTCGACGATGCGGGCGACCTGGTCGTCGACGTATCGGATGGCGGTGTCGTAGCCGTCAATCCACTTCTTCAGGCTGTCGCGGTCTTCGATGCGGACCGGCAGGCGGGGGAACCTCTCGGGGTTGTTGTCGCCGTACATGCCCAGGTCCTGCGCCGAGTGCGGGCCCGATCGCTTGACGTGCCTGGCGATGAGCTCGTCGGTGAACCAGTCGGCGACGGGGTCGTCTTCGAACGGGTTGCCGTAGTCGTCGGGGACGCGGTACGGGGTGTGGATGTCCCAGAAGTTGACATGCAGGTACCAGTCGTCGTCGCCGGCGTGCGCTTCGAGCCAGGGGACCAGGCCGGGCATGACCTCGCTGGCGTCTTCCATGCCGCCCTTGCCGGTGTTGTGGATTTCCTTAAAGCCCGCGTAGAACCAGTGGGCGGCGTGGCGTTCGCCAAACGGGCTGAACATCACGGTGTGCAGGCCTTGCTGCTTGAGCCTGGCGGCCAGGCCGTCGAAGGCGAAGCGGTCGCGGAAGCCGCGGGCCGGGCCCTCGCGTTTGGGCTCGGCGGCGGTCCCGCCGTGGCCGACGACGCCGGTCTGGATGCCCAGCCGACCGCTGTAAAACGCGGTGCGGGAGGGCAGGCAGGGGGCGTCGGAGGTGTAGACGTTGTCGCAGCGCAGGCCCTGTGCGGCGAGGCGGTCGATGGTGGGGCTGGTGTCGCGGTGGTAGCCGTAGCAGCCCAGGTGGTTGGGGTTGAGCGCGTCCAGGTCGAGGTACAGAATCCGCATGAGGCCAACATAGCGGGGGGCGACATTCTGCCACCCCTCCCTCTCAGGGAGGGGCCGGGGGAGGGTCGGGCGAGTGTCCGGCCTGACGCTTCGTACCGGGCCACTTCAACTCCGACCCTCACCCCAGCCCTCTCCCTATGAGGGAGAGGGGGCCAGACCTTGGCGCCACCCGGTCACTAAACCGCGGGTCCGATACCGCCGGCGGACCGCCCGCGGGCTGACGCCCGCGGCTATTGATCTCTAGATGGTCAAACGCGGGCGTGTGCCACACCTCGGCCGAAGGCCGATGTGTGTTCTTGCGGCAATCCGCGGTCCGCACACATCGCCGCCGAGCCGGCGAGGTGTGCCACCCACCTCCGACGCATTGTGACCATCTCGCTTTCAATAAACGCCAACCCCCCGCTTGCCGCGAGGCCGCGGCCGGCGATAATCCACGTGCACCCTCCCCCCCAGGCGACCCCCATGGCACGCAAGCGGCAGAAGTTCGGCGAGATCCTCCAGCAGTGGCAGCTCATCAACGACACCCAGCTGCAGGAGGGGCTGACCGTCGCCAAGGGCTCGCGCAAACGCATCGGCGAGTCGCTGGTCGGGCTGGGCTACATCACCGACAACGACGTCGCCAAGGCCCTGGCCACCCAGCACGACATGGAGTTCGTCGACCTGGACCAGCCCAACGTCATCGACAAGTCCAACCTCGAGCTGATCCCCGACGACATCATCAAGAAGTACCTGGTCCTGCCCCTGGGCAAGGAGGGCAGCAAGATCAAGGTCCTGGTCCACGACCCGATGGACATCAACCTGATCGACGACCTGCAGTTTCGCCTGGGCGCGAAGATCGAACTGGCGATCGCCAGCAAGCAGAAGATCAAGGAGTACATCGACCGGGTGCTGTCCGAGACGATGGCGACGATCGAGCAGATCACGATCGACGAATCGATCGACCGCGGCGAGTCGCTGGACGTCGAGGAGGACGACGACGAGCAGATCGCCGACGGCTCGCAGGCGCCGATCATCCGGCTGGTGAACCAGATCATCGGCGAGGCGGTCAACACCCGCGCCAGCGACATCCACATCGAGCCGTTCGACGACCGCGTCCGCCTTCGCTACCGCATCGACGGCGTGTGCCACGAGCGGGACCGCATCCCCAAGCGGACCCAGGGCTCGGTCATCGCCCGGCTCAAGATCATGTCCGGCATGCGCGTCGAGGAGAAGCGCATCCCCCAGGACGGTCGGATCAAGATGAAGATCTCCGGCGAGCAGGTGGACTTCCGCGTCTCGGCCTGCCCGGCCTATCACGGCGAGTCGGTGGTGCTGCGTATCCTGCGGCCCGACGCAGCGAAGATCGGCCTGTCCAATCTAGGCATGCAGGACGACACGCTCGAATCGTTCGACAAGATCATCACCCGGCCCAACGGCATCTTTCTCGTCACCGGGCCCACCGGCTCGGGCAAGACCACCACGCTGTATTCCGCGCTGGATGTATTGAACCGCCCGGACCGGAAGATCATCACCGCCGAGGACCCCATCGAGTACAACTTCAAGGGCATCAACCAGTGTCAGGTCAACGACCAGATCGGGCTTAGCTTCTCGAAGATCCTCCGGGCGATGTTGCGTCAGGCACCCAACGTGATCCTCGTCGGCGAGATCCGGGACCGGGAGGTCGGCGAGGTCGCGGTCCAGGCGGCGCTGACAGGCCACCTGGTGTTCAGCACGCTGCACACCAACGACGCCCCGTCGGCAATGACCCGCCTGATCGACATGGGCCTCAAGCCGTTCCTCGTGGCCAGCTCGATCCAGGCGGTGCTCGCCCAGCGGCTGGTCCGCATCCTCTGCGAACACTGCAAGGCCCCCGAGACCAACCCCAACCCCAGGCTCATGGGCCTGTGCGGCCTGACCCAGGACGACATCGAGGGCAAGACGATCTACAAGGGCGTCGGGTGCAACCGCTGCTCGAACACCGGCTACCGCGGTCGGCGGGGCATCTACGAGCTGATGATCATGAACAGCGAGATCCGCGAGCTGACCTTCCGCCGGGCCCCGGTGACCAAGATCCGCGCCGCCGCCCAGGCCTCGGGCATGCGCAACCTCCTGGGCGACGGCCGGCTCAAGATCCTCGAGGGCAAGACCACCCTGACCGAGATCGCCCGCATGACCCAGATCGAGGGCGTGGTCGACATGGCCGAGGAAGACGAACTCACCGCCGCCTGAGCCCCCCGGCCCCGCCCCGGCGGTATCCCTTGCGTGACACCGCCACAACCGCCCCCCATAGAATCCGCCCATGTCTTCATTCCATATCGACCGCCTGCTGGACACCGTCATCAAGCAGGAGGCCAGCGACCTGCACCTGACCGTCGGCAAGCCGCCCACCGTCCGGATGCGTGGCCGGCTCATCGAGCTCAAGACCAAGACCCTCGAGTCCGCCGACACCCAGGCCCTGATGAAGGCCATCAGCCCCGAACGCTCCCAGAACGAACTGCAGGAAGAGGGCGGCAGCGACTTCGGCTTCGCCTACGGCGACCAGGAAGACGTCGAAAACTCGGCCCGCTTCCGCGTGTCCATCTTCAAGCAAAAGGGCAACATCGCCCTGGTCCTGCGGCGCATCCCCAACAAGCTGCTGGACATCGAAGACATCGGCTTGCCCTCGATCGTCAAGGACCTGATCCGCCGGCCGCGTGGGCTGTTCCTGGTCACCGGGCCCACCGGGTCGGGCAAGACCACCACCCTCGCGTCGATGATCAACTTCATCAACGAGACGATGGACCGGCACATCATCACCGTCGAAGACCCCATCGAGTACTACCAGCCGCACAAGAAGTCCGTCGTCAACCAGCGCGAGGTCGGCGTGGACGTGCCCTCCTTCTCCGAGGCCCTGCGACGCGCCCTGCGACAGGACCCCGACTGCATCCTCGTGGGCGAGATGCGCGACCTGGAGACCATCGAGGCCGCCATCACCGCCGCCGAGACCGGCCACATCGTCTTCGGCACGCTGCACACCACCGGCGCGTCGGGCACCATCAACCGCCTGGTCGACGCGTTCCCCACCAGCCAGCAGGAGCAGGTCCGCGTCCAGCTGAGCGTCGCCCTGATGGCCGTGCTCAGCCAGCAGCTGCTCAAGCGGACGGATGTCAAGGGCATGGTCGCCGCGTATGAGTTCATGGTCGTCACCCCCGCCATCGCCAACCTCATCCGCGACAACAAGTCCTACCGCATCGACTCGGCGATCCAGACCGGCAAGAAGTTTGGCATGCAGCTGCTGGACGACCACCTCTGGTCCATGTACGAGAAGGGGATGATCGGGACCGAGGACATGATCGACCGGGCGAAGAACTCCGACCAGCTGGTCGAGAAGATCCACCGCTCGGGCCAGAAGGTCGGCCGCGCCGAGCTCGACGACTCCGCGGGGGCTGGCGACGGCGCGGGCAACGGCGAGGCGAAGGATTAATCCGGCCCCCGGGGAGCCGATCGGTCATCGGCGCGGCACGGGACGCCGATCCGTGGGGGGGGGGGCGGTGGATTATCGTGGGCGGTGCGATGCGGGATCGGCACGATGAGCATCTGGATGTGTTGGCGGTGCTGCACTACGTGCTGGCGGGGATCATGGCGCTGTTTTCGCTGATCCCGGTGATCCATTTCCTGATGAGCGTGGCGATGGTGTTCGCAGTCGTGCCGTCGTCGCCGGACCCCATGTTGCCGGTGGCTGGCGCGATCATGATGGCCGTGTCGTTGGCGATCATCGGTGGCGGGTTGGCGGTATCGGGGTTGATCTTGTGGACGGGGCTGTGTCTGCATCGTCGTCGGCACTACGTCGGGTGCATGGTGGGGGCGGGGGTGGCGTGCATGTTTATGCCGCTGGGCACGGTGCTGGGGGTGTTCACGCTGGTGGTGCTGCAGCGGCCGGAGGTCCGGGGGCGGTTTGAGGGCGGCTCGGGCGGGGGGGGTGCGGCAGGGGGCGGTGCCACGGGCGTGGCGCTGCGGGGCTGAGGGGCGGGGGTTAAATGATGGGGGTGCTCGTACGAGCGTGAGACGGGTTGGCGGGGAGGTGGTCGCTTGGCGCGGCGGGTGCGGGGATGGAATGGTCTGGCGTGAAGCGGATGGTCATGCAAATCGCTGCACGGGGCGGCGGGGGTGCGCACGGGGCCAATTGCGACTATCGGGGGGCGAGGGTGGTGGCGGCCCAGGCGGCGGGGTCGATGGCGAGGGCGGGGTCGGCCTGGAGCCGGACCCGCAGCTGGGTGCGTTGGCCGGGGGGCAGGGGCCGGCCCAGGGGGAGCATCCAGTAGCCCAGGGGTCGGCCGAGGGTGTCGCGGGCGGCGAGCTTGACCGGCGCGTCGGCGGGCAGGGGATGGTCGGTGGGGTTGTGGACGCGGACGAGCAGGTGGTGGGTCTGCAGCAGGGAGCCGGGGTCGGTGGGTCGGCCTTGGAGGCCCGGGGCGGGGGCGGGCTGGACCTCGAGGCTGTCGAGGATGCGTTGCTGGTCGGCGGTCTGGCTGGCGGTGGCGTAGGCGGACCAGGATCGGACGTGGGGGCCCAGGCGGGCGGGGATGGGGAGGCGTTGGGGCAGGGGGTGGTCGGGGTCCAGCAGGTGCAGGGGCATGTCCAGGCGGTAGGTGGCGGGGACGCCGCGGACGGGCCGGACCTGGAGGAACACGCGGAGCTCGCCTTGGGTGACGACGGGGGCGTCGGTGCTGACGACGGTGCCGATCCAGGCGAAGGTGTCATCGCCGGGCTCGTCGATGCGGGCCTGTTCGAGGCGGAGCTCAACGGGCCCGGGGGCGGGCGGGGTGACACGGCCGACGTCGCGCCAGCCGTCGGGTCGGACGGGCTGGGCGTCGAGCCAGGCGGGCTGGGCGGGTTGGGGCTGGGGGTCCGGGGCG
>CAZVBW010000084.1:0-16355 GCA_964625505.1 uncultured Phycisphaeraceae bacterium
TAACGGCGCCGGCTACGCCGGCGCCGGCATCACGCCCGGCGAGTCGGGCCCGGCATCCGGCTCGACGGTCCGCTTCTCCTCGGCCGTCGGCTCGTCGGGCAGCTTCGCCTTTTCCGCGGCGAGCAGGTCGGCGACGGTGGCCTTGTCGAGCGTGTTGCCCTTCATGATCACGTCGACCTCCTCGGCGGTCAGCGTCTCGTACTTCAGCAGCGCCTCGGCGAGCCGGACGACCTGATCGCGGTGAGCTTCGAGCAGCTCGCTGGCTTGGGCGTAGGTCTCGTCGATGATCCGCTTCATCTCGGCGTCGATCACCTCGGCGGTGTCGTCGCTCATCGAGTTGGCCTGCTCCCACGGCTGGCGGCCCTCGTCGTCGGCGAAGGTCCGGAAGCCCAGCCGCTCGGACATGCCGTACTCGGTCACCATCGCCTTGGCGATCGCGGTGGCCTGGCGGATGTCCTGGGCCGCGCCGCTGGAGATGTCACCGATGAACAGGTCCTCGGCGATCCGGCCGCCGTAGGTCACGCGCAGCTGGGCGAGCAGCTGCTTGCGGGTCATCAGGTGACGGTCCTTCTCGGGCAGCATGAACGCCGCGCCCAGCCCCCGGCCGCGGGGGATGATCGTCACCTTGTGCAGCGGGTCGCTGTCGTCGTCGTGGTAGAGGATCGTGGCGTGGCCGGCCTCGTGGTAGGCGATGACCTTCTTTTCCTCTTCTTCGATGCGGTGGCTCTTGCGGGCCCGGCCGTAGCGGACCTTGTCGCGGGCCTCTTCCAGGTCGTCCTGCTCGACGAAGTCCTTGCCCTGCAGCGTCGCCATGATGGCGGCCTCGTTGATGATCGCCGCCAGCTCGGCACCGCTGAACATCGGCGTGCCGCGGGCCAGCTTCTCCATCTGGACGTCCGGGGACATCTTGATCTTGCGGCTGTGGACCTTGAGGATCTCCATCCGGCCCTTGATGTCCGGCAGGGGCACCTGCACCTGACGGTCGAACCGGCCCGGGCGGGTGAGCGCCGGGTCCAGCACGTCGGCCCGGTTGGTCGACGCGATCACGATCACCTGATCGCTGCTGTCGAAGCCGTCCATCTCGACGAGGATCGCGTTGAGCGTCTGCTCCCGCTCGTCGTGGCCGCCGGAGGAAAAGCCGCTGCCGCGACGCCGACCGACCGCGTCGATCTCGTCGAGGAAGATGATGCACGGGGCCGAGTCCTTCGCGGTCTTGAACAGGTCCCGCACGCGCGATGCACCGACACCGACGAACATCTCGACGAAGTCGCTGCCGCTGATGGAGAAGAACGGCACGTCCGCTTCGCCGGCCACGGCCTTGGCCAGCAGCGTCTTGCCGCAGCCGGGCTGGCCGATGAGCAGCACGCCGCGGGGCACCCGGCCGCCGAGGCGCTGGAACTTCTTCGGGTTTTTGAGGAACTCGATGATCTCGCCGACCTCGTCCTTGGCCTCGTCGATGCCGGCCACGTCGTCGAGGGTGACGCTGGAGTGCTCCTTGTTGAGCATCTTGTGGCGGGAGCGGCCGAAGTTGCCGAGCATGCCGCCCGGTCCGCCGCCGGCGCTGCGCATCGCCCGGAAGACGAAGAAGTAGATGATCAGGATGATCAGCAGGATCGGGCCCCAGCTGAGCAGGAACGTCAGCAGCAGCCCGCCCTCGGGCTTGGGGTCGATCGGGACGCCGGCGGCCTCGAGGTCGTTCTTCACCGACTCGGCGAGCTGGGGGAAGATCTCGGCGGTGACCCGGCCGTTGGTCGACTCGTCGGCGATGCCGCCCGAGACGTCGTCGCGCAGCTCGCCGATGACTTCGTGGGGCCGCAGCGTCACCGACTCGAAGGCGGGCGGGTCCTGCTGGGCGAGGTTGAGAAACTCGGTGTAGCTGACTTCGGCGGCGCGGTTGTTGGCGTTGTTGAGCATCAACACCACCACGAGGATCAGGCCCGCCAGCAGGACCCAGCCCAGGATGTTGCGCGACATCATCGGCGGCTTGGCACCGGGCCGGCCGCCGAGCGTGGGCTTGCCCGGCTCCTTGCGGTCGGGGCGTCGGCTCGGGGGTTTGTTCCGCTTGGGCGGCAGGTCGTTGTCAGGCATTCACAGCTCGCGCGGGCGCTGGGGGCATTGTAGGCCGGGAAGGATTCGCAACGTGCGAGCTCTTGTGCCACCGGCGGCTCATCTGCCAGTGCGTGCCGCGAGGGCCTGGGCCGCTGGCGGGCAAGCCGCCGGTGGCACCACGTGGGTTAGATCGACGTGTGCACCGCATCACCCCGGCGGCAGGTCCGCGTCGTCGATCTTCGAGCCGGTGTCGGTCTCGCCGCCGACGACGACCCGGGCCCCGCCCCGCCGACGGTCCAGCGGCAGGGCCGCGCCCCGCGGCATCGCGATCACCCCGGTGCGGGCCAGCTCGATCAGGCCGTACGGCCGGAGCAGCTCCAGACACGCCTCGAGCTTCTCCTCGGTCCCGGCCAGTTCGATCATCAGCTGGTCCGGCGCGACGTCGACCACGCGGGCCCGGAACAGGTTGGCCAGCGTGATGATCTCCTCCCGTTTGTCGGCCTCGCCCACGTCGTTGGCCGTCGAGACGGTCACGAGCATCAGGTCCCGCTCGACGTACGGCACGTCGCTGTAATCGACGACCTTGACCACGGGCACGAGCTTTTGCAGCTGCTTGCGGACCTGTTCGAGCGTCGCGTCGTCGCCGTTGACCACGATCGTCATCCGCGACAGGCCCGGGTTCTCGGTCCGCCCGACCACAAGGCTGTCGATGTTGAACCCGCGGGCGGCGAACATCCCGGCGACCTGGGCCAGGACCCCGGGCTCGTTGGTGACCAGGGCGGCGATGACATGGCGGAAGATGACCGGTTCGTCGGGCATGGCGGCGACTATACCGGGCGGGGCGCCCCCCGCAGGCGGGCCGATCGATCGCGGGTCGCGGGGCGTCGCCGAGGGGGGTGCTGAATCCGCCCTGCATCTGAGGCCCGATGTGGAAAACCCCGGGATTTCTGCACCGGCGGATGAGCGTACGGTATGACGGGTCATGATCGCAAGGGCGGTGAAGTGGCCCACGGTGATTCCCGCATGTGCCGGTGACTCGCGTAAGGTCAAAGCCCGATACGATTTGCGGATCAACGACGGCGGTTGATCGGGCCCGGCGGTGATCGGCGATTTGACGCGGCCCCGCCGGCCCCGTTGGCGCGCACGGCCTGTGGATAAGTGCTCGGTTGGGGGTCAGTGTCCACGCGGGTCCAACCTGTCGTGGATGGCATGGACCGCCCGCGGCGTATTTCGCCAAGTCCTCACGCGACGGCCGTATGTTTGACGGGGCGTGGCAGGACCGACGTGGAGGGTTGACCGATGCAGATGCAACGACGGGACTTTTTGAGATCGGCGGCGGCGGTGTCGGCGGGGTTCGCCGGGTTGCGGTGGATGACGAGTCCGGCATTGGCCGAGGCTGCGGGCGAAATGCCGGCCACGCAACCCGCGGGGGCGGGTCTTCCGGGGGGGCCGGGCCTTCCGGGGGGGCCGGGGCTTCCGGGGGGGGGCTACGGTGAGCTGCGGTCGGACCCGGAGGGGGTGCTGGACCTGCCCGAGGGATTCCGCTACCGGGTGCTGTCGCTGCGGGGCCGGCCGATGGACGACGGGCTGCTGGTGCCCGGCAAGCCCGACGGCATGGCGGCGTTCGCGGGGCCTGACGGCACGGTGGTGCTGGTACGGAATCACGAGCTGCACAACCGGCCGGCCCGGGAGGGGCCGTTTGGCTGGCAGCGGGAACTGGTCGACCGCGTGCCCCAGGACAAGCTGTTCGACCGCGGCCACGGCGAGCTGCCGGGCCTGGGCGGGACGACCAACGTGGTGTACAACCCGGCGAGCGGCCGGGTGGTCCGGCAGTTCATGTCACTGGCCGGGACCGAGCGCAACTGTGCCGGCGGCCCGACGCCGTGGGGGACCTGGGTCTCCTGCGAGGAGCCCGGGAGCCTCGTCGCGGACCGCGGGCAGGAGGTCGAGCACGGGTGGAACTTTGAGGTCCCCGCGACCGCCGAGCCCGGGCTGGCCGACCCGGTCCCGCTGCGGGCGATGGGGCGGATGAACCACGAGGCGATCGCGGTCGACCCGACGACGGGCATCGTGTACCAGACCGAGGACCGGCAGGACGGCGTGATCTATCGCTTCATCCCGGACCGCCGGGGCGAGCTGGCGGCGGGCGGCCGGCTGCAGGCGATGGTCATCCGGGAAGCGGCCTCGTGCGACACGCGCAACTGGGACCAGCAGGGCCGGGCCCAGGGCGGCGGGGCGGGGCAGGGTGACGGCGAGCCGTACGCGGGCAGCTACATCGAGCCGGGCACGGTGTTCGATGTGCGGTGGATCGACATGGACCACGTCGAGGCCCCGGATGACGACCTGCGGTACCGGGCGTTTGAGCGTGGCGCGGCCCGCTTCGCCCGCGGCGAGGGCATGTGGTACGGGCGCAACAGCATCTACTTTGCGGCCACCACCGGCGGGCGGAACCGTGCGGGCCAGATCTGGCGGTACGTCCCGTCGCGGTTCGAGGGCACTGCCGACGAGGACGCGTTCCCCGGCCGGCTCGAGCTGTTCGTCGAGCCCAACGACACGGACCTGGTCGCCCACGCGGACAACCTGACCGTCGCGCCGTGGGGCGACCTGATCGTCTGCGAGGACTCCTCAGGCGAAAACGACCTGGTCGGCGTGACCCCGGCGGGGGGGTTCTACAAGCTCGCCCACAACGCGCTGAGCCGCAGCGAGTTTGCCGGCGTGTGCTTCAGCCCCGACGGCCGGACGCTGTTTGTGAACATCCAGTCCGACGGGCTCACGCTGGCGATCGAGGGCCCGTGGCAGGCCGGGGCTTGACGCGACGCCCGGCAGCCCGCAACATGCCGCCACGCCTGAAGCCGACGCTGATCCGCCGGAGGCGGAGAAACGTCTGGCCCCGCACCCACACCGACCCCACGGAACCCCGCCCATGCTCGTAGAAACCACCCTGCAGCGCCTCGACGACCTGATCGCCTCCAAGTCGATCCTGACCCACCCGTTCTACGTCGCCTGGCAGAAGGGTGAGCTGACCCGCGATGACCTGCGGACCTACGCCACGACGTACTTCCCCCACGTCGCGGCGTTCCCCGGCTACCTCGAGTCGGCCATCGACATCACCGAAGACGCCGAGGTCCGCGACGAACTGCAGCAAAACCTGCACGACGAGAACCACCAGCCCGCCCCGCACCCGCAGCTGTGGCTGGACTTTGCCCAGGGCATGGGTGCCGATCGCGAGGGCGTCGAGTCCGCCGAGACGCAGCCCGCGGCCCAGCAGGTGGTCAGCACGTTCGACCGGCTGTGCCGCCGCGGCACCGGCGAGGCCCTGGCCGCGCTCTACGCCTACGAATCCCAGCAGCCCGAGGTCGCCCGGACGAAGAGCGACGGCTTGGCCGAGTGGTACGGCGTGACCGACGCCAAGACCCGCGACTACTTCGAGGTCCACGCCGAGGCCGACATCGAGCACCGCGCCGGCGAGCGTGCCGCCTTGGGCCGATGCATCCAGACGCCCGACGACGCCGACCGCGTCCTCGCCGCCGCCGACGAGGCGCTGGACAGCTACTGGGGCCTGCTGGACGGCATCAGCGACCAGATCGGCCTCGCCGACCGCTGCGAAGCCCGCGACTGATCCCGGCGGGCGAGTCCTCGTTTAGCGGGTGCAGCGCAGCTGCCCCCGTCAAGCCGCGGCCCGCCGCGGCTTTTTCATGCGCGGATATCACCCGCCTGCCGCTCGACCAGCACCCGCAGCCCCAGCACGAACACCAACCCCACCACACCGCTGAACAGCCCGACCACACCCGCGGCCACGCCTACGGCAGTCCCTCGCACCCGGGCCAGGTCCCAGGCCACCCACGCAGAGGCGACCCGCAGCGGCACACGGTTCAGGAAGTCGAGCAGATACAGCGTCTTGTAGTCAGGGTGACCGTCCTCTGTGATCCGGTTCAGCATCCACTGCGTGGACAGCAGGTTCGCGATCCAGACCACCGCTGCCGCGCCGCCGAGCACCGCCAGCCAGATCAGGACACGTCGTTCAGTCACCCGTTCCATGCCCGGTTTATAGCGACCTGGCACACTGCGCGAAATGCGTGCCGTGCCGCTACTCCCCGACGACCCGCACGTTCCCCCCGCGCAAATGGAACTGGTCGACCGCGGCGGTCTTCTGGTTGATGACCCACTCCATGAACACGCCGATGCCCCGGACGTCGGCGAGCATGTCGGGCGTGACGTCGGTCGGGTCTTCGGAGCGTCGGCCGCTGTCCGGGTCGACCGACCACCAGCGGTCGCGGGCGTGCAGCGGGTACCGCAGCGTGGTCCACTCGCGGCGGCTCGCCTGGTAGGTCCGACCGGTCATGACCCACGACCCGTCGGCAAGCTTGAACATCGGGCTGAAGACCGTCGTCGCCTGGGCCTGCACGTCGAAGGACACCTCGGCCGACTCGCCGGACAGGTCGGCGCGGACGTCCTCGTTGAGGATCGCGCGGGTTTGGCGGATCGGGACGTAGTGGGTGTAGAAGTGGCCGGCCAGCTCGGCGGCGCCGCGGTTGGAGCCGGGGCGGTCGCGGAGGCTGAAGTTCACGCCGTCCCGCTCGACGACCCGCCAGCGCCCGAGTGAGTTGGGCGACTCGGTGCCAGCGGGTGCAAAATCCTCGACACGCTGCTCGTAGCCGGGGTCCCACGTGCGGATCGGCTCGGCGGGATCACCCGGCGTCTGCCCGCTGCCGTTTCGCGTGACGATTCGATAGGCGTAGCGGGTCAGCGGCTGCATGTCCTCGCTATCGCGGTGTTCGGTCGCCGCGGGTTCGAGCCGAGCCACCGTCTGCCACGCGTCCGCCTCCGGCTCGACGTCCGCCGATCCCTCGGCTTGGGCATCGCCGACGGCCCGTCGCTGCACGAGCACCCGCTCGGCCCGGGGCCCCGCGGCCTGCCAGCTCAACTCGACCGCCCGGTCTCCAACGGCCGTGGCCCGCAGGTGCCGTGGCGGCAGGGGGGTGGCACGCGTCAACGCGTCATTGCCCGCCGCGTCGTCGCCGACCAGCGTCTGCCGCGACGCCCGGTCATATAGCACCGGCACATCGTTAATTACAACCTGCGCCCCCTGCGGAGACCGCTCAACTTCTACCGATCCCGGGTCTGCTTCGGTGAGGGTCATCACCACCGCGGCGTCGCCCTGGACGTCGAACTCGAGGTACGTGTTGTGCGTGTACTTCGTGCCGCGGTATGGGAAGCCCGCGTGATCCGCGCCGCCGCCCCGCTCTACGCGGCCGGTGCGGAACTCGGGATCGGCGGGTTCGAGGACGGTGCCGCGCAGGGTCGCTCCGTGAGGTGCGGTGATATAGAAGTGCGGGCCGTCAAATCGGATGTCGTTGAACTCCGGCGTGTTGAGCCGCCAGACTCGGCCGTTGTCGGAGGTGTCGGTGTTGGTGAACAGGGCGGGGACGCCGGCGTCGCGGCTGTAGTCGGCGGTGAACACGCGGCGGTGGTCCTGCACGCCCAGTGTCGAGCCGGTGATGACCGCGGTGCCCGAGCCATCGTCGTGCGTGTGCACGTCGACCAGTCGGCCTTCGCGGGTGGCGAATCGCTGGTCGGGGTCGACGAACAGGTTGGTCTGCCCGGCGGGATCGAGGGTTCGGCCGCCACCGGTGACGAAGTACCCGCCGAGCCCGAAGATGCGGATGGTGTTGGTATCGGGGCCAGCGTGCCCGCCGCGGGGGCGGCGCTGGGTGGCGTTGGCGACGGCGACGATGTCGCGTCCGTCGTGGTACGCGCTGCGGAAGATGGCGGTGCCGTGGGTGCGGTCGACGAACGTGAGGCCCAGGTCCGGGTGCTCGGCGGGGTTTTGCGGCTCGGCGTGCAGCGGGTAGAGCAGGAGGGTGTAAAGCCCGGCGCCCCAGGTGGTGTCGTAGTCGGGGTGGTCGGTCTGGCCGGGGGGGTGGAGGTAGTCGTACATCCAGCGGACGGCCGGCCGGTGGTCGGGCGGGGCGTACCAGAAGGCCAGGCCCGCGCCGCCGCGGCCGGTGTAGCCCGGGTGGTCGTCCGAGAGGTCGGGGCGGAGTCCCAGGCTGTGGGTCCCGGGGATGGCGACGGTGCCGACGAGGGTGGTCCAGAGGGTGTGGCGGGTGTTGGGCAGGTCTTCGCGGAGGTCGCCCAGGCCGGCCCGGCGGGCGGCGATGCCGAAGGGCCCGGTGAAGGTCCAGGGGTAGGTCGTGTAGCCGATGCCCTCGGGGTTCCAGACGCCGTCGGCGAGGTTTTCGCGGATGTGCCGCTGCAGCAGGCGGTACGCCTCCTCGGCGAGCTCGCGGGCGCCCGGCTCGTCGCACGACAGCGCGGCGAGCCCGGCCGAGGCGTACCGCACGCCCTGCCAGTTGTTGGCGATCCGCGTGTTGGCGCCCCGGCCCATGCTGTCCATCACCCACCGGGCCTGCTGCAGCATCGCCGCGCTGACCCGCTGCCGGCGGGCCTCGGGCCACGCGTCGTGGCACAAGTCATACGCCCACGTCACCGACAGCAACCCCGCCGACCGCGTCAGCCCCTTGCTCCGCGGGTCCAGCCAGAACCGCTCGTCGGCGATGAACGCATCGATCAGCTCGCCGGCCCGCTCGGCAAACTCCCGATCGCCGGTCAGCATGTACAGCGTCGCCAAATCACGCGGCCGCATGTCGTACATCAGCGACTCGTCGGTCTCCAGCTGCTGCCCGCCGTCCACGCGGCCCCGCAAATCGGCCGGCAACTCGGCCAGCCGACCACCGTCGACCCGCTGGCGGATCGCCTGCACATCCGCCTCGGAAAACCACAGCCGCGGGTGCTCACCGGCCTGAAAGACCTCGGTGGCATCCACGTCGATCCGGTCCAGCAGATGCACCGCCGGCTCATCACCCATCGCAGCAAGAGCACCCACCATCAGCAACGACCCCAGAACAAGCATGCGCAGCAGCATCGCCACCTCGTGAACAAAATCGACATCGTCTTGCCGATTCTATCCGCGGGGGCGGGGCAGGTGCCGTGTGGCAGTCTCGAACGCGTTCTTTCTGAGCGCGACGAGCGGAAAAAGGGGTCTGACCCCTTTGATGGTCTTCAGACGATCACCCGCCCGGCTCAACCGCCGTCGCCGGCTCGGCCCCGTCGGCCGACTCGACCACCGGGTCGGACCATTGCATCACCCCCGTCCAGATCAGCACCCCGAGCGCAATCGCCAGCGCCAGCCGATACCAGCCGAACGGTGCCAGCCCGTGCTTGGTCAAAAACCCGACGAACCACTTCACCGCCACGGCCGCCGAGATGGTCGCTGCGACGAAGCCGATCGCAAGGATGATCCAGCCCTGGGTCATCGAGCCGCTGCCCAGCTCGCTGATCATGTCGCCGCCGCCCTTCATCCCCGCGTAGCCCGTCGCCGCCGAGAGCGTGATCAGCCCCAGCAGGAAGCTGAACTCCGCCGCCGCCTTGGCCCGCAGGCCCAGCAGCAGCGCCGCGACGATCGTCATCATCGACCGGCTGGTGCCCGGCCACATCGCCACGCACTGGGCGAAGCCGATCAGCAGCGCCATCCGGGCGTCGATGTGGTCCAGGTCCCGCCCGCCGTGCTTGGACCCCGACATCGTCCGGTTCTTGGCCACGATCAGCATCAGCCACGCCCCGGCAAACAGCGCCCCGATCACCGGCCAGGGCTCGAACAGGTGTTCATCAATCGTGCCGGCCAGCAGCGGCCCCAGCACCGCCGCGGGCAAAAACGCCAGGATCAGATTGATCGCCAGCCGCAGGCCCTGCGGGTTCCGCCCGGCAAAGCCCGCGATCATCTGCTTGATCCGCCCCCAGTACAGCCCGGCCACCGCCGCGATCGCCCCGGCCTGGATCACGATGTTGAACCGGTCCACCGCCGCCTTGAGCGCCGGGTCCTCGGTCAGCCCCAGCATCCACGCCGCCAGGATCAGGTGCCCCGTCGAACTGACCGGCAGGTACTCGGTCAGCCCCTCCACCACACCCAGGATGATCGCCTGCCACCAACTCATAGGACCACTATCGGCCAGCGGACCCCGGCGCCTGCCGGTTCACCGGTTGGGTTTGTGTGAACGCCGGGCTGCCGGCCGCGGGCGGGACGCCTGTGCCGGGCGTCCCGGTGGCGAACGCCGGTGCGCATCGACGCCCCGCGGGACTACAGGGCGGCGCGATCAGAACCCGTCCCGCTGGTGCTGGGCGAGGTTGCGAAACTGGGTGGTCGATCCGTCGAACATCAGGTCGACCGTGCCGGTGGGGCCGTTGCGCTGCTTGGTCAGGATCACCTCGGCGACGCCGACCTTGTCGGGGTTGGCTTCCTTCCACTCGTGATCGTTGTGGTAGTACTCCTCGCGGTGGAGCATCATGATGACGTCGGCGTCCTGCTCGATCGACCCCGATTCCCGCAAGTCGCTCATCCTCGGCCGGTGGCCCTCCCGTGATTCGGCCTGGCGGTTCAGCTGGCTGAGGCACACCACCGGCACCGACAGTTCGCGGGCCAGGGCCTTAATGCCACGGCTGATCGTGCTGACCTCCTGCTGGCGGTTTTCCCGGGCCGCCGAGGGTTCGGACATCAGCTGCATGTAGTCGACAAACACCGCCTTGATGTGCTTGTCCATGGCGAGCCGACGGGCCTTGGCCCGCAGCTGCAGCAGCGAGAGGCCCGGGGTGTCGTCGATATAGAGCGGGGCCTCGGAAAGATCGCCGACGGTCATCGCGAGTTTCTGAAACTCGTCGGAGGACAGCATGTTCTTCCGCAGCCGGTCGGCATTGACGCCCGACCGGGAACACAGCAGCCGCTGGGCCAGCTGCTGCTTGGACATCTCGAGGCTGAACACGGCGACCGGGTGGCCGCTGGTCGCACACACGTGCTCCGCCATGTTAAGCATGAAAGCCGTCTTGCCCATCGACGGCCGGGCGGCGACGATGACCATCTCGCCCTGCTGCAGGCCGTTGGTCATCTCGTCCAAATCCAGGAAGCCGGTGCCCAGGCCGGTGATGGGTCGGCCGTCGTCGTTCTCGAGCCGCTCGTAAGTTTCTTCGAGCAGGTCTTTCAGAAGCGACGCGTCGTTGGCGCTCTTTTTCTCGGCGATCTGATAGATGAGCTGGCCGGCCCGGTCGACCTGTTCCTGCGCGGGGTCGTCGGTGTTGTAGCAGTCGTGCAGGACTCGGCCCGAGGCGCTGATGAGGCTGCGGAGCGTGGCCTTGTCGCGGACGATGCGGGCGTAGTGGCCGGCACTGACCGCCGAGGGCACGGACTCGGCGAGTTCGATGAGGTACTGCAGGCCGCCGACCTGCTCGAGCATCTCCTTGTCGACCAGCTTCTGGTTGAGCTGGACCATGTCGATCGACTGCTCGACGTCGTAAAGCTCACGGAGCACCTCGAAGATCGCGCCGTGAGCGGGCTTGTAGAAGGCTTGGGCCGAGTCGACGATCTGGAGCACTTCGCCGCAGACCCGCCAATCGAGGATGATCGATCCCAGCAGCGACATCTCCGCCTCGATCGCGTGGGGCGGCAGCTTGTCGAACAGCTGGCCGACCTCGATCCGGCGGGGCTCGCCGCCGCGGGAGCGTTTGGCGTCGTCGAAGCTGAAGTTGGGGCTCGCCATCGGGCACATGGTCGCGGCAGACCCGGCGAGGTCAAGCCTGAACGCGGTGCCGAGGCGGGAAGGTGGTGCAACGCCTGTCGGCATCGTCGGCGACTGGAACGCTGCCGCCAAAGCCGCTAAGCCAAGGGCGTCTTGTATAAGCCAGCTTAATGCTACTCCCGCATTGACATCAGCGGTCGTGATGCGATGATGCAGGGCTCATGCAGACGATGCGGCTGGTTGCGGATGTGGCGCGGTGCCGCAGTTTCTCCAAGGCGGCGGCGTTGCATGGGATCACGCAATCGGCAGCAAGCCAGCGGGTCGGCCAGCTGGAGCGGCGGCTGGGCGTGGAGCTGTTTGATCGCTCGACCCGGCCGTTGACGCTGACCGACGCGGGGCGGGTGTTTCAGACCGGGGCGATGGACATCCTGCAGCGGGCCGAGCGGCTGGAGCAGCAGGTGGTCGCGGTCGGCCAGCGGGGGCGGGACTGGTCGCAGGTGGACGGGTCGGTGCGGGTGCACGCGATCTACTCGGCGGGGATCGACTTCCTGTCCGGCGTGCTGGATCAGCTGCGTCAGCGAAGCCCGCGTCTGCGGGTGGACCTGACTTACGAGAACCCGGGTAGCGTGCGGGATGCGGTGCTGGCGGGGCGATCGGACGTGGGGATCGTGTCGTACCCGAGCCGGTGCCGGGGCGTGAGATGGCTGGCGCTGCGGGACGAGCCGATGGGCGTGGTGGCCCGGCCGGACCATCCGCTGGTGCAGAGCGAGCGCGTGCGGGCGACCTCGCTGGCGGGGCACGTGATGCTGGGGTTTGACCCGGCGTTGCCGGTGGCCCGAGCGACGCTGCGGTACGTGCGGAGCCACGGCGTGTCGCCCAATGTCGATCACACGTTCGACAACCTCGACACGCTCAAAGGAGCGGTCGCGGTGACGGACCGCTACGCGATCCTGCCGCTGCGAACCGTGGGGCGGGAGGTTCAGGCGGGGACGTTGGCTCGGGCGGTGCTGGAGCCGGGGCTGGTCCGGCCGATGGGCATCATTTACCGGCGGGGTCAGGACGCGGGGCCCGAGGGTTTTGGTGGGATGCGGGGCGGGGTGCAGGCGGTGGTGGATACGCTGTTGGAGCTGGCGGGGCCAGGGGAAGAGCCGGGAGATGGCGGTCCGGCGGGAAGCGGCGGGGACGGGGCCCAGACGTCGAGCGGATTGGCCGCCTCGGCGGGGAAGCAGGAATAGAACCCACGGCGTCGGCGCGCCCCCGCGGCCGACGCAGGAGATGTTGCACCTCATGACCCCACGCCCCCGGAAGCCAAACCCCCGGACGCCAAACCCCCGGACGCCACGGACCGTGTCCCGCGACGCCGCTGCGCCCGAACCGTCGAGCGTCTGGGCGGCTGAGCCGGTCGGGGCGCCCGGTGTGGCCCCCGGGCCGGTCGGCCTGTACCACCCGGACCACGAGCACGACGCGTGCGGCGTGGGGTTCATCGCCCACATCAAGGGCGAGCGGTCGCACCAGATCGTCCAGGACGCGATCACGATGCTCCGGCGGATGGACCACCGCGGGGCCTGCGGCTGCGAGGTCAACACCGGCGACGGCTCGGGCATCCTGACCGCCCTGCCGCACGACCTGCTGGCCGACCGCGCCCGGGGCGAGCTGGGCCTGACACTGCCCGAGCCCGGGCGGTACGCGGCGGGCAACGTGTTTTTGCCCAAGGACCACGGCGGCGCGGCGGCGTGCAAGAAGCTGTTCGAGCAGATGATCGACGAGCAGCCGGGCGTGTCGCTGCTGGGCTGGCGGGACCTGCCGACCGACGCGACGGCGGCGGACGTCGGGCCCACGGCGCTGGCGGCCGAGCCGGCGATGGTGCAGCTGCTGGTCGCGGCGGACGATGCGCTGGACGAGGACGCGTTCGAGCGGGCGCTGTACGTGGTCCGCAAGCGGGTGAGCAACCGGGTGCGGGAGCAGGCCGGGCGGATCGAGCAGTCCGAGCGGTTTTACGTCTGCTCGCTTTCGCCGACGCTGATCATCTACAAGGGCCAGCTCACGTCCGGCCAGGTGCTGCCGTACTACCCGGACCTGCAGGACGATCGCTACGTCTCGCACCTGGCGATGGTGCACAGCCGGTTCAGCACCAACACGTTCCCCTCGTGGGACCGGGCCCAGCCTTGCCGGTACATCGCCCACAACGGCGAGATCAACACGCTCAAGGGCAACCGCAACTGGATGAAGGCCCGGCAGGGCCTGATGCGGTCGGACACGTTTGGCGAAGACCTGTCCAAGTGCTTCCCGATCATCAACCCGCAGTGCAGCGACTCCGGGACGCTGGACAACGTGTTCGAGCTGCTGATGCTCGACGGCCGGCCCGCGCCCGAGGCGGTCATGATGATGATCCCCGAGGCGTGGGAGGACCACCCCACGATGCCGCCGGACAAGAAGGCGTTTTACGAATATCACGCGAACCTCATCGAGCCGTGGGACGGCCCGGCGTCGATCAGCTTCACCGACGGCAAGATCATCGGCGCCACGCTGGACCGCAACGGCCTTCGGCCCAGCCGGTACTACGTGACCGATGACGACCGCGTGATCATGGCTAGCGAAGTCGGTGTGTTGCACGTCGACCCCGAGCGGATCGTGCAGAAGGGCCGGCTCCAGCCCGGGCGGATGTTCCTGGTCGACTTCGAGCAGGGGCGGATCGTTCCGGACGAGGAGATCAAATCTTCGTTCGCGGCCGAGCGGCCTTACGGGCAGTGGCTCGACGAGCAGCGGATCGACCTGGAAGACCTGCCCGGCAACGCCGGCGACCCGGAGGCGCAGCGGTCGCAGACCGGCCCGGCATTCGCGGGCGAGTCGACCGGCAGCGGCGCGGTTGATGCGGTCGCCGAGGAGCCGGCCCTCCTGGCGCGGATGCAGGCGCTGGGCTACACGACCGAACACCTGAACATGATCCTGCTGCCGATGGTCCGCAGCGGCAAGGAGCCGCTGGGGTCGATGGGCAACGACGCGGCACTTGCGGTGCTTAGCGACCAGCCCCGGCTGCTCTACGACTACTTCAAGCAGCTGTTCGCCCAGGTGACCAACCCGCCGATCGACCCGATCCGCGAGGAGGTCATCATGTCGCTGGACACGGCGATCGGGCCCGAGGGCAACCTGCTGGACACGACGCCCGAGCAGTGCCACCGGCTGCACCTGAGCTCGCCCGTGCTCACCGACGAGCAGATGGCGTCGGTGGAAGCGCTCGACGGCGGCGACGGCTCGCGGGGTTGGCAGACGTGCACGCTCGACGCGACGTTTGAAGCGCCAGCATCTGCCCCCCCTCCCTCTCAGGGAGGGGCCGGGGGAGGGTTGCGGCTTGGGAACAACGGCACGGCGGCCCCGACCGCGGCGAACGGGCAGGCCGCACCCTCACCCCAACCCTCTCCCTCCGAGGGAGAGGGGGCCGGAGGCCAGGCCCTCCGCGACGCCCTGGACCGCCTCTGCGCCCAAGCCACCGAGGCGATCGACAACGGCTGCGAGCTGATCGTGCTCAGCGACAAGGCGATGAGCAAGGACCGCGTGGCCATCCCCGCCCTGCTCGCCGCCGGGGCGGTGCACCACCACCTGGTCCGCACCGAGTCGCGCACCAAGGCGGGCCTGATCGTCCAGACCGGCGAGGCCCGCGAGGTGCATCACTACTGCCTGCTGTTTGGCTTCGGCGTCGACGCGGTGCACCCGCATCTCGCGTTCGATGCCCTGCGGCAGATGCAGGCCGACGGCGTGATCTCCGACACGCTGGACGAGGCGAAGGTCATCGCGACCTACATCAAAGCCATCGGCAAAGGCGTGCTGAAGGTGATGTCCAAGATGGGCATCAGCACGCTCGCGTCCTACAAGGGCGCCCAGATCTTCGAGGCGGTGGGCCTCCGCGACGAGGTGGTCGACCGCTGCTTTGCGGGCACCGCCAGCCGGCTGCAGGGCGTGGGCTTTGGCGTGTTGCAGGACGAGGCGGTCCGCCGACACCGCCTGGGCTTCCCGACCCGCGCGGCCCGCCGGTCCGGCCAGCTGCCCAACCCCGGGGAGTACCACTGGCGGCCCGACGGCGAGGCCCACAGCTTCAACCCCCGCACCATCGCCAGCCTCCAGGCCGCCGCCCGCACCAACTCCCAGGCCGCGTACGAGCAGTACGCGGACCTGGTCAACGAGCACAACCGCAACCGCTGCACGTTGCGGGGGTTGATCGGCTTCCGCAAGGCGGAAGGTAGAGACAAAGAGAGGAAGAGAACGAGAGACGAAGTGAGCGGAGCTTCGAACACTTCGTCTCTCCGTCACTCCGTCGCTCCGTCTCTTCCCCTCGACCAGATCGAACCCGCCGCCGAGATCGTCAAGCGGTTCCGCACCGGCGCGATGTCACTGGGCGCGCTGTCCCAGGAGGCCCACGAGACGCTGGCGCTGGCGATGAACCGCATCGGCGGGATGTCCAACTCCGGCGAAGGCGGCGAGGACCCGGACCGCTTCAGCCTCGCCCAGTACGACGACGGCTCGACCAAGTCACGCCGCTCGGCGATCAAGCAGGTCGCGTCCGGGCGCTTCGGCGTGACCAGCCACTACCTCGCCAACGCCGACCAGCTGCAGATCAAGATCGCCCAAGGTGCCAAGCCCGGCGAAGGTGGCCAGCTGCCCGGCCACAAGGTCAGCCCGTACATCGGCAGGATCCGCCACTCGACGCCGGGCGTCGGGCTCATCTCGCCCCCGCCGCACCACGAC
>CAZVBW010000085.1:0-9953 GCA_964625505.1 uncultured Phycisphaeraceae bacterium
CGCTGTCGTGGGCGGGGGCGATGGAGGCGGCGGGGGTGGGGTCGCAGTTGTCGGCGGCGGCGCGGTCGGCGGGGTACGGGCCGGGGCTGGAGGGGTTGCATGAGTTGTCGCGGTTGGCGTTGGTGGTGCTGATGCCGGCGGGGGGGTTGCCGGGGTCGGGTGCGGGGGGCGTGGGGCTGGCGGTGCTGGTGGTGGTGGGGGCGGTGATGCTGGGGCGGTTGCGGGATAGTCCGCGGGGGCGGGCGGTGGTGCGGCTGGCGGCGTGGGTGTTGGCCTGGCAGGCGGGGTGTGTGGTGGTGGTGGCGGGGCTGCTGCTGGTGGGGTCGCCGTCGTCGTTTGGCAGTGAGGCGGTGGTGACCGAGGCGGTGAGTGCGGTGACGAGCTGCGGGTTGAGCCACGGGTACACGAGCAACCCGAACGGGTTTTTGCACGGGGTGTTGATCGGGGGGATGTGGGCGGGGCGGCTGGGGCCGGTGGTGTTGGCGGCGTGGTTGTTGCCGGCCCCCGGAAGGTTGGTGGGAGACGGTGGACGCGAGGCGTCTGGTTCGACGCGGGGCGGGGACGCGCGGGGCAAGCCCCGCGGCTATTGACAACGAGATGGCCAGGATGCATTGCCGAGGGGTGGCACACCTCGCCGGCTCGGCGGTGATGTGTGCAGGCCGCGGAATGCCGCAAGAGCACACATCGGCCTTCGGCCGAGGTGTGGCACACGCCCGCGTTTTGACCATCTAGAGATCAATAAATGGGGCAATATCGGAGCGGCGGTAGGCTGGTTGGGTGGATGCGGCGATTGAGTGCAGGCAGCTGGGCAAGGGGTACCGGCTGTACCGGCGGGCGGGGGACCGGGTGCTGGATGCGCTGGGGCTGGGTTGGATGCGGCTGAGTCGGCGTCCGGCGTATGAGCAGTTTTGGGCGCTTCGGGGGATGGACCTGACGGTGCCGGTGGGTCAGCGGCTGGGGATCATCGGGCGCAATGGTGCGGGCAAGAGCACGCTGCTGAAGCTGATCGCCGGGGCGCTGCCGCCGACGGAGGGGACGGTCGCGGTGGGGGGGCAGGTGCAGGCGCTCATGGAGCTGGGGACGGGGTTCCACCCGGAGTTCACCGGTCGGCGGAACGTGGACGCGGCGCTGGGGTATCAGGGCATCACGGGCAAGCGGCTGGCGGGGATGCGGGAGCAGATCATCGCGTTTACCGAGCTGGACGATTTCATCGATCAGCCGATCAAGACGTACTCGGCGGGGATGTCGGCGAGGCTGAGTTTCGCGGTGGCCACGGCGGTGAAGCCGGAGGTGCTGATCGTGGACGAGATCCTGGGGGCGGGCGATGCGTACTTCGCGGGCAAGTGCGTGCAGCGGATGCGGGAGCTGACCGATCACGGGGCGACGGTGCTGTTCGTGAGCCACGATTTGGGGTCGGTGCAGGGGCTGTGCGACCGGATCATCTGGATCGACCACGGCAAGCTGGTGGACGACGGCGAGCCGTTGGCGGTGATCAAGCGGTACATGAAGCAGGTGCGGGCGGACGAGCAGGCCCGGGCGGCGGCGCGGGACGCGGACCTGCAGCGGCGGGGGGGCGAGCTGCCGACGGCGGTACCCGACGCTTCGGCCCCCGACGGGGCCTCAGCGTCGGCGTCGGGGGGCATACCAGACGCTTCGCCCCCGGAAGGGGGCTCAGCGTCGGCTTCCGGGGGCGGGGAGGCGGATGAGGCGGTGGAGGTGACCGAGGATGAGTACGGGCTGGGGGGGGCGAAGGTGGCGGGGGTGCGGTTGCTGGACGAGGGGGGCGATGAGGTGCGGGTGTGGGACAGCGGGTCGGCGGTGTCGGTGGAGCTGGAGGTGCAGGCGAAGCGGGCGCTGCCGGACGCGGCGGCGGTGTTTTGCATCTACACGGCGGACGGTCGGACGGCGAGCCAGTGGGTCGCGGATTCGGATCGGATGGGCGGGTTGCCCGCCGGCCGGTCGGTGGTGCGGCTGTCGGCGGACCCGCTGGTGCTGGGACGTGGGGCGTACGTCGCGTCGGTGGGGTTGTTTCGGGGGCTGCGGGCGGATGGCGGGGAGGCGGCGAGCTATCACGTGATCGACCGGGCGGTGCATTTCGAGGTGGCCTGGCCGGTGGGGGAGGCGCTGGACCGGGGGATCTGTGTGCAGGCGGTGGGGGTGGAGGTGGCGTCAGAGGTACCAGACGCTTCGCCCCCCGGAAGGGGCTCAGCGTCGGCTTCTGGGGAGGTACCAGACGCTTCGCTTCGCTCAGCGTCGGCTTCTGGGGTGGGCTTTGATGGGGAGGCGAGATGACGGCGGCGGACCATGCTTATTTTGAGCAGGAGCAGTTGTGGGGCCGGGCGGTTCAGCCGTACCAGGTGCAGGTGAAGCACGACCTGCTGGACCTGCTGCCGGGCGATGTGCAGACGGTCCTGGACGCGGGGTGCGGGGATGGGTATCAGGCGGCGGCACTGGCTGAGCGGGGGCTGCGGGTTTTCGGGCTGGACTTCAGCGTGGCGGCGCTGCGGCGGACGGCGGTGCCGGCGGCGGCGGCGGACCTGACGATGCTGCCGCTGGCGGACGATGCGGTGGACCTGGTGATCTGCAACGACGTGTTGGAGCATGTGCCGGACGATCGGTGGGGCCCGGTGCTGGATGAGCTTCGGCGGGTGTCTCGGCGGTGGGTCCTGATCTCGACGCCGCACGCCGAGCAGCTGGCGGGCGGCCGGGCGTGCTGCGCCGACTGCGGCCGGGCGTACCACGTGAACGGGCATGTCCGGTCATTTACGGCGGCGGACATGCTGGGGCTGCTGGGCGAGGGCTGGCCGCTGCGGTCGCTGCGGCTCAGCGGCGGGCTGACGCGGACGCCGCGGGACGCGCTGATCGGGCTTCGGCAGCGGATGGGGGTCTGGTCGCGGTGGGAGGGGGGGCGGTGCCCGGATTGCGGGTCGGGCCGGCAGGTCCAGCCGGGGACGGAGCTGGTGGAGACGGTGGTGAATTCGGCGCGGGCGCGGTCGTGGATCGAGTTCTGGGACCAGCACGGGGCGCACGCGGAGCGGAGCGAGTTGATGGCGCTGTTTGAGTGTGGGGGGGTGGGGGAGATACCAGACGCTTCGCCCCCCGGAAGGGGCTCAGCGTCGGCTTCGGGGGAGGTACCAGACGGTTCGCTTCGCTCAGCGTCGGCTTCTTCGGAGTCGGACGCGGAGCCGGGCAGCCGGGGGGTGATCGATTTCTCGAACCCGCTGCAGGTCACCGACGAGCACCTGGCCGGGCGGTCGTGGGCGTACGCGATTGCGCCGCTGCGGGCGACGGTCGAGGGGGGCACGGTGGGCAGCGACAGCGAGGCGGCGGTGATCATCGAGCTGCGGCTGCCGGTCGCGCCGCACAAGGGCGACCGGATCGCGCTGTGGCTGACCGGTGGGGGCGGGGAGCAGGGCGCGGCGCTGCTGGCGTCGGTGGACGGGGTCAACCGCAGGCGGCGGGCGCTGCTGAGCGTCGACGGGCAGGCGAAGGGTCGGCGGGATGTGGAGGTGCCCGGCAGCTGGCAGCCCGATGCGTACGGGTTGGCGTTGGAGTTGACGCTGCGTGGCGGTCAGCGGGTGAGCCGGGTTGCGTACTTCCCTGCCGAGCCCGAGCGGGCCGAGCGGCTGAACACGCCGATGCTGACGGTCGAGCCGGGTCACGTCACGCTGCCGATGGGCGAGGTCGGCGGGGCCCCGCTGTCGTGGGGGTTCACGTCCGACGTCGCCGGCCGGATGCCCTGGCCGACGTCGACGGTCGCGGTCGAGCATGAGCCGGCGGTGGGCACGGCGAGCGACCCGGTGATGGTGGAGGACCAGGCGGCCGCGCCGGGGGTGGTGGTCGCGTCGACGACCGACGCCGAGGCGCTGGTGCGGACGCTGGGGCCCACGTCCGAAGCGGGCGGCGTGGCGGAGTTGCCGCCCGCGCCGGTGCGGCCGGTGGGCCCGCCGCGGGTGCTGGTGTTCAGCCACATGTTCCCGCACCCGGACACGCCCGGCAGCGGCCCGTTCATCTGGGAGCAGGTCGCGGCGCTGCGAAAACACGCGGGCATCGACGCCCGCGTGATCAGCGGCCGGCCGATGTGGATGCCCAAGCCGTACCGGGCGCTGCGGTGGCGGGATATGAACCGCGACTACCACCAGCAGCACTTCCGGACCCAGCAGTTTGCTGATTATCAGGGGGTGCCGGTGATGTGGGTGCCGTACCGGGTGGCGGGCGGCTACCCGCTGGCGGGGATGTGGTACGGCAAGTCGATGATGGCCGCGGCCCAGCGGGTGCGGCGCTACTTCCCGTTCGACATGGTGCACGCCCACACGGCGTACCTCGACGGCTCGGCGGGCCGGGCGGTCGCCGCGGCCTTTGACGTGCCGCTGATGATCACCGAGCACACCGGCCCGTTCACGCTGCTGACCCGTCGGCGGTCGGTCCGCAAGCAAACACTCGCCGCGCTGCAGTCGGCCAAGAAGGTCTTCGCGGTCAGCGGGGCGCTGCAGCGGATCATGCACGAGCAGCTGCCCGAGCTGGCCCAGGGGAGCATCGAGGTGCTGCCCAACAGCGTGGACACCGCGCGGTTTCACCCGCCGGTGATGCGTCGGCCGGACCCGCAGGCGCCGCGGCTGCTGTGGGCGGGGTTTTTCACGGTCAACAAAAACGTCGAGCTGCTGCTCGAGGCGGTGGCCCGGTTGGCGGCGGAAATGCCGGGGCTGACGCTCGTGCTGGTGGGCAAGGGCGAGACGCCGGCGGACGAGCAGCGGCTGCGGCAGCACGCGGAGGCACTGGGCGTGGCGGACCGGGTGCGGTGGCTGGGGTATATGGATCGCCCGGACCTGGCGGCGGTGATGCGGAACGACGCGGACTTGTTGGTGCTGACCAGTCGGACCGAGACGTTTGGCGTGGTGCTGATCGAGGCGCTGGCGACGGGGATGCCGGTGGTGGCCACGGACTGCGGCGGGCCGGCGGACGTGGTGCGGGACCCGGTGGCGGGGCGGCTGACGCCGGTGGACGATCCGCGGGCGCTGACCGACGCGATCCGCGAGCAGGTCGCGGCGCTGCCCGGGGCCGATCCTCGGGCGATCCGCCGGTACGCCATCGAGCGGTTTGCTCACGAGCGGGTGGCCCAGCGGCTGGCGGCGGCGTACCGGGAGCTGGCGCCGCAGCCGGGGTAGGAAAGGGCGGTGGGATAGGCGGTTGTGTGGTCCGGGTGCCACTGCCGCGTGCGGCAGTGGCGGCGCGAAGTGGACCCGCCAGAGCACGGCCGCACGCGACCTTGGCACCCGAGATGCGGGTTGGCATCGCCCACCGCCGCCACAGCAACCCGCCACCACCGCGCCACGCCGTGCCCCGCCGCTCCAGCTGCACCGTCTGGGCGAGTTGCACAAGATGCACCGCTATCGGACGCATCGGGGCCCCACACGCTGGTCTTCGGGCACCGAATGGTCGATGCAGGCTCATACGGGCTTGCATCTGCCGCTGCCGCGGGTATGCATGGCGCAGGCCCACGCGGATTTGGGGGCCCACGCGCAAAGGTGCGGGTGCGGCCAAGGCGTGCAGCCACTACACTCAGGACCGCCCGGGGCCAGACCGCCACCGGCCCCAGAGCACCCGAGGAGAACCAGACGTGCTTCGATCCCTTACCGCCCGCTTGCCCCGTCGCCTGTTTGCCGGTGTCGTCTCGACACTCGCCCTGGCCGCTGTCGTCGGCTGTGAAGTCGACTCCTACTTCGACCCGTCCATCGTCGGCCGATGGGAAAACACCCCCGTCACCCTGCCGATCCTCGAACGGCTCGACGTCATCGACGAAGGCTCACGCTACGACCTGCCGGTCACCGGCGTCCAGCCCGAGGACCTGATCCCCGACACCCGCGAGTACGTCATCGGCCCGGGCGACTTCCTGACCGTCGAGGTCTTCGAGCTGCTCCAGGCCGGCGGCACCGAGCTGCAGCAGCGTCGCGTCGACGAACAGGGCAACATCCGCCTGCAGGTCGTCGGTGAAGTCAACGCCGCGGGCCGCTCGCCCTCCCAGCTCGAGAGCCACATCGCCGACGTGCTCCAGCAGCGCGGCGTGCTCCAGGACGCCACCGTGTCCGTCCAGCTGGTCCAGTCCCGGCAGAACACCTACAGCGTCGTCGGCGCCCCGGACCGGGTGAACGGCACGCAGTTTGGCACCTACGTCATCCCCAAGCCCGACTTCCGCCTGCTCGAGGCCCTGGCCTTGGCCGGCGGCATCCCGGGCCGGACCCAGAACGTGCTCATCATCCGCCAGACCCCCCTCCAGGAAGAGGTCATGGGCGATATGGGCCCCGCCGGCCAGCCCGGCGAGGGTGAGCAGCCGCCCGCTCCGCAGGACAACGCCGACCTCATCCAAGAAGTCGAAGGTGCCTTGGAAGGCGGCCCGTCCGAGCCCCGCATCGACGAGGATCAGCCCGAAGACCGCCCCGCAGCCCCCCGGGCCATCGAGGGCGGCCTCGGCGGCGAGGGCGACACCCGCCAGTGGATCTACATCGACGGCGAGTGGGTCGCCGCGGGCTCGGCCGCCGGCGGCGATGGCCGTCAGCCCGCCGGCAGCTCCGACCAGATCGACGAGGAGCAGGAAACCCTCAACGAGCTGGGCCAGTACATCACCCAGCGGATCGTCCGCGTGCCCTACAACCGCCTCGTCCAGGGCGACATGCGATACAACGTCGTCGTCCGCGCCGGTGACATCATCCGCATCCCCGACCCGACCGCCGGCTTCGTCTACATCATGGGCCAGATCTCCCGCCCCGGGGCCTACACCGTCCCCGGCGAGCGCGACCTCACCCTCAAGCAGCTCATCGCCTCGGCCGGCAACCTCAACGGCCTGGCCATCCCCGAACGCGTGGACCTGGTCCGCCGTGTCGGCGACAACCAGGAAGCCGTTGTCCGGCTCAACCTGCGGGCCATCTTCAACGGCACCGAGCCGGACATCTTCCTTAAGCCCAACGACCTGGTCAACATCGGCACCAGCTTCGCCGCCACCCCGCTCGCGGTGTTCCGAAACGGCCTGCGGTCGACCTACGGCTTCGGCTTCGTCATCGACCGGAACTTCGACGACGACGTCTTCGGCGCCCAGTAAGCCACACCACAACCTGACCTACCCAGCGGCAGCGCCTCCCGGCGCTGCCGCTGTCTTTATCACCAGACCCTCCCCCGCGGTGCCTACCCTCGCAAGAAGCCGACGCTGAGCCCGCCTCAGGCGGACGAAGCGTCTGGTATCCCCTGGCCCCCGGAACCCCCATGCCCACCCTCCAGAACAAAAACGTCCTCGTCACCGGCGGCAGCAGCGGCATCGGCGCCGCCATCGCCGTCCGCATGGCCGAGGAAGGTGCCAACGTCGCCATCAACTACCACAGCTCCGAGGACGACGCCAAAGCCGTCGAGCAGCAGGTCGAGCAGGCGTGCGCCGCCGTCCGCGGCTGCGGGTGCAAGGACCTGATCGTCCAGGCCAACGTCGCGAAAGAAGACGACGTGGACCGGATGTTCGCGACGGTGATCGAGACGTTCGGCGGCCTGGACATCCTCGTCAACAACGCCGGCATCCAGAAGCAGGCACCCGCCCACCTGACCGACCCCGCCGACTGGGACCGCGTCATCGGCATCAACCTCCGCGGGGCCTTCCTCTGCAGCCGCCTGGCCCTGCGGCACTTCCTCGACCACGACAAGAAGGGCGTCATCCTCATGGACAGCTCCGTCCACGAGCTGATCCCCAAGCCCGGCTACGCCAGCTACGCCGCCAGCAAAGGCGGCATGCAACAGCTCACCCGCACCCTCGCCCTCGAGTACGCCAGCAAGGGCATCCGCGTCAACGCCGTCGCCCCCGGCGCGATCTACACCCCCATCCAGTCCTGGGCCGGCGACAAGCAGGCCCAGCGCCAAATCGAAGACCACATCCCCCTGGACCGCGTCGGCCAACCCGAAGAGATCGCCGCCGTCTTCGCCTTCCTCGCCAGCGACCAGGCCAGCTACATCACCGGCCAGACCATCTACGCCGACGGCGGCCTCACCCTCTTCCCCGACTTCGAAACAAACTGGTCCTCCTGACGGTTGACCAACGAGAAGCCGAGCCCTGAGGCGCAGCCGAAGGGCCGGATCAGAGACCCACCATGCTGAAAACATCGACCACCCTCGCCGCCGCCACCCTCCTCGCCACCCCCGCCCTCGGCGACCACCACGACCCCGCCCCGCCCCAACTCATCCAAGCCATCGGCCAAGCCCACGGCCAGTCCGCCTACGACAACCACGCCGGCGTCCGTGCCGACTTCTCCGTCACCTTCGGCCAGCGCGACCCCTTCGCCGGCACCATGACCTTCGACACCGCCATGTCCCGCGTCCACATGCAACTCACCACCGGCGTCACCGTCGTCTTCGACGGCCACACCGCCTGGGTCAGCCCCGCCGACGTCGACGACATGCCCCCCAGCTACCGCTTCCACGTCCTGACCTGGCCCTACTTCCTCGCCGCACCGTTCAAGCTCGACGACCCCTCGGTCAACCTCGACCCCACCGACGGCGTCATCCTCGACCCCGACCACGCCGACGCCCCCGGTGCCTTCATCACCTTCGGCGACGACGCCGGCGACACCCCCGACGACTGGTACTACGCCTTCGCCAACCCCGACGACGACTCCCTCGCCGCACTGGGCTACATCGTCACCTTCGGCCGTTCCGCCGATGACGCCGAAGACCAGCCCGGCATCATCCTCTACTCCGAGCCCACCACCCTCGAAGGCGTCACCTTCCACACCCGATGGGACTTCCACCACTGGTCCCGCGATCCCGCCCAAGGCATCGGCGAGCCTAAGGGCCACGCCACCATCTCCAACCTCCAACTGCTCGACAACCTCGACCCCACCCTCTTCACCCGCCCCGACAACGCCCGCGAGGCCACCCTCCCCACCCCATAAAGCCGCGGCCGTCGGCCGCGCTCCCCCCCCCGAAGCCGACAGCTGAGCCGCAGGCGAAGCGTCGGATCAGTCGCCGGCAACCCCATACAACCCCCGCTCCCGCACATACCCCGCCACCCCCGCCGGCACCCGATCCTCCCATCCCACCTCCCCCGCCCGCACCCCCGTCGCCGACACGTCCATCACCGGCAGCTCCACCACCCGCGACGCCCACTCGTCCCCCTCCCCCGCCGGCCCCCCGGACACCGCCTCCCGCAACTTCGCCACCGTGTCCACCGGCGGCCGAAGCATCACCACCGGCTCCGCCAACGCCACAATCCGCCCCGGCTCCCGCCACCGATCAAACGCCACCGCCTGATCGCTGCCGATCAGCAACCGCATCGCCACGTCCGGCCCCACCATCGCCCGCAACCGCTCCAGCGTGTCCACCGTGTAGCTCACCGCCTCGCCAGCAGCGGCCCGCTCCAGCTCATCCGTCCAGATCACCGCATCGGGCGAATCCGCCAGCGCCAGCTCCAACATCGCCAACCGATCTTCCGGGGGCGTCGGCGGCCGATCCGCCTTGTGCGGCGACACCGCCGCCGGCACATACACCACCAGGTCCGCCCCGACCGCTCGCCGCACCAACTCCGGCAACACCACATGCCCCACATGCGGCGGATCAAACGTCCCGCCAAACACAATCAGCGACTTCGCTCCCGCGATCCCCTCCGCCCCCCTCTCCCTCCCAGGGAGAGGGCCGGGGTGAGGGTCGAGGTGCGGGTCCCGCCGCGTCCCCGGACTGTGCGGCGGCTGCGGGCCCGACCCTCCCCCGGCCCCTCCCTGCCAGGGAGGGGGGACAGAGACTGCAGCGACCACCCCCTCTGGCCCCCTCTCCCTCCCAGGGAGAGGGCCGGGGTGAGGGTCGAGACGCAGGTCCCTCGCTGGGCGCGAGTCAAGCGGTGCCTCCGCCCCCCCCACCTGCCAATCGACCTCGCGATCGTCCTCGCTCATCCAGCTACCTCCGCTAACCGGATCCCACGGCGGGTTACG
>CAZVBW010000085.1:9963-15948 GCA_964625505.1 uncultured Phycisphaeraceae bacterium
CCCGCAACCCGCAACCCGCAACCCGCAACCCGCCCCCCGATCCCCGACACCCGATCCCCGAACCTACGTCACCCCATTCTGCGGCTCCCCCCGCCGCCACGCCCGGATGTTCTCGACCACCACCCCCAGCAGCCGCCGCCGCGCCTCCGCCGTCGCCCACGCCACGTGCGGCGTCACCACGCACCGCGGTGCCGACACCAGCGGGTTCCCCACGTTCGGCGGCTCACTGCTCAGCACATCCAGCCCCGCCCCCCCCAACCGGCCGTCCACCAGCGCCGCCGCCACCGCCGGCTCATCCAGCAGCGGCCCCCGCCCCGTGTTGATCAAGTAAGCCCCCGGCTTCATCAGCGATAACCGCTCATCGTTGATCAGCCCCTGCGTCGCGTCCGTCAGCGGGCAATGCAGGCTCACCACGTCCGACTCGCCCAGCAGCTGCTCCAGCGTCCGCCACGCGACCGGGTAGTCCAGCGACTTCTCGGTCCGGCTGTGGGCCGCGACATGCATCCCCATCGCGTGGCCGATCCGCCCGACCGCCTGCCCGATGTCGCCCATTCCCACGATGCCGAGCGTCTTGCCCGCCAACTCCACCATCGGCGCGACCGTAAAGCAAAAGTCCGGCCCCGCCGCCCAGACGCCCCGCTTGACCTGCCGATCGTGCTCGCCCACGTGGTTGACCAGCTCCAGCAGCAGCGCGAACACGTGCTGCGCCACCGACGCCGTGCCGTACGCCGGGACGTTGCACACCGTGATGTCCCGCTGCCGCGCCGCGTCCAGGTCGATCACGTTGGTCCCCGTGCTCAGCAGCCCGACGTACCGCAGGTCCGGCAGCTCATCCAGCACCGCCGCCGGCAGCAGCGTCTTGTTCGTGATCACGATCCCCGCACCCGCCGCCCTCGCCACGACCTCGTTCGGGGGCGTCCGGTCATGCACCGTCAGCTCCCCCAACTCGCCCAGCGCATCCCACGACGGGTCCCCGTCCGGGCTGGTCGTGTAGCCATCCAACACCACGATTCGATCGGTCATGCCCGCAACGTAGCGTGACCCGGTGCGAGCCGCGGATGCATATCCGCGGTCGGTGGGCCGTGCCGATGGCCCAAACCCGCGGCATGCTTCATCGCCCGCGGGTATCCACCCGCGGCTGGCGAGGCAGCGATGCCCTGACGCTGGCCTCCAAGCGCCCACCGCCCACCGCCCACCGCCCCGACTATCATCGCCCGCATGCCCATGTTTCTCGATGACAAGCCCGTGTCGCTGGCCGGCTCGACGCTGCGGGAGTTGTTGCAGGCCGCCAGTGACCAACTCGAACCGGTCAAGCGGGTCGTGGTCGAGGTGGCGGTGGATGGTGCCACGTTGACCGAGCAGCAGCTGGAGGCCGCGGGCGAGCAGGCGGTGGCCGGGGAGCTTCGGCTGACCTCGGCCGACCCGGTCGCGCTGGCTGCCGGGACGCTGCGGCAACTGGACCAGCAGCTGGACGGTGCCGACCGGCTGCAGACCAAGGCGGCCGACCTGATGCAGGCCGACCAGATGCGGGAGGCGATGGAGACGTTCGCCCAGGCGATCCCGATGTGGCTGTCGGTGCAGCGGGCGGTCGCCCAGATCGGCGGGCTGCTGGACGTGCAACTCGCGGACCTGGACGTGGACGGGGTCAGCGGGGCGGACCTGGCGGACCGGTTGCTGAACCAGCTGCAGCAGGTCAAGGAGCTGCTCGCCGGGCAGGACAGCTCGGGCCTCGCCGACGCTTTGAAGTACGAGTGGCCCGAGCTGACGCGGCAGTGGCAGGCGCTGCTGAGCGTCATGGCCGACCGCGTGGAGGACGACGCCTGATGGCCACGCCAAACCTGGACCACCCGACGCTGCCGCTGATCAAGGACCGCTTTGCCGGCCGGGGCCTGCGGGCCACCGAGTTCCGCGGCGACACGACCGTGCTGTGCCCCCCGGACCCCCCGGAACTGATGCACGAGTTGTTGAGCTTCCTCAAGACCGACGACGGGGCGAGCTTCAACTTCCTGGCCGACATCGCCGGCATCGATTACCTCAACTACCCGCCGCCCGCCAACGCGTCCCAGCCGACCGGGCGGTTCGGCGTGGTCTACAACCTCATCAGCACCCGCGACAACCGCCGGCTGTTCGTCAAGGTCCTGCTGGACCCGACGCTCGATACCCACGGCATCGAGGACGACCCGGCCCTGCACCTGCCGACCGTGACCGACCTCTGGCCCGGCGCCGAGTGGCTCGAGCGGGAGGTCTACGACATGTTCGGGGTCCACTTCGACGGCAACCCCGACCACCGCCGAATCCTGCTGTGGGAGGACTACCCGGCCCACCCGCTCCGCAAGGACTACCCGGTCCGCGGCCGCGGCGAACGCGAGAACTACCGCGTCATCGACCGCGAGTCGGCGTAAACCTAGACTGCCGGCCTCTAAAGCCCGGGGTGCGTCGCACCCCGGGCGTTACCCCCGCCACCAACTGCCACGGCCCCCAAACGCGGGTGATCGTCCGCCCACGGCCGCTGCTGCTCATGACCGCTGTCCCGCACCCCGAACCGACCGAGCCCTACACGCCGCCGACCGATCGCCAGCCGCTGTTCGCCCTGCGGTCGATGATCCCCGCCTCGCCCAAGTCCGAGGTGCTCGCCGGGCTGACCGTCGCGCTGGCGCTGGTGCCCGAGTCGGTCGCGTTCGCGTTCGTCGCCGGGGTCGACCCGATCATCGGGCTGTACTCGGCGTTTTTCCTGTGCCTGATCGCCTCGGTCGTCGGCGGCCGGCCGGGCATGATCAGCGGGGCCACCGGCGCGATGGCCGTGGTCATCGTCGCCTTGGTCGCGACCCACGGCGTGACGTACCTGTTCCCCGCGGTCGTGCTCTGCGGCCTGCTGCAGATCACCGTCGGCCTGCTGCGGCTGGGCAAGCTCATCCGCATGGTGCCGTACTCCGTCGAGCTGGGGTTCGTCAACGGCCTGGCGATTGTGATCGGGCTGGCTCAGATCGCCAGCTTCTACACCCTCGGCGACGACGGGTTGCCCGCCCTGCTGGACGGGCCCAAGCTGGGGCTGATGATCGGGCTGGTCGTGCTGACCATGGCGATCATCTACCTGCTGCCGCGGCTGACCAAGGCGGTGCCGTCGACCCTGGCGGCGATCGTGGTGGTGGCGCTGATCGGGGCCGGGATCAACGCGAACTGGGGCGGCGAGCCGCCGGTGACGACGGTCAAGGACTCGCTGGTCGACGGCCAGCGGGCAGCGAACGTGGCGGTGCTCGCCCGCGGCGAGGCCGACTCGCGGGCCGCCGCGGCGGCGGAGCTGGTGAGCAACAGCGGCCTGTCGGGCGCCGGGGTCGAGCTGGCCAGTCGGGCGGAGTTGGACGGCCACGGCGTGGAGGAAGCCATCCGCGAGCTGCCCCCGGAACAAGTCGCGGCGGCGATCGAGTCGGTCGACGAGGAGCAGGTCACGATGGCGTCGGGCCTGCCGATCCCGTTCTTCCTCGACGGCCGGTACGACGGGCTGCTGCCGCCGCTGACCTGGGCGACGCTGTGGATCATCCTGCCCTACAGCCTGATCCTCTGCGGCGTCGGGCTGATCGAGTCGCTGATGACGATGCGGCTGATCGACGAGCTGACCGAGACCCGCGGCCGGGGCAACCGCGAGTGCGTCGGGCAGGGCACGGCCAACGTGGTCTGCGGGTTCTTTGGCGGGATGGGCGGCTGCGCGATGATCGGCCAGTCGCTGATCAACGTGAAGTCCGGCGGCCGGGCCCGGCTGTCCAGCATCGTCGCGGCGTGCAGCCTGCTGGCGTTTATCCTGCTGCTGGCCCCGCTGATCGAGCAGGTCCCGATGGCCGCGCTGGTCGGCGTCATGGGCATGGTCGTCATCGGCACGTTCGAGTGGGCCACGCTGCGGACCTGGCGGAAGCTGCCGCTGCCGGACGTGCTGATTATGGTCTTCGTCGCGGGCTACACCGTGCTGATGCACGACCTGGCCACGGCGGTGATCCTGGGCGTGATCTTCAGCGCCCTGTCGTATGCCTGGAAGGCCAGCACGCACCTCATCGCCGATACCAAGTTCAACGAACACGGCAGCAAGATCTATCAATTGCACGGCCCGCTGTTCTTCGGCTCGACCGACTCGTACAAGAAGCTGTTCGACCCGGCCAACGACCCGGACGACGTGGTGATCGACTTCTACTTCACGCGGGTCTGGGACCAGTCGGGCCTGGAGGCGATCAACGCCGTCGCCGAGAAGTACGGCCAGCTGGGCAAGCGGGTGCACCTGACGCACCTCAGCGAGGACTGCCGCAAGCTGCTGGACAAGGCGTCGGACCTGGTCGAGGCGAACATCAGCGAAGACCCGCACTACCACGTGATGACGGATCGGTAGCGGCGGTAGCGCCTCGACGCCGCGGGTTCACACCCGCGGCTCCGCGCCGCACGGAGCCGCGGATGTCAATCCGCGGCGTCGGCGTACCTTAATCCTCTCTCAGAACACCACGGGCACCAGCAGCAAGTTGACCGCAATCAGCGCGATCATCGCCACGATGAACAGGATCAGCGGCAGCGCGCCATAGCGGGTGCCCAGCAGGTTGAGCACCACCGGCAGCATCATCGCCAGGGCCGGCACCCCGACCGCGATGACGTAGTACCACAGCGTGCCCAGCGCCGCGGGGTAGATCGCCAGCAGGCCGCCGACGAACAGCAGGTCCAGCACCAGCACGACCGCGAACAGGATCGCCAGGCGGATCGGATCGAGCGTCTGCTTCGGGTCGGCCATGGGCATAAGGGTATAGAACGCGCGGGGTCCCGGGTCGTTGCGGAACCGCGCGCGTAGGGTGGGTGGAGCGAAGCGCAACCCACCGCTCGGATGCAAGCGGTGGTGGGTTGCGCCTCCGGCTTCACCCACCCTACGGAGAACTTGATGCCCGCCACCGCCGAATCGACCGCCCTGACCAGCCGCCCCAGCCAGTGGAAGGACCCGCTGCGTCCGCTGGACGGCCGACGCATCATCGTCACCGGCGGGACCACCGGGCTGGGCCGGACCATCACGCTGCTGCTGGCCCACCTCGGGGCGGACGTGGTGATCTGTGGCCGTCGGCAGACGCACATCGATGAGGCGATGCAGGACCTGGCCGACGTGGCTGACAAGGTGCACACGCTCGAGGCGGACATGTCCAAGGAAGACGACGTCGATGCGCTGTTCGCCTTCGCCGACGAGAAGCTCGGCGGCCTGGACGTGCTGATTAATAACGCTGGCGTTGGTGCCGGGACCGTCGAGGACTCCGAGCCCGTCGAGTACCGCTACGTGGTCGAGACGAACCTGCTGGGGTACATGGCCTGTGCCAAGCGGGCGATCGAGCGGCTGGGCGGGGGCACTTCCGGGGGCGGGGGGGGCGACATCATCAACATCGGGTCGCTGTCGGCCAAGAGCCGCGGCGAGGGCAGCGACGTCTACGTCGCAACCAAGGCGGGCATCCGCGGCTGGTCCGAAGCTCTGGGCAAGCAGCTGCAAGAAGACCGCATCCGCGTGACGTGCCTGGAGCCGGGCAAGATCGGCGCCGACTTCCGCTACCAGCCCCACGACGAGCAGCACGAAGAACACGCCGACGGCGAACTGCTTTACAGCGAGTCGATCGCCGAGGCGGTGTGGTATCTCTTGATCCAGCCCAAGACCACCAACATCCCGCTGCTGCAGGTGCAGCCGGTCGAGAACCAGATCAACGATTAACGGCACCTCCGTTAGCCTCGGGCTCCGCCCGGGGTATAGGCCGTCACGCACTGTCATGCTGGCCGGACACGAGCCACCCGGGAGGGCGAGCCTCCCGGCGAGCCGTCGACTACCGGCGGCCGACGGCTCGGGTCCACCTCAGGCGGATCACCCTCCCGAGCTGAGCTCACCCAAAGCTTCAAGACAACCTCGGGCAGAGCCCAAGGCTAGAGCCGTCGGCGTGATCTCTTGCCCCCTCCCCCTTCCAGGGGGAGGGCTGGGGAGGGGGTTGC
>CAZVBW010000086.1:0-15671 GCA_964625505.1 uncultured Phycisphaeraceae bacterium
GCATTGGCGGCAACGACCCTCACCCCAGCCCTCTCCCTGGGAGGGTGAGGGGGCAGAACATTGATGCAAGCTGCTCTCAATCGCGTGGCGGCGGTGCCGTGGATGGACTTGCGTCGGGGTGGCACACCTCGCCGGCTTGGAGGCGACGTGTGCAGACCGCGGATGATGCGAGAACACACATCGGCCTTCGGCCGAGGTGTGGCACACCCGCCCCGCTTTTCGACCATCTAGAGCGGTTGCGTCATCTCTTGCCCCCTCCCTCTTCCAAGGGGAGGGCTGGGGAGGGGGTTGCGGCTTGGAGTCGCCGCATCTTCAACGCGTGCGGGGCTGCCGGCCGCGACCCTCCCCCGGCCCCTCCCTGAAAGGGAGGGGGGAGATGTTCACGCGAATTGCTCCAATAGTCAAACAACGAGATGGCGGCGGTGCCGTGGATCGACTTCGGGCTTCCCGCTTCGTGCTTCTGGCTAACCGCTAACTGCTAACCGCTAACCGCCCTCGCCGGCCATTCGTCGCAGGACGGTGTGGAGGATGCCGCCGTGGTGGTAGTAGTCAATCTCGACGGGGGTGTCGAGGCGGGCGGTGGTGGTGAATTGGATGGGGGAGGCCGGGGCATCCGACGCTTCGCTTTGCTCAGTTGTCGGCTTCGCCGTGACCTTGACTTCTGCGCCGGGGGTGAGGGTGTCGGGGAGGTCGAGGGTGAAGACTTCGCGGCCGGTGAGGCCCAGGGAATCGGCGGTCTGGCCGTCGGCGTAGGTGAGGGGCAGGACGCCCATGCCGATGAGGTTGGAGCGGTGGATGCGTTCGTAGGACTCGGCGATGACGGCCCGGACGCCTAGGGCCCAGGTGCCTTTGGCGGCCCAGTCGCGGGAGGAGCCCATGCCGTAGTCGCGGCCGGCGAGGACGATGAGGGGGGTGCCGGAAGTTGTACCAGACGCTTCGCGTTGCTCAGCGTCGGCTTCCGGGGGGGCGAGTTCGGGGTCGGAGGTTTGGGCGCTGCCGTAGGCGACGGCGGCGTCGAAGATGAAGCCGACCTCGCCGGGTTGGATGGGGCGGGTGAGGGCGGGGGCGTCAGAATGACCAGACGCTTCGCCCCCCGGAAGGCGCTCAGCGTCGGCTTTGGGTGCGGCGGGGCCGAAGAAGGTGGTGTAGCCGCCTTCGGTGTCGGGGGCGAGTTGGTTTTTGACGCGGATGTTGGCGAAGGTGCCGCGGGTCATGACGCGGTCGTTGCCGCGCCTTGCGCCGTAGGAATTGAACATGGACACGGGCACGCCGTGGTACTGGAGGTAGGCGCCGGCGGGGGTGTCGGTGGCGATGGAGCCTGCGGGGGAGATGTGGTCGGTGGTGACGGAGGTGCCGACCTTGACCAGGCATCGGGCGTCGGCGATGGGGGTGGGGTCCGGGGCCTGGGCGGGCAGGGCCTTGAAGAACGGCGGTTCCTGGACGTAGGTCGAGTCGGCGTCCCAGGGGTAACGCGGGGAAGCGTCGACGCTGATGGCCTGCCACTGCTCGGGCCCGGTGAACACGTCGCCGTACTTGTCGGCGAACTGTTCGCGCGTGACCGCCCGGTCGATCACCTCCTGCACCTCCTCCTGGGAGGGCCAGAGGTCTTTCAGATAAACATCCGCGCCATCAGCATCCTTACCGAGAGGTTCATTATATAGATCAATGTCGACATTACCAGCAATAGCGTAGGCGACCACCAGCGGCGGTGAAGCGAGGTAATTCGCCTTTGTATCAGGATTTATACGCCCCTCGAAGTTCCTGTTGCCGGAGAGGACTGATGATACAACCAGATCATGTTTTTTGATCGCCGAACTTATAGCTTCAGGAAGCGGTCCGGAGTTGCCGATGCAGGTGGTGCACCCGTAGCCGACGGTGTGGAAGCCGAGGGCTTCGAGGTCGTCGGTGAGGCCGGCTTTTTCGTAGTAGTCGGTAACGACCTTGGAGCCCGGGGCGAGGGAGGTTTTGACCCAGGGTTTGCGGGTGAGGCCGCGGCGGTTGGCGTTGCGGGCGAGCAAGCCGGCGGCGATCATGACCTCGGGGTTGGAGGTGTTGGTGCAGCTGGTGATGGCGGCGATGACGACGGCGCCGTGGCGGAGTTGGAAGGTCTGGTTGTCGAGGGTGACTTTGAAACCAGACGCTTCGCTTCGCTCAGCGTCGGCTTCGGGCGTGTCGCCGGCTGCGTGGGCGATGGTCGCGGTGCCGCCGGCGGTGAGGGGGGCGTGGGCGGGGGAGCCGGAGCCGGTACCAGACGCTTCGCTCCGCTCAGCGTCGGCTTCCAGCGGGTGGTTGCCGGTCTGGTCGGCGGGTTGGCCGCCTTCTTCGGTCCAGCCGCCGGCGGGGTTGTTAACGAGGGTGGTGGTATCGACCTTGAACTCGTCGCGGAGGTCCTCGTGCCACTTGGACTTCATGTCCGAGAGGTCGATGCGATCCTGCGGGCGTTTCGGGCCGGCCAAGGCGGGGACAACCTCGCCCATGTCCAGTTCGAGGGTGCTCGTGTACGCGATGTCGTAACTGTCGTCGCGCCAGAGGCCCTGGAGCTTGCAGTACTGCTCGACGGTCTGGATGAGTTGGTCGTCGCGGTTGGTGAGGGTGAGGTAGTCGAGCGTGTGCTGGTCGACGGGGAAGAACCCGCAGGTCGCGCCGTACTCGGGGGCCATGTTGGCGATGGTCGCGCGGTTGGCCAGGGGCATGGTGTCCAGGCCGGGGCCGAAGAACTCGACAAACTTGGAGACCACGCCGTGCTTACGCAGCATCTGGGTGACCTTGAGCACGAGGTCGGTGGCGGTGGCGCCCTCGGGCAGCTTGCCGGTGAGTTTAAAGCCGACGACCTCGGGGATCAGCATGTAGACGGGCTGGCCGAGCATGACGGCCTCGGCCTCGATGCCGCCGACGCCCCAGCCGAGCACGCCCAGGCCGTTGATCATGGTGGTATGCGAATCGGTGCCGACGAGGGAGTCGGGGTAGAGGGCGGGGTGCACGGAAGCTGAAGCTTCCGTGCCGGGGGCTTCGTCCCAGACGACTTTGGCGAGATATTCGAGGTTGACTTGGTGAACGATGCCGGTGGCCGGCGGGACGACGCGGAAGTTGTCGAACGACTGCTGGGCCCACTTGAGCAGCTTGTATCGCTCGAGGTTCCGCTCGAATTCCTTCTCGGCATTGATGGTGAGGGCCATGCCTGAGGCGAAGGCGTCGACCTGGACGGAGTGGTCGATGACGAGGTCGCAGGGCACGAGCGGGTTGACGCGTTTGGCGGCGTCTTCGTCGCCGGTCATGCGGACGATGCCATCGCGCATGGCGGCGAGGTCGACGACGGCGGGGACGCCGGTGAAGTCCTGCAGGACGACCCGGCCGGGCATGAAGGGGATCTCGGTCTGGCCGGGGTCGGCGGCGTTGTAGGTCGCGAGGGCCTTGACGTGGTCTTCGGTGTAGACGTAGCCGTCGAGGTTGCGGAGGACCGACTCGAGCAGGACCTTGATGGTGTAGGGCAGGCGGCTTAGCTCACCGACACCGCGGAGGGCGTCGAGCTTCCACACCGACCGCTGGCCGAGGGGCGTGTCGAGGGAGGCATGGGCCTTGAAGGGGTCTTGGGTTGGGCGGTCGCTCATAACGAGCGATCCTAGCAGCGGCGTTGAAGCCTTGGATGAACCGGCGAGCTGAGCTTGAGAGGCCGGTCAAGGCAGGACGTGGTAGGCCTCGGGGGCTTGCTGCTGGATGAGGAAGTAGGCGAGGTTGACCGCGGCCCAGCCCAATGCGGCGAGCAACTCGCCGGCGATGACGCCGATCATCAGCGGCTTGCCGGCACGGTAGGCGTTTTCGCCGCCGAGGCTAAGGGTCCCGCCTTTGATGATGCCCGCGAGGAGGAAGGAGAACGAGAGGTTGCTCGCCGCCGTGGTGCCCCAGACGAGGAAGGCGACCGGATGCAGCGGCCACCACGGCAAACGGAGCCGGGCGATGGCGCAGGCGAGGTAGAGCCCGATGCCGATGAGCAGCCACATCCAGGCACCCTCGACCGGTGCGAGGCGGCCGAGCTGCTCGGCGGAACTGAGCCGAACGCTGTCCGCGAGTGACCCGTCCAGCGCCAAGCGAGAGGTTTCACGGCTGACCATGTCCCAGCCGCCGGGGACGATGCCCTGCGCGACCTGCCGGTCGTTGAGGTCGATGCCGTGGTTTTGCTGGACGTGGAGCGTGACGAAGAAGGTCACGGCCAAGCCGACGATCACCATCGCCACGATCGGCCAAACGAGGCGGGACGGCCGTGACTGGCCCACGGTGGTCCCGAGCTTGAGGCCGTTGACGAGGTAGGGCATCACGGCCTCGCGCGGCTGGGCGACGAGCAGGATGCTGGCGAGCATCAGGACGGCGAGGCCCTCGATGCCCAGGCCCTCGGTGCCGAGCAGGCCGGCGAGCAGGGCGACTGGCAGGAAGTCGGCCCCGATGAAGATCAGACCGGTCTCGACGTGGATGCGGCTGAGGACCAGCCACATGATCAGCACCACACCGACCAATAGTACGGCGTTGAGCACGGTGAGGCCCATGAACTGGTTGAGCACCAGCAGCGCTGCGAGGCAGCATGCGATAAGCGCCCGGAAGGCCCACACGCAATAGCCGGGCGGGCGGACCGCGGCGTCGCGGACCAGGCCCACGGACGCTCCGGCGACGGCGAGGTAATGCCGCCTGCCGAAGTAGAGGATCATCCCAGCGGCGGCGAGGTACGAGCCGAATCGGACGGTCGTGCCGTTGACACCCGGATCGAACATGCCATCTTTGACCGGGATGCCCGCTCCGATGAGGTACGTGCCAGCGAGGACCCAGAGCACCACACCCCAGAAGACGCTCAGGGCGACGCGGACGTGGATGAAGTAGCCGAAGGCCACGACGATCGGGAACAGCGACGGGGTCAGCAGGTACCCGTGGTCGGGCATCCGCCGCATCGCGGGGAACAGCTCGTTGAGCGGGATCAGATTGAACCAGCGGTCGATGTGCGGCATCGCTGGGAACCACATGTGGATGCCGTTGATCAGGTGGTAGCCCATCACCGCGAGCAGCCCCAGCCAGAACACGCGACTCGCCGCGATGCTGGGCAGGCCGGCCTTGGCGCTGACGCCGGCGGTGAGCTCTTCGACAAACTGGACGACCGGGTAGCCCAGCGATTCGTGCTTACTCCACTGCGGGTGCACGATCAGCGCGAGGCACACCGACGCAAGGCCCAGCACCAGCAACAGCGAGCCCCAAACCCGGATCAGCGGCCACCACCGGTCCCACGGCGGCTCACGGTCGTCGCTGCCGCCGCTGATGAGTGGGCGGACCGCGGGGTCCTGATTGGACCGCTCGGCCATGATCAGCGGCTCGCCGGGCGTCGGCGTACGGATGAGCTCGGGCCAGCGGCTGGACAATTCGTGCCGCACTGCCCAAGCTCGCTCCTGCACCGCTTGGGTAGATTCCTCGGCCGCGCTGATGCCCAGGGCCTCGGCGAACTGAGCGTCCCAAATCGCCAGTCTCAGTGCACGGAGTACGACGTAGCGAGTGCCCTCGTCCGGCGCGGCGTCAACTGATGAGTCGAGAGCCTGGCGTAGGCCCGAGTCGCCTAAGGCGGTCAGTCGGGCGGCCCACAGCGCGTCGGCCTGCTGCCCTTGGCGGATCGTCGCGAGCAAGCCCGGCCAATCCGCGACATGACCTGGAGCAATACTTGGTGCCCCCCCCGGGGCGTAGGACAGGACCTCGTGGGTCTGCCAGTCGGCCTCGCTTTGCTGCAGGTGACTGGGCAGGACCAACGTGCTGGCGAACTGCCGCATGAGGCCGCTACCCGGCCAGCCGCAGGCGGCGGTCGCGATGACGACGGCAACCGCCAGATCGCCCCGGCCCAATGCCACGCCCAAGCGGGACAGCAGCGGGTTGATCGCCAGCACCGCCAGCACGAGCGTGCCGTAGACGATGATCGGCAGGTGGTTGGCGATCAGCGGCGTCGCCGCCGCGACGCGGTCGTTGTAGTACGTCGCTGCACTGATGAACACGCCCAGCAGCAGCCCGAGCGACACGCCACGCCAAGTCACTCGGCAGCTCCGCGATGGCTCTCGAGCTCGATGCTCAGGGCGTCGACCATGAAGCCCGCCGCCTCACCGCCGCCGGCGGTCGTGACGCTGACCACGTTCTGCTCACGCAGCAACTCGACGGGCAGGTCGTTCAGGTGGATCCAACCGCCGCCGAGTTCAATGTCTATCGGCTGGCCGTTGAGGCTCACGCGCCATTGGCGAGGCTGGCCGCGGAGCCAGGGGGACTGCACCAGCTTGAGCCGGGCGGCGTCGGCCTCTTCCAGCGCGTCGGCCGGCACGTCGATCCGCAGCCGCAGCTCCTGGCCCGCCTCGACCCACGCCCGGGCGCGGTCGGCGGGGTGCTGAGTGATGGCGACTTGCGACTGCCGATCGGGCTCACCCTCGAGCTGCAGCACGACGACGCGGGCGGATTGTGATGGAACGCGGAGGCGGGAATAGTGCCCGGGCTCAAACTGAACCGCCTCGGCCACGACGTCCGCCGTGCCATCGGCGCTGATCGACGGTCGGTGCATCACCGTCGATGCGAGGGTGGTACCTTCGGGGATTGCTGCATTGAAGTTGACCATCGCCGGGTTACGACCGTCGTTGAACATCGCCACCACCAGTTGATTCTCGTCGTTGATCGAGCTGACGACCCAGAGGTCAGCGTCGTCTGATCCGTCCGCGATGAGCGTACCCCGCAGCGGCCGCAGCAGCCGGAACGCCGCCTCGCTGCCGTAGTGGCGCGGGTGGTGAGCGGCGCGGGCCACCGCCTTGTCCGGGCACACGTCGATGAGGTGGACGATGTCGCGGATCATGTACCGGCTGCCGGACCAGCCGCGCTGCTCGGGTGTGCCCTGCGGGCCGGACTGGGCGCTGCCGGGCCGCTCGGCATCGGCGAAGCCGCCGGCTTCGGTGTTATAGAAGTCGATCGATCGGCCCTGGGTCGCCATGACGTACGCCCATGCCGTCTCGTACTGGCCGGCGACGGCTCGCGTGTCGCCGCCGTAATGGTGCTCGGTCAAGCCATCGAGCAGGTGACCCGCCGCGTCGATCATCGGGCGGTGCAGCCGGTCCCACGCGGCCCAGTTGTCTTGATAGAAGTGGAAGTCCCATCCGGCGATCAGCGGCACGTCTGGATTGGCCTCCCGCAGCGACTCGCCGAAGACGACCAGCATCTGCTCGTACAGCTGCTGGTTGAAGCCGCCGCTGTACCACGAGGGCTGCGTCACGTCTCTGGCCCACCAGACCTCCCGCATCACGAAGTCCATCTCCCGCCAGGTCCATTCGTCGCCTTCACGCAGGTGGCCGGGCGCGTACCGGCTGGCGAGGTAGTCCGCGGCATCGGGCGCCTGCCCCGCTCGCACCGCGACGAGCTGACGCCGCCACCGCAGCTCCGGGATCAGCCGGCCGTTGTGCCGCCAGTGCACCGGGCCGTCGATCCGCCGATCCTTGTCGGCGAAGAACCGCCCGTCGTAATTCACACCCGGCCGAGCGGCCCAGTTGATATAGGGCTCGTTCCAAAACTCGAGCACCACATCGTGCTCGATGTTCGCATAATGCTGCGCGTAGCCGCGGGCCAGCTTCGTCAACCGCGCCCGCCACTTGTACGGATACCGCAACTGCCACCCCGGCTGATACCGGTCGTATAAACAATCGACGATCTGCTGCACGTTGCTGGGGACTCCGGGGTCGCCCGGCTGCATCGGCTGGGCGTTGGGCCGCTGGTCGATGGTCCGCACCATCTCGATGCCCCAATCGTCGACCGTCTGCTCGTCCATGCCCGGCAGGTAATGCACGCCGAACAGACCCGCGGGCACGTCGGTCGTGCCGTTGATCGACAGCGGCAGGCCGGTGACCCACACCGTGACCTCCCGGCCCGGGACGCCCGGGTCGTCGTGAGGCTCGTGCGGTGCCGGCTCAACGACCGAAGGGCCCGCGCCAACCGGCGCAGCCGGCGCGGTGGTCTGGGCAACACTCTGGCAGCCGGTCATGGTCAAAGCCACCACCCAGTACAGGGCTCGTGCAGGCATGGGAACTCCATCGGTGGTCTGGCGGTCAAGGCTGGACCGGCTGGGCCTCGCGATACTCGGGCATCTCGCCGCTGAAGTCGATCGCGAACGCTTCCCGACCGTCGCTGACGGTCAGCACGCCATCCCGCTGATGCACCAGCGGACCGCTGTAAATCAGGTCTCCCTCAAACTGCACCGAGTTGCCGTCGACGGTGGCCCGGGCCATGCGGGCGGCGTGCATATCGCCCTGCTCCGCGGGTTGGAACCACATGGTCAGCTCGCGACCGTCGGGCGTGGTGTAGACGATCGCCATCTCCTCGGTGAAGGACGAAGCCTCCAGCTCGGTCATGTCCAGCAGCCTTCGGGCCTGACCGAGATCGGATGTCTCCAGCACCTCCAGGATGACGCCGACCCGCTGGCCGCGGACCTGCAGGATCGGCTGGGGCTCGCGGTTGCGCTCGACCTGCCGGGGCGTGAGGTCGGTCTGCCCGACGGTCAGCTCGCCGCCGATGCCGCGGGCCGCGACGACGACGTCGCCGATGGGCATCAGTTGCCACTCGCCGTGCTGCTGCGGCTCGACGCCCTCGGGGATGCTGACGAACATGTAGTCCACCGGGTCGCCCTCGGGCGTCAGCGCCATGCCGATCCACGTGCCTCGGTCCTGCATCGACTGCAGGTACCGGCCGTTGCCGTCGCGGTAGCCCCAGCCGGTCTTCTGACCGGTGTGGTCGGACTGCCGCGGGTGGCCCGCGGTGATGGCAACGCCGCCCGATTCGGTGTCGACGACCACCTGGTGCCGCATGATCTGCGAGCCGTGGCCGTTCCACAGGCTGCCCATCGTGAAGTCGTCGTGGATGTAGACGGTCTCGCGGTACGCCCCGGCACGCGGCTCCTGCCGCTGGCCGTACCAGTAGTTGGGCTTGGTGTTGTGCTGCTGCACCGGCAGCAGACCCTCGGCCAGGTTGCGATGAGCCAAGTTGGTCAGCACCCGGTTGGGCCGCCACGTCGAGGTCATCGGGTGGATCGTGTACCGGAAGCCGCGGGTGTCCTCAGCGGTTATGTCCGCGTCGCTGCCCCACCAGAGGTACCCCGTCTGATCCGCAATGCTGTCGTGCGGCTCGTCGGCCGCGCCCCGCTGGTGCGGCGCGGTGAAGATGCCGTCGACGTGCTTGAGTGCATAGCTCGCGGCGTACCAGTCCAGGGCCGCCCGAGCCAGCAGCCGGACCTCGGGATCCTCCGCGAAGTCATAGATGTTCAGCATCCCGTTGACGTCGAACATCAGGTACGTCGAACTATCCCATTCACCCTGGCCCGCCTGATAGAGCCCACGGACATAATCGTGCAGCTGCTGCCGGGCGTTGGCCAGCGCGGCATCGCGATCCTGATGGGCCAGCCGACCGTCACCGGGCATGACGACCGGCAGCACATTCGCCGACGTCATCCACATCGTCTTATGGTTCTCAGTGCCGCCGGGCTGCAGGTACGCGCTATACCGAGCCGCGCCGTCGGCAAACGTTTCCAGCGTCGACTCCTCCAACGCGTCGGCAAACATCGGGATCAGCCGCGTCCAGTTGACCGCCGCGAAGTGATAGTGCTGGCGGGGCGCCCGATCATCGTTGAGATACCGCAACGCCTCGGGGTCCTGCGGGTCCTGCAGCAACCGGCCCATCGCGTACAGCGGCAGGTACTTGCCCGGATCGCCACCGCTGAAGTAACCCCGTCGGTACGTGCCCAAGTCCTGCTCGGCCATCCCGTCCAGAATGATCCCCGCCCGCTGGGCGAACCCCTCCGCGTTCGGGTGGCTCGCCGGCGACGCGGACTCGGGGCCGCCCCCGGGCGGGTCGGCGTCAGGCGACGGCAGGTCCTGGCCGCTGACCGGCAGCGCGCAACCGATGAGCAGCAGAGCGAGAGCGGGCAACCAGTGCGTTCGGCCGGAAGGTGTGCGGTGGTGCATCAAGTGAAGTCTCACAAGCAGGAGCAAGCAAATCGTCAAGCTGGCGACGATTCCGGTCATTGAACCACAGCCGGCCCGCCGGGTCAATGCCACAGCCGAGTTCTTCCGAGCCCAGCTTAAGCTGCACCAGCCCGTGCCAACGCCAGACACGGCGGCAGCTTGCCCGTCGCAATCCGCTCTGCCGAACCGCCCGGGTCCACCCCGTGACCGCCAGCCCCCCACCCAGCACCGGCACGCTCGACCCGCGCCTCAGCGGACACATGCCCGCACTCGACGGCATCCGCGGGATCGCCGTCCTGATGGTCATGCTCAGCCACTACTGCCGCAACCACTTCGGCGGCACCCCCATGGCCCTCGAGCCGCTGCTGCGCTACGGCAACCTCGGCGTGGACCTGTTCTTTGTCCTCTCGGGCTTTCTCATCACCGGCATCCTCATCGACACCCGCGACCGGCCGGCCTACTTCAAGACCTTCTATATCCGCCGGTTCTTCCGCATCTTCCCCCTCTACTACCTCGCCCTGGCGGTCACCTTCGGCGGCGGTGCGGTGCTCATGACCGCGGGCCTGCTTGAATCCAGCCCCGGTGTCGAGCGGGCCTACCGCGACCAGTGGTGGCTCTGGACCTACCTGGGCAACGTCCGAATTGCGATGCTCGGCGAAGCCGCGTTCGGCGAGGGCTGGCTGAGTCTCAACCACTTCTGGACCCTCGCCATCGAGGAACACTTTTACCTTGTCTGGCCACTGGTGGTCTGGCTGATCCCAAACCGCTGGCTCGGCTGGACCATCGCGGTCGGGATCGGCGTCGCGATCCTGTTCCGCGGGGCGATGCTGGGGATCGGTGCGGACCCGGTGGCGAACCTCGTGCTCACCCCCGGCCGTATGGATTCGCTGCTCGCCGGGGCGGGCTTGGCGTGGCTGGTCCGACGCGGGTGGTCCATTAACCGGCTCGCGCTGTTCGGGTTTGCCGCCGCCGCCGCCGCGATCGTCGTAGCCGCCGGCCTGCTGCTGCTGACCCGGTTGGCGGGCGACTCCCTGCCCGGCCCGATTCGCTCAATCGCGGACACCCTCGCACACCTCAGCAATCAGCATCCGGCCTACCAACTACTGGGCTTCACCGCCGTCGCCCTCGGGTTTGCCGGGCTCATCGCGGTCGCCCTCGCCAGCGGACGCTTCAACCCGGTGGCACCGATCGCCCGCCTCGCCGTGCTGCGCTTCTTCGGCAAGTACAGCTACGGGCTCTACGTTTGGCACCACATCCCCAACCGCCTGTTCCGCCGCTGGGAACTCGTCGGCCGACTCCAGGAACTCACCGGCTCGGACCTGCTCGGCCGGCTTGCCTTCATCGGCCTCGCCGGCGGCTCGGCCACCCTCTGCGCCCTGCTCAGCTGGCACCTGTTCGAGAAGCACTTCCTCAAGCTCAAGGACCGCTTCCCCTACGGCCGCCGCCGCGTCAGCGGGTTTGGTCGGCCCGACGCCGCGTAACCCCCCGCGCCGCCGATGGGGCGAAGCTCAAGCCGCAGAGCACCCCATCGCACCGCGGCTTGCAACCCGACCCGCCATCCCCGACATTGCCCCACGTCCCCCAGCCACCCCCCTTCCGAGCTCCCCATGCCCACCGACATCCTCCTCATCGCCAACGGCGACCTCCGCCTGTCCGCCAACCAGAACTGCTGGGAAGCGCAAAAGGCCATGGAGGCCCAGCTGACCGACGCCGTCAAGAAGGTCGGCGGCAACCTCAAGCGGGCCCACCCTTACAAGGACGAGCAGAAGCACGGCTTCATCCAGTCCCAGGCCGAGGGCATGGAGGTCTTCCGCGGCATCAAGAAGACGACCCCCATCATCGTCGCCGAGGCCGTCTGGCAGTACAGCCACCACATCCTCCACGGCCTGATCAGCCACCAGGGCCCGATCCTCACCGTCGCCAACTGGTCCGGGACCTGGCCGGGCCTGGTCGGGATGCTCAACCTCAACGGTTCGCTGACCAAGGCCGGCGTCAAGTATTCGACGCTCTGGTCCAACGAGTTCACCGACGACTACTTCGTCTCCAAGCTTCGCAAGTGGGTCAGCAGCGGCAAGTGCACCCACCGCACGCCCCACGTCCACAAGCTGCAGGACGTGAAGATGCCGCCCAAGGCCCGCCGTGTCGGCGAGTCGCTGGCCAAAGAACTGCAGGACGACAAGGCCATCCTCGGCGTGTTTGACGAGGGCTGCATGGGCATGTTCAACGCCATCATCCCCGACCACCTGCTGCACCCCACCGGCGTCTACAAAGAACGCCTCAGCCAGTCCGCCCTCTACTACGAGATGACCCAGACCTCCGACAAGGAGGCCCAAGCGGTCTACGACTGGTACCTCAAAAAGGGGATGACGTTTCATACGGGTAAAAAGCACAAGAAGGACCTGACCGAGAAGCAGATCCTCCAGCAGTGCAAGATGTACCTCGCCGCCGTTCGCATCGCCGACGACTTCGGCTGCGACGCCATCGGCATCCAGTACCAGCAGGGCCTCAAGGACCTTTCCCCCGCCTCGGACCTGGTCGAGGGCACGCTCAACAACGCCGACCGCCCGCCGGTCAAGGCCCGCGACAACGGCCGCGTGCTCTACAAGGGCCAGCCGCTGACCCACTTCAACGAGGTCGACGAGTGTGCTGGCCTGGATGGCATCATGACCCAGCGGGTGCATACGGCTCTGGGCCAGCCCCCGGAAAACACGCTGCACGACCTGCGATGGGGCGACGACGACCCCACCGGCACGGTCAGCGACTACGTCTGGGTCTTCCTCATCAGCGGCGCCGCCCCGCCGGCCCACCACGTCGACGGCTGGAAGGGCAGCGAGGGCTGGCGGCAGCCCGCGATGTACTTCCCCAACGGCGGGTCGACGCTCCGCGGCATCGCCAAAGTCGGCGAGATCATCTGGTCCCGCGTGTGGATCGACGGCACCGCCGGCGGCAAGGGTGGTCAGCTGTGCATGGACCTGGGCCGGGCCGGCGTCGTCGAGCTGCCCGAGGAAGAGACGCAGCGCCGCTGGGAAGAGACCACCGAGCAGTGGCCGATCATGCACGCCGTGACTTATGGCACCTCCCGCGACGAGATGATGGCCCGCCACAAGGCCAACCACCTCCAGTGCGTCTACGCCAACTCCCCCAAGGAAGCCGACGAGGCCCTGCTGACCAAGGCCGCCATGGCCGAGGCTCTGGGCATGAAGGTCGCCATCTGCGGCACCCGCAAGAACGGCCGAAGCTGGAGCTGAATTTGTGTGGCTAAAGCCCGGGGTGCGTCGCACGCCGGGCCACTGCCGCGCTACCGTCCGCCATGAAGATCGGCATCATCGGCACCGGCTGGGTCGGCAGCTCCGTCGCCATCAGCGTCCTGCACTCGGGCATCGCCGAGCAGCTGCTGCTGCACGACGCCCGGGGTGACGTCGCTCAGGGCGAAGCGATGGACCTTGCTCACGGCGGATCGTTCTATCCCTCGGCCCGTGTCGACACCGCCGACCCCGACCAGATGCGCGACTGCGACGCCGTCGTCGTCACCGCCGGCAAGGGCGGCGGCCCGGACGACACCCGCCTGGACCTGCTCAAGACCAACGCCAAAATCATCCGCGACATCGGCGAGCAGCTCCGCGGCAGCACCGGCCTCATCGTGGTGGTCACGAATCCCGTCGATGTCCTCACCGCCGTGATGACCGACGCCACCGGCCTGCCGCCCCACCGCGTGATCGGCACCGGCACCATGCTCGACACCGCCCGCCTCCGACACGACCTGGGCCGCCGGCTCAACCTCGACCCCCGCTCCATCCACGCCCAGGTCCTCGGTGAGCACGGCGACTCCTCCGTCATCCCCTGGTCCACCGCCCACCTCGCCGGCCGCCCCCTCCGCAGCCTCCCCGACTGGGACCGCGACGCCGAGCCGAAGATCCTCGACGACGTCCGCACCGCCGCCTACCGCATCATCGAGAAGAAGGGCAGCACCAACCACGCCATCGGCCTGGTCACCGCCGCCCTGCTCCGCTGGACCCTCCGCGGCCAACCCCGCGTCCTCACCGTCACCCGCCTCCACCACAACACCTGCGGCATCGACAACGTCGCTCTCAGCTTGCCCACCACCGTCGGTCCCGACGGCGCCGCCCACGTCATCGAACCCCAACTCGACGACGCCGAACGCGGAGCCCTGCACCACAGCGCTGCGGTACTCCATGACGCCCTCGGCAGCGTCAAGTAAAGCCCGGGGTGTGCCACAGCCCGGGCTTTATCGCGATACGGTGACGTCATGCCGATCGGCGGCCCCAACCCTAACGCCTGGCGCAACTGGTACCACGGCGTGGGCTGCACCTACGGCACCTGGCTCCGCGGCGACCCCCGCGGTTTCCGCACGCACAAGCACCGGATGCATGTCCAAGGCGACTACCGCAACCCGCCGCCGCCCGGTGTGTGGGCGCCGATGCTTGAGCGAAGCAAGCGGGCGATGAAATGGCCGCCCGTGGTGCTGGCGCTTGATGCTCGTGAGGTGCTGTGTCGGGTGCTCGTGCAGTGGCTACAGAAACTCGAAGTCAAGGTCGCCACGTTGGCGGTCGCAAGCAACCACTTTCACCTGCTGGCTCGGTTCCCTCCGCTGGACGCCGAGATAATTGCGACGTTCGGGAACTCGATCCTCCGCGACGGCCGGGACCCAGCCCCGCGGCATCTCCTGGGGATGGCTCGACGTGAGGCGTCTTGGCAGTTGAAGGATGTCGGGCTGAAGCCGGCCAGTCCAGTCTGGGGCAGACGCCCGAAGTTCGACCCGATCCGCGACCACGAGCATCAGGTCAATGTGGCGAACTACATCCACCGACGCCGCTTGACCGGCGCCGCCGTCTGGGCAGCTTGGGAGTAAAGCCCGGGGTGCGTCGCACCCCGGGCTATAGCGCGGTCAATACCGGTACTGCTCGGGCTTGTACGGCCCGCCGACGTCGACGCCGATATAGGCCGCCTGGTCGTCGCGGAGCTTCGTGAGCTTCACGCCCAGGTGGTCCAGGTGCAGGCGGGCGACCTTCTCGTCCAAGTGTTTGGGCAGCACGTACACCTTGTTGTCGTACGCCTCGGGGTTCGTCGCCAGCTCGATCTGGGCGATCGTCTGGTTGGCGAAGCTCGCGGACATCACGAACGACGGGTGGCCCGTCGCGCAGCCCAGGTTGAGCAGTCGGCCCTCGGCGAGCATCAGGATGCTTCGGCCGGTCTCGTTGAAGGTCCACTTGTCGAACTGCGGCTTGATCTGGTCGCGGCTGGCGACGTGCTTGAGCCCGGCGATGTCGATCTCGTTGTCGAAGTGGCCGATGTTGCCGACCACGGCGCCGTCCTTCATCCGGGCCATGTCCTGCGTGCGGATGATGTCCTTGTTGCCGGTGGTGGTGATGAAGATGTCGGCGGTCTCAACCACGTCGTCGAGCGTCTTCACCTCGTAGCCCTCCATCGCGGCCTGCAGCGCACAGATCGGGTCGATCTCGGTGACGATCACTCGGGCACCCTGGCCACGCAGGCTCTGGCAGCAGCCCTTGCCCACGTCGCCGTAGCCGCAGACCACCGCGACCTTGCCGGACATCATCACGTCGGCGGCCCGGTTGAGCCCGTCGATCAGCGAGTGCCGGCAGCCGTAGAGGTTGTCGAACTTGCTCTTGGTGACGCTGTCGTTGACGTTGA
>CAZVBW010000087.1:0-3169 GCA_964625505.1 uncultured Phycisphaeraceae bacterium
GGTGCATCACCCGCCACCCAGCCCGCCGCAACCGCGGACCCGGCTGCCGCGACCGGCCCTGCCGCCACGCTGCGGGCCCGCCCGCTCGACCCGCCCGCCGACACCGACGTTGCGGCGGAAGACGACGCCGACCAGCGGCAGGCGCTGCTGGACGCCCACACCGCGACCATCGGCTCGGCAACGCCCGGCGACGAGCTGCGGATGCAGGTCACCATCGTCCCGCTGCACACCGGCATTCAGCGGATCGCGCTGAGCAACTACCGCCGCGACGTCGAAGACCCCGAGACGCCCTACGTGTTGCACGGTGCCCTGCGACGGGAGCACAACGGGGCGGTGCAGGTGGCCCGGCCGTACGCGGTGTACGACCTGCGGGTCGATGGCCAGCGGATCAACGACCGCCTCGCCTGGCAACTGACCGACCAGAGCGACGGCCACGCCACCTACGAGATGGTCGTCGTCGACGAGGCGGACCAGCCGGTGCTCACCTTCCGCCGGACCTACCGCCTCGCCGCCGACAGCTACGACCTGCACCTGGACCAGGAGCTGATCAACCACGCGGGCCGGCCGCTGGACGTCAGCCTCGCGCAATACGGCCAGGGCGACGTGACCCGCGACGGGGCCCAGTACCTCGGCGAACGGCGGATGCTCATCACCGCCTACTTCGACCCCGAGCACGACCCGGCCCAGGTCCGCGTGTTCACCGACGACCAGTTCCTGATGCGGCGGAACCTCGTCGAAGACCTCGGCCCGCTGCCGGGCCAACGCTCGGGCCGATGGCAACGCCTCTGGCCCCACCCCGATACGCCCGACGCCGCCGACCTGGCCTGGGTCGCCAGCGAGAACCGCTACTTCGCCGTCGTCACCCACGGCCCGCTGGAGAACATCGAGAACACCAGCCAGCTCCGCGGCCTGCAGGCCATCTTCCCCGAGGTCGACGCGTTCGTGTTCCCCGACGCCGCCTCGGCGCCCAACCTCAGCGACGACGATCGGTCGCTGGTCACGACCCTGGGCACCGGCGAGTTCACCATCCCCGCGGGCCAGAGCCGCAGCCTGGACCTGGGCATCTTCGCCGGGCCCCGCGAACGCGAGCTGCTCACCAGCGCCCGGTACGCCCCGCTGCAGCTGGACCAGCTGGTCCGCTACGAACTGGGCTGCACCTGGTGCACCTTTCAGTGGCTGGCCCGGCTGTTGCTGGCGTTCCTGGAGTTCATCGACGGCATCGTCCACGACTGGGGCATCGCCATTGTGGTGCTGGTGCTTGTGGTCCGGTTGCTGCTGCACCCGATCACGAAAAAAGCCCAAGTCAACATGATGAAAATGGGCAAGCAGATGGCATCGCTGCAGCCCGAGATCGAGAAGCTCAAAAGCAAACACAAAGACGACCCGAACAAGCTCAACGCCGAGATGATGAGCCTGTACCGGACCAAGGGCGTCAACCCGCTCGGGGCCCTGGGCTGCCTGCCGATGTTCCTGCAGATGCCGATCTGGGTGGCGCTGTACGCGATGCTGTACTACGCGATCGAGCTGCGGCACGAACCGGCGTTCTACGGCGTATTTCAAGCGATTTCCGGCGGGGCCTGGCCGTTCCTGCAGGACCTGTCGGTGTCCGACAAGTTCATCCCGCTGCCCGGCGACGGGTTCACGCTCACGTGGATCCCCTTCGTCAAGCCGCACTTCGGGGCGATCAACATCCTGCCGCTGCTGATGGGCGTGACGTTCTTCTTCAACATGAAGTTCACCACGCCGCCCCCGGCCAACGATCAGCAGGCCCAGCAGCAGAAGATCATGCGGATCATGCCGTTCATCTTCCCGATCATGTTGTATAGCGCCCCGGCGGGTCTGACGCTCTACATCTGCGCGTCAACCTTCGCGGGGATCATCGACAGCTACCTGGTCCGCAAGCACGTCCGCGAGCTCGAGGCCGAGGGCAAGCTGTTCGAGAAAAAGCCGCCCAAGCCCGGCGGCTTCCGCGACCGACTCGGCAAGGCGATGGAACAGCGGCAGGCCATGCTGCAGCAGCAGGACACCGGCCCCAGTACCACGCCCGGCGGCCGTGGGGCGAAGCGGGCACAGCGGAAGAAGCGGCGGTAGGGCTGAGGTCGCTTGTGTGTCCGCTAGCCGCGGGTGCATACCCGCGGTCGATGAGCACCGCCGGCCACTCCACATGACCGCCAGCTTGAGCGTCCGCGGGTATCCACCCGCGGCTAGCGATGGGTCGTGACCCGCCGGGCTTATGGTGCGGCGGTGGGTGGTCTGCATGACACGATCGTGGCGGTGAGTTCGCCGCCGGGGCGGGGACGACGCGGATTGGTGCGGGTGAGTGGGCCGGCGGCGCGAGCGGTGGTGCAGGCGTGGCGTAACAGCGAGCCGGGGTCTGTGACCCCGGATTCGGCGACGCCACATCCCAGGCATGTGGTGCGGGTGAGATTGTCCGAACCGCTGGCGGGCTTGGCGGGGTGGTTGGCGTGGTTCCCGGGGCCGGGCAGTCACACGGGGCAGGACGTGGCGGAGCTGCAGGTGGTGGGTCATCCGGCGTTGCTGAGCCGGGTGGTGCGGGTGGCGTTGGGGGTGGAGGGGGTGCGGCAGGCCGAGCCGGGCGAGTTCTCGTACCGGGCGGTGCTCGCGGGGAAGCTGAACGTGCCGGCGGTCGAGGGGGTGGCGGCCCGGATCGCCGCGACGAGCGACCGAGCATTGGTGGCCGCGGAGCGGCTGCGGGGCGGGGAACTGGCCGAGGCAGCGCGGGGGCTGACCGAACGGCTGGCCGCGGCGGCGGCGCTGGTGGAGGCGGGGATCGACTTCACCGACCAGGAGGACGTCGTCGCGATCTCCCCGGAAGATTTGGCGGGTGTCATTGAGGAGGTGCTCCGGGGTTTGGGGGAACTCCGGGGGCGGGCGTCGGCGTGGCAGGAGGGGGATGGGTTGCCGCGGGTGGTGCTGGTGGGCCCGGCGTCGGCGGGAAAGAGCACGCTGTTCAACGCGCTGGTCGGGCGGGAGCGGGCGGTGGTGGATGCGGTGCCGGGGACGACGCGGGATGTGGTGACGGAGGTGGTGTGGGTGGGGGAAGCCGCCGGGGGCCTGCCCACCCCTGAAGGGGGGGGCTTTGGGGGGGCAGATGGGGACGTGGGTGCCGGGGTCGATCCGGTGGGGCGTTTCGATGTGTTTGACATCG
>CAZVBW010000087.1:3179-15237 GCA_964625505.1 uncultured Phycisphaeraceae bacterium
TGGGCTTTGAGGGGGGTCAGGGGGGCGGGGGGGTGGAGGTGATGCTGGTGGACCTGGCGGGGTTGGGGGAGCCGGCGGCGGGGGTGGACCGGGCGGCGCAGGGGGCGGCGCGGCGGGAGGTGGCGCAGGCGGATGTGGTGGTGGTGTGGAATGGGGAGGGTCGCGGGGGTCTGCCCACCCCTGAAGGGGTGGGCTTTGGGGCGGAGGTGGTGTGGGTGCGGGGGAAGGCGGACTTGGAGGTGGGTTCTGTGGATGCCTGTCCGCGGCGCGGGGTGATCGCGGTGAGCGGGACGACCGGCCGGGGGCTGGACGCACTGCGGGCGGCCATCGCCGAGGCGGTGCGCCGGCGGGGGGCGACCACAGCGGGCACGTCACTGCTGCTGCTGCCGCGGCACCTCGAGGCGCTGGACCGCGCCGACGCCGCGCTGCAGACGGCGGCCACGCTGATCGGCGGCGACGACGAGCTGATCGCCGCAGCGCTGCGGGAGGCGCTGGACGCGCTGCGGGACCTCGGCGGCGACGTGACGCGGGACGACCTGCTGGGCCGGGTGTTCAGCAGCTTCTGCGTCGGCAAGTAAGGGGCAAGGACAAAGGTTGAAGGACGAAGGCAGAAGGACGAACCGAAGAGCCGATCGGCTGGCAAATCCTTTTGCCTTCGTCCTTCGTCCTTCTGCCTTACGATCCCCGGTTCGCCATGGCCAAGGGCAAGAGCAAACGCAAGACCGACGGCTCGATGAGCCCGCGGATCGTCAACCGCCGGGCGCGGCACGATTACCACATCGAGGACACGCTCGAGGCGGGGCTCAAGCTGCTGGGCAGCGAGGTCAAGAGCATCCGCAACGGCCGGGTGCAGCTGAGTGAGGGCTTCGTGCTGATCGACGTCAAGACGCAGAAGATGACGCTGCACAACGTGGACATTGCCCTCTACCCGCAGGCCGGGCCGTTGCAGCACGAGCCGCGGCGGACGCGGACGCTGCTGGCGCACAAGCGGGAGATCGCCAAGTGGACCGGGGCGGCGTCGGACAAGGGCACGACGATCGTGCCGTTGGCGATGTACTTCGTGCGGGGCAAGGCGAAGGTCGAGATCGGCTTGGCCCGGGGCAAGAAGAGCCACGACAAGCGGCAGGACCTGAAGAAGCGGGAGGCGGAGCGGGCGATCCGGCGGGGGATGACGCGGAAGGTGCTGTAGCGGTTAGCCGGAAGCCGGAAGCTGGAAGCGAGAAGCAAGAGGTTGCACCGTCGAGGTACGGGGCTGCTGGTGCCGTGCCCTGAGTACATCTTTTGAACCAAGCGAATCCTCCGACTTCTGGCTTCAGGCTTCCGGCTTCAAGCTCCCCCCTCTGGCCGCTGCGGTTCGTGTCGATGCTGCACATGATCGGCCTGGGGGTGATGTTCACCTTCGAGACGGTCTGGATGAAGCGGCAGGGGCTGGACGGCCTGCAGATCGGGGTGGTGCTGGCGCTGGCCACCGCGGTGGGCTTCGTCTGCGGGCTGGGCGGCGGGCAGCTGGCCGACCGGCTGCATCGGCCGCGGCTGCTGCTGAGCATCGGGCTGCTGCTCGCGGCGTCGGCGTGGGCGACGCTGTCGTTCTGCGATTCGCTTGGCCAGTTCCTGGGCTACGCGCTGCTGCGGGGCCTGGCGTGGGGGCTGACGGTGCAGTTGCTGCCGGCGGTGGCGATGTCGGTCATCAGCGACGCGGGCCGCGGCTGGGGCTACGCGAGCTACCGCGTGTTCGGGTCGCTGGGGTGGATCACCGCGACGCTGGGGCTGCCGTGGCTGATCGGCGACCTGCAGGTGCTGCTGCGGGTCGCGGCGGCCGGGCCGCTGCTGGCGCTGGCGCCGCTGATGCTGTTCAGGCCCGGCGAGCTGGAGCACAAGCACTTCGTCCCGCTGGCGCAGGTTCGCCACAACCGGCGGCTCATGGGCCTGCTGGGGGCGATTGGCGTGTTTGCGTTCGGCATGCCCGCGGCGCTGCAGTTCCCGCAGATGTACGCCGACACGCTCGGGGCGGGTGACCGATTCATCGGGCTGCTGCTGGCGATGAACGGGCTGGTGGCCCTGGTGGCGTTGCCCACGGCGGGGCTGCTGGTCGACCGGGTCGGCTCGCGGGCGGTGCTGCTGGTCGGGCTGCTGGCCCAGCCGGTGCGGGTTGGCGGGTTCGGGCTGATGACCAGCTACCCGTGGCTGCTGGCGCCCCAGCCGCTGCACGCGCTGACGTGGGCGGGCGTCGAAATCGCCGGCGTCACCTACGCGACCGCCGTGACCCGGCCGGGCAACCGGGCCACGGCGATGGCGCTGTACTTCGGGGTCCAGGCGGTGGGCATGTTTGCCGGAGCCCTGGCGGCGGGGGCGCTGGCGGACCTGGTGGGGTACCGCTGGATGTTCGGCATCATCGCGGTGGGGTGTCTGCCGGCGGCGGGGGTGCTGTGGGTGATGTGCAGACCGGAGCGAGAAGCTTGCACAAAAACAGTGGCTTAACCACGAGCAGGTGATATCTTGATGGGGCCGGGGACTGCGGCCACGGGCTGCGCCGGGTTGAGAGGAGCGGGAGCAAGACAGATGGCCAAGATGAAGGTCGGGGTGACGGTTGCGCTCGGGTTGACCGTGGGGCTGACGACGACTCCGAAGGCGTCTGCGGAGCAGATGCGGGCTTACATGATCGGCAACAGCCTGACCAACCATGTCGGGCCCGGCACCCTCGAGTCTTGGGCCAGCCAACACGGCGGGGACCTCACCTGGGCGACACATACTCAAGGGGGGGCTCAGCTGGGCGTACTCTACGACCAGCGTAACGGCGGCGGGCATTCGTCGAGCAATCACCCCACCGACAGCCAGTTCTACGGGCCCGCCGGCGAGGCGTTGGTCGACCACAGGTGGGACGTTGTCGCCTTGCAGCCCTACGAGCGCCACCTCTACTCCGAGCACGACTCGGCCGACGCGGGCATCGATTGGGGCACGGTTCGCACTGTTCAAGCCTATATCGATCTGATGTCGACCTCGAACGCGGACGCCAAGGTCTACATCTACCAGCGTTGGCCGATGCACTGGGATCGTCAGCTTGAGATTAACATCTACAACAACGGGGTCTTCGATGCGGAGGCGACCCGCGCCGCGAGGCTGGCCGACGAAGTGAACCCCGAGGACCGAACGACCGGACGCCGACTGGACTATCCGCAGCACTGGCCGTTCTACGACAGTGCGTCCTATACCAACAACAGCTGGCGTACGCCGTTTGAGACGCGGCAGTGGTACGTGGACCTGATGGAAGCGGTGCGGGCCGGCAACCCCGACATGGCCGACCAGATCCTGATGGTGCCCGTGGGCGAGGTCTTCTACGAGATCGACCAGCGGATGCGCGACCCGGATCGCGGGATCGAAGGCTTCACCGAAATTTACGATCTCTACGATCACCCCGCGATCGACCCGGGTACCGGCTATCGCGACACCGTCCACCTCAACGATACGGGCAAGTTCGTGCTCCAGATGACCTGGTACGCGACACTGTTCGGGCGTGACCCGGGCGAGTTGGACTTCACCGGCCAGCTGCCCGACGGGATGAGCGAGGCCGCCGCCGCGGCGATGGCCCAAGAGGTCTGGGGCGTGGTCAGCGACCCGCAGATGCAGACCTACACCGGCGTGCCCGAGCCCGGGTCGCTGGGACTGCTGGCGATGCCGTTGACGCTGCTGCTGCGTCGGCGTCGTGGTGCGTGAGGCGGCCGGCATCGTCTACATTCGGCCAATGCGTGTTGCTGCAAGCTCGATCGTGTGCGGGATGATGCTCGGGTTGCTGGCCCCGGCGGCGGGCGGCGATGAGCTGCGGGTCATGTTCATCGGCAACAGCCTCACCGAGCAGTTCAACCGGGACCGGGTCGACCGCTGGGCGCAGCAGCACGATGACTCGCTGACGTGGGCGATCCACATCAAGCACGGCCAGCCGATCGGCGGGGTGTGGCTCAACCGCGGCAACGGGATCGCCCAAGATAACTGGGCTGGGGGCGACTTCGGCCAGGCCCGCGACGCGCTGCGGGAACACCGGTGGGACGCGATCACGCTCCAGCCGTTTCGGCGGACGATCGCCGATGGCGAAGGTGGGGAAGCGGCTTGGGGCGATCTGCGGGCGAGCCTGCGTTGGATCGACTACGCCGGCGGTGCCGACGGCCCGCCGCCGGAGGTGTTCATCTACCAGACCTGGCCGATGCGGGAGGGGGCGAACCGGCGGCTGGCGTACCGCGAGCAGTGGCTCCAGCCGTACGGCGAGGGCCCGGATGCGGTGGCGGGGTCGTTTGAGACACGCGCGTACGTTCCGGCGCTCATCGCGGCGCTGACCGAGGCTCGGCCGGGCCTGGCGGATCGCCTGCGTGTCGTCCCCGCGGGGGAGGTGCTGTTCCACGTCAACGAGGCGATCCTCGCCGGCGAGCTGCCTTACGAGCACATCAACGAGCTGTACCGCGACGACGTGCACCTGAACAACCACGGCCAGTACATCGTGGCCCTCACCTGGTATGCCACGCTGTTTGGCCAGGACCCTTCGCAGCTGGACCTGTCGGGTCAGCGGCCGCGTGAGATGAGCGTCGAGACGGCCCAGGCCTTGGCGGCGATGACATGGGAGGTGGTCGACGACGAGGCGACGTCTGCCGCTATGCTCCCCAACCCATGAGTATTCTCGTTGACAAAGACACCCGCGTGATTTGCCAGGGGATCACCGGGTCCGCCGGTTCGTTCCATACCAAGCAGTGCCTGGAGTACGGCACGAAGATGGTCGGCGGGGTCACGCCGAACAAGGGCGGCCAGACCGAGGACAACGGCCTGCCGGTGTTCAACACCTGCTTCGAGGCCCGCGAGGCGACCGACTGCAACGCGACGATGATCTTCGTCCCGCCGCCGTTCGCCGCCGACGCGATCCTCGAGGCCGCCGACGCCGGGATCGAGTTGATCTGCTGCATCACCGAGCACATCCCCGTGCTGGACATGATGAAGGTCAAGCGGCTGCTGCAGCAGCCCCGGTACCGCGGCATCAAACTGGTCGGGCCTAACTGCCCCGGCGTGATCAGCCCCGGCCAATGCAAGATCGGGATCATGCCCGGCTACATCCACAAGCCCCCGGCCGAGGCCGAGACCGGCCGGAGCATCGGCATCGTCAGCCGCAGCGGCACGCTGACCTACGAGGCCGTCTGGCAGACCTCGAGCATGGGCCTGGGCCAGACCACGTGTGTGGGCATCGGCGGCGACCCGGTCCGCGGGATGTCGTTCCTGGACGTGCTGATCCTGTTCAACGGCGACGACCAGACCGAGGGCGTCGTGATGATCGGCGAGATCGGCGGCACCGACGAAGAACAGGCCGCCGAGTTCATCAAGAACCACATGCGCAAACCCGTCGTCGGGTTCATCGCCGGCCGGACGGCCCCGCCCGGACGCCGCATGGGCCACGCCGGAGCGATCGTCTCCGGCGGCGAGGGCGACGCCGAATCCAAGCTCGCCGCGCTGCGTGAGGCAGGCTGCACCATCGCCGAATCGCCCGCCCAGATGGGCCAGGCGATGGCCAAGGCGCTTGGAATCTGAGGCGGACGACTCGGAGTGGGCGATGTTCGATGAGTTGGTCGGCCTTGGCTATCAGATCGAGATGCGGCATCACGCCGAGGCGATCCTCCGCCATGACATGCCCGAAGCGGCTGGAGACATCGAATCGGCATTGGCTGGGGTGTCCCTGCCGATCGAGGAAGTGATCCGCGGGGGTGGTGGCGAAGGCGCGATGACCCAACGGCTGCGGCACAGGCTCACAGACGACCATCGTTGGCTGAAGCACAAGTTCCAGATCGAGCGGATCATCGACGGTATACAGGCCGAGTGCATCACGCATGAAATCGACCATGTGAAGACGTTTGGCGACTGGACCGCGGCGCTCGAGATCGAGTGGAACAACAAGGACCCGTTCTTTGATCGCGATCTGGAGAACTTCAAGCGCCTGCACGCAGACGGAGCGATTTCGATTGGCTGCATCATCACACGCGGTGAGACGCTTCACGGACGCATGCGGGAGATGGTTGAGACTTTCGCGAAACGCGAAGGGTTCACGTCTGTAGACGACCTCGCGGACTACTACTCTCCGACGCCACGTCAGAGAGAAATCATTGAGCGCGCGGCGGAGCGAGACGGCAACTTCGCTGCCGGTTGGGCGCGCGTGTTCGTTGCCGACAAGTTCGCCGAGTCCACCACTCATTGGCGGAAGCTGCAGGATCGGGTTCAACGCGGCGTCGGGAACCCCTGCCCGCTCTTGCTCATCGGCATCCCTGATAGGGTGGTGCGCACCTAGACGCGATCCCTTGTGGAGCACCTTGTGGCTGCTGAATTGACCCCGGCGGAGGACTTGTCGAAGAAAGCGGGGGGGCCCTACGCGACGATCCTGGCCGACCCGCCGTGGCAGTTTCAGAACCGAACCGGCAAGGTCGCGCCGGAGCATCGGCGCCTCCTTCGCTATCCGACGATGGAGTTGAAGGAGATCATGGAGCTTCCGGTGGGCCCGATCGCAGCTTCGCAATCTCATCTTTATCTGTGGGTGCCCAACGCATTGCTTCTCGAAGGCCTAAAGGTCATGGACGCTTGGGGCTTCACTTACAAGACCAACATCGTGTGGTACAAGGTCCGAAAGGACGGTGGGCCGGACGGTCGAGGAGTCGGTTTCTACTTTCGCAATGTGACCGAGCTGCTGCTCTTCGGTGTACGCGGTCGGATGCGAACACTCAAGCCCGGCCGGACCCAGGTCAACCTCTTCCCCACACGCAAGCGCGAGCACTCGCGGAAGCCCGACGAGGTGTACGACATCATCGAAGCCTGCTCGCCGGACCCACGCCTGGAGCTCTTCGCGCGGTTCTGCCGTGCCGGCTGGGACCAGTGGGGCAACGAAGATGTGGAGACCAACTCGTTGCACGACGTCGCAACCCGCCGCGGACATATCCATCCGCAACTGCGGCTGATCGAACCTCCGGAAGCGTATCGCGGCGGGGATGTGAGTCGGACGATGAGCGGGTAGTGGCAGGTTTACAATGGCCCCGCCATGACCTGCACCCTCGGCATCGACATCGGGACCGGCAGCGCTCGGGCGGGGCTGTTTGACGCTTCCGGGGGGATGCTGGGGTCGGCGGCGGAGCCGACGCGGCTGTGGCGGCCGCGTTCCGGGTGGGCGCAGCACAGCAGTGCGGACCTGTGGCGGGCGGTCGGGGTGGCGGTGCGGGGGGCACTCGAGCAGACGGGGGTGGAGCCGTCGCAGGTGAAGGGCGTGGGGGTGGACGCGACGTGTTCGTTGGTGGTGGTGGACCGGGAGGGGCGGGGCTTGTCGGTTGATCCGGATGGCGCCGACGCCCAGGACGTGATTGTGTGGATGGACCACCGGGCCCAGTCGGAGGCGGAGCAGATCAACGCGGGGGGGCACGAGGTGCTGAAGTATGTGGGTGGGGTGATCTCGCCGGAGATGCAGACGCCCAAGTTGTTGTGGCTCAAGCGGCACATGCCGGAGCTGTGGGAGCGGGCGGGGCACTTCTTCGATCTCGCGGACTGGCTGACCTGGCGGATGACCGGCAGCACCACGCGTTCGCTTTGCACCACGGTGTGCAAGTGGACCTACCTGGCTCACGCCGCACGGGACGCGGGGGATGAGGCGGCCGGTTGGCAGGGCGACTACTTCCGGGGGATCGGGCTTGGGGATCTCGCGGACGAGGGCTTTGCGCGGATCGGCACGAACGTCCGGCCGATGGGCGAGCCGGTCGGCGAGGGGGTCACGGCCGACGCGGCGGAGCAGCTGGGGTTGACGGCGGGGACCGCGGTGGGTGTCGGGATCATCGACGCTCACGCGGGCGGGCTCGGCGTGCTCGGTGGGGATCGGCACGATCAGCGGGTCGCCCTGATCGGCGGGACGTCGTCGTGCCACATGGCGGTGTCGCAGCAGCCGCGGTTCGTGCCCGGGGTGTGGGGGCCGTACCTGTCGGCGATGGTCCCGGGCAAGTGGCTGAGCGAGGGCGGGCAGTCGGCGTCAGGGGCGCTGGTGGACCGGATCGTCTTCGGGCACGCGGCGTCGGGTGAGCTGAAGCAGCAGGCCGAGGCGGCGGGGGTATCAGCGTACGCGTGGTTGAACCAGCGGCTGGGCGAGTTGGCGGGCGGCGGGGCGGTCGACGAGCTGACGGCCGGGCTGCACGTCGACGCCGACTTCCACGGCAACCGCTCGCCGCGGGCCGACCCGACGCTGCGGGGCACGATCAGCGGGCTCCGGCTGGAGCAGGGGCTCGACGAGCTGGCGTTGCTGTACCTGGCGACGGTGCAGGCGGTCGCCTACGGGACGCGGCACATCCTCGACAGCCTGGATGATCAGGGCTACACGATCGACACCATCGCGATGACCGGCGGCGGCACCAAGAACCCGCTGTTCATCCAGCAACACGCCAACGCGACCGGCCGGCGGGTCGAGCTGCCCGCTGAGCCCGAGGCGGTGCTTTTGGGCTCGGCGATGCTCGGGGCCGTCGCGGCCGGGACGCAGCCGAGCGTGACCGCCGCGATGTCGGCGATGAGCCGGGCGGAGCGCGTCATAAAGCCGCAGAGAGCGACGCGGGATTATCACAGCCGGAAGTATCAGGTCCATCAGCGGATGCACGAGGACCAGCTGGCGTACCGGGGGTTGATGGACGGGCGGGGGTGACCCACAGAGGCACAGAGGCACGGAGGGGTAGAGACGGAGAGACGGAGAGATAGAGAGACGAAGAGAGGATCGATGCGAGGGGGGGATCTTGTATTGAATCGACAGTTTGCGTGCCTCCGTGCCTCCGTGCCTCTGTGCCTCTGTGGTTCACCCCGTTGCCCCGACACAACACGACAACGCCCCGCGGGTGGGCGGGGCGTTGCGTGGGATTGAGTTGTGGTGAGGCTTACTTCGCTTGGGCCGCGGCCTCTTCGCCGATGAGTTGGGCGAAGAAGTCGGACTTGCCCAGCGGGGCGGTGACCTCGTCGGGAGCTTCGGCGCCGGCGGCCATGGCGGCGGCGGCGGCCTGTTCGATCTCTTCCTCGACGGTGAGCGCCTCGGACGCGGGGGGCTCGGCGAGCTTCTTGATCTGCATGTCCTGCAGATCGCCAAAGCCCGTGCCCACCGGGATCAGGTGGCCCAGCAGCACGTTTTCCTTGAGACCCTCGAGCGTGTCGACCTTGCCCGCGAGTGCGGCCTCGGTGAGCACCTTGGTGGTCTCCTGGAACGACGCACCGGAGAGGAACGACTCGGACTGCAGCGACGCCTTGGTGATGCCCAGCAGCAGCGTCTGGCCGGTCGCCGGGCGGGCCTTGCTGGCCTTGGCGGGCTGCTTGCCGTCGGCTTCGAGCCGGGCGTTGACCTCCTTGAGCTCCTGCTTGGTGACCATGGTCCCGATGGGCAGGTTGCTGTCGCCGGGCTCCTTGATCTTGCCGGTCTTGGCGATCGTCTCGTTCGCCTCGCGGAAGCGGAACTTGTCGACCACCTCGTTGGGCAGCAGGTCGGTGTCGCCGGGGTTTTCGATGCGGATCTTGCGAAGCATCTGGGCGACGATGACCTCGACGTGCTTGTCGTTGATGGGCACGCCCTGGCCGCGGTACACGCTCTGGACCTCGTCCAGCAGGTAGTCGTGCAGGGCCTCGTCGCCCTTCACGCGGAGGATGTCCTTCGGGTCCAGCGGGCCCTCGACCAGCGGGTCGCCGGCCTCGAGCTCGTCGCCGGTGTGCACCAGCAGCTGCCGGTCCTGCGGGACGTGGTGGTCCACTTCCATGCCGGCGGAGGAGGTGACCGTGACGGTCATCTTGCCCTTGCGCTTGTCGCTCTTGAGCTCGACGCTGCCGGTGATCTCGGCCATGATCGACGCGTCGCGGGGCTTGCGGGCTTCGAAGATCTCGGTCACCCGGGGCAGACCGCCGACGATGTCGCGTGAGCCGGAGGCTTCCCGCGGCTGGCGGGCGAGCATCTGGCCGGGCGTGATCATGTCGCCGTCCTTGACCTCGATGCGGGCCTTGGCCGGCAGGTAGTGGAAGTCCAGGATCTTGCCCGACTCGTCCTCGATGACGATCCGCGGGTGCATCTCGCCCTTGTGCTCGATGACCACCAGCTGTTCACCGGTGCCGCCGGTCGACTTCTTGCCGCGGGCGGCCGCCGACTCCCGCTCGGAGCGGACGGTCTCGCCGGGCACGACGTCCTCGAAGCGGACCTTGCCCTCCTTCTCGGCGAGCGTCGGGGTCCGGTGGGGGTCCCACGAGGCGAGCACGTCGCCCCGCTTGATCTTGTCGCCGGACTTGACCTGCAGGAACGAGCCGTAGGTCAGCTTGTACTTCTCGAGCTCCCGGCCCTTGCCGTCGAGCACGGCCACCTCGCCGCCGCTGCGCTTGAGCACCACGCGGACGTCGTTGCCGTCGTCGTCGGTCACCGGGACCTCGTTGGCCTCGCGGATCTCGACGGTGCCGGCGTTGAGCGCCTTGAACGAGGTGTCCACCGCCGCGGTGCTGGCGACGCCACCGGTGTGGAACGTCCGCATCGTCAGCTGCGTGCCGGGCTCGCCGATCGACTGGGCGGCGATGATGCCCACCGCCAGGCCCAGTTCGACCTGCCGGCCGGTGGACATGTCCTGCCCGTAGCAGCTGGCGCAGAAGCCGGCCTTGGCCTCGCAGGTCAGCGGGCTGCGGACGCCGACGGTGTCGATGCCCAGGTCCTCGATCTGACGGGCGATGACCTCGTCGATGATCTGGCCCTCGGCGACGACGGTCTCGTCGGTGGCGGGGTTGGTGATCGTCTCGCGGGCCGTGCGGCCGACGATCGACTCGCTCAGCGGCACGTCGATCTCTTCGCCCTTGTAGGTCGCCCGCTTGAGCACGCCGCGAGCCGTCTCGCAGTCGATCTCGCGGATGAACATGTTCTGGGCCACGTCGCAGAGCTTGCGGGTCAGGTAGCCCGAGTCGGCGGTCTTGAGCGCGGTGTCGGCCAGGCCCTTGCGGGCGCCGTGGGTCGAGCTGAAGTACTCGAGCACGGACATGCCTTCGCGGGCGTTGGCCTTGATGGGCGTCTCGATGACCTCGCCCGAGGGCTTGGACATCAGGCCACGCATCCCCGCCAGCTGCTGGATCTGGCTGACGTTGCCCCGGGCGCCCGAGTCGCTCATCAGCCACACGGGGTTGAGGTACGGCGTGCCCTCGTCGGATTCGACCGGGACCGGCAGACCGCCGGCGTCGCGGCGGTCGGACCGCAGCTCCTTGAGCAGCTCGGCGGTGACCGCCTCGCGGCAGTGCGTCCAGAGGTCGACCAGCTGGTTGTACCGCTCCCGCTCGGTGATGACGCCGGACTGGAACTGCTTCTCGATGCGGTCGGCCTTCTTCTGGCTCTTGTCGATCAGCTCCTGCTTGCGGGCGGGGACCCGCAGGTCGGTGATTCCGAACGAGACGCCCGCGGTGGTCGAGCGGTTGAAGCCCAGGTCCTTCATCTTGTCCAGCAGGGCGATGGTCGCCGGCCGGCCGCGGAAGGCATACGTATCGTCGATGACGCGGGCGCAGCCCTTCTTGCCAAGCGGGCAGTTATAGAACGGCATCCCGTCTTCGAGGATGTCGTTGAACAGAAGCCGGCCGACGCTGGTGACGATCCGGCCGGTCTCGTTGAACGGCTTGACGTCGCCGCGCTCGGCCTCGACCACGCCGTGGTACCGGTCCGGGTTGGGCTTGACGACGATCGGCTCGTGGATCGCGACCTTCTTGAGCTCGTAAGCGAGGATGGCCTCGGTGGTGTCCTTGAACTCGCGGTACTCACGCATCGCCGAGACCTGCTTCTCGGACAGGTCGCCCGATCGGGTCACCAGCTCCTTGGTCAGCGCCTCGTCCGGGACGATGGGCATCACGGTCACGTAGTACACGCCCAGCACGATGTCCTGCGAGGGCGAAATAATCGGGTTGCCGTTCGCCGGCGAGAAGATGTTGTGCGGGCTGAGCATCAGCACCTGCGTCTCGGCCTGGGCCTCGACGGACAGGGGCAGGTGGACGGCCATCTGGTCGCCGTCGAAGTCGGCGTTGAAGCCGGTGC
>CAZVBW010000088.1:0-14774 GCA_964625505.1 uncultured Phycisphaeraceae bacterium
CGGCAGCGACCTTCGCCGGGATTTCCTCGGTGATGAGCTTGCGGACGCGGTCCTCATCACTCCAGCTGATGTTGCCGAACTGGTCGTTGAACGTCTTGAGGATGTTCGAGAGCTTGTCCAGTTCTGCTTCAGGTTTCGGGCCGCCACCACCCATGGGCACCGGGTCGATCTCCGCGTCCTCGTCGGGCAGTTGGACCTGCATCGCCGCGTGCTTCTCCACCCGGTAGCTGTCCATGTCGATCGACTCCAGGATGCCCCGCGAGAGGTCCTCCTCCTTCGGAGCCGGCAGCTTGGGGACCAGGAAGTTCAGGAAGATCGACAGCCGCTCCCAACCGGCGTCGGAGTACGGAAGGATCGACGACAGAAAGTCGTACGTTCGGCAGAACGCCTTGGCCTTCCCTTTGAACGCGACCTGCCCGTCCTCGTCGAGGTGCTCGTTGTAGGTCGCGACGCAGGCGTCGAGGATGGGGTCCAGCTTGTCTCGGTCGGCCCCGCCGAGGTACAGCTTCACCAACTCGTCGATCTGTTCGGGGCTGTAGACCTGGTACCCGTCGAGGTCGGCCTTCAGGTCGTGCAGCTTGTTGGGGTCCGTCTCCCTGCTGAGGATCGTCGTCCGGTAGTAGCGGGAGAACGCCTCCTGGATCGTGTCCGAGTCGTTGAGAAAGTCGAGCACGAACACGTCGTGCTTCTGCGGGTGCGCCCGGTTCAGCCGCGAGAGGGTCTGAACCGCCTTGATGCTCGACAGCGGCTTGTCGACGTACATCGTGTGCAGCAACGGCTCGTCGTAGCCGGTCTGGAACTTGTCGGCGCAGATCAGGAAGCGGTACGGGTCCTCTTGGATGCGCTCCGCAATCTTACTGCTCGGGAAACCGTTGAGAGAGGCCTCGGTGACCTTCTCGCCGCCGTACTCGTGCTCGCCGGAGAACGCGACGATCCCGCGGTACGGGCTCTTACGCTCCTGGAGATAATCGCGGATCGCGTGGAAGTACTGGATCGCCCGCTCGATCCCGCTGGTGACGACCATCGCCCGGGCCTGCCCGCCGATCTTCTTGCGGTCGATGACCTGCTCTTGGAAGTGATCGACCATGATCTCGGCCTTGAGCCGGATCGCGTGGTCGTGGCTCTCGACGTACTTGCGCAGCTTCTTCTTCGCCCGCTTGGTGTCGTACTCCGGGTCGTCCTCGATCGCCTTCACCAGCTTGTAGTAGCTCGCGATCGGCGTGTAGCTCTTCAGCACGTCGAGGATGAAGCCTTCCTGGATCGCCTGCTTCATCGTGTAGGCGTGGAACGGCTGGTGCTTGGTCTCGCCGCCCTTGTCATACGGCTCGCCGAAGATCTCCAGCGTCTTGTTCTTCGGCGTGGCCGTGAACGCGAAGTAGCTGGCGTTGGGCAGCAGCTTTCGCGACTCCATGATCCGGTTGATCTTGTCCTCGGTCGTCTCCTCCTCCTGCTCCTCGCCGGCTTCAGATAAGGCCATGCTCAACGCGGCCGACGTCTTGCCGCCTTGACTGGAATGGGCCTCGTCGATGACGATCGCGAAAGTGCGTCCGCGATGCGTGCTGCCGATCTCTTCCAGGATGAACGGGAACTTCTGGACCGTCGTGATGATGATCTTCTTGCCGCCGGCGATGAACTGGCGCAGGTCGCCGGAGTGCTGGGCGTGGCCGACGGTCGCCCCCACCTGGGCGTACTGCTTAATGGTGTCGCGGATCTGCTTGTCGAGAATCCGCCGGTCGGTGATCACGACGATCGAGTCGAACACCTCGTCGCCGTCCCTGGTCAGTTCGATCAGTTGGTGAGCCAGCCAGGCGATGGAGTTCGACTTGCCGCTGCCCGCCGAGTGCTGGATTAGGTAGCGGTGCCCCGCCCCGTGGTCGCCGGCGTGGGCCAGCAGCTTCCGCACGACATCGAGCTGGTGGTAGCGGGGCCAGATCTGCGTCCGCTTCTTCTTGCCGGTCTTCTCGTTCTTCGTCTCCACGACCTGCGCATAGTTCTCCAGGATGTCGGTAAGCCCGGTCGGCGTGAGCAAGTGCTTCCACAGGTAATCGGTCTTCAGCCCGCCGCCCCCGGACACGTTGGGCGGGTTGCCGGCCCCGTCGTTCCAACCGCGGTTGAACGGAAGGAACCACGACGCCTTGCCCTTCAGGTGCGTGCAGAAGCGGACCTCCTGATCGTCAAGCGCGAAATGGGCCACGCACCGGCCGAACTGAAACAGCAACTCCCGCGCGTCGCGGTCCTTCTTGTACTGCCAGACGGCGTCCTCCACGGTCTGCTTGGTCAGGCTGTTCTTCAACTCGAACGTCGCGACCGGCAGGCCGTTGATGAACAGCCCCAGGTCGAGGGCGAGCTGCGTCTCGTCGAGGCTGTAGCGGAGCTGCCGGGTGACGCTGAACCGGTTGGCGGCGAAGTGTTGCTCGGCGGTGAGGTTCCCGGGCGTGGGCGTGCCGAAGAACAGCTCGACATGGTGGGCCCCGTGCTTGATGCCGCTGCGGAGCACTTCGATGGTCCCCCGCTTGGTGATCTCGCCTTGGAGGCGGGCCAGGAACTTCCGCCGCGTCGGCCCGTCCTCGTCAAGGGCGAACGCTTCGACGAGCGGCTCCTGCGTGGCGTTCAGGAACGCCCGGAGGTGCACGAGGTCGATGGCGTAGGCCCGGTCATAGTCGACCGGCTGGCCGGCGATCCAACCGCCTGCTTCGCTTGTCATGTGGGCGACGATCAGGCTTTCGAGGCCTTGTTCGCTGGTGTCGGTGGTCATGCCTCGGCCTCCTCAAGTACCGCGTCGAGTTCATCGTCCCCTAATGGCGGCTCGTCTTCGACCGCCGCATCGCCGTTCTCCTCAAAATCGCCCACCACCTCCGGCAGTCGCATCGCCGCGTCGCGCACATCGAGCTTGCCGGTAACGACATCGGCGACGAGGCGGATGCGGTATTCGCGGATCAAAAGCGATTCACGTTCCGCCGTCGCAATCGCGTTGTCTCCGCGTTCGATCGCCTTCTCTACATCCGCCACGATCGCAGTTTGTTCTTCCCGCGGAGGTATCGCAATCACCACTTTCTTCAGTTGATCCTCGTAGATGTGTTTGACCGTTGTACCACGCCCAAGGCTCGCCTTCTGACGTGCTGCATGCCAGCAGTCGCAGGCGTAGCCAAGAAATTTTGCGTCGATTCTGAGCCATGGCCGAAAGATGATGGCGTCGCCACCGCAGCACACCTCACCGTCCATGGCAACCGCCGCCGATTTACCGATCTCTTCCATGTCCTCTCCCGACGCGGCGAATATCACTTCACCGCGATGCACCTTTGCATACTCGGCAGCCCGCTTCCTTGAGATGTAGGCTTTGGGAGTGTCGATGACGTGATCGAAGTACATGTAGAGATGGCCGTATCGGATACAAGGCACGCCTTGGGCGACATCATCTTCTTTCGTTCCGCCGGAGCCTTTACGGAAACGGCCAATTCGGCGCAATGGCATCGCATCCCAGTTTTCCGGCACGTCGCCAAGCCAGTCGATGCCGGAGGGCTTGAGGGGGACGTCGGGGTCGAGGCCTCGGGTGACGGCCTGGTGGATGACGGCCTGCTTCTGCTCGTTCAGCAGCGCGATCAGCCGCCGCTTGGCCCGGATGTAGCGGCGGACCCGCCGATCGACGTGGCCGAGGAACCGAGCGATGGCTTTCTGCTCCTCGATCGGGATCAGGGGAAGATCAATGAGACTGAAGTTATTGAAGTTGAGGTCTTGTCCGTCACGTATAAAGTTTGCCGTTGAGCGTAGCGCGTGAATGTAGTCGTGTGACTTGAACAGGTAGCTGAAAAAGTCGATGTCAACGGCCATTGAGGGTTGCAAGACCACGTACGAAGACCGAATGCACCCACTTGTCCAGGCACGTTCCAGCCCCCTTTGAAAACTCCTCATGCTGATGACGAAATCGTCTGTCTCAACGTGCCGACGCTTTTCTAAATGACGAGTAACCTGCGTGACCTTTCTACCGATTTGCCTCTCGTACTCCTTCTGACGGATCACGCCGTAGGCCTGAGTAGCTGAAAGTTGTTCGTCATTCTCTCGCGCGAGTTCTTTCCGCGGTGTAAATAGATGTTTACTTCGCGATACCTGCCAATGCGATGGAATCATTCCAAGCCACGGCAGCTCGGAGTCGCGATACTCGGGATATGGCTGAAGCCCGTCGATCACTTCTTGCCCTTCCTGGTGCTCTTCTTCTTGCTGCTCGTGGTCGTCTTCTTTGCGGCGGGCCGGGGTGTCGCCTGAGCCGATTGAGCCGATGGTGAGCCGTTCCCGTCCGCCGGCCCGGGTGAGCCATTTGAGCCGTTTGTGAGCCGTTTCCGGGGCAACTCGTAGTAGGCCCCCCGGCCGGCCCCAACGGGGACCAGCAGGCCCGGCTTCGTTTCCATGCTCACGGTTAGATGATTCACGAAGCTGCCTCCACGGGGCCGGCCACCTCGGCGTCGAGAAGCGCGGGGTTCCAGATGCGGTCGGCGATGGCCCGATACAGCTCGCCGCGTTCGATCAGGTCGGCCTTCTTGAACTCGGTGTGCGGGCGGAACGAGAGCCCCGTCCGCTCGATGAACTGCTTGAAGCCGGGGTTGTGGTCGTAGGCCTGATCGTTGAGTGATGCGGCGAGGAGGTTCTGCGAGTAATAGTGCGGGAGCTTGTCCTCGTAGGGCAGGTCGCCGTAGCTGGCGTTGAAGCTCCTGGGCAGGAGCAGCAGCCCGCCGAAGCGGTTGCGAACATCGGCGAACTCGGCGGGGCCGGCGAACTCCTCCTCGTGCCACTCGGCGTGGTCGGACCAGATGTGCTCGATCTCGAAGCGGCTCTTGCCGCCGACGAGGTAGTTGGCCATCGAGGTTTCGATGTTCGATTCGCGTTCGATGTAGGCCGTCATCCGGGCGAGCAGCACCTTGATGTAGCGCTTGGACCACTGATTGAGGCCGAAGCGGGGGATGCCGCCGCGTGAGCCGTCGGTGGTGCCCTCGAAGTCGCAGCCCTGTTTGTCAAGCTTCTTGCGGAGAATGGCGACCAGCTCGGGCAGCGGCTTGCCCCGGATGTCCTTCATGACCAAGAACATCGCATAGTTCATGGCCGAGTAGGTCATCGACAGGTAGTTGACCGCGCGGCGGGCCAAGAGGATGTCGAGGAATGTGGCGACGGCCCGAATCTTTGCTCTGATCGTCTCGGCGTCATCGGAGACCAGGAGCGGGGCGAGGAGCATTGGGTACTGCAGCGTGAAGCGGAAGCACGCGACGTGGTAGACCGGCTCCAGCCCGGGCATCGGGGCCGCGGAGGCTTTGCGGATCATCTCGTACTGCCGGGAGAAGAAGGCGAACTCGTGGTGGACGAAACGGAAATATGAGTCGGTGTCGGTGAGTTCGAGGGCCTTGACGTTGTTGTCGATCCAGCGATGGAACTCGGTGCCGATCCGCTCGAAGTCTTTGTTCTCGGCCCCCCGGTGCCGTTCACGGACGGTCTTGGCGTGGCAGGCCCGGAGCCAGGCCTTGACCGCGTCGGAGTCTTCTTCTTTGCCGAGCTTGCGTAGGGCCTCGATGCGGGTCCGCCAGACCTTCTCGGCCTCCTTCCGCTTGTCGGCGGTTTTGATGTTGGCGAGGAACAGCCCCTTGAGCATGTCGAGCGGGGTGAGCGAGAGCCCGCGGTCGTTCATGGTCACGAAGATCGTGTAAGCGTCTTCGTCGGTCGTCGCCGTGATCTCGACGAGGTGGACGTTGTCGATGAGCCAGTCGCAGAAGTAGGGCAGGGCCTGGTCGTCGATCTCGTCGGGGAACAGCTCGCTGAGGTCTTGGAAGCGGCCGGCGATCGTCTGCACCGATTCCGAGGCATCGGAGACGTCCGGCATGTCGCCGGCGAAGATGGCTTCCATCACGATGGCCCGCTCGGGGACGGCGATGTTGAACGACCGCTTGCCGTACTTCTCGGCGTAGATCAGGTCTTCGAGCTTGACGCGGTCGGTACGCTCTCCCTGACGCTGGTGCAGGTAGATCAGCAGGAGCGTGAGGGTGGTGAGTCGTTGCTGGCCGTCGACGATGAAGACCTCGTTGCCGCGACGGCTGAAGATCACCGAGCCAAGGAAGTAGTGCTCATACTTCTGCACGTCCTCACGGGAGTCGCCAGCCGAATATGAGTTGAGAAATTGCTCGGCCAGGTCCTGCACGAGTTCTTCGATCTGTTTGGACTGCCAGCGGTACTCGCGCTGGTAGTAGTCGATCGAATACCGCTGGTCTTTCAGGATTTCGCGGACGGTCTTGGCGAGACCGGTGATCTCTTTCATCGCGCCTGCCCCCCGACGATCTCGGTGAGCAGCCCCTCGGTCTCGCTTTCCAGTGCCAAGATGTCGGCGCGGATGTCTTCCAGCGGTCGCAGCGGCTCGGGCTTGTAGAAGTAGCGGTTGAAGTTGATCTCGTAGCCGATCTTCACCGCGTCCTCCTCGTACCAGGCGTCCTCAGCGTGCGGCAGGACCTCGCGGCAGATGAAGGCTTCGATCCCGCCTTCTTCCAGCAGCGGCACCTGCTCGGTATCGCGTCGCTCGGCGTCGGGTTCGTATTCGATCAACGCCCCGTCGTCCGCGGGGGAGGGGTAGCGACCACGGATGGGATCGGCATCCGCTTTGCCCTTCTTGTGGACCTTCTTCACGACGGGCTCGGCCGAGCCGTCACGATCGGCCAGATCGTTCTGCAGCAGCTTCTTCCGTTTTGCGGTGAGCTTGACGCCGTGCTCCTTCGCGTCGGCGGTGACCGCGTCCAAGAACACGCCGTAGTCTCGGTGCGGCCCCGGCCCGAGCGAGGCGGCCACCCGATCGACGACGTTCGTCAGCGGCTCGTCCTTTGACTCTTCGCAAACCCCGCGAAACAACCGACGGCGTTCGGAGGACAGGTCGATGGCCAGCCGTAAGGGACGCTCGACGGTCACCTTCCAGTAGCCGAAGGCCGCGTTGGGGAAGAGCTTTGACTGCTCGGTCTCGTCGAAAGCGAGAAAGGTGTCGCAGATACGCTGGATATCGCCGTCGGCGAGTTCACAGTTCTTCTTGCCGAGGTTTTTGCGTAGTGGCTGGTACCACTGGGTGGCGTCGATGAGTTGGACCTTGCCGCGGCGGTGCTCGGGCTTGCGGTTGGTCAGCACCCAGATGTAAGTCGCGATGCCGGTGTTGTAGAACATGTTGAGGGGCAGGGCGACGATGGCTTCGAGCCAGTCGTTTTCGATGATCCAGCGGCGGATGTTGCTCTCGCCCTGGCCGGCGTCGCCGGTGAACAGCGACGAGCCGTTATGGACCTCGGCGATGCGGCTGCCCAGGGGCGTGTTGTGCTTCATCTTCGCGCACATGTTGGCGAGGAAGAGCATCTGGCCATCGCTGCTGCGGGTGACGAGCGAGAACTCCGGGTCGCCGGCGTGTTCGATGATGAACCGCGGGTCGTGCATGTCCTTCTTGCCGCCCATTCGCTCCTGATCACTCTTCCAGCTCTTCCCGTAGGGTGGATTACTGAGAAGAAAGTCGAACTCGCGAGAGCGGAAGGCATCGTTCGACAGCGTGGAGTGCTCGGGGCCGCCGATGATGTTGTCTGCGGCTTCGCCTTCGCCCTTGAGCAGCAGGTCAGCTTTACAGATGGCGTAGGTCTCGGCGTTGATCTCCTGCCCGAACAGGTGGGTGGCGACTTGCTTGCCGTGCGACTCAGCGAGGGTGGTGAGCGTGTCTTCGGCAAGGGTCAGCATGCCCCCCGTGCCACACGCCCCGTCGTACAGCAGATAGGTGCCCGAGTCGATGTCGTCGGCCACAGGCAAGAAGATCAAGTTGGCCATCAGCTCGACGGCGTCGCGAGGCGTCCAGTGCTCACCGGCCTCCTCGTTGTTCTCTTCATTGAACCGGCGTACCAGCTCCTCGAAGATCGTCCCCATCGCGTGGTTGTCGAGTCCCGGGTGCTTCTGGGTGTTGTCTGCTCCGAGCACCGGATCGGGGCTGAGGTTGATCTCGGGCGAGAGCAGCTTTTCGATGAGTGTGCCGAGCGCGTCGGCTTTCGAGAGGCGAGGGATTTGGTTGCGGAACTCGAAGTTCTCCAGGATGTCTTGCACGTTCGACGAATAGCCGTCCAGGTAGTCCTCGAAGTCGGCCCTGAGCTGCTGCTGACTCTTGCGAGACTTCAGGTCGCGAAGCGTGAACTTCGAAGTGTTGTAGAACGCCTGCCCGCTTGCCTGCCGCAGGGCGGCGTCTTGGTTCGTGATGCCTGATTTATCGAGCGACGTCTTCATGTCAAGCACGGCTTGCTTGGTGGGTTCCAAGACCGCGTCGAGTCTGCGGAGGACCGTCATGGGCAGAATGACGTCTCGATACTTCCCGCGGACGTACAGGTCACGGAGGACATCGTCTGCGATCCCCCAGATGTAGCCAGCTATCCAGTTGAGGTCGGTCCTGTCCATGAGCAAGTCCTGGGGGCTGTGGGAATGCGACAACCGGACCCCCGCCGTCGGGTCCGATGCTCGCGGTCACGTCGGGGTGGTGGTCCCGGACGTTGCCGGGCATGTTCGGGCATATCGAGCCGGCCGGCAACTTTTCGGCCTGCTCAGCGCCGCACCGGTAGGGGGCCTGACAACCCCATACCAACCAGTGATACCTAAAGAAAAGGGCACCGCCGCGTCACAATACTTGGAGCCGCGGCTAGCTGTCAGCCGCGGCTTTTTCGTGCGCCGGCGGCGTTGTCGGCGTGGTCTGGAACCTCGAACGCCCAGTGGGCAGGAGCATGCAGATGCCGTTGACGATCAATGTCGGATTGAGTCGCAAGACGTCGGAGAACTACAACAGCCAGGGGGTGTCGATCAACCTGACGGCCGAGTTGGACCAGTCGCTGCTGGTGCGGCCGGACGAGCTGCAGGGGGCGGTGAGCGAGCTGTACGAGCAGGCGGAGGAGGCGTTGGATCGACAGGCGGGGGACGCGGCGGCGACCCAGGGAACCAATGGCAAAGGGCGGGGCGGCCGAAACGGGTACTCCGACCGCAACGGGCACACCAACAGCCGAAGCCCCCGCACGGCGAACGGTCGTGGTAGTCGCTTCGGGGATCGGAACGGGTCAAGGAGCGGCGGCATGACCGAGTCGCAGCGGCGGGCGATCCACGCCATCGCGGATCGGGCCGGCGTCGATCCGGTTGAGGAAGCTCAGCACGAGTTCGGCGTCGATCTGGAGCGGGCGAGCATCGGCGATGCCTCGAAGCTGATCGACCACCTCAAGGGGTTGCAGCCCAGCAACGGCAACGGGAGCCGCCGATGATTGCCCACGCCCCACCCCGGTCGAACACCGACCCGACGGTCGGCCCCAACGATGTGATCGAGTCGATGACCGGCCGGCGGCACGTGTCTTGGTCGCAGCTCAGCTCGTACCGAGGCTGTCCGCGACGCTGGTTCTTTTCGCACGTGGAAGGGCTGCAGCCGGACTTCGTCAGTTGTTCACTCGTGCTCGGCTCAGCGATCCACGAGGCGGTTCAGTTCTTCTACGAGCAGCAGCTCGAAGGCATCCCCGTCGAAGTCGGCAGCCTGGTCGAGCGATTTCGCGAAGCTTGGCAGGAACAGGTCGAGGGCATCGAGATTCGCTACACGAAAGGCGATGACGAGACATCGGTGCTGGCCTGCGGCCAGCGGATGCTGGAAGCGTTCGTTTCCTCGGAGCTGGCCACGATTCCGCAGTCGAGCGGTGATCTCATCGCGATCGAAGAGACGCTGAAGGGCTCGGTGCATCCCGAGTTGCCCGACCTGGTCGCTCGCATCGACGTGATGTGGCAGGCCGAGGACGGCCTGCACCTCGCGGATTTGAAGACCAGCAAGTCGCGATGGTCGGCGGCGAAGGTCGACGAGTCGGCCGACCAGCTGCTGCTGTATCAGCAGCTCGCTTCAAGGATGGACTCCAGCCAGACGCTGCACCTCCATTTCGGCGTGGTCAGCAAGGCCAAGTCACCGGCGGTGCAACTGCTAGATGTCCCGGCCGGCGATGATGAACGTCGCGACCACATCATCGACGTGATGCTGCCGGTCTGGAACGGCATCCAAGCCGGCGTCGATTTTGCCTCGCCGAGTCCGATGAACTGCTCGACCTGCGGGTATCAGTCACGATGTCCAGTGCATCGACGCTAACCTTCCGGCGACTTCTCACGTTCACCACAGCCAAGGAGTCACCCCATGGCCTCAGACCAACAGGTCTCGGCCCGCGCGATCCTGCGGGCCCAGGCCGAGCTGCGTCGGCTCGGACATCGCCGGGTCATGCAACAACTCGAACAGGTCGAGCCCGACCTGATGAGTTATGTCTTCGAAGAGCTGTCCGCGATCCACCGCCGGCTGCTCAAGCTCGGCGACACGGCCGAGCAGACCCAGCGGTGCTACCGCCGCGTCCAGCGGTTGGTGCTCGTCTCGATCCTCTCCATGCGTCACGGCCACCACGAGCTGTGGCGTGACCTGATGCCCCCGCCCCCGGAAGACGACCCGGCTTCGCCGGGTGATCCGGACTGACCCAACTCACCCTTCGACCCGCGCGGCGATCCCGCCCGCGGGGCGGGGGTCGCGTGGGCGTTCCTCCCCACAGGAGCACCCTCATGACGATTGTCCCCGTCCACGACCTCGCCCCGGCCGAGATCGTTTCACTCGGCACCGATCTCGCCGAAGCGGTCCGCCAGGACCACGAAGCGATCAACCGATCCCTCGGCACCCTCGGCGAAACGCTGCCCCCGGAAACGCAGGCCTCGGAAGTGCTTGACCCGCAGGTCGAAGCCGCGATGCGCAGCGAGCACATCGCGAGCTGACATCAGTTCGTTCAAAAACGGAATTGAAGAATTGCTCTCCCCTTAACGACTTCACGGTGGAAGTTGAAGTCCGCCGTGTCTTCTCACTACCTCAACAGGAGCAACCATGCCAACACGACCACCCGGCCTTCGCATCGGCGGCCGGAAGCCAACCAAAAGAAGCATGTCAACGGACACCGTGTCTGGCGGCCCCACTCGTGTCCGCATTCCGACCCGCATCGGCCGGGCAACCGGCAGCAGCGATCGGTTCGCCTTGTCCGCTGTCCGAGCGCTCCCGCTGGTTTCCAGAGGGAGGCGGCGAGGCCGGCCGACCAAGGCGGCGGGCGATCCGGTCCGCAACCACAACGCGGTCCTGCAGGCGACTGACGGACACCAGGCCGTCTGCGTGTTGACGCAGGGCCAGGTCGAGTCCGCCACGCTCGTGCCCGGCAAAGCCCTGCCCACCAAGTACGCGGGCGGCCGGGCCGGGGTCTCGTTCGACGATGGCCGGTGGCGGTCGAGCGACGGACGCGAGGCGTCACCGGTCCAAGGCACGACGGACTTCCCTTCCATCGGGTCGGTGCTGCCGGACGTCGTGAAGTCCAAGCTTGCAGGGAAGGATGCGTCCCGACGTCGGGGTGCTCGGGGCATGGCTGCGCAGCCGATCACGCTCGCAATCAGCGTCGATCGCCTGCGACGCGTCGCCGCCGGGCTCGGGACCGACAACGTCACGCTGCTGGTGTCTGTGAACTCGCCGGAGAAGAGTGAATCCGACGGCAACACGGTGACCGCCCCAATCGCACTATGCCCGGCCGACGACGACGCCCCCGACGGCGTGGCCGTCATGTTGCCGGTGTCGGCCAAGCGGGGTGCCGACTATTACGCCCGCCTCCGTGCTGTCGTCCTCGCCGCGGAGAAGGCGGCCGGCGTGAATCCGGCGAGGAAGGGGGTGGCGGCTTGACCCGGACACGCCACACCACCATCGCCGAACTGATCCGCTCTACCGACCCCGCCGTGCTCTGGAAAGCCGCCGCCATGTGCGACGGGCACGGCATCCTCGACCCCCAGGCCCTCATCGACGCCGGCCTGCCCCCGGAAGTGGTCGATCACTACACCGACACGCTCCAGTCCGACGGGACGCTCAAGGGCTCGATCTACGTGAATGGCCGAGTCGTCGAATCGCTCGACGGCGTCTACGGCCTCCAGCTGCTCGAAGGCATCGCCGCAGCGCTCAATGTCGAGTACCGCTCGTGTCTCGGTCGGGGCTTTCAAGCTCGGGCGATCCGGTCTGCACTTCGCGCCCGGCTGCGGCCGGCGGAGTAGCCGAGCCGTGTCCCCGACCTTCACCATTTTCCACCCTCAACCCAGGAGCCAACCATGCTGCAATTCCTCCAACCTGCGGCCACGCTGTTCGTCGGCCTGGCCATGTTCGTCTACGGCGTGATCCAATCCCTGTTGCACCGCCCGCCGTTCGCCGCGTTCCAGGCGGCGGCTCAAGCCCTGCCCGACGCGGTGGCGGTGCTGATCTTTGTCTGCGGCCTCGTCGCCATTATGGCCGGCGTCGTCCTGCTGGTCAGCGGCATCCGTGGCGTCCGCCGCCGTGCCCGTGAAATCAACCACACCTACGGCCACCCCCACCTCCGCCCCCGGAATCCCGGGACCCGACCATCGAACCATCCCGAGGACGGCTACGACGACGAGGGCTGGGACAACCCCGTCGCCTACCGCTGACCCCCACCCCCGGAAGTCCCCCGGAAGCTGACCCGGCAACTTCCCCGCAAGCGTCCCCGCCATTTCCAGAATTGTTGTCCCGCTCTTCTTCACCCCAACCGGAGACCTCATGCTCAACCTCATGCTGCACTGCGGTGCCCACGCGGTCGAACGCGCCAGCGTCGAGACCGCCGCGACCCCTGCCGCCACCGACACCTGGCACCCCATCCCACACAACCAACTGCTCACGCAAGTCGAATCCACCCTCGCCGGGATCGGCCTGAACACCGTCAGCGAAGCCCACGCCCTCGGCCGTGACGGCGACCGATACTTCGGTCTGCTCGAAGTTCGCAACGGCGTCGCTCAGGAGGACTACTCGCTCGTCGTCGGGCTGCGCAACTCGCACGACCAGTCGTACCCCGCCGGCCTCGTTATCGGCAGCGGCGTCTTCGTCTGCGACAATCTGTCGTTTTCCGGCGAGATCAGGTTCTCCCGCAAGCACACCCGCTACATCCAACGCGACCTGCCGCAACTCGTGCAGGCGGCCGTCGGTCGGCTCGGCGAAATGCGACACCACCAGGACCAGCGGATCGACGCCTACAAGGCGAAGCGGCTCGCCGACCGTGACGCCCACCACCTGCTCATCAAGCTCGTCGACTCGGGCTCGCTGCCGGTGACTCGTCTGCCCGTCGCCTTGAGCGAGTATCGCGAGCCGTCCCACGAGTCGTTCCTCATCGACGGCAAGCGGACGGCATGGACGCTGATGAACGGCGTGACCGAGGCGTTGAAGGGCCGCAACCTCGACGCCTTGCCTCGCCGCACCCAAGCCATGCACGGCGTCCTCGACACCGCCTGTCATCTCAACTGACCCCCACCCCCGCCCCCGGAAAAGTATGCAGCTTCCGGGGGCGGGCGGCCGGCGGGCGTGACCTCGGTCCGCTAGCCGGCCCCCACCCGAAAGGAGAAACCCATGAGACACCACGGATTCGCACGGCTCATCGTGCTTGCGGCGTTGATCTTCTTCGCCCTGACGCTGATCGCCCGTTGCGACATCGAACACACCCGGCAGCAACTCAACCACACCCGACACGGGGCCAGCAATCATGCGACAAAGACGATGGAAACGAATCGTTGCCGGAGCGGCAACCATCTGGCTTGGCCTCATGCTGTGTGGCTGGGCGGCTGAGACGCTGGCCACCACCGTCCAAGCGTATCCCCAGACGCCCACCGCCACGCCCACGCTCGCGGCGATCCAGGAGCTGTCCCACCTCACCGTCTTGGAGGTCCCCGTCACCGACGTGGTCGAGCACTCGATCGCGGGGAGTACAGGCGGGGTCAACGCGGTCGTCAAGATCCACGGCTCGGCTCTCATCGCGGCCGACCTCGCCTCGGCTGAGGTTGTCGAAGCGGACCACGACGCCCGTCGCCTGGTCCTCCGTCTGCCTTCACCCACCGTGCTGTCGGCCCGCCTCGACGCGGCAGCAACTCACATCGCTGGCACGCACCGCACCGGTCTCTGGCAGTTCACGATGGGCCACGCAAACGAAGACACCGCCGTGGCCGCCGCCCTGGTCGAGGGCGAAGCACGCATCCAAGCGGCAGCGTCCCACCCCGACCTCGTCCGGCGAGCAAAGCGGCAAACCGAGCGCGTTTTGGCCAACGTCCTTGGCCGAGACGGCTGGACCGTCACCGTCGTCTGGTCGCCGCCATAGTCCAACAAGACAGTCCGGGCGGGGCCAGTGCCCCGCCCGGATGGTCCGCGGCCGTGGCCACGGCTCTTTCTTAGATATCAGCAGAATCTCGTCGAGTCGCAGTAGCTTCGTTCACGCCTGGTCTGATTCGTCAGTATGAGATTCTTTGTCCAGCGCTGCCGCCACTTGCTGGTCCATCCATCTGCCGAAGAAATCTATCTCAAGCATTGCCGGCCCAAGCCCTATGACTGCACCTACGGCTGCCCCTTCCCATCCCGCCACGGCAGCACCCAAAGTCACCGCGACACTGATGAAGATCACGCCACTCGCCCGTGTGCCCAAGTTGTGTTCATCGCTGGCCCAGAGGACACCGGCAAAGATGACTATCGCAACAAGAAATGAAACGCCGCAACCTATGCCCGGCGTATAGAAGATGGCTCCGATGACGATCGCGCAGATCGCTGCACTGGCTGCCGCTGCTGCGGCAGGTACAAAAGCAATCTCGCCATACACACCATCACGGATTTTCTTGCTCTGCTCCATCTCATGGTGGAAGGCATTGGGCAGTCGCACCCCGCAGTGTGGGCAAACCTCGGCGCT
>CAZVBW010000089.1:0-14345 GCA_964625505.1 uncultured Phycisphaeraceae bacterium
TGGACCACGACTACCTGCTCGCCGTCCTCGGGCCGTGAGAATGCGATTGCCCTGACCAACTCGGCCCCGCCGGCTGAGGTCTGGCCAGCGAGCTTAAACTTCGGCCGACCATCGTCATCATCGCCAGCCGGTGTGACGCGTGTCGGCTGATTGACGATCCCAAGCACGTCCGGCCAGAACAAGAAGCGCTCATCAAGCCGCTCTAGGAAGTGCCGGGTGAGTTCGTACCGCCCGTCGGCAACGGCTTCCTGGATCAGCTTGATGGCCGTGGCCCGCGTCACGCCCCAAGTATACCATCGGGTATATGCTGCGGCCAGGTCATTGGCCGATGTCGAGCGACTGGCCGAGCCACGCCACAGCCTCGTCCAGCTTCGCCTGCTCCGGGCCGGCGTAGTGCTTCTCTCGCATGGAACGTGGCGAGTGGCCCAAGTAAAGGTCAGCGATGCGGCCGCCGAACTTGGGGTTCTGGGTGATCGTGTCGGCTCCGAGCTTGCGGAGCAGCTTAAGGTCGTGCGTCGGCATCTTTGGGCGGTCGTCTCGCTTCCGCTGAGCGTTGACCTTCTGGTACGTCCGGCGGACCGCGGAGCGGATGGCGTCCCGCCGGCGGAGCTTGCCGTCGTCGTCGATGATGTCGGCCCGCAACGGTTCGCCGGCGTCGTTGACCAGCCAGCGGTCAGCGTCGTCACACCGGTGGGCCTTGAGCAGCTTGGCGGTCTCCGGCCATAGCGGGTAGCCCACTTCCGGCGTGTTCTCTTGATCCGCCGTCTTGGACCGCTTCCGAGTGATCCGCGGGCTCCGGCTAAGGGTGACTTCATCCGGCCGTAGGTCGGAGATGTCGGACTGGTACATGCCACAGTTGACCATCAGCAGCAGGTACAGCTGTGTGCGGTCGGCGGCGGCATCGAGCACTTCCCGGAGGTCGTCAATGGGGTACGTCGCCACCTTGGTTGCCGGCACGTTGATCGCGAAGCGGCGGGCCTTGAGATTCCTCGGCAAACCCCACGCCTCCCGCTCCCACCCCCATTCGATCAGCATCCGGAACGCCACCCACCGGGTCCGCGCGTAGGCTCGGCTGATCGCTCCACTGGCGACCTCACCCATAATCGACCCGTGGTAGTCCTCGACAGCGGCCGCCCCGATCTTCTCGGCGGTGATGCCGTTGGCGTCGGCCCAGGACCCGAAGTGAAGGGCGTCCCGCCGCAGCGTGTCGAACCGGCCGGCCGACAGGTCGCCGACCTCATGCCGCCGCTGGTGCATCGCCACGAATTGCTCGATCAAGGTGGTCAGGCTCCCGGCCTCGCCGCCGGCGGTGATGGCAGACACCCGATCCGCCACGAGGTCGGCCACCCCGAGGCGGCGAGCTTCCCCCATGATCCGGTCGGCGGTATGCGGGTGAATCGGGTTGCCCGGCTCACCATCATCGCTGAACTCGCCGGCCGCCGCCCGCTCGTGAAGCTCCAGTTCCTTGATCGCGTGGACCGCTCCGGACTGCTGCCGGGTCGCCTCGGACAACCGCTCCGCGTCCGCCTCCTGCTGGCCATCGTCGGTCAGGTTCGCGTTGATCTGGTCCCACTCGCTGAGGGCTTCCCGGTAGGCGGCGTGGTCGCCCTTAGCGACGCCGGACTGCCCGAGGTAGTAGTAGCGGTCCTTGCCGTCGATCCGCTTCTTCTTCCGCCACTGCTGGCGGGCCTTGTGGTAGGTCAGCTTGTGCTTGGTGGCCATCGTCGGGCTCCTGGTGAGGTCCCGCGACGGTATCGTGATCTGTACCCCCTGTACAGTAGGGAGGTCTACCCCTGTACCCCTTTCTGTACCCCTTTTTACCCAGATTCTTACCCAGTGGGGGGTACAAATCCCTGTTTAGAGGCTGTGAGAGGGGTTGTACCCCTCCCCCAGTATGGCGCGCTACCAAGCTGCGCTACGCCCCGATAGGCGGCCGGCCGCGGGTCGAGCCCGGGTCGGCGGAACTTGGGATGGTAGCAGCACCGCGGCGGCGGTGTGGTGGGTCCGTGGGCGGGGTGTGGTGCCGGGGTCCGGGCCGGGCGGGAGCTTCGCGTTTGCAGCGGCGGCTCACAACAAGTGTGCAGTGTATAGCCGGAAAGTGCATAACGCCCGGCGGCGACGTAGAGTGGTCGCAGCGCTGTCTCACTGACGTGGGTGGGCTGGCTGCCGCGCCGCGGCGTCCTGCTGGACCAGCGCGGGTCGAGCCAAATTGAGCCTGTCATGACCGATTCTGTCGCAGGGGTCCGGGGCAGCGACGCGCAGCCCGCCGCGGACGGGGGGGACGTGGACCGCCAGTTCGAGGGCCTGACCATCGTGGGGATCGGGGCGTCGGCGGGGGGGCTGGCGGCGCTGACCCAGCTGTTCAAGGCGATGCCCGGCGACACGGGGATGGCGTTTGTGGTCGTGGTGCACCTGTCGCCCAAGCAGGAGAGCCACCTGGCCGACCTGCTGCAGCCGCACTGCGGCATGCCGGTCCAGCAGGTGACCCGGACGCTGCCGATCAAGGCGAACCACGTGTACGTGATCCCGCCCAACGCCAACCTCGACTCGGTGGACACGCACCTGCGGCTGACCGAGCTGGAGGAGGCCCGGGCCGAGCGGGCCCCGATCGACCACTTTTTCCGCACCCTCGCGTCGACGCACGACGGCCACGCGATCGGCGTGGTACTCACGGGCACCGGGTCGGACGGGACGCTGGGGCTTCGGCGGATCAACGAGGCCGGGGGCGTGAGCATCGTGCAGTCGCCCGACGAAGCCGAGTACGACGGCATGCCGCGGCACGCGATCGCGACGGGCTTTGTGGACCTGGTCCTGCCGCTGGCGGAGATCCCGGCCCACCTGCAGCGGATCTGCCAGACCCGCCCGTCGGTCCCCGAGACTCCGGCCGACGCGTCCACGCCCGAAGAGGACGAACAGGTCCTGCAGAAGATCTTCGCCCAGGTCCGTTCCCAGACCGGCCACGATTTCAACTCGTACAAACGGTCGACCATCCTGCGGCGGATCGCCCGGCGGATGCAGCTTCACGCGATCGAGCGGCTGCCGGCGTACCTGGACCGGCTGCGGGGCGACCGCCAGGAGGTGGTCCGGCTGTTCGAGGACCTGGTGATCAACGTCACCGAGTTCTTCCGCGACCCCGACGTCTACGGGCTGCTGGCCGAGCAGACGATCCCCCGGTTGTTCGAGGACAAGGCCCCGGATGACGACCTGCGGGTCTGGTCGGTGGGTTGCTCGACGGGCGAGGAGGCGTATTCGCTGGCGATGCTGCTGCTGGAGGAGGCCGGCCGGCGTGAGGTCGCGCCGCGCATCCAGGTGTTCGCCAGCGACCTGCAGGAGACCTCGCTCCGCAAGGCGCGCGAAGGGCTCTACCCCGACGCCATCGCCTCGGACGTCTCGGCCGAGCGGCTGCGGCGGTTCTTCACCAAGGAGGACGGCTACTACCGGGTCCGCAAGGAGGTGCGGGAGCTGATCGTCTTCGCCGAGCACAGCCTGCTCAAGGACCCGCCGTTCTCGCACATGGACCTGGTGGTCTGCCGCAACGTCCTGATCTACTTGCGCCGGGCCGTGCAGCACGAAGTGGCTCAGCTGTTCCACTACGCGATCAAGGACGATGGCGTGCTGCTGCTGGGCTCCAGCGAGACGCTCGACGGCGAGGAGTTGTTCGTCTGCGAGGACAAGACGCGGTGCCTGTACCGGCGGCGCAGTGGATCGGCGGCCCAGCCCAAGCCGCTGCTGCGGCACTTCCCGTTCACGCCCAGCCGGTGGAGCCCGCGCCGCGGCGAGCCGGCGGACGAGGTGCCGGCCCGCCCGCATCAGAGCTTCGGCGTCGCCCACGCCGAGCTGGTCGAGCAGTACGCCCCGCCCAGCCTGCTGGTCAGCCAGAACCACGACGTGGTTCACAGTTCGGCCAGCGCCGGTGAGTACCTGCAGGTCCCGCCCGGCGAGCCGACCCAGAACCTGTTCCACGTCGTCCGCGAGGGGCTGCGGATCGAGCTGCGGGCCGTGCTGCACACGGCCCGAAAGTCCGGCAAGCTCGAGCGGTCCCGCCCGGTGCGGGTCGCCGTCGACGGGCAGACCCGGGAAGTGGTGATCCGCGTGCGGTCGGTCGAAGGCCGGGACACCAGCGGGTTTTTCCTGGTGATCTTCGACGAGGTCCAGCCGGCCACGGCCCGGTCCGATGCCGATGCGGAGCCCCGGGAATCCGCCACGATTCGCGAGCTCGAGGCCGAACTGCATCTGACCAAGCAGCGGCTTCAGTCCTCGATCGAGGAGTTCGAGACCAGCCAGGAGGAGATGCAGGCGTCCAACGAGGAGCTGCAAAGCGCCAACGAGGAGCTGCGCTCGACGATGGAGGAACTGGAGACGTCCAAGGAAGAGCTCCAGTCGATGAACGAAGAGCTCGCGACGGTCAACCAGGAGAATCGACACCGCGTCGAGGAACTCAGCCAGCTCTCGGGCGACCTGCAGAACCTGATGGCGGCGACGCAGATCGCGACGCTGTTCCTGGACCGGCAGCTGCGGATCGTCCGCTTCACCCCGCCGGTCACGACGCTGTTCAACATCCGTAACACCGATCGCAGCCGGCCGCTGTCGGACCTGACGCACAACCTCATCGGCGACCCGCAGCTGCTGGCCGACGCCCAGTCGGTCCTGGACCGGCTCACGCCCGTCGAGCGTGAGGTCCTCAGCACCGAGGGCCAGTGGTTCCTGCTGCGCATCCTGCCTTACCGCACCGCCAGCGACCGGGTGGACGGCGTGGTCCTCACGCTGATCGACATCACCAGCCGCAAGCACACCGAGCAGTCGCTTCAACAGAGCGAGGAACGCTTCCGCGTCCTGGTCGAGGCCTCGGCAATGATGGTCTGGGAGACCGACGCCTCGGGCCGGGTCCGGGCCGACTCGCCGTCGTGGCGGGCGCAGACCGGCCAAACGCTCGAGCAGTGGCTGGACCAGGGCTGGCCCGAGGTGGTTCATCCCGAGGACCGCGAGCGCGTGATCGACGCCTGGCAACAGACCGCCGACTCGCAGCGGACGTTCAATATCGAGTTTCGGGTCAAGCACGTCGATGGCGGGTACCGGTGGACCAACGCGCTGGCGGCGCCGGTCCGCGACGAATCCGGCGAGATCCGCGAGTGGGTCGGGATGAACCTGGACATCACCGACCGCAAGACCGCCGAGCAGCTGCTGGTCGAGTCGCGGAACGTCCTGGAGCAGCGGGTCGCCCAGCGCACCGCCGCGCTGCAGGAGCACGCCGACCGGCTGCGGCACATGTCCAGCGAGTTGGGGATGATCGAGCGGCGGGAGCGCAAGCGGCTGGCGTCGCTGCTGCACGACGGGCTGCAGCAGGTGCTCATCGCGGTCAAGATCCGTCTGGACATGCTGCGGCTGGACGACGCAGAGGGGCTCCGCGAGGACGTGGAGGGGGTCCGCGGCCTGGTCGAGGAGGCGATGAGTTCATCGCGTGACCTGACCCGCCAGCTGCGGCCGCCGGTGCTGTACGAGGGCGGCCTGATCCCCGCGCTCGAGTGGCTGGCTGAGGACGTCAAGCAGCGGCTGGGGCTGTCGGTGCAGCTGGAGCACGACGGGCAGACCGGCCCGCTGAGCGACGACACCAAGTCGCTGGTGTTCGAGGCGGTGCGGGAGCTGCTGCTCAACGTGGTCAAGCACGCGGAGGTGGGCGAGGTGTTCATCAAGGTGGGGCGAGCCGAGGACCGGGTGCTGGTGCAGGTGCGCGACGAGGGCAAGGGCTTTGACCCGTCGGTCGAAGTCGCGTCGATGGGGCTGGGGCTGTTCAGTGTGCGGGAGCGGATCGCGGCGCTGGGCGGCGAGGTAGAGATTCAGACCAAGCCCGGCGGGGGGGTGCGGACCCGTCTGGTGGTGCCGGCGGAGCCCGCTGCGCCCGGGGACGAGCCGAGGCAGGCCCCGGCTGGGGAACCGCAGGCCCGCCCCGTCGCGGTCTCGCCGGACACGGGCATGTGCCGGGTGTTGATCGTGGACGACCACGCGATGGTGCGGCAGGGCATCGCGACAATGCTGCACACGGACCCGAACATCCTGGTGGTGGCCGAGGCTCAGGACGGTTCGGAGGCGACCGAGGCGGTGGCCCGGCACCAGCCGGACGTGGTGCTGCTGGATGTCAATATGCCGGTGCTCAACGGGCCGGAGACGACGCGGCGGATCCGCGATCAGTGGCCGCACGTGCAGGTGGTCGGGCTGTCGGTGCAGGACGACGAGGCGACGGCGCGGCTGATGCTTGACGCGGGGGCCTGTGCGTTCATCTCCAAGTCCGCCGACGCGGGCGAATTAATCGCGGCCGTGCTGGGGAACGCGTCCTACGAGAATTGACCGGCGACGCGCTGGCGCGGTCGGGTCTGAGCACGACGCGTGAGCGAGTGCACGGGCAGCGATGGGTATGTGCACTCGCTGATGCTTCGTGCCCCCCGCACGGTGTCACTGGGGGCCGAGCCGCGGGTGGATACCCGCGGTCGTTTCAGAGCGTCGGCGGCGGGGGATCGCGGCGATTATCGGCGACCGCGGATATGCATCCGCGGCTGGGGCGACAGCGCGTCGGGTGGGTGGAGCCCAGGCGTAACGCACCGCTGGTGTCATGCCGCGGTGGCGACGGCCGCGGGGCGCGGGCCGGGGTCGGCGGCGAGGCGTTGGCGGTAGCGGGAGTCGCCCAGCCACCAGGGGTGGCGGAGCAGCTGGGCCCAGAGGTGGCGTTTGCCGCGGTCGGCGGCGGACTCGGCCTCAGCCAGGGCGTAGATCAGTCGGCGCTCCTGGCAGTTGCGCCACAGGGCGTAGCGGGCGGACAGGGGCATGTGATCGCCGTGGCGTTCGGCGGCGTGGACGTACTCGAGGCCTTGGCGGAGGACGTGGACGCGGGTGAGCGACTGGGCGTGGTCGCGCTGGGCACACAACGGCCGGTGGGCGAGGGTGGGGCGGTGGCCGGCGGCGAGCAGGCGGGCGGCCATTTCGTAGCCGTAGGCGAACTGCATGGAGGAATCGAAGGCGCCGTGACGTTCGAGCAGCGACCGTCGGAAGAAGCTGGCGGTGGAGGGCAGCAGGCCGCGGTCGTGCATGAGGAAGTCGGTGAGGCTGTCCGGAGCGGTAGCGCGGGCCAGGTCGGTGGTGCGGTCGTGTTCGTCGATGCGGGTGAGGTCGCCGACGAGCCAGTCGACGCGGGGCTGGTTTTCGGGGTTCATGAGCCGGACGACGGCGTCGAGGGTGCCCACGGGCATGACGTCATCGCTGTCCATGACGTGGATGATGTCGCCGGTGGCGTGGAGCAGGCCGGCGTTGATGGCCTCGGCGGGGCCGGAGTCCCATCGGCTCTCGACGTGGCTGAGTTCGGGTTCGTAGAGGCTCAGGAGGCGCTGGGTGTCGTCGCTGGAGCCGCCGTCGATGACGATGAACTCCAGGCGGGGGTAGCGCTGATCGAGGACGCTGCAAATGGCCCGCTCGAGGAAGCGGGCCTGGTTGAGCGTGGGCATGACGACGGTGACGCGGGGCGAGGATGTGGACATGGTGGGGCTCCACGGCAGGGATCGGCCGGCGGGCGGGCCGACTTAACGGCAAAGGCCACCTCATCCGCACAACCCGCAACCGCCGGGGCCGACGACCGTGGAGGCCCGGCGAAGCGGGTGGTTCGGCCGGCCGGGTCCGAGAACCGGTAGCGCGGGCGGAGCGGGACATCGCTCGGTGGCACACCGCCCCCAGCCGCGGATGGATACCCGCGGCAGTCGCGTAGGACGGGCGTCTGGCCCGTCATGGCGTCGCGAGACCCGGACCAAATCAAGCTGCGCTTAATCGACGGGCGAGACGCCCGTCCTACGGATGAAGGTTCCCAGCCGCCGGGCCGGCGGGGGTCAATCCTCGAGCTGGGCGGGGTTGCCCTGCATGGGCTCGGGCTCGGCGAGGGTGAGCTTCATGGTTCGGCCGACCTTGAACTTGACCGTGCGTTTGGGGGCGACCTTGACCTTTTCCATGGTCTTGGGGTTGCGGGCGGTGCGGGCGGCGCGCTGCTTGACTTCGAACACGCCGAAGTCGCGAAACTCGAGGCGGTTGCCCTGGCCCAGTTCGACGATGATGGAATCGAGGAAGCTCTGGACGACCTTTTTGACGACGACGCGTTTCTGGCCCGTGGCGTCGGCGATGCGGTCGATGAGCTCCTTTTTCGTGACCGTGGCCATGTGCTCCCCAGGGTCGGGATAAGGTGGCGTGGAGGACGCGGCTGCGGCGGGCGGTTTGCGGCAACCGGCGGGCTTGTGGTAGGTCATTGTGACAAGCCTGTCAAGCGGCAAGTGCTGTTCTAAGTTGCTTTTAACGATTCTGTGCACACCGCACGGCGGGGGTTTAGGATGCCGCGGATGGACCCGCCGCCGCAGCTTTTGGGGATCGTGCACTACCCGGCCCCGGTGCTTCGGCAGCGGGCCGAGCCGGTCGATCCGGGGGACGCGGGGGTGCAGGCGGTGGCCCGGCGGATGATCGAGCTGATGCACGAGGCGCGGGGGGTGGGCTTGGCGGCACCGCAGGTCGGTCTGGCGTGGCGGCTGTTTGTGGCCAACGTGACCGGTGAGCCGGGGGAGGACCGGGTGTTTATGAATCCCGAGCTGTTCGACCCGGCGGAGGAGCTGGAGACGCGGTCCGAGGGCTGTTTGAGCCTGCCGAAGCTCACGTGCGAGGTCCGTCGGCCGATCGCGATCCGCATCCGGGCCACCGGGCTGGACGGCGAGCTATTCGAGCTGCAAAGCGACGGCCTGCCCGCCCGGGTCTGGCAGCACGAGAACGACCACCTGGACGGCGTGCTGATCATCGACAAGCAGTCGCGGATGGACCGGCTGGCGAACCGGCGGGCGCTGAAGGAGCTGGAAGCGGCGGGGGGGTGAGTTCGTGGCGGGGTGCGGGATACCAGACGCTTCGGCGGCGCCTTAGCGTCGGCTTCGGGGCGGCGGCGGGGAACCGACGCGCTGGGTGCGGGGGCTCAGGCGGCGATGGGGGTGCTGGTGGCGGCGGGGGTCAGCAGGTCTTGGAGCTGTTCCTCGGTGCAGCAGGCGCGGGCGACCTGTTCGCAGAGTTCTTCCTGCTCTTCGACGTTGCCGCAGAACACTTGTTCGGCCTGGTCGGCGGGGTCGTAGACCGACACGACCAGCTGGCCTTGGTGCTGGCTGACCTGGATCTCGTAGTCATTGGTCTGGACGGCGCGGAGCAGCCGGATCATCCTTGAAGTCATGTGAACGCCTCCTGGGTGGGGTGTGTGATGAAGCATTTCGCATGGTACTACCGCACCGAGCTCGAAGCTTGTTCATGAGGGCAAACCCCAGCTAAAGGCGCAGCCGTGAGCAACTTCAACCCAAGCGGTTCACAAAATCCTCATCCCGGATGGATAGCGCGGCGGTGTGTGAGGAATGGGTGAGGCGCGCTGTGCGTTTGACGGGATGCCGTTGGGGGGCCACCATCCGCCGTGCCCGCTGCCGGCTCGCTTGCTGTTCGACGCACCGCCTGGCGGTACGGCCTATTCGCCGTGCTGCTGGCGATCCTGCTGCTGCTGCTGGTCTGGCCGATCCTGCTGGTGGTCCGCGGGGGCTTCGTCGACCCGGACGGCGGGTTCACGCTGCGGTACTTCGTTGCCGACGGGATCGGGGTCTTGCGGGACCCGCTTTACCTGACGGGACTCCGCAACGCGCTGGCGATCGCGGTGTGTACGACGACGCTGTGTCTGCTGATGGCCCTGCCGATGGGGGTGCTCGCGGCGCGGTACCAGTTCCCGGGCAAGGCGGCGGTCACGTCGATCATCCTGGTGCCGTTGATTTTGCCGCCGTTCGTGGGGGCGATCGGGTTGCAGGCGCTTTTGGGCAGGCAGGGGGCGCTCAACGCGGTGCTGGAGCAGGTGGGGCTGGTGGGCCCGCTGGGCATCGACTGGCTGGGCGGGGCGGGGGCGGGCAAGTTCTGGGCGGTGGTCTTGATGGAGGCGCTGCACCTGTATCCGATCCTTTATCTGAACATCACGGCGGCGATGGCGAACCTGGACCCGTCGCTGGACGAGGCGGCGATGAATCTCGGGGCGTCGCGGTGGAAGCGATTCTGGAGCGTGACGCTGCCGTTGATCACGCCGGGGCTTTTTGCCGGCGGGACGATCGTGTTCATCTGGTCGTTCACGGAGCTGGGCACGCCGCTGATCTTCGAGTTCAAGCAGGTCACGCCGGTGCAGGTGTTCTACGGGCTGGGCGAAATCGAGGCGAACCCCCGGCCGTACGCGCTGGTGGTGGTGATGCTGGTGGTGGCGGTGCTGCTGTACATCCTGGGCAAGGCGGCGTTCGGCGGCCGGGCGTACGCGATGCAGGGCAAGGCGACGGCGGCGACGTCGTTGCCGAGGCTGACGGGGCTGCCGGCCATCGGTGCGATCGCGCTGTTCGTGGGCGTGACGGGCCTGGCGGTGCTGCCGCACATCGGCGTGGTGCTCTCGAGCCTGGCGGGGGTCGGGTCGTGGTACGACACGGTGCTGCCCGCCGAGTTCACGCTGGAGCACTACAGCGGGGCGCTGCAGCACGACCTGGCGACGACGTCGATCCGCAACTCGCTGATCTATTCATCGCTGGCGGTCGTGGCGTGCATCATTCTGGGTCTGGCGATCGCGTACCTGGTGGTGCGGGTGAAGGTCCGGGGCGCGACGCTGCTGGACTCGCTGGGGATGTTGCCGTTGGCGGTGCCGGGGCTGGTGATGGCGTTCGGGTACGTGGCGATGAGCCTGCACTGGCCGTTCCCGCAGCTGGCGGGCTTCTTCCAGCAGACGCTGGCGGGGGGGGACTACCGCAGCACGTGGTACACGATCGGGTCGCTGTTTCAGGTCCGGGGCCAGGCGCCCAACCCGATCGTGTTTCTGGTCATCGCGTACACGATCCGCAAGCTGCCTTACATCCTGCGGTCGGCCGCGGCGGGGCTGGAGCAGACGTCGGGCGACCTGGAGGAAGCGGCGCTGAACCTGGGGGCACCGCCGCTGCTGGCGATCCGGAAGGTGGTGGTGCCGCTGATCATGGCGAACCTGATCGCGGGTGGGATCCTGGTGTTCAGCTTCGCGATGCTGGAGGTGTCCGACTCGCTGATTTTGGCCGAGAAGGAGCCGCACTACCCGATCACCAAGGCGATCTGGGAGCTGTTCATGCGATTAGGCGACGGCCGATACATCGCCTCGGCGATGGGGGTGTGGGGGATGGCCTTGTTGACGGTGACGCTGGTGGGCGCGTCGGTGCTGATGGGGAAGAAGCTGGGGGCGATTTTTCGGGTGTGAGTCAATCGACCATCACCACCGGTGCACCATCTTCGATCTTCTGGCGGATCTGCTGCCACTGCTTGTCAAGCAACTGGATGAGCGCATCGACGGATGTGTTGCCGCAGCGGAGGAAGATGATCGGTGGCGGGTTGGCGGCTTCGCTGGCGAGCCGCGGGTAGTCACGATCTTTCGACATCAGAACACACGCCTCGCTTTGAGCGAGCTTGATCACCTCGTGGTCAGGCAGGTGTGCCAGGCCACGGCCGATGAGCGATGACGCTTGGACGTCCGGCAGTTTCCGGTTCATCCATCGGGCGACCGCTGGCGAGAGGTGGGCATCCAGCAACAGCTTCATGCTGCGGCCGCCGCAGCGTCGCTGATCGCCTCCCGCGCGAACATGACCGCGGCGGGGACGTCCTCAAGCTCGAGCACGGGTAGCTCGTCCACGATCTGCTGAGCGGTCAGGCCGGCGGCGAGCAGGTCGAGCACGTCGATGACGCGGATGCGCATGCCGCGGATGCAGGGCTTGCCGAAGCACTGGTCGGGGTTGATGGTGATGCGGGTGCGCCAGTCGGGTTCCATACGTTCATTGTATGGGGCGGTGGTCTGATGCAGTGCCACTGAAGTGGCACTGCCGGGCGGGAGTGGTCAGTCGGGCAGGACCAGTTCGTCGCCGATGGAGAGTTGTTGGGGGTTGATCTGGGGGTTGGCGTCGGCGATGTCCTGCCAGCGTTGGCCGTTGCCGTAGACGCGTTGGGCGATGCGCCAGAGGGTGTCGCCGCGTTGGACGGTGTAGGTGCGCCCCCCGGAAGCGGCCCCGGCACCGGGCGGGCTGGCCTGCTCGATGCCCACGGGGTCCATGGCCGGATTGTCGGTCACGCCCACCGGGTCCATCGCCGGGTCGTCGGTGACGCCCGCCGCGTCGGGGCCGCCGGCTCCGCCCGCGGGGACCCAGGTCGGTCCGCTTCCGGGGGCACCGGCGGTGTCAAAGCTGGGCGGCGGGGGGACGGGCTCCAGCTCGGCACGCGGCTGCTGGCTGCACATCTGCGTGGCCAGCGGGACGGACAGCGCGGCGACAAGGAGCGTCTTCATGGGTGCGTTGTACCCGCGGCGGTGGGGGGGCGGCAAGTGGGTTTGAACCACAGAGGCACAGAGACACCGAGCCAAGGCGGATGATCAGGACAGACGACTCACGAGCCAACCCGTCATCGAAGTGAAGAAGACCGCATGCTCCCGTTCGTCTTCAAGAGGTTTTGTTTCTCCGTGCCTCTGTGCCTCTGTGGTTGACCCCGCCTCAAATCCCCGCCGCGACCGCTTCGGCGGGGCTGACCGGCTCGCGTCCCACGCTGTGGTACGTGAACCCCGCCTCGAGCATGTCGCCGCGGCGGTAAAGGTTCCGCCCGTCGAAGATCACCGGCTCGGCCAGCCGCTGCTTGACCGCGTCCAGGTCCGGGTGTTTGAACGCGTCCCAGTCGGTGCAGATCAGCAGCGCGTCGGCGTTGGTCAGCGTGTCGTACATGTCGTCCATGTACTGCACACGATCCCCCAGCAGCACCTGGGCCGTCTCGTGGGCCACGGGGTCGTGGGCCCGGACGGTCGCCCCGCGGTCCAGCAGTCCCTCGATGAGGGTGACGGCGGGGGCTTCGCGGACGTCGTCGGTGCCGGGCTTGAACGCCAGGCCCCACACGGCGATCGTCTTTCCTTCAAGGTCTGCGTGCTGATCCGCGTCGGCGGCGACCGCCTCGGGCCCCTGCGCCTCGCGGTTGAAGTGCCCGTCGATCTTGGCCATGAACGCGTCGCGCTGCCTTTGATTGACCCGGTGCACCGACGCGAGCAGGTCGGTCGGCGTGTCCGCGAGGATGCCCATGCTGACCACGGCCAGGACGTCCTTGGGGAAGCACGACCCGCCGTAGCCCAGGCCTGGGTAAAGAAACTTATTGCCAATGCGGGCGTCGCTGCACATGCCCCGGCGGACCTCGTCGACGTCGGCGCCGTAGGACTCGCACAGGTTGGCGATCTCGTTGATGAACGAGATCTTCGTCGCCAGCATCGCGTTGGCGGCGTACTTGACCATCTCGGCGGACGGGATATCCATCACGAAGATCGGGTTGCCCTGGCGGACGAACGGCTCGTAGAGCTTGCGCATCCGGTCGCCGGTGCCCTCGTCGTCCACGCCGATGACCACGCGGTCGGGCTTGTTGAAGTCATTGATCGCCGCGCCCTCTTTGAGGAACTCCGGGTTGGAGGCCATGCGGAAGGGCTTGTCGGTCTTGGCGGCGATCGCGGCTTTGACCTTGGCGTTGGTGCCCACGGGGACGGTCGACTTGACCACGACGATCTTGGCCCGGCGTTCTTCGGGGTCCCCGCCGGTCTGGCCCGGGGCCAGCTGCATCGCGGTGCCGATGTCGCCCGCCGCGGCGAGGACGTACTTCAGGTCGGCGTGGCCCTGCTCGTCCGACGGCGTGCCGACACAGATGAAGATCACCTCCGCCGACTCGTAGGCCGTCTTCTTGTCGGTCGTGAACTTGAGCCGGCCGGCCGCGTGGTTGCGGGCGATCATCTCGTCCAGGCCCGGCTCATAAATCGGCGAGACGCCGGCGTTGAGCTTCTCAATCTTCCCGGGGTCCACGTCCAGACAGGTCACGTCGTTGCCGGTGTTGGCAAAACAAGTGCCCGTGACCAGGCCCACATACCCCGTGCCCACCATGGTGATCCGCATGCGTCGTACCTCTGGATCGAAAGCGTGTCGTGCTGCAGCAAGGCCCGCGCACCGCGGACCGTCTTCCCCTCCATCGGCCGCCCGCGGGGGCCGATGAAGGTCCGCACCATTATCGGCAGGTCCAGCCCGCGGGGCCAGCGGGACACCCAATGCTCCGCGGCGACCGCGGCCGGCTTGGCTCAGCGATCCGCGTACCCCTGCAACAAAGGCAAACACTCCCGCCGCCACGCCGGCCACCGCTGCAGCGCATCACACGTCAGCACGCGGCGCCGCCGCACATGACCGGTCGGCGTCAGAGCCGCCTAGACAGTTTGTGTCATCTCTTGCCCCCTCCCCCTTGCAGGGGGAGGGCTGGGGAGG